>NZ_JANQOI010000074.1 GCF_028289705.1 Pelagibius sp.
GGCGAGCGGATCACGCGGAGCCAGAGCGCGCCCTCCGGCGCCGTGTCGGCGCCATAGAGTTCGCCGCCGCTGACCTTGGGCGCCCCGTCGGTCTTGACCATGCGCGCGCCTACCGCTTCGCCGATCTCCGGCGCCTCCATGGACCCGCCGTCGGCCACCGAACAGACCGCCTCGACGATCTTCTGGTAGCCGGTGCAGCGGCAGAGCACGCCGCCCAGGGCATCCTGCACCGCCGGCTGGTCGGGCCGGGGGTCGCGCTGCAAAAGGTCCGCCGCCGCCATCAGCATGCCCGGCGTGCAGATGCCGCACTGCGCGGCCCCATGGTCCAGAAAGGCCTGCTGCAGCGCCGCCATGCCCGGCAGGTCCGACAGCCCCTCCACCGTGGTGATCGCCTTGCCGGCGAGTTGTCCGCAGGACATCAGACAGGCGCAGAGCTGTTCGCCGTCCACCAGCACGGTGCAGGCGCCGCAGTCGCCGGCATTGCAGCCGACCTTGGTGCCGGTGAGGCCCAGGCTGTAGCGCAGGGCCGTGCTGAGCCGCTCGCGCGGATCGATCTCCAGGCTGACCGGCCGCCCGTTGAGGGTGAAGGCCAGCGTGGCCGGCGTCATCTCGCCGTCCCTCATCGCGCGCCTCCCGGCGCCGCGGCGAGCCGCTCCAGGCTGCGCCGGACGAGTTGCAGGGCCGCGTCCGTGCGGTACGCGGCGGTGCCGCGCACATCATCGATGGGCGACAGCGGCGCGAGATGCGAAGGCTCCACGCGCTCACCGAGATCCGAATCCAAAGCCGCACCGACCAGCGCCTCCTCCAGCGCCGGCAGCCGCCGCGCCTGGGCCGCGCAGGAGCCGACGGCAAAGCGCGCAACTGTGATGGTTCCGGACTCGTCTGTCTCAAGCAGCCCTGCCACCATGACGATGGAGATCACCAGATACTTGCGAGCGCCCAGCTTGACGAAGTCGCTGCGCACCGTGCCGGCGGGTTTCGGCAGGTAGAGCGCCGTCACCAGTTCGTCGGGCCGTCGGGCGGTCTGGCGGTTGCCGAGAATGAAGTCGTCGAGGGCCAGGCGCCGGCTGCCGTCCTGCGAGCGCAACTCGACCTCGGCATTCAGGGTCAGGAGAGGCGGCACGCCGTCGGCGGCGGGGGAGGCATTGCAGAGGTTGCCGCAGAGCGTGCCGGCGTTCTGAATCTGCACCCCGCCCACCTCCCGCGCCGCCAGCTTCAGCCCGTCGAACTGCGGCGGCAGGGACGCGCGGATAACGTCGGTCCAGGTGGTCAGGGCGCCGATGCGGTAGTGGTCTCCGAGATCGGCGATGCCGCGCAGGTCGCTGAGGGCGGTGATGTCCAGAACGCTGTCATCAACTGCCCGGCCGACCCGCGCCGGGTAGAAGTCGGTGCCGCCGGCCAGAATCGTATAGGCGCCGTCGGCAAGGGCGCCGACCGCCTCCTCCAACCGCTCAGGGCGAAGATAGCCCCCCACCGTCCGAACGCTCCCGATCTCTCTGTCCCATTCTTTTTCTTTAGTATGCAACATAAAATTTCACTGTCAAGGAAGCCTGAGTAACTCGCGAAAATCAAAGGTAGTTTCGCACAGCACATAATTACTACGTACACAAAATGAATGGCGCTTGTGCCTGCGCTGGAGCCCGCGTGACCGCGCCCGGCTCCACCGGCGCCAAGCTCTTCACCGGTCGAGCAGATTTATTATTGAACATCGTTCAATTAGTTCCCAGATAACTGAACGCCGTTCATTTGCGACCAGAGGGCCTCCACCTCGGAGGGAACGGGAGGGCAGCGGCTTTCTTGGCAAGGAACCGGACCCGCGAACAGGGGAGCAATCATGCCTTTGTCCATCCTCAGCAGCCGCCGCTTTCTGCCGCTGTTCGGCGTACAGGCCTTCGGCGCCTTCACTGACAACCTGTTGAAGAGCGCCTTTGCCTTCCTGGTCGCCTTTCAGGGCCTGTCGCTGTTCGGCACCGCGCCCGGCATCTCACTGATGATCGGAACCGCAGCCTATGTGGTGCCCCTCTTGCTGTTCTCCGGAACGGCAGGGGCCCTGGCCGATGCCTGCGACAAGGCGCAGATCGTGCGCATCACCCGGCTGATCGAGATTCCCCTGGCGGGACTCGCCGCCCTCGCCCTCTTCACGGAGCAGAGCTGGCTCATTCTGGCGGCGATGTTCGCCTACGCCACCCAGTCCGCGTTCTTCAGTCCCGCGAAGTACGCCATCCTGCCCCAGCACCTGCCGGAGGAGCGGCTGGTCAGGGCCAACGCCCTCGTCGAGACCTCGACCTTCGTGGCGATCCTCACCGGCACCCTCTGCGGCGGCTTCCTGGCGGCCCAGGGGCTCATCGAGGTGGTGGCCGGCGGTCTTCTGACGCTCGCCGTCGCCGGCTACGGCCTGTCGCGCCTCATCCCCCCGGCAGAGCCCGCAAAGGATGCGGCCGTCTACCGTTTCGCGCCGCTGCGCAACGCCCGCAAGGCGCTCGCCACCGTGCGGACCAAGGTGACGCTGTTTCGCTCCGCCGTCGGCATCTCCTGGTTCTGGGCGGTCGGGCTCATCGTCATCTCGATCTTTCCAGACGTCGCCAAGCGGGACCTCAACGTCTCCGCCCATGTCGCCAACACCCTGATCGGCAGCTTCGTCCTCGGCATCGCCGCGGGGACGGCGACGGTCACCAAGTTGCTGAAGGACAAGATCTCGGCACGCCACGTGCCCCTCGGCGCCCTCGGCATGGCGCTCTGCCTGATCGACCTGTCGTTTGCCGTCGACGCCTACGGACAGTCGACAGCGCAGGCAACAGAGGTCGGCGTGGCCGCCTTCTTCGGGTCCTGGGCCGGGCTGCGCATCGCTGGCGACATGGTGGGACTGGCCGCCTTCGGCGGGATGTTCACGGTGCCGCTCTATACCCTGCTGCAGGCCCGCGCGCGCCGGCGCAGCCGTTCCTCGGCCATCGCCGGCAACAACATCCTGAACGGCCTCGTCATGGTCGCGCTCCTGGGTGCCACGACAGTGTTGCTGGCCCTTGGCGTCAAGGTGCAGACCCTCCTGCTCTGCCTGGGGATCGCAAATCTCTGCGTCACCGTCTATGTCGTGCGGTTGATCCCCGGCGAGATCGCCAAGGCCGCCGGCGCGACCCTCCTGCGCTGGCTGTTCGGCGCCCGCATCTCCGGGCTGGAGCACTACGGCGACGGGCGCAGCCCCGCGGTCGTGGTGGCCAACCACAGCTCCTACCTCGATGCCATCCTGCTGGCCTGCCTGCTGCCCGGCAAACCGGCCTTCGCCATCAACGCTTTCGTCGCCAAGCGCTGGTGGGCGCGGCCCGCCTTCCTCTTCGCCGACCTGATCCCGGTCGATCCCGCCAGCCCCTTGAGCGTGCGCAGCATGGTGAAGCTGGTGAGGGAGCAGAAGCGCCGCCTGGTGATCTTCCCCGAAGGCCGCCTGACGGTGACCGGTGCGCTGATGAAAGTCTACGACGGTCCGGCGATGATCGCCGCCCGCGCCGGCGCACCGATCATCCCGCTGCGCATCGACGGCGCCCAGCACAGCCTGTTTTCGCGCCTCAAGGGCAAGGTCCGCCGCCGGCTGCTGCCGAGAATCGCCCTCACAGTGCTGCCGCCGCGCGTCATCGAGGTGCCCGAAGCGCTGCATGGCCGCGCCCGCCGGGCGCATGCCGGGGCCAGGCTGCACGACATCATGGCCGAAATGGTGTTCGAGACCAGCCCGCGGGAGACCACCCTTCTCCAGGGTCTCATCGACGCCTACCGGCTGCACGGCACCCGGCCGGTCCTCGAAGACATCGAGCGCAAGCCCCTGGGCTATCGCCGCATCCTGCTGGGGGCCTTTGCCCTCGGCGCGAAGCTCAAAGCGACCGCGCTCGGCGAGAAGCGCCTCGGCCTGCTGCTGCCCAATGCGGGCGCCGCCGTGATCAGCTTCTTCGCCTGCCACGCCGGCGGCAAGACGCCGGCCATGCTGAACTTCACCGCCGGTGCCGCCGGGGTCCGCGCCGCCCTCACCGCGGCCCAGATCCGCACCGTGGTCACCTCGCGGCGTTTCGTGCGCCTGGGCAAGCTGGAGGCTCTGGTGGAGGAGATCGGCAAGCGCGCGACGGTCGTCTACCTGGAGGACCTGCGGGAGGCCATCGGCGTCTTCGCCCGCCTGCGCGCCTTCGCCAAGACGCTCTTTCCCGGGCTCGCCCTGCGCCTTCAGGGACTGCACAAAGCGAACCCGCAGGACGAGGCCGCGGTGCTCTTCACCTCCGGGTCGGAAGGGCTGCCCAAGGGCGTGGTGCTCAGCCACGCCAACATCCAGGCCAACCGCTATCAGGTCTCGGCCCTGGTGGATTTCAGCTATGAAGACAAGGTGCTGAACGCCCTGCCGATGTTCCATTCCTTTGGCCTCACCGCCGGCACCCTGCTGCCTCTGCTGTCCGGTGTGAAGACCTTTCTCTATCCCTCACCGCTGCACTACCGCATCGTTCCGGAGGTAGCCTACGACAGCAACGCGACCATCCTCTTCGGCACCGACACCTTCTTGAGCGGCTATGCCCGCATGGCCCATGCCTACGACTTCTACAGCCTGCGCCTGGTCTTCGCCGGCGCGGAGCGCCTGCGCCCGGAAACCCGCAGCCTCTGGGCCGAGCGTTTCGGCGTCCGCATTCTGGAGGGTTACGGCGTCACCGAAACCGCACCGGTGCTGGCCATCAACACGCCCATGAAGAACCGCCCCGGCACCGTCGGCCGCCTGCTGCCGGGCATGGCTTCGCGCCTCGAACCGGTACCCGGCATCGCCGAAGGCGGGCGCCTGCACGTCCGCGGCCCCAACGTCATGCTGGGCTACCTGCGCCCGGAACGGCCGGACGTTCTCGAACCGCCGGAAAACGGTTGGCACGACACCGGCGACATCGTCTCGCTCTGCGAGGAGGGTTTCCTCACCATCGCCGGGCGCGCCAAGCGCTTCGCCAAGGTCGGCGGCGAGATGGTCTCCCTGGCGGCGGTGGAGGCCCTGGCGGGCGAGGTCTGGCCCGAGCTGCGCAGCGTCGCCCTCGCCACACCGCACCCACGCAAGGGCGAGCAGATCGTCCTGCTGGTCGAAGGGACGGACTGCGCCCCGGAGGACCTGACGGCCCGGGCCAAGGACAAGGGACTGCCGGAGATCATGCTGCCGCGGGAGATCCGCTGCGTCGAAGCCATCCCGATTCTGGGCAGCGGCAAGATCGACTATGCGGGCGCGCAAAGGCTGCTGGAGCCGGCCCTGGCGGCTTAGAGCAAACCGCTGCGCAAATCGCCAAGCGCATCGAACAACAGCTCGCGACAACTGTTCTGATGTGCCGGGGTGAAGCGTGCCGCCAGGCCGGAGAGGCAGAGCGCGCCCTGCAAGCGGTCCGCCGTGTCCCGCAGCGGCACGGCGACGGCGGCGAGATAGGGATCGCGCTCTCCCAAAGAGAGGGCATAGCCCTGCGCCCTGATGCTGCGCAGCGCCGGATCGTTTTCGCCCGCCCAGGCCAGCAGCACCTTGCCCGCCGCGCCCAGCGAAAGCGGCAGGCGCGCGCCTTCCTCCAGGTGGTGGCGCAGTTCCCGCGCCGCGTTCTCCCGGTAGAGACAGGTCCGGGTGAGGCCGCTGCGGACATAGAAGGACGCCGTCTCGCCGCTGGCATCGCGCAGGCGGCGCAGCACCGGGCGCAAGACCGCCTCCAGATCGCTCTCGTCGCGATAGAGAACGCCCAGACGGGCGAGGCTGGCGCCCAGGCGAAAGCGGCCATCACCGCCGCGGACCAGATAGCCGAAGCGCTCCAACGAAGCGGCGAGGCGCAGAATGGTGCTCTTGTAGTAGCCGCTGCGCGCCGCCAGCTCCGCCAGGCTCAGCGACGGCGCCCCGTCGCCGAAGGCCTCCAGAATGGTGAGCGCCCGCTCGACGGCCTCAACCCGCGTCTCCGCCACGGCGATTTCTCCATTACTGTTCTGTTTGACAGAACATAACTGCCCGACTCGTCAAATTCGATTGCGTTGAACAGAACTCTAGGCCTCCAGTGGCCGAAGCGCAAAACCAATTCGAAAGCATGCCGCGATGATCGCCTGCCTCGACGGAGTCCGGGTCCTGGACCTCACCAATGTCCTCGCCGGGCCTTTCTGCTGCCATCAACTGGCCCATATGGGCGCCGACGTCATCAAGGTGGAGGTGCCGGGCAGCGGCGATCTCGCCCGCCAACTGGGCGCCGATGCCGAACTCAACGCCAAGCACATGGGGGTTTCGTTTCTGGCGCAGAACGCCGGCAAACGCTCCCTCACCCTCAACCTGAAGAGTGCTAAGGGCAAGGCGATCTTCCGCCGTCTCGTCGCGACCGCCGATGTGGTGGTGGAGAACTTCCGCCCCGGGGTCATGGAACGGCTCGGGCTAGGCTTCGAGACCCTGACCAAGGATCGGCCGGACCTCATCTACTGCGCCATCTCCGGCTTCGGCCAGGAGGGCCCCTTGCGCAATCTGCCGGCCTACGACCAGATCATTCAGGGCATGTGCGGGGTGATGTCCATCACCGGCGATGCCGAAACAGCACCCTACCGGGTCGGCTATCCCATCGCCGATACCATCGGCGGCATGACCGCCGCCTTTGCGGTCGCCGCCGCCCTGGCGCGACGCGGCAAAGCCGCCAAAGAACCCTGCTTGATCGACGTCTCCATGCTGGAGGCGACCCTGGCGACCATGGGCTGGGTGGTCTCCAACCTCCTCATCGCCGGGCGCGCGCCCCAGCCCCTGGGCAACGAGAATTTCACCGCCAGCCCCTCCGGCGCCTTCCGCACCGGCGAGGGCCTCTTGAACATCGCCGCCAACAAGCAGGAGCAATTCGAGGCGGTCTGCCGGGTGCTCGGCCGCCCGGAGCTGGCAGCGGACCCGCGCTTTGCCGCGCGTCAGGACCGCCTCGCCCGACGCACCGAGCTGAAAGCCATCCTGGAGGAGGCCCTGGCGGCCCGCAGCGCCGCCGACTGGCAGGAAGACTTGAACGCCGCCGGCGTTCCGGCCGGGCGGGTGCTGACCGTGCCGGAGGCCCTCGACCACCCACAGGTGCGCGACCGCGGCATGATCGCCGCCTTCGAGGCGGTGCCCGGCGTGGAGCGCGACATCCGGCTGGTCCGCACCGGCATCAAGGTGAACGGCGCGCCCCCGGCAGTCGAGAGCCCGCCGCCGCAACTGGGCGAGCACAGCCGGGAGATCCTTGCCGAATTGGGGCTGAGCGACATGGAGATCGACGCGCTGGCGGAGGAGAAAGCACTATGACGACCGAGGACAGAGCGGCCGCCGAAGCGGACTGGTGGTCCACCGACATCATCGAGATGAGCCCCGGGGTGATCCGCTACCGCGGCTATCCCATCGAGGAGCTGATCGGCCGGGCCTCCTTCGCCCAGATGATCTGGCTGCTGCTGCGCGGGGAGCTGCCGAGCCGCGACCAGGCCGAGCTCTTGGACATTGCACTCATGGCTGCCGTCGACCACGGGCCCCAGGCCCCCTCCATCGCCATCGCGCGCATGGCCATGACCTGCGGGGTCGGCCTCAACAACGCCATGGCCTCGGCGGTGAACGTCCTGGGGGACGTCCACGGCGGGGCCGGCGAACAGGCCCTGGGGCTCTATCAGGCGATTGCCGCGGGCATGGATGGCGGAGAGACCCTGGAGACGGCCTGCAACGCGGAATTGGAGGGATTCTTCGCCACCGGCGGGCGCTTTCTGCCCGGCTTCGGACATCGCTTCCACCCCGTTGACCCTCGCGCGCCGCGGCTCCTGGAGATGGTCGACCGCTCCGCCGCGAAGGGCGCCGTCACAGGCCGTTTCGCGGCCATTGCCCGGGCTTTGGAAACCATGCTGGAAGCGCAGAAAGGCAAGCGCATCCCCCTCAACATCGACGGGGCGACGGCAGTCATCTACGGAGAGTTGGGATTTCCGGCGCCCCTGGCCCGGGGCCTTTTCTGCCTGTCACGCTCGGTGGGCATTCTCGCCCATGCCTGGGAGGAATCGCAGTCCGGCCTGCGTAACAAGGGGCCGCTTCCCCGGGAGCGCCTCTGGCGCTACGGCGGACCGGAAAAGCGGCCGGTCACTGGGTTGGATAACAGCTAGCTTTAGAGGTTTCTCTGTTCTGTCTGTGCCTTAGCGTCTTGGAAAGATCAGAGAACCGCGATCCCGACCATCAGCACGCCCCAAAAGGCGAGGCCCGCCAAAAAATGGTCCACTGAAATCTTGGTGGTCGATTCGTTCATTTGTCCCGACATGGCTCTCGTCCAATGCATGTCATGTTCCGTTGAGAGATATATAGGGACGGGGGGCGGAAAACGGTGTGCCTTTTGCCACAGAAATTGAAGTCTACCTCCAATTTCTCTTAAGCCCGAACCCGTAACCCGATTTATCTAAACCATTTCAAAGGATTACGGTCGATCAACATACTGTGTTGAAGCGTGAGTCGACCGAAAGGGGCAGAGACAGCAAGTCTCTGGATGTGACTTTTGCCCAGGAAAGATCCCGTCATGCCGTTGCGCCGCCGTTCTCTCGCCGCCCTCGTCCTCCTGTCCGGTCTCGCTCTTGCCGCCGCGCTCTTCGTCCGGCCAGGCAAGGCCGAGCCCGATGAAACCATGCTGCGCTACAGCCTGGAACTGCTCGCCGCCAATGCCGAGGTTCGTCTGGCCGCGCTTGAGGCGATCCGACAGAGCGGGCGCAAGGACGCCATCCCGGCCTTGATCCAGGCGCGCCGCTACCTCCAGGGCCTGCATGAGGTGGACGCGGTGCTGCGGGAGCTGACCGGGGACAGCGAGCGCGATTCCTGGCACGAGTGGATGCTCTGGCAGGAGGCCCACCCGGAGGTCGTGCCCTATGAGGGCTTCGACATCTTCAAATCCGCCGTCTTTCAGCGCATCGACCCCAACTTCGGCCTCTTCCTGCAGCCCGGCGTGACCCACGAGATCCGCCTGGAGGAAATCGTCTGGGGCGGCGTGGTCAAGGACGGCATTCCGGCGCTCACCAACCCGGCCCTGCTGGAGGCCTCGGAGGCCGATTACCTGACCGAGGACGAGCTGGTCTTCGGCGTCACCATCAACGGCGATGCCCGGGCCTATCCCCTGCGCATCATGGACTGGCACGAGATGTTCAACGACGTCATCGGCGGCGTGCCGGTCAGCCTCGCCTACTGCACCCTCTGCGGCTCCGGCATCCTCTTCGAGACCACGGTGGCGGGCCGCGACACGCCCTTCGTCTTCGGCTCCTCGGGCTTTCTCTACCGCTCCAACAAGCTGATGTACGACCAGGAAACCCACTCCCTGTGGAACCAGTTCACCGGGCGCCCGGTGGTGGGGCCGCTTACCGGCTCCGGCATCGAACTGAAGACCCGCCCGGTGGCCATCACCTCCTGGCAGGCCTGGCGGGAAGCCAACCCCGAGACCAAGGTGCTGTCGCTGGAGACCGGGCACCGGCGCGACTACAGCCCCGGCGCCCCCTACGGCAGCTACTTCGCCAGCCCCGAGCTGATGTTCCCGGCCCTGGTCCGGCAAGAGGCGCTGCAGGCCAAGGACTATGTCTTCGCCCTGCGCTCCAGCGGCACCGACAAAGCCTGGCCGCTCACCCGCTTCGACGGCGGCAAGGTGATCAACGACCAGGCGGGGATTCTCGACCTGGTGCTGGTGGGCGATGCCGCGACCCGCACCGTGCGCGCCTATCGCCGCGACGGCCGCACCTTCGAACGCGGCGCCAGCGTCGCTGAACTGAAGGCCGAAGACGGCACCTGGCAGGTCACCGAGGAAGCCCTGGTCGGCCCCGGCGGCGAACGCCTCGCCCGCCTGCCCGGCCACATCGCCTACTGGTTCGCCTGGGCCGGCTACCTCGGCGAGGACGGAGAGTTGGCAGAGCGGTAGGGCGAGGCAGTCCTGGGGACTGACCCAAGGGGGCATGGCTTAGTCGATGCCCGGGCCCCGATAGAACAGGTGACCGAGCCCCAGAACGAAGACAGCCGAACCAAACAAACTGTGCTCCAACCAGACGGCGGCCAGGGACCGGCTGTTGCGATAGGTGCGGTAGAACACGGTCCCGGCAAGGAAGCTGAGCAAGACCGACAACCACGACCCGTAAAGAATGTGTACCCAACCGAAGACCGCCCCGGAAACAACGGCGGCCGGCACGAAGGGAACATTTAGACTCTCCAGGCGCCAACTGGCGTAGCCCCGAAAAGCCACTTCCTGAGGGAGAACAGAGACAAGCGCGTAGCCGCAGACGATCGCGACTGTCAGCCCTGGAGCATGCTGCGGGAGGTAAAGGAGCTGGCTCGGGTAAAGCAAGGCGACGGCTGCGAAGACGGCAAGCCAGGCCAGGGCTGAGCGCAAGAGAATCCCGGGTAGTGCCGAGCGACAGCCGCGCCAGTTGAGCCGCAGATAGCCGTCTCGTGCCCCGGCCGTCGACAGTCGCCAGAAGCAATAAGCCGCCAAGAGAAGAAGCGCCGCAAACCGCAGGAACTGACTGGAGGTGTCGATCAGGAACAGCGGCGCCGCCACGACGATGCCAAGTTCCACTATCGGGTATCTGTACCGGAGTTCTTTTGTAGCGATCCGTCGGTCCCCCTGTTCCGAGTTGTCCTGCCGACCGAAAAGCGGCCCAACGGCCTGACGGTGAGCAGCGATCGGATTCCTCTGTGAGGAAGGTGAGTTGGCGAGGCGCGCGCCGTCAAGGCTGAAGGGTACCCTGGCCCTTCAAAGACTGATGCCAATCACGCTCTGCGCATGTCCTTGAAGAAGCTGTCCCGCGGGAAGTTCTTTCCGGGGCAAAGGGTGGCCTCGCCCGGCGTCTCCCCGTGCAGCGTCACCCGGTCGGCGGCGATGCGGAAGCGGCGCATGAGGTCGCGGCAGAGGGTGACGGTCGCGTCGTACTGAACGGCGGCGGCTTCATCCCAGCGCGGCCCGACAACCGATTTGAAGCCGTCAGCGGAACCGGGCGCAAACAAGCGGGTCGCCGGGTCAATGCAACCGCGTCGGTACCTCTAGCACTCCGCTTTGAGCGAGTTCATTGGTCGTTCGCATACCACTTATTTGTCTGATCCGTTGTTGTCCAAAATCCGCGGGCAATGCCAAGATTTCCTCTATCAGAACAATCTAAACTGACGGACCGAAGCGTCGATCGGATCACGGCCCAGGTGAACTTGGAGAGGGCACGTCGTGGTTGCGAACCAAATCACAGCCGAAAATGCGCAGACATTGGACCGCTTGCGAAAGGAAGCGAACGAAGTAAAGGACTGTTTCACGCGCTATTCATTTCAGACAATAGCAATTAGCACTGGGGCCCTTGGCCTGATATTCCGCTATGTGTTCGAAGAGCCGGCAATAAGCCTGGCCGGGGTGTTCGTCATCGCTCTGGCCACAATCGTCGCGCGCATCGGGATCTACAAATACGGAACTGCGAACCGGATATTCGGCTACGAGCTTCACCTATATAGAACAAGATACATCGCAGATTCAGAAGGAAATGGATGGCAGAGGCACATGACGAACTTGGGGTGGGAGGAGAGCCTCAAGGCTTGGCGGGTGGTCCAAGCGACCGTCTTCGAGCATTTGTACGAAGAAGCGCCATTTGCTGACACGTTCATTGACGGATTCAATCGCCGAGTCCCAGAAGGATTTCGGCTAGAGAAGGATGGTCGGCTGTATCGGCTACTTACCCTCTTTTATGATCGAAAGCACAAGGACAAGGACAAGGACAAGGACAAGGACAAGGACAAGGACAAGGACAAGGACAAGGACAAGGACAAGGACAAGGACAAGGACAAGGACAAGGACAAAAATAGCAACAAGAGTCAGTGGAGCAAGAGTAATTGGGGCGTTATTCAGTTGAGGAAAAAGAAGAAATTGGAAGACAGGTATACCTGGTTCATGGTGCATGATTTACTCAAAAACCATGATGCGGCATATCATTCTGGTAACTACCTAAAGACGATCATCGGATTCCTTTTCTTCCTCGCAGGCTTATCGGTCTTTCTGATGTTTTTGTCAGCTTTTCAGTACGCGTTTATCGAAAAACACAAAGATATAGTCAGCGCAATTTTGTTTTCTGCATTCGCCGTTTCCATGTCGTTGGTCGTCATTAGCCGAAGCACGAGAGCGTCATCGAGACGCATGCTCTTGCAGGACGGACTGCTGTCCATCCATTCCTGCGCCATCATGTGGCAGGCGGTAGCGGTCGCGCACTATCGGGCCCTAGACACCTTGGCGTCTCAAAATGTGCCCCCGCCTCACAATGTGCCCCCAATGAAGGGATATATAGAGGAACTGGGAAATCAGGCCAGGTCCTTGGTCGACGGAGGCGTTGAGAACATTCACGCCTGGATGCGTTGAGAGCTGCAGCCTCCTGAGGACCCATAGAAAGGGGCGCCATCGTCTACCTCCGCCCTTCCGCGCCAGTCGATCGTAGAGCCCTGGCCGGCCAATTTTCCTTATCTTGGCGAACCAGTCGTGCGCTCTAAGTCGCGGGTGACGGTCGTCTGACTTCCATCACCGACTGAGCACAAATCACGCCTGGCGAATGTCCTCAAAGAATCTGTCCCGTGGGAAGTTCTTTCCGGGGCAGAGGGTGGCCTCCCCCGGCGTCTCGCCGTGCAGCGTTACCCTGTCGGACGCGATGTTGAAGCGGCGCATGAGGTCGCGGCAGAGGGCGACGGTCGCGTCGTACTGAACGGCGCCGGGTCTTGCGTTTTGGAAGTTGCCGATCAGGCAGATGCCGATGCTGCGGAAGTTGCGGTCGCGGTTCCGGGCCGAGACATGGGCCCCCCAGATCTGCAGCCGCCAGCGCTCGCTGGGCACCACCGCGCCCGCGGCGATGCCCTTGCCGTTGCCGACGAGGAAGTGATAGGGCACCTCGTCCACCGGATCCCGCGCCTGGCGCCGGCGGTGCACCCGCCGCAGCAGATCCAGATCGCCGGACGCGCCGGCGCTGTGGTGGATGGTGAGATAGTCCCACCTATTGAACCAGTAGACCGGAAGGCCGATGACAGCGGCGCTGAACAGCGTCCCTTGCACGAAGTGGCGGCGCTTCATAGTGCGAGTCCCTGATCACAGGATCACCAAAGGGCCCGACCCGTACGGCAACCAACCGCCCAGGCCTCCCTCAAGATCAGGCTACGACCGCATTGTGGCGGAGTCTGGGCGCAGAACTCCGAATTCAGCGACCCACAGATATCCCGGGCGTTGCCCTACCGCTCCGCGCAGGTGGCGCAGCGGCCGTGGAGTTCGACGGTCATGCGCCGGGTTTCGAAGCCCTTGGCGCCGGCGAGGGACTTGAGGCCTTCCTCGCTGGCGGGGAAGGCGAACTCGGTCACCTCGCCGCAATTGTCGCAGATGGCGAAGCCGGCAGCGGCATGGGGATCGTGGCCGCAGCAGGCAACGAAGGCGTTGAGGCTTTCGATGCGGTGCACCAAGCCCTGCTGGCCCAGGGCCTCCAGCGCCCGGTAGACCTGCACCGGTGCCCTGAGGCCCTCATCGCGCAGGCGGTCCAACAGATCGTAGGCGGTGAGTGCGGCGCTGCTGTCGGCGAGGCGGTCCAGCACCAGTTGCTGGTTGCGGGTCAGCTTGCGCGCAGTCATAGGCTTCGCTCCAGCACCCGCTCGCCCCGCCGAAAGACCAGAGACAGAAGAGAGATTGCGAAGAGCAGCAAGGCCGCCACCACCACCGATGGGCCGGAGGGCGTGTCGAACTGCAGGGAGCCGAAGAGCCCGAGGGCGACGGCCAAGGCACCGAGGCCGGAGGCCATCAACGCCATGACTTCCGGCCCGCGGGCGAAGCGTCGCGCCGTTGCGGCGGGGATGATCAGCAGGGAAGTGATGAGCAGGATGCCGACGATCTTCATGGCGATGGCGATGACCGCGGCCATGAGGATCATGAAGACGAGGCGCGCCCGCTCCGGGTTCAGCGCCTCGGCGGCGGCCAGTTCGGCGCTGACCGTGCCGGCGAGGAGCGGTCGCCAGATCGCCGCCAGCAGACCCAGCACCACGAGACCGCCGCCGTAGATCAGCGCGATGTCGGTGACAGAGACCGCCAGCAGATCGCCGAAGAGATAGCTCAGCAGGTCGATCCTCAGCCAGGCCATGAAGGAGACCAGGACCAGCCCCAGCGCCAGGGTCGAGTGGGCGAGGATGCCCAGCAACGCATCGGTGGGTAGCTGGGCTTGGCGCTGCAACAGGACCAGGGCCAGGGCGACCGCCGTGGCGATGGCGAAGACGCCGAGGATGACGTTGACTTCCAGCAGCAGGGCCAGGGCCACGCCCAGCAGGGCCGAGTGGGCCATGGTGTCGCCGAAGTAGGCCATGCGCCGCCAGACGATGAAACAGCCGAGCGGTCCCGCCACAAGGGCGACGCCGATCCCGCCGATCAATGCGCGCGTGAAAAAGTCATCCAGCATCGCGGTCACTCCGCGGCATGGAAGTTGCCTGGTCTGGTTCGTGATCGTGGTCACAGTCCTGCGCCACGACGCGGCCGTCGGTGAGATGCACATGGTCGTGGTCGTGGCGATAGATCGCCAGGGCCGCGGCCGCGCGCGCGCCGAAGAGGGCGCGGTATTCGGGGCTGGCGGCGACCGCCTTGGGTGTGCCGGAACAGCAGACATGGCCGTTCAGGCAGACCACGCGGTCGGTCTGGCGCATGACGATGTGGAGGTCGTGGGAGATCATCAGGATGGCGCAGCCCAGGCGCTCGCGGATGTCGTGAATCAACTCGTAGAGAGCGATCTCGCCGGCGAAGTCGACGCCGCGCACCGGCTCGTCCAGCACCAGCAGTTGCGGCCGGCGTACCAATGCCCGGGCAAGGAGCGCGCGCTGGAACTCGCCGCCGGAAAGCTGCTGCACCGGCCGCTCGGCCAGATCGGCGATCCCCACATCGTCGAGCGCTCTTTCGATCTCGGCCGGGTCATGGCGGCCGGTGAGGGTCATCAGCCGGCGCACCGTCAGCGGCATGGTGCGGTCGATGGCTAGGCTCTGGGGCACATAGCCGATGCGCAGATCAGCGCGGCTTTGCAGGCGGCCCTCGGCGGTCTCGATAATGCCCAGCAAGGCCTTCACGGTGGTGCTCTTGCCACTGCCGTTGGGACCGATCAGGGTGACGATTTCGCCGGGGCCGATGCTGAGGTCGACGCCGCGCACCAGCCAGCGCGCACCCTGACGCACCCCGATGCCCTGCGCTTCGATGAGGGGCGCGTCGCCCCCCGCCGAGTTCCCCTCCGGGTCAACGATCTGCGGTGCTGTCGCCATGCCGTCCTCGGCCATACCTCCTAGAAAAGACTCCCCTTGCGCCAAAATTCACGAACGTTATATCATTACGTCCTTAATTCTCAAACAATAAGGCCCACGCGGCCCGACAGGTAGGACCCATCGCCATGACGCGGAAGACCGCCCTTTCCCTCGCCTTCGCCGCCACTCTGCTGACGCCCGGGCTTGCCGCAGAGGCCGCCGAGGTCCCGACCGTCGTCACCAGCATCAAGCCCGTGCATTCGCTGGTCGCCAGTCTCATGAAGGGCGCCGGCGCGCCGCATCTGATCGTCAAGGGCGGCGGCTCGCCCCACAGCTACAGCCTGAAGCCGTCCGACGCCGCGGCCCTGCAGAGAGCCAAAGTGGTGTTCTGGGTCGGTGAGGAGTTGGAGGTCTTCCTGGAGGAGACCATCGAAACCATCGCCAGCGATGCCAGGGTCGTCGCGCTGGCGGACGCGGAGGGAGTCAGTCTTCTGCCCTTCCGCGAGGGCGGACCCTGGGCCGAGCATGAAGATCACGGCGAGCATGCCCACGAGGAGCATGCAGAGCACGAGCATCATGAGCACGCCGAACACGCGCATGAGAAGCATGAAGAGCACGCCCATGAAGAGCACGCCGAACATGCGCACGAGAAGCATGAGGAGCACGCTCACGACGAGCACGCCGAACATGCGCACGAGAAGCATGAAGAGCACGCTCACGACGAGCATGGCCATGAAGGGCATGCGCACGAAGAACACGCCGAGCATGGCCACGACGAGCACGCACACGGCGAGTTCGATATGCACATCTGGCTGGATCCGGAGAACGCCAAGATCATGGCCGCCGCAGCCGCAAAGGCTCTGATCGAGGCCGACCCCGCCAACGGCGATCTCTACCGTGCCAACAAGGCAGCCCTGGACCAGCGCCTTGAGGCCTTGGGCGCGGAGATCACCGCCGAGCTGGCCACGGTGAAAGACGCACCCTTTGTCGTCTTTCACGACGCCTATCAATACATGGAGCAGCGCTTCGACCTGAACACCGTCGGCTCCATCACCGTGAGTCCGGAGCGCCAGCCGGGCGCCGCACGGCTTCGCGAAATCCACGAGAAGATCGGTGAACTGAACGCGCGCTGCGTTTTCGCCGAACCGCAGTTCGAGCCGCGCCTGGTCCGCACCGTGGTCGAAGGCACGGCGGCCAAAACCGGCATCTTGGACCCCCTGGGCGCCGATCTGAAAGACGGTCCTGACCTCTACTTCGAATTGATGCGGCGCAACGCCGAAAGCTTGCGCGACTGCCTCGGCGAGAGCAGCTAACTCGATTTTCCTCCCTCCTTGCGGGGGAGGAAGAGAAATCTTGCGCTTGGCCGCGTGTCAGCGCGGCAAAGCGTTAGATTTCTCAGGAGGGGGGTGCGGTTGGTTCCCCCCCTCTTGCACAATCAAGGCGTTGGCCCCGAGGGGACCAACACCATGATTCTGCTTTCTCCCCCGCGAGGGGGGAGAAGACGGTAAACGGACGACACCCGGTATCGTCTTTCCCTAAAACGACTCTTCCAAGATCGCTTCGTAATCCGCCTGGCTGGCTTCGCGCGGGTTGGTGGCGTGGCAGTGATCGCCGAGCGCCGCCTGTGCAATGCCCGGCAAGAGGTCACGCGTGACGCCCATGGCCGAGAGACCCTCGGGAATGCCGATGTCGGTGTTCAAGGTGGCGATCTGGCGGTCCGGCGGACCGCCGAGGATCGCCTCCAGGCGCTTCCACTTATCGCCGATGGCCGGCCGGTTGAAGCGCAGCACCGCCGGTAGCAGGACGGCATTCAGGGTGCCGTGATGCAGTCTCAGGCCCGGCAGCGCGCCCAGGGGATGGGAGAGCGAGTGGACCGCGCCCAGACCCTTCTGGAAGGAAAGCGCACCCTCGGTGGAGGCCATCATCATGTCCCAGCGCGCGCTACGGTCGCCGCCGTCGCGCACGGCGGTGCGCAGTGCCCCGTAGCCGCGGGTCAGTCCCTCCAGCGCGATGGCATCGGCCGGCGGATTGACCGCCGCCGACATGAAGCTCTCCAGGCAGTGGGCCAAAGCGTCCATGCCGGTGGCCGCGGTCAGCTGGGGCGGCAGGCCGAGAGTCAATTCGGGGTCGCAGACCGCCAGACTGGGCAGCATCACCGGGGAGAGGATCCCGACCTTGCGGCCGTCCTCCAGGATGATGACGGCGCCACGGCCGACCTCCGAGCCGGTCCCCGCCGTGGTGGGTACGGCGATCATCGGCGGCAGCGGCCCCTTGATGCGGGCGACACCGCCTTCGACCGCGGCATACCGCGCGAGCGGCGGTTCGTGGACCGCCAGCAGGCGCACGCCCTTGCCCAGGTCCATGGACGATCCGCCACCGACTGCCAGCACGCCGTCGCAGCCCTCGGCGCGATAGAGTGCCAGCGCCGCCATGACCGCTGCTTCCGTCGGATTGGGCGGGGTCGCATCGAAAATCGGCGGGGCCTCCGCGAAGCGCTGGGCGATCGCGTCGATCAGGCCGAGTTTCGTCAAGCCCGGATCGGTCACCAGCAGCGGGCGGCGGATGCCCAGTTCCTGGCAGTAGGCCGGCAGCCTGGCGGCGAGCCCGAAGTCGAACTCGATCCGCGTCAGATAGGTGATGGTCGCCATGGTTCTATCCCTCGATGTCGCTCCTCGCCGGACCTTTCCGTCAGGTTCCGTCCTGCCGTGCGGCGGCCACAGCGGCGCTGAACTCGCGCTTCAGAAGCGCGATGTCCTCGACACCCACGGAGACCCTTATGAAGCCTTCGCTGATCCCCAGCGCCGCCCGCTCGTCGACTGTAAGGGCGCGGTGGGAGGAACTCGGCGGATGGCTGATGGTGGTTCCCACGTCGCCCAGGGTCGGGGCGAAGGCGATGTTGCGCGCGGCCTTCAGGAAGGCGTTCACGCCGCTGCGCCTGGCATCCAGTTCGAAGCTGACCATATGGCTGTAGTTGCCCTGCAGCAGGTCGCGCGCCAACGCCGCGTCGGGGTGGTCGTCCTCGCCGGGGTAGAGCACCTGCAAGACACCGGGAAGCCCGCGCAAATGATCGGCCAGGGCCTTGGCGTTCTCCTGGGAACGGTCGTAGCGCAGCTCGAAGGTGTTGAGGCCGCGTTCGGCGAGCCAGCAGTCGAAGGGGCTGGCGTTGAGGCCCCAGGTGGTGACGGCATCGTAGAGCGCTTCATTGTGGGCCGCCTCCTGGGCGCCCACGTAGCCCAGGGTCACGTCGCTGTGGCCGGCCAGCAGCTTGGTGACCGAGTGCAGCACGATATCGGCGCCCTGGTCGAAGGGGCGGAAGGCCCGCGGGGTGGCGAAGGTGTTGTCGACCACGAAGATCAGACCGCGCTCCTTCGCCAGACGCGTCAGACCCTTGATATCGGCGACCCGCAGGGTCGGGTTGGCCACGACTTCCACCAGCAACAGCTTGGTCTCCGGGCGCAGCGCCGCCGCCACCGCCGCGGCGTCGGAGGCATCCACCAGGCTCGCCTCGAACCCCAGGCGCGGCAGGTCCTGCGTGAGCAGGCGCAGGCAGCGGCCATAGAGCTGGTTGCCGGCAACGATGTGGTCGCCCTTCTCCAGCAGGGCCAGGAACACTGCCGAGATTGCCGACATGCCGGAGGAGGTCATGACGCCGCCGGCCGCCCCCTCCATCCAGGAGATCTTGTCCGCCAGCAGCGCCGCGTTGGGATGCCCCTCCCGCGCGTAGCTGTAGCCCGGCGCGCGGCCTTCGTAGACGGCGTCCAGCCGGTCGGCATCCTCCGCGCAGTAGACGGTGGAGGGCATCAGCGGGGTGACCAGCGGGCGGGTCTCGGAGAGGGGCAGTGTGGCGCGCCGCACCACGGAGCGGTCTTCAGGTTTCATGCATCGCACTCTTCGTCGTCGTCCATCTCTCAGACGCCACTAGGCCCCAGCGCCCCAGATGGGTCAAGGCCGGGGCCCTTGCCCTATTCCGGCCTCGCCATTTCAACGATGCGCGAGATGTGGAATAAAGACGGGACCAAGGAAACCAGCCGGCAAACGGCAGAGGAGCGCGGGGGAACGGCAATGCACTTCATGGCGGTCAACGGGGTCACCCTGCATGTCAGCGACAGCGGGCCTTCGGACAAGCCGGTTCTGGTTTTCTCCAACTCCCTGGGCACGGACTTCCGCATCTGGGATGAGGTCGCCGAGCGCCTGCAGGGGCACTTTCGCCTCGTCTGCTACGACAAGCGCGGCCACGGGCTTTCCGATCTCGGCACACCCCCTTACGTCATGGACGACCACGTCGGCGATCTGGCGGCGCTCCTGGATGCCCTGGCCATCGAGCGGGCGGTCATCTGCGGCCTCTCCGTCGGCGGGCTCATCGCCCAGGGGCTCTATGCCAGCCGGCCGGATCTGGTGCGCGGCCTGGTGCTCTGCGACACCGCCCACAAGATCGGCAACGACGACCTGTGGAACGACCGCATCGCCGCCGTCGAAGCACAGGGGATCGCCGCCATCGCCGAGGGTATCCTGGAACGCTGGTTCACCCTGGCCCTGCGCAGCGGCGACCCCGTCGCCCTCGCCGGCTGGCGCAACATGCTGACCCGCACGCCCGCCGCCGGCTATGCCGGCACCTCCGCGGCAATCCGCGACACGGACTTCACCGCCGCGGCGGCAGCAATCACCGTGCCCACCCTCTGCCTCGTGGGGGAAGAGGACGGTGCCACACCGCCGGCGCTGGTCCAGGAACTGGCCGCCCTCATTCCAGGCGCCCGCTGCGAGGTGATCGCCGGGGCTGGCCACCTGCCCTGCATCGAACAGCCCGGGGTGGTCGCCGAGCTGATCCTGGATTTCACCCGGGGGGCTGGTCTTGCCGGGGGGAACGCCCTGTGAGGTTCAGGCGGCGGGACTGGCACAGCCATCCACCGCTGATCTACGCGGATTACAAGTCGACGGCGCTGCGCGGCCCGACCAGGCCGCTGGTGCCGCTGCCCCAATCCCTCTCCGAGACCAACGGACCCGTCTTCGGTGCCGAGGCGCTGGGGCCGGAGGATGCCGATCTGACCAAGAACGGTCGCAAGGACGGCGAACCGCTGGGTGAGCGGATCATCGTCACCGGCCGCGTGCTGGACGAGGACGAACGCCCGCAGAGAGACCTGCTGATCGAGATCTGGCAGGCCAACGCCGCCGGCCGCTACGTCCACAAGGCCGATCAGCACGACGCCCCCCTCGACCCGAACTTCTTCGGCGGCGGGCGCTGTGTGACCGATGCGCAAGGCCGCTACCGTTTCACCACCATCAAGCCCGGCGCCTATCCCTGGGGCAACCACGACAACGCCTGGCGCCCGCCCCACATCCATCTCTCGCTCTTCGGACCGTCGCTGGCGACGCGGCTGGTGACCCAGATGTACTTTCCCGGCGATCCGCTGCTGGCCCTCGACCCGATCTTCCAGGCGACGCCGGAGGGCGCGCGCGGGCGCCTGGTCTCCGCCTTCGACCTTGACACCACCGAGGCGGGCTTCGCCCTCGGCTACCGCTTCGACATCGTGCTGCGCGGACGCCTGGAGACGCCGATGGACTCCAGCCGATGACCCGCGGCCAGACACCCTCCCAGACCGTCGGGCCGTTTTTCGCCTACGGGCTGACGCCGGAGCAATACGGCTACGCCTTCCGCAGCCTGGCGGGTGCGGACCTGCGCGACCCGGCCGTCACGGGCCGGGAAATCGTCATCGAAGGACAGGTGCTCGACGGGGCCGGCGCGCCCATCCCCGATGCCATGATCGAGATCTGGCAGGCCGACCCCGAGGGCCGCTACGCGGCGCCGCGAGATCGCGGCAACCGCGGCTTCACCGGCTTCGGGCGCTGCGGCACCGGCAGCGCCGAGGAAGGCCGCTTTTACTTCAAGACCTACAAGCCGGGCGCGGTCGACGACCGGCAGGCGCCCCACATCTCGTTGGTGGTGTTCATGCGCGGGCTGCTCAGCCATGTCTACACGCGGCTCTACTTCGCCGACGAGACGGAGGCCAACGCCCGCGATCCGCTGCTGACCTCGCTGGAGCCGGCGCGGCGGGAGACCCTGATCGCGGAACCGTCGGGACCGTCCGCCTATCGCTTCGACATTCACATGCAAGGGGAGCGGGAGACTGTGTTTTTCGATGTCTAGTCCCTGCATCATCACCGTCGCCATCACCGGCTCGGTGCCGCGCAAGGAGGACAATCCGGCGGTGCCGATCACCGTGGCGGAGCAGGTGGAGTCGACCCAGGAAGCCTTCGAGGCCGGCGCCACCATCGTCCACGTCCATGTCCGCGACGAAGCGCAGAAGCCCTCCTCCGACCCCGAGCGCTTCGCCGCCTTCCAGGAGGGCGTGCACCGGCACTGCCCGGGCATGATCGTGCAATTCTCCACCGGCGGGCGCGGGCGGGCGCCGGAAGAACGGGGCGCCATGTTGCATCACAAGCCGGACATGGCTTCGCTGGCCACCGGCTCGGTGAACTTCCCGAACATGATCTACGAAAACCCGCCGGAGCTGATCGACAGCCTCGCCGCCGCCATGCAGCGCTATGGCGTGAAGCCGGAGGTGGAGGTCTTCGACCTGGCCATGCTCTATGCCGCCGCGGCCATGGCGGAGAGCGGAAGCCTGAAGAGCCCCTTGCACGTACAGTTCGTCTGCGGCCTGAAGAACGCCCTGCCGCCGCGCCGCGAGATCCTGGAATTTGAGGTGGCGCAACTGCAGGCCCTGCTGCCGGACGCCACCTGGACCGCCGCCGGCATCGGCCGCAGCCAGCTGGAGATCAATCACTGGGCGCTGGAGATGGGCGGGCACTGCCGCACTGGCCTGGAGGACAACATCCGCTTCGACAAAGAACGCCTCGCCAAAAGCAACGCCGAACTGGTGGCCCGCGTCGCCGCGCTCTGCGCCGGCTACGGACGCCACCCCGCCAGCGTCGCCGAGGCCCGGGAGATCCTGAAGCTCCCGGCCGCCGTCTGAGGCTGCACCCGCGGACCCGAGCATGAGCGCGACCCCCTTCGACAGCCGGCTCTACGGCGCGCTTCTGTCCGACGCGGAGATTGCCTCCCTGCTGGACGACGCCGCGCAACTGCGCGCCATGCTGGAGGTGGAAGCCGCTCTGGCGGAGGCGGAGGGCGCCTGCGGCGTGATCCCGCAACCCGCCGCCCGGACCATCGCCCAGGTGGCACAGGCGTTGACCGTCGATCCGGACGACCTGGCCGAGGCCACGGCCCGGGACGGCATCCCGGTGTCGGGGCTTGTGGCGGCCCTGCGCCGGGCCGTGGGCGGGGAGGCCGCCAGCTTCGTCCACTGGGGCGCCACCACCCAGGATGTCATGGACACGGGGCTGGTGCTGCGCCTGCGCGCCATCCTGGACATTCTCGACGGGCGCCTGGACCGGCTCTGCGGCCGGCTCGCCGAGCGGGCCGGGGCGGAGCGCGACACGGTGATGGCGGCGCGCACCCGCGGCCAGCAGGCAACCCCCACCACCCTGGGCCTGAAGATGGCCGGCTGGCGGGCGCCCCTGCAGCGGCACCGGCAACGCCTCAAGGACTTACGGCCGCGTCTGGAGCGGCTCTCCTTCGGCGGCGCCTCCGGCACCCTGGCCGCGCTCGGCGACAAGGCGCTGGCCGTCGAGGCGGCGCTGGCCGCGCGGCTGGACCTGGCGGTTCCGCCGCTGCCCTGGCACAGCCAGCGCGACGGTCTTGCCGAGCTGGCCGGCTGGCTGGCGCTGGTGACCGGCAGTCTGGGCAAGATCGCCGGCGATGTGCGGCTGCTGAGCCACAACGAGATCGGCGAGTTGCGGGAGGGCAGCGGCGGCGGCTCCTCCACCATGCCGCAGAAAGCGAACCCGGTGCGCTCCGAGGCGGTGCTGGCGCTGGCCCGCCTCAACGCCGGCCTCGCCGGACAGATGCACCTCACCGTCCTGCACGATCAGGAGCGCGACGGCGCGGCCTGGCAGCAGGAATGGCTGCTGCTGCCGCAGATGCTGCTGGCCTGCGGCGCGGCGCTGACCCACACGAACGCCGTGATCGAAGACCTGCAGGTGGACGCCGCGCGCATGCGCGCCAACCTGGAGGCCGCCAACGGCCTGGTCCTCGCCGAGGCCGCCAGCTTCGCGCTTTCCCGCCACATGCCCCGCGAAGAGGCCCAGGCCCTGGTGAAACAGGCCTGCAAAGAGGTCGCGGCCGGCGGGCGCCATCTCATGGACGTCCTCGCGGAAGCCAGCGACGCCCCGGTCGATTGGAGCGCGCTGAAAGATCCGGCAAACTACACGGGGATGTCTGCAGAGCTCATCGAGCGGGCGCTGAAAGACGAGGATTGAAAGCGCCGGCCAGTCTTACGGCAGGCGCGCGCTCAGTAAGGCCCGTTCCGCCACCTCCGCATTGGCCGCCGCGCTGAGCGCTTTCCATTTCTCGGCGTCGGTCATCTTCAGGAACGCCTCGCGGGAGAGCTTCTTGTTGAGGATGAGAAGCTCGACGAGGTCGACACCACCCACAATCAATAGATGGCCGTCAAGGCGGCGCACGAACGTCACGGCGAGCTCGTCGGTGATCCTTGCCGCGCATCGTCCAGCTTGCGATCCGGAGTCGAAGAAGGAGATGCGGTTTCTCTTGCGAAACGGAGCGAGGACGTTTTCGCAAAACCGCTCGTGGATCGCACTGTCGGTAACGTCCGGTGGGACGAAGAGGCCGCGATCCCCGGTCCACCACAAGGAGGCGTCGTCAGTCGGCGTCAGCGGCACAAGCATGACCAGGAAGACAGCTTGCCGATCTCCTTCCAAGGTTCCCATCAGATCACCTCTTTCGTAAGGATGATCCGGGAACTTCGCGGCCAGGGTCTCTTGCCCGCCGGGAAGGATGAACGTCGCCCTTTTTGGGTCCTGCTCCGCCTCTTGCAGCTCATAGCCCTGCGGCAAGACGAACTCCAGCTGGCCTCCAAAGAGGCTATGGACCCTCTCAGGCGGCGGCGTGGCACAGGCCGCCAAAGTAGCAAGGCTCATAAGGCAGATTGCGGTGCGGAGCATAGAGGTCTCGTTGTCGTTCGGTCCGCTCGATTGCGGCGCCGGCCGATTCTACTGATGCTTGTGTCGAGATTATGGCATCGCCCGCCCGCGCCGTGTTTCCACGATACGGAAAATCCTTCTGGCTGCCTTTACGGGCCCTTTCGGGCTGCTCCATAGTTCCAGCCCAGAAAAACCTGCGGGTGGGCGGTCCGAGTGGGCGATCCTGGCGGGCAGCGTGCATAAGAAAGGAAGACCAGCATGAGAATCTGTGTGGTGGGGGCCGGTGCCATCGGCGGCCTGATGGCGGTCAAGCTTGCCGCGGCGGGTAATGCGGTGACCGTGATCGACCAGGGCGCCCATCTCGCCGCCATCCGCAAGAACGGCCTGAAACTGATCTGGGAGGACGGAGAGGAACTCTCGGCATCGGTGACGGCGGTGGGCAGCGCCACAGAGGCCGGCCCGCGGGATCTGGTGATCCTGGCGGTCAAGGCGCACTTCCTGGAGCAGGTGGCCCGCGACGTGGATGCCCTGCTGGACCAGGACACTATGATCGTCACCGTCCAGAACGGCATGCCCTGGTGGTACTTCCACAACTTCGGCGGCGATTTGGACGGGCGCCGCCTGGAGACCCTCGATCCCTCCGGCATTCTGGACCGCTACATACCGGCAGAACGCATCGTCGGCTGTGTCGTCTATCCCGCCGGCGCGGTGGCCGCGCCCGGGGTCATCAAACACGTCGAAGGCGACCGCTTCCCGGTGGGCGAACTGGACGGCACGACCAGCGACCGGGTTCAGCGGCTCCACGACCTGCTGGTCGCGGCCGGCTTCCGCTCACGCATCCTCGACGACATCCGCTCGGAGATCTGGCTGAAGGCCTGGGGCAACCTCTCCTTCAATCCCATCTCCGCCCTGAGCCACGCGACCCTGGAGGACATCTGCCGCTTCCCCCAGACCCGCGCCCTGGCCGCCGCCATGATGGCCGAGGCCCAGGCCATCGGCGAGAAGCTGGGTGTGACCTTTCGCCACACCATCGAAAAGCGCATCGCCGGGGCGGAGTCGGTCGGCGCCCACAAGACCTCGATGCTGCAGGACGTGGAGGCCGGCCGCTCGCTGGAGACCGAGGCCTTGATCGGCTCGATCCTGGAGATGGGGCGGCTCACCGACACGCCGGCCCCGGCCATCGAGGCGGTCTATGCCTGCGTCATGCTGCTCAACAAGACCATGGTGAGCGAGAGCGCGGGGGTCAAACTGGTCGGCGCTGCGTAGGGCCTGTCGACATTCATTTCGCCGTCGTGGCGGGAGCAGATTTTCGCCAGGGCCGCGCCGCGGAGCGGTCCGGCTGCGGTCGAAAATCCCGCCATTTTTCCGGGAGACCCAAATTCTACCCTGAATGTCATACAACCGCCATTGATCTACCACATAGTTGCAAGTTAAGCTTTCGTTAGTCTTAACGAGGCACAACGAGGGAGTGCGGCAGATCGGGTGGGGGGCAGCGTACCGATGACGGTCATTCGGGCTCTGGGCGGTCCGCTGCTGCCGGACTTCAGCGGTGACTTTTGTACGGCCCTCCTCTGCCCTTTCCTTGATCCTTCCTCATCACCACCGCCCATACACACCCCCGGAAACGATCAGGCGGGCGACCATCGAGTCGCCCGGCGCCGGATAGCGTCTGCGAAAGACAACGCCGGCGGCGTGAGGAGCCCGGGAACCGTCGGACCATAAAGACAATCAGGTAGCCATGCGCGCATTCAGATCTCAGGACGAGCGGGAGCAGACAGCAGGCAGCGAAGGACGTTTGCTGTTCGATCTGCGGGAGTCCTTCGCCGAATCCTTTGCCTATGATGTCTTTTCCTGGATCTCCATCCCGCCGAGCAAGGTCAGCTTCCGGCCCACGCAACCAGCGGAGCGCCAGGACAGCGAGCATAAGGGCATCGGTGCCCCCGAGACGGATGGGACGGAGGGCCCCGTCGCCCTTTACACCACCACCAACTCCGACATCGCCATCACGACCATCGGCGAGATCGTGCCATTCGAGGGCGGCGGCGGGGCGAGCCCGGCCAGCAACACCTCCGGCCCGCTGATCGACGTCGACGACTTCCGGGCCGACGCCCGCTTCGCCGGTGTCGACGGCAGCGGCTATTCGGTGGTGGTGCTCGACACCGGCATCGACCTGGATGACCCCTTCTTCGGCCCGGACAGCAACGGTGACGGCGTTTCCGACCGCATCGTCTACCACTACGACTTCGCCGACGGCGATGCGGACGCCAGCGATGTCGACGGCCACGGCTCCAACGTCACCAGCATCGCCGCCTCCTCCGACGGCACCTACACCGGCATGGCGCCGGGCGCCGACATCATCTCCCTGAAGGTCTTCACCAACGCGGGCACGGGCAACTTCGGCTATGTTGAACAGGCCCTTCAGTGGGTGATCAACAACGCCGAAGCCTACAACATCGCCAGTGTCAACATGTCGCTGAGCGACAGCGGCAACTACAGCACGGCCATCGGGCTCTATGGCATCGCCGACGAGCTCTCGGCGCTCGCCGCCATGAACGTGATCGTGGTTTCCGCCTCGGGGAACGACTTCTACGAGGTCAATTCCATCCAGGGCGTCGCCTATCCCTCCGCCGACCCCAACTCGCTCTCCGTCGGTGCCGTCTATGACGCAGCCATTGGCACCGTCAGCTACTTGGGCGGAGCGGTCGCCCATTCGACCACCGCCGACCAGATCACCCCCTTCAGCCAGCGCGACCACGAACTCTCGGACATTTTCGCGCCCGGTGCCCCGATCACCGGTGCGGGAGCCGGGGCTGGGCTGGTCACCATGCATGGCACCAGCCAGGCCTCCCCCCATATCGCGGGCATCGCCGCCCTGGCGCAGCAGCTCGCCGAACAGGAACTGGGCCGCAAGCTGACGGTGACGGAGTTCACCGACCTGCTGGCCAGCAGCGGCGACAGCATCTTCGACGGCGACGACGAGAACGACAACGTCGCCAACACCAACATCGCCTACCAGCGGGTCAACGTGCTGGCGCTGGCCGAGGCGATCCTGGCGCTGGCCCCGCAGGAGCCGCGCGGCGAGACCTACTTCCAGGTCGCCGCCATCGACAAGACGAAGCCGGAAGGGGATGCCGGAACCACCTCCTTCTCCTTCGAGGTGATCCGCAGCGGCGATACCACCGCAGCGGATACCATCGACTACAGCGTGGCCAGCAGCGGTGGCACCCCGGCCAATGCCAGCGATTTCCTCGGCGGCAGCTTCCCCAGCGGCAGCATCACCTTCGGCGTCGGTGAGACCAGCAAGATCGTCACCGTACAGGTGACCGGCGACTCGGAACTGGAAGCCGACGAAAGCTTCACCCTGAGCATCGCCAACGTTCCGGCCAACGGTCAGATCGTCGTGCCCGGCGACGAGGCGACGATTGCAAACGACGACACCCTGACGCCGGAGCCCGTCGTTCTGCTGCAGGCCGACTTCGATCAGAACGGCGATACCGAGGGCTTCGTCTATGTCGACGGCCTCTTCGGCGGCGCCAATCCACAGGCCTATGCCGACGGCAGCTGGTCCGACCAGGCTCTAGGCGTCACGCTGGGCGGCCAGGACCGGAGCGACATCTTCGATATGTCCGGCGGCTGGCAGACCAGCTTCACCGTGGCGACGGAGTCCGAGGTCACCCTCTCCTTCGCCTATGTCCTGACCATTGATTCCGACTACGAGTCCAGCGAGTTCACCCAGGTTCTGGTCAGCATCGACGGCGGGCCGCCGGTCCTGGTCGACCAGCTCACCGGCGACGGCAACGGCGGCAGCGACCAGACCACCGGCCTACAGACCTTCACCCTGGCGTTGGGAAGTCTGGCGGCGGGCAGCTACAGCCTGGCCATCGGCGCCTACAACAACAAAAAGACCTGGAGCAACGAGCAAAGCCAACTGACCATCGATGACGTGCTGGTCACCGGCGTGCCGACGGGGTCGCCGCCGCCACCGCCGACGATTGATACTTTCTTTGCCATCGCCGCCGAGGATGCGGTGAAGCCGGAAGGCCATCTGAGCACCACCGCCTACAGCTTTACGGTCACGCGCAGCGGCGACACCACCGCGCCGGGGTCGGTCGACTACGCAGTGACCGGCAGCGGCGTCGACGGCAACGATTTCGCCGGCGGGGTCCTCCCCAGCGGAACCCTTTCTTTCGCGGCCAATGAAACCAGCAAGATCCTGACCATCGACGTTGCCGGCGATGGCGAAATCGAGGTCGACGAGGGCTTCGGCGTCGTCCTCTCCAACCCCTCGGCCGGGGCCGGGATCACCACCGCCGGCGCGATGGGCATCATCCTCAACGACGACCCCGCAACGGCGGCGACCTTCTACAACATCACCGCCCTGGACGCGGTGAAAGCGGAGGGCGACGCCGGCATCACCGACTTCACCTTCACCGTGGCGCGCAGCGGCGATACCTCGGCCGCCGGGACGGTCGACTATGCCGTGAACAGTCAAAGCGCTGGTCTGGACGATTTCCTGATCGGTGCATTGCCAAGCGGAACCCTCGACTTCGTGGCCGGGGAGACCAGCAAGACACTCACTATCAGCGTGACGGGCGATACCGCCTTCGAGGCGGACGAAAGCTTCACCGTCGCCCTTTCCAATCCCTCCGGCGGCTCCGAAATCGTGACCGCCAGCGCCGACGGCACGATCCTGAACGACGACCCGGCACCGCCGACGACAGTCATCTCAATCCTTGCAACCATCGACTCCCGCCAGCCCGAAGGCGATAGCGGCACGACCACCTTCAGTTTCTCCGTCAATCGCTCTGGAGACACCTCCGGCGTCAACTCGGTGGACTATGCGGTTACCGGCGGCGTCGCGGATCTCTACGACTTCGCTGGCAGCCAGTTGCCGAGTGGCACCGTTACATTTGCTGCCGGCGAAACGACCAAGACGATCACAATGGAGGTCGCAGGCGACACGACGGTGGAGGGAGATGAGAGCTTCTCTGTATCGCTCAGCAATCCTACGGGTGGCGCTCAGGTAATTGGCAACGCAGCAACGGGAATCATCTTCGACGACGATACGGACTCGCCGACGGTTTCCTTCAAGATCACCGCGGACGCACAGGCGAGCGCGGAAGGCGACGACGGCGGGACCGCCTTCACCTTTACCGTTTGGCGCACCGGGGACCTTACCGCCCAAGCGTCGATCGACTACCAGGTGAGCAGCAGCGAAGCCGACGCTGACGATTTCATCGGCGCCGCCCTGC
Source organism: Pelagibius sp. (assembly GCF_028289705.1). Lineage (GTDB taxonomy): Bacteria > Pseudomonadota > Alphaproteobacteria > Kiloniellales > Kiloniellaceae > Pelagibius. The sequence goes on from NZ_JANQOI010000074.1 coordinate 29,473, forward strand.
CCGGCGGCACGCTTACCTTTGTGCCCGGAGAGGTAACAAAAACACTCGCCATCGATGTGGCGGACGACACCGCCATCGAGGGTCAAGAAACCTTCACGGTCACGTTGGTCAATCCATCTGCCGGAGCCGGGATCGCCAAGGGAACTGCAAGTACCGTCATCGCCGACGACGATGCGATGGCCCATTTCGCGATTGCGCCGGTCGATGCCGTCAAGGCGGAAGGCGATGCTGGAACGACAGCTTTCACCTTCCTTGTGACACGCAGCGGCGACACCTCTTTCGCCGGGACCGTCGACTACGCGGTGACCGGAACTGAGGTCGACCGCGGCGATTTCGCCGGAGGCGTTATCCCCAGCGGAACTCTGGCCTTCGCCGCCGGCGAAACGAGCAAGACGATCACGGTAAACGTCTCGGGCAATCTGACCCAGGAGGGCAATGAGGACTTCACGGTCGAACTCTCCAACCCCTCGCCCGGCATCGCCGTCACCGTCGCCGCGGCCAACGGCACGATTCTCGACGACGACAACCTGGCGCCAACCACCTTCCTTGCCGTCACAGCCAAAGATGCCGAGAAGATCGAGGGAGACGTGGGGTCGACCCCCTTCATATTCACGGTGACGCGCAGTGGCGATACTTCGATCGGCGGGTCGGTCGACTATGCGGTGACCGGCGGGCAGGTTGACGGTAGCGACTTCGTTGGCGGCACTCTCCCCGCGGGAACAATGACTTTCGCCAGTGGCGAGGTCAGCAAAGATATCACAATCGAAGTCAATGGCGACGGCAGCAGAGAATTCGATGAGTCCTTCACAGTTACGCTCTTCAACCCTTCGGACGGATCGGAACTCACCAACGCCAACGCTGTCGGAACAATCCTCAAGGATGAGCCCTTCCTTGCAACCACCTTTATCGGGGTATCTGGCTCGGGTTCCGAGGTGCTTGAGGGCGATGACGGCACTACGGCTTACGAATTCACTTTCACCCGCAGTGGCGAGCTAGGCGCTGCCGAGACGGTGAATTATGTCGTCAGTAGTTTCGATGCCGATGGCAGCGACTTTGTCGGCGGTGAATTCCCAAGTGGATCGGTGTCATTCGCTGCCGGCCAGACAACCGCGATCCTCCCAATCGAGATCGCTGGCGATACGGTCTTTGAGGCCAACGAATACTTCCGCGTGGACTTTGCGTCGACATCGCCCGGTTCACACGTAGTCAACCCCTCTGGTGGCGCCACGATCCGCAACGATGATCAGACTTCCGCCACGACGTTCCTCTCGATTGAGTCATATAGGAGCGTCTCCCACGAGGGCCACGAGGGCATCGGAGAGCACAGCTTTAGGATCACCCGCAGCGGCGATTTGAGCGAGGCCGGATGGGCCGACTATGCCGTCTTTGGGTATGGCGATAACCCAGCACAAGCAACCGATTTCATCGGTGGTTTTCTACCGAGCGGGCGCATCGAATTTGCAGCGGGGGAGGAGAGCCAGATCCTGACGCTCTACATCCAGGGCGATCGGGAGTTTGAGCCCAGCGAGCAATTCGCTGTTTCGCTTACCGACACCTCCCCGAATTCCGTCGTCTCAGTCAATAATGCTGTCGGGCGGATCACCAGCGACGACAACTTGTCCGGTTTGAACTCCCTGTCGATCGCCGCCGTGGACGCGGTGAAGGCCGAGGGTGACGCGGGAACCACGAGCTTTACCTTTGCCGTGACCCGGGGTGGCGAGGCCTCGGGTGTCACCACTCTCGACTATCGGGTCGTTGCGGGTGACATCGACATTGACGATTTCGCCGGAGACCTTTGGCCGGAGGGAAGTCTGAGTTTCACCGATGGCGAGACCAGCAAGACCATCACCATCGAAGTCGCCGGCGATACCGATTTCGAGCTCTTCGAGGATTTCACGGTCGGGATCTTCAATGGCTCGGCAGACGCCCACTTCATAAACGCGCAGGCTGTCGGCACGATTCAGAATGACGATCCGGTTCCGGGGATTTCCGCCTTCGCGATCATCGCCGACGATGCGCAGAAGGCCGAAGGCAACACTGGAGCAACGCCCTTTACCTTCCTGGTCACGCGTTCCGGCGATACCTCGACCGGTGCATCCGTCAGCTACTCGATGACCCACTCGGTGGCCAACGACGGTGCGCTCGGCAGCGATTTCGTCGGTGGCTTCTGGCCCACCGGCCGACTCGACTTCGCGCCCGGTGAGACCAGCAAGGTTCTGACCATCGATGTGCAAGGCGATTCGCTGGTCGAAAACGACGAGAATTTCACCGTTACGCTCAGTAATCCGTCTTTCAACGCGTCGATCACAACGGCCAGCGCCGACGCAATCATTCTGAACGACGATGCCGAGCCTCCGGTTTCGTTCTTCTCGATCGTCCCCGTCGATGCGGTGAAGCAAGAGGGCGATGCCGGCACCACGGACTTCTCCTTCGTCATCTCGCGCAGCGGCGATCTGTCGCGCGCCGATCAGGTGGTGAACTATCAGGTCACTGGCGCTGACGTCGATGGCGCCGACTTCTCCACCGGCAATCTGCCGACCGGCGGCTTGACCTTCCTCGCCGGCGAAGCGAGTCGAACCATTACGATCCCCGTTGCCGGCGATACCGGGATCGAAGACGACGAAACCTTCTTCGTGACCATCACGACCCCATCGACGAGCGCCGACATCGACATCGGCAGTGCCGGCGGAACCATTCTCAACGACGACACACCGCCGTCGTCGTCGTTTGCGATCGCGGCCGACGATGCAGCGAAGGCCGAGGGCGACGCCGGGACCACGGCCTTCACCTTCACCGTGACGCGCACGGGCGACAGCAGTGCTGCCGGATCGGTGGACTATGCCGTGAGCGGAAACGGCGCCACGGCCAGCGACTTCGCGGGCGGCAGCCTGCCCAACGGCACACTCTCATTCAACCCTGGTGAAACCAGCAAGACGCTGACCATCGATGTGCAGGGCGACACGCTCGTCGAATCCGACGAGGGCTTTACCGTCACCCTCAGCAACCCCTCCGCCGGCAGCGATATCACGACGCCGACAGCAGCGGGCACAATCGTCAATGACGACTCAAACCGAGGGACCACCTATTTCTTCGCCTCGCGCTACGATGCGATAAAGACCGAGGGCGACGGCGGCACCACCGCCTTTACCTTCCTCGTCACCCGCAGCGGCGATAAGACCGCGGTCGACACGATCGATTTCACGGTCACCGGAAGCGGCGCCAATCCGGCTTCCGCAGACGACTTTGCCGGCGGCGTCCTGCCCAGCGGCGTCATCACTTTCGCAGTCGGCGCGACCAGTCAGATCGTCACCATTCAGGTTGCCGGTGACAGCCAGATCGAACCGGACGAGAACTTCACGCTCACCATCAGCAATCCGCCGCCGAACGGCCAGATCCAAAAACCCTCCGACGAAGCGACGATCGAGAACGACGATTTCCCGCCGGGCGGGCCTTTCGAGATCATCGATGCCGACTTCAACGGTAGCTTCGCGGGGACCGAGGGCTTCACCTACGTCGAGGGCGTGTTCGGCGGCACAACCGATCCGACTCTCACCCGTGGCAACTGGACCGCGGCTGATATCACTGTGGTTCTCGGCGGCGGCAGCGACAGCACCCCGGTCTTCAACATGACCGGCGGCTGGGAACGCAGCTTCACGCTCGACCAGGAAACGGAGGTCTCTCTCTCCTTCCTCTACGACATCATCCACGGGCGGAACCTCGAGGCCGACGAATACACGCAAGTCCTGTTCAGCATCGACGGCGGGCCGGCGCAGTTCGTCGATCAGATCAGCGGCGGCGCAGGCAGCAGCGACGACTACATCGTTCCACCCACGACCTACCAGGCAAACCTCGGCCTGCTCGGTCCCGGCACGCATACGCTGGTGATTGGCGGGCTCCTGAACAAGAAGGACGGCGCCGATGAGTACAGCACCATCGGAATCGATGACGTGCTGGTCACCGGGACTCTGCCCGCCCCGCCGGCGACCTTCCTCTCCATTGCCGCCAGCGACGCGGTGAAGGCCGAGGGTGACGCGGGCACCACCGCCTTCACCTTCACCGTCACGCGGTCAGGGGACACCGCGCAGGCCGGCAGCGTGGACTATGCCGTCACCAGCAGCCAGGCCGATGGCGGCGATTTCCTGGGCGGGATTCTGCCCAGCGGCACGGTGAGCTTTGCGGCCGGCGAGACCAGCAAGACCATTACTCTCGACGTTGCCGGCGACACCGACTTCGAGAGCGACGAAGCCTTCACAGTCACCCTGTCCAATCCCTCCGCGGGCTTGGAGATCACCACCGCCAGCGCAGTGGGCACCATCCAGAACGACGATCCGGCCCCACCGGCGACGTTCCTCGCCATCTCACCTGGCGATGCAGTAAAGGCCGAAGGTGACGTGGGCACCACCGCATTTACCTTCACCGTCACGCGGTCAGGGGACACCACGCAGGCCGGCAACGTGGACTATGCCGTCACCAGCAGCCAGGCCGATGGCGGCGATTTCCAGGGCGGGACCCTGCCCAGCGGCACGGTGAGCTTTGCGGCCGGCGAGACCAGCAAGACCATTACTCTCGACGTTACCGGCGACACCGACTTCGAGAGCGATGAAGCCTTTACCGTCACACTTTCGAATCCCTCCGCCGGCTCGGAGATCACCACCGCCAGCGCAGCGGGCACCATCCTGAACGACGATCCGGCCCCGCCGGCGACCTTCTTCGCCATTGCCGCCGACGACGCGGTAAAGGCCGAAGGCGATGCCGGTTCGACGGCCTTTACCTTCACCGTCACGCGGTCGGGAGATAGCTCGCAGGCCGGCACCATCGACTATGCCGTCACCAGTGCCGCGGCCGAAGGCGGCGACTTTGTCGGAGGTGTTCTGCCCAGCGGCAGCGTCAGCTTCGCCGCGGGAGAAATCAGCAAGACCCTGACTGTTCAGGTCGCCGGCGATACTCAGATCGAGGGCGACGAGGCCTTCACGGTCACCCTCTCCAACCCCTCGGCCGGCTCCGCCATAACCACGGCATCGGCCGGCGGCACCATCCTGAATGACGATTCCGATCCACCCGGTGGCGCCATCACGCTGATCGACGAAAGCTTCGACGGCACCGGCGACACCGGCGGCTTCTCGTACCAGGACGGCAGCTTCGGCGGCGCCGATCCGCAAAGCTACGCCGACGGCGCCTGGGCCGATGGCGCCTTGCGCATCGACATGGGTGGAATCGACAACTCCAACGTCACCGACATGTCCGGCGGCTGGACCCGGGACTTCACTCTCGATGCCGAATCCGAGATCACGCTGTCCTTCCTCTATGAACTCGCTCAGTCCAACGGCTACGAGTCCGACGAGGTCAGCCAGCTTCTGGTGAGCATCGACGGCGGACCGCCGATCCTGGTCAATTCCTTGACCGGCGACGGCAACGGCGGCGGGCCCCTGACGACCGGCCCCCAGACCTACAGCGCCATGCTCGGCGTGCTGGCAGCGGGCAGTCACAGCCTGACCATCGGCGGTTTCAACAACAAGAAGACCTGGAACAACGAGGCGACGGAGCTGACCATCGACGACGTCTCCCTCGTCGCCACGCCGACCGCGCCGCCGGCGCCCATCGAAAGCAGCTTCGCAATCGCGCCGCTGGATGCCGAGAAAGCGGAAGGCGACAGCGGCCCGACGGCGCTGAGCTTCACCGTGACCCGCAGCGGGGACCTCACGGCGGGCGCGAGCGTGGACTTCGCGGTCGCGGGCAGCGGCGCCAGTGCCGCCGATGCCGCGGACTTTGCCGGCGGCCTCTTGCCGGGCGGCAGCCTCAGCTTCGGCGCCGGCGAGAGCAGCCGCACCCTCATCGTCGAGGTCGCCGGCGACACCGACTTCGAAGGCGACGAGACGTTCCTGGTGACGCTGTCCAACCCCTCGCCGGGCAGCGATATCGTCACCGCCTCGGCGGGTGGCACCATCCTGAACGACGACAGCGCCCCGGTGGGACCGATTGTGCTGATCGATGCGGACTTCAATGCCAATGGCGACAGCGGCGGCTTCGTCTATGCCGACGGCACCTTCGGCGGCGCCAATCCGCAGGCCTATGCGGAGGGAAGCTGGCAGGACCAGGCGCTGACCATCGCACTCGGCGGCATCGACGGCAGCGACGTCCTCGACATCTCCGGTGCCTGGGAAAGCAGCTTCGTGCTCGCGACCGAGATGGATGTCACCCTGTCGTTCAGCTATGAGCTGATTCTGAGCCCGAACTTTGAGTCCGATGAGTTTGGTCAGGTGCTCTACAACCTCGACGGCGGCCCGGACGTGCTGGTCGACCAGGTCACCGGCAACGGCAATGGCGGCGCGGCGGACACCACCGGCCCGCAGAACTACCTAGTGGACCTGGGCTCCCTGGCGGCGGGAACCCACAGCATCGCCCTCGGCGGCCTCATCAACCAGAAGACCTTCTTCAACGAGTCCGCCGATCTCATCATCGATGACGTCCTGATCACCGGTGAGATGACGGTTGTCGCCGACGCTGGTGGGGCGGGCGGCGGCAGCCCCTGGCAGCCCCCCACGGCCGACCCCCTGGCACCCAGCCAGGAGACCGAGATCCTCACTCTCGCCGGCCTGTGATCTGGCCCAGAGACGACCGCCCTGTCGGTCATGGCATAGACGTCACCGAGTCCCAGCCCTAGCCTTATTCCTTGTCAACGGACAAGGCTCGGGATGACGGCAACCGACAGAACGCAGGCACAAAACAGGGCGACACGCGGACGGCGCAGGGGCTCGGCCCGGCAGCGGCGCGATAAGGCAGGCACCCTCGGCCACAGCCCGCGAACCCGGCACTACCGCCAACTGGTCAATCCGCTCTTGCACCAGCCGGCGTTCTCAGACGACCGCGTTGCGGCCATCCACGAGACCGCTCTGCGGGTCCTGGAGGAACTGGGGATCAAGGTCCTGCACGCCGGCGCGCGGGAGCACTTCAGGAAGGCGGGCGCCGCCGTCGATGAAAGCAGCCTCATGGTCCGCCTCGACCGCGGGCTGATCGCCCAGGCCCTGGAGAGCGCCCCGGGCCTTGTGGAACTGCAGGGCGCGACCCCGGACCGCCGGGTGCTCCTCGGCGGCAAGCACCTCGCCTTTACCGCCGTGGGCGGACCGCCGCACATCACCGACATCGACCGCGGCAAGCGCAACGGCAGCCTCGAAGATCACCGCAACCTGATCAAGTTGTCGCAGCACTTCGACGTCATCCACATGCAGCAGGTCAACGTGGAGGCCCAGGACCTGCCCACTCACCTGCGCCATCTGCGGGTGAGCGAAAGCCAACTCAGCCTCAGCGACAAGCCGATCTTCATCTTTTCCAGAGGCACCCCCCAAGTGCGCGACTGCTTCCACCTGGTGCGCCTGGCACGCGGCCTCGACGCGGAGCGCTTTGCCCAGGCGCCCTACTGCTACACCGTGATCAACACCAACTCGCCGCGCCAGCTCGACATTCCCATGTGCCAGGGAATCATCGACTTCGCGGCGGCGGGCCAGCTTGCGGTCATCACGCCCTTCACCCTGTCGGGTGCCATGGCGCCGGTGACCATCGCCGGCGCCCTCACCCTGCAGCACGCGGAGGCCCTGGCCGGCATCGCCCTCAGCCAGATCGTGCGGCCCGGCGCGCCGGTGGTCTATGGCTCCTTCACCTCCAACGTGGACATGAAGTCCGGGGCGCCGGCCTTCGGCACGCCGGAGTTCGTGAAGGGTGCCTTCGGCGCCGGCCAACTGGCCCGGCACATCGGCCTGCCCTGGCGCGGCTCCGCAGCCACCGCCTCCAACGCTCCGGACGAGCAGGCGGTCTACGAGTTCCTCATGTCGGCCTGGGGCTCGCTGCTCGGCGGCGTGAACCTCATGCTCCATTCCGCCGGATGGCTGGAGGGCGGCCTCACCGCCTCCATGGAGAAGTTCATCCTGGATGTGGAAATGCTGCAGATCCTGGCCGAGGCGCTGGACCCCTTGAATGCCTCGGACGAGGAGATCGGCTTCGATGCCATCGCCGAGGTGGCGCCCGGCGGTCACTTCTTCGCCGCCCAGCATACCATGCAGCGCTATCAGTCGGCTTTCTACGAGCCCCTGGTCTCGGACTGGCGCAACTTCGGCCAGTGGAGCGAAGACGGCGCCAAGACCGCGACCCAGCGGGCCAACCAGCTCTGGAAGTCCATCCTCCGCGACTTCGAACCGCCGCCCATGGACCCGGCGCGGCTGGAAGCGATGCGGGACTTCGTCACGCGGCGGACAAGCGAAGGCGGCGCACCCCCGGAGTCTTGACGGACGCCGTTGGGGTCAGGGCCTCAGGATCACCTTGGCGGCGGCGCTGCGTCCGGCATTGAGGTCTTCGAAGGCGCGGCCGCCCTCGGCCAGGGGCCGCTGTTCGATCCACTCGAGCGCACCCAGCCGCCCGTCGTGGAGGGCGGCCAGGGAGGCGCGCAGGTCCACCTCCGTATAGGTGTAGACGCCGATCAGGGTGATCTCCGAGAGGGTCAGGGTGCGGGCATCGAAATCGCCGGCGGCCTCCTGCAGGCCGACATGGGCGATGACCCCGCCGGGAGCGACGGCCGCCACCGCCGCGCGCCGCGTCGCCGTCATGCCGACGGCGTCGAGGACCAGGTCGAAGCCGGCGGCCTCGGCGGGCTCGGCCAGCGGATCGAAGACATCGAGACCCGCGGCCGCCGCCGTCTGGCGCCGCAGGGCATTGGTCTCCGCCAGACGCACCCGCGCGGCGCCCCAGGCTTTCAGGATCAGGCCGCCCAGCAGGCCCACCGAGCCGCCGCCGATGACCAGGGCGTGGCTCTCCGCCACCGGCCGCCAGGCGGCCCGCGCCGCCAGCGCCAGGGCATGCCAGGCCGTGGCGCAGGGTTCGGTGAGGGCCGCCGCCGCGGGGTCCATGCCCGCCGGCACCGGAATCAGGTTGCGTTCGGGAATGGCAATCCGTTCACCGAAGGCGCCGGGCCGGCGCATGCCGATGAGGTCGCGGTTCGGACAGAGGTTGGTGCGCCCCTCGGTGCAGAAGCGGCAGGTCTCGCAGCTCACCAGGGGATTGAGCACCACCCGCGCCCCGGGGTTGTCGCCTTCCAGTACGGTGCCGCAGGCTTCGTGGCCCAGGATCAGCGGCGGCACGCGCCGGGGGTCGTGGCCATGCCAGGCATGCATGTCGGAGCCGCAGATGCCGACGGCCTCGATGCCGACGAGGGCCTCGCCGGGGCCGCGCTCGGGCTCCGGTTCGTCGCGGTACTCGGTCTCCTGGGTCGCGGTGTAGACGAGCGCTTTCATGACGTCCTCATGTGTCCCTGCCCTATTTCGCGGTGAAGCCGCCGTCGACGAAAAGGATCTGGCCCGTAACATAGTCGGAAGCAGGCGATGCGAGAAAGATCGCCGGGCCGACCAGGTCGTCCAGGCGGCCGTTGCGGCCGATACAGGTCTGGGCGGCATTGCGCGCCGACCGCTCTTCGTCCGCGAACACGGCAGATGTCAACTCGGTGGGAAAGAACCCCGGCGCCAGAGCGTTGCAGGTGATGCCGTCGCGCGACCAGGCCTCCGCCATGGCTCGGGTCAACTGCGTCACGCCGCCCTTGGAGGCGCCATAGGCGATGCCGTTGGGAAAGGCGCGCTCGGACTGCAGTGAGGCGATGTTGATCACCCGCCCCCAGCCCTTGGCGCGCATCCCCGGGACCAGCGCCTGAGCCAGGAAGAAGGGCGCCGAGAGGTTGAGATCCAGCGTCTTCTGCCAGGCCTCTGCCGTCACTACGTCGGCCTGCTGACGCGGGTTGAGGCCGGCGGCGTTCACCAGAATATCCGGCGCACCGGCTGCCGCGGTGATCCGCTCTGCAGCCTCGGGCACCGTCGTCAGGTCGGCCAGATCTGCCACGCAGGCATGGGCCCGGCCGTCCCTGGCCTCCACCGCGCCGCGCCAGTCGTCGAGTTGCGCCTCGCGCCGCGCGACACCGACGACGGTGGCGCCGGTCTCGGCGAAGGCCGTGGCGATGGCCCTGCCGATCCCGGCACTGGCCCCGGTGACGCAGGCAATCCGTCCGGAAAGATCGAAGCGGCCGCCGCTCATTCCGCCGCGGCCAGATCGAAGTCCTCGTCCGGAAACCATTTCTCCAGGCGCACGTCGGCCGTCCGGGCATGGGCCTCCATCCCCTCCAGGCGCGAGATCCGCGCCGTCACCTGGCCGATCTCCTTCGTCGCCTCGCGGCTCATGCGCTGCCAGGTCACGGTCTTCATGAACTTGCCCACCGAGAGCCCGCCGGTGTAGCGGGCCGCGCCCTTGGTGGGGAGGATGTGGTTGGGGCCGGAGGTCTTGTCGCCGAAGGCCACCGTGGTCTCCTCCCCCAGGAAGAGCGAGCCGTAGTTGCGCAGGCGCTGCAGCCACCAGTCCAGATCGGCGCAGTGGACCTCCAGGTGTTCGGAGGCATAGTCGTCGGAGAGCACAGCAGCGGCCTCAGGGGAATCGGCGAGGGCGATCTCGCCGTAGTCGCGCCATGCCGCCTCCGCATTGGTGCGGTTCACCTCCGGCAGTTGGGCGATGAGCTGCGGGACCAGATCGGCGACCCGCTCCGCCATGCCCCGGTCCAGGGCGATCAGCCAGGCCGGCGAGTTGTAGCCGTGCTCCGCCTGGCCCACCAGGTCCCAGGCGACGATCTCCGGGTCCGCCGTGGCATCGGCGATGACCATGACCTCCGAAGGCCCGGCGAACATGTCGATGCCGACCCGCCCGTAGAGAATGCGCTTGGCTTCGGCGACGAACTGGTTGCCCGGCCCCACCAGAATGTCGGCGGCATGGCCGGTGAAGAGGCCGAAGGCCATGGCCGCCACGCCCTGCACCCCGCCGAGGGCCAGCACGGAATCGGCGCCGCAGAGATCGAGGGTGTAGAGGATCGCCGGATTGACCCCCTCGCCGGGCTTCGGCGGCGAACAGGCGATGACGTGCTCGACCCCGGCGGTCTTCGCCGTGGTGACCGACATGATGGCGGAGGCCACATGGGCATAACGGCCGCCGGGCACGTAGCAGCCGGCCGCCGACATGGGGATGTTGCGATGCCCGGCCACCAGACCGGGGCTCAGCTCCACCTCGGCGTCCTGCAGCGCCCCGCGCTGCGCTTCGGCGAAGCGGCGCACCTGATCGTGGGCAAAGCGGATGTCGTCCTTCAGCTTCTGCGGCACCCGGGCTTCCGCCGCCGCCCGCACCTCGGGCGACACCAGGATCTCGCCGTCCCAGGAATCGAACTTGCGAGCATAGTCGCGCGCCTTGTCTTCGCCCCCGGCTTCGATCTCGTCGAGGATCGCCTGCACGGTGGCGCGGACGTCCTGCTCGCCGGTGGCGGCGGTCTTCTGGGCTCTCTTCAGATATTCAATGGCCATGGCTCATAGCTTTCGGGGGATCAGTAGATGTCGGGGAGGAAGACGGTGGAGATGACCGGCACGTAGGCGATCAGCAGCACCACCACCAGCATGCCGAAGACATAGGGAATGGCGCGCCAGGCGATCTTCAAAACCGATTCCCCGGTAATGCCGGAGATGACGAAGAGATTGAGGCCCAGCGGCGGGGTGATGAAGCCGACACCCAGGGCGGTCACCATCATGACGCAGAACTGGATGTCGTTCATGCCGATCTCCTGCGCCAGGGGCAGCAGAATGGGCGCCAGGATCACGATGTTCGGCGTCGTCTCCATGACACAGCCGGCGGCGATCAAGATGCCGATCATCAGCAGGATGATGATTGCCGGCTCGTCGGTCAGGGAGGTCATCGCGAAGACGAAACCCTGGGGCACCTGCAAGGCGGCCAGGGTTTGGGCCAGCGGCAGGGAAAGGGCGATGATCGGCAGGATGACACCATTCACCTTGGCCGAACTGACCAGCATCTTCGGGAAGTCGGCCAAGGTCAGGCTACCCTGCAGCATGCCGATAATGATCGTCGTGGCCACCGCAACGGCCGCCGCCTCGGTGGGCGTGAAGATGCCGGAATAGATCCCGCCGAGGATGATGAAGGGCACCAGCAGCGCGTAGCGCCCGTCCCAGACCGCCCGGCGCCAGCGCGCTAGGGAGAAGCCCTGCGTGTCTCCCTCATAGCCGTGGATCTGGTTCAGGATCATGTTGGTGATCATGATCGACAGCATGATCAGCACGCCGGGAATGGCGGCGGCAAGGAACAGCGTGGAAGCGGAGACGCCGAGGATCAGGCCGACAATGATGTAGGCGATGGACGGCGGGATGAGGATGCCGGTACAGGCGCCGGAGGCCACCAGCGCACAGGCGTAGGGCCGCGGGTAACCCTTGTCCACCAGCTTGTGGATGGTCATGCGGCCGACCGCCGCCGCCCCTGCGGCATCGGAGCCGGAGATGCATGCGAAGAACCCGCAGCCGAGCACGGTGGCTGTGCCGAGGCCGGCCCGGAAGCCGCCGGTCGTCGCATCGGCGACGTCCAGAAGACGGTTCGACAGCCCGGTGCGCACCAGCACGTCGCCGGTCAGAACGAACAGCGGGACAGCGATCAGCGCGAAGTGATCGATGCCGTCGAACAGCGACTCGCCCATCAGGGAGATCGGCAGGGCATCGGTGATTAGCAGCATGGCCACGGCGCCGATGCCCAGCGCCGCCCAGACCGGCACCGCCAAGGCGATCAGACCGACCATGAGGAGGACCGGACCGTAGAACTCCCAGCCCAGATCGACCGTCTGTTCCTGCAGTTGTTGCCAAAGCATGGTCTTGCCCCTCAGTCGTCGAACAGCTTCGAGCCCTCGTGAACCCCGCGCCCGGCGCGCAGGTCCATGAGGTCGCGCCGCATCGACTGCAGCAGGCGGTAGATCATAAGGCTGAATCCGAGGGGAACCGCGGCCAGGAACCAGACCAGAGAGATCCGCAGGCCGTGGGTGACCGAGCCGAAGCGATAGGAGATCTCGATCGACTCCAGCGCGGTGTAGACGGCCAAGACAGCAACCGCGAGCATGCAGACATCGCCGAAGAGATAGACCGCCGCCCGGGCGCGCTGGGAGAGCATGTGGATGATCACATCAATGCGGATGTGGGCCCGGTCCTTCACCGCCGCGGAGGCGCCCACCCAGGCCAGATAGATGAAGGCGTAGCGGGCGATCTCCTCGCCCCAGATCGAGGAATAGGAAAGCGCGAAACGGCGCACCACTTCGACCACGATGGTGGCGACGATGAGCGCATAGAACACCAGCAGCAGCCAGCGCTCGGCGTTATCGTCCAGCTTTTTCCAGAAACCCGTGTTCTCGCTCATGGGCACGCCTCTTCCGGTTGACGCAGCCAAGGCCGAAGCCTGGCGGCGCCCGGTTCTTTGAGCAGTTCTGTGGACTGCCGGGAGGGCCCGTTACCCTCCCGGCAGGGCCTACAACGATCCGGCCTCAGGCGTCGTGGACGTAGAGGCGGCCTTGGTCGTTGGCCGCTTCCTCCAGCTTGCCGAAGGTCGCAAGGGACCCGGCGAGTTCCTTCTTGAAGCCGTCCCACTCGCTGCGCTGGTAGCCGCCGGCGGCCGCCCATTCGTCGAGCTCGCTGCTGCTCGGCGAATAGAACTGAACACCCGCCTTGCCCATCTCCGCCATGGCGTAGTTGCGGGCGGCGGGAACCTTGGCGAGGTTCTGCTGCGCGGTGATCTCGGAGGCGAAGAGCACGCCCTCCTTCACATCGCCCGGCAGGCTGTTGAACCATTCGAGATTGCAGGAATAGACCTGGCTGTCCGGCACCGCCTGGGAGAAGGTGACCCAGGAGAGGATGTCCTTGAAGCCGAAGACATGGAGGGCGCCGACGGCGGGGTCTAGGGCATCGGCCACGCCCTGCTTGATGGCCGAAGGCGTCTCGCCCCAGGCCACCGGCGTCGGATTGGCGCCGATCATGCGGTAGTACTGCTGCAGCATCTTCGATCCCGGCACCCGGAACTTGACGCCGGAAAGGTCGCCCGGCGTCTTGATCGGGCCCTTGCCGCCCTTGCGCATGGCCACCACCCGCGGGTCGATGACGACATACCACAGCGCTTTGAAGCCTTTGGCCTCGACCAGGGGGTCGACTTCCGACTTCCAGGCTGACGAATTGACCAGGTTGACAAACTTCTGATTGGCGCCGCAGAAGTAGGGCAGGTTGATCAGGTCGACGACCGGCGCGAAGGGCGCGAAGTTGGACAGGGAATGCTGGGCCGCCTGAATCGTGCCGTTCTGCACCTTCTGAGCCAGCGCACCGCCGGCGCCGAGCTGACCGCCCGGTGCCAGTTTCACATAGATCTTGCCACCGGTCGCATTCTGGACGTTTTCCTTGAAGTCCAGCTGCATGATCGGGTAGCTGCGAGACGCGCCGAGGATGTAGGCGGTCGCGACCGTCATAGCGTGCTCGGCCGCTCTTTGCCGTTCCTTCTCCTCCTTGGCGGTCTGGGCCGCCGCTTCGCTGCTGAGAAGGGCCCCGCTGGCACCGGCAACCACCGCGGCGGTAAAGCCGTACTTGGCCGAGATCTCAAAGAACCGGCGCCGCTCCATCGACTGCAGTTCCGACTTTTCCGATTTACTGGACATCCCCGTCTCCCTTTTCCTTGGGTTCGTTTTTGGCTTCGTGCTCCGCCGCCGCCTCGCGCCGCAAGCAGACGGCGATGAACAGCACCACGGCGGCGAAGAGAACCAGGAACTCGCCGACATCGCCCAGTCCGGGCACGGTGGTCGCCCCGCCCAGCACTGCGATCTTTCCGATGACGACATTGGCAATGAAGACAGCGAACAGCACGGCGGCCGCCAGCAGTTGCTTGTCTTTCCAGATCCTCCCCATGCTTGCTCTCCGTTGTTCTCGTTTGCAAGCGCTTACATTTTCATGAAGCATGCGCTTATTGAGACTCGGAGTCAAGGGACCCGGCTATTGAGACTGTCGCTTCGAAGCCTCAAGTTTGCTAATGTAAGGATTGACCACGAGGGCAGTTTCGCCCGCCAACGTCCAACCGAAACCTGGGCAAGCGCTTGCAAAGTCCGTCAATTCGCCGACCCACTCTGGACGATGTCGCCCGCCACGCCGGGGTGTCGACCGCGACGGTCTCGCGCTGTCTCAGTGCGCCGGACAAGGTCCGCCCGGGGCTGCGTGAGCGGGTGCGTGATGCCATCCGCACGACCGGCTACCGCCCGCACGGCGCCGCGCGGGCGCTGGCCTCCAAACGCACCAACACCATCGGCGCCGTCATCCCGACCCTCGACAACGCGATCTTCGCCAAGGTGGCCCAGACCCTGCAGGACGAGTTGGACGCCCGGGGCCGAACTCTGCTTCTCGCGTCCTCGGACTACCGCCCCGAACGTGAGCAGAGCCAGATCGAAAACCTCATCGTGCGCGGGATCGACGGCCTGATGCTGACCGGCGAGCAGCGCGATCCGGCGATCTACAGCCTGCTGGAGAAGCGCGGCATCCGCTACGTCAACACCTACGTCCACCACCCGCGCTCCCGCCATCCGACCATCGGCTTCGACAATGTCGGCGCCATGGAACGGGTGGTCGGCTATCTGCACGACCTGGGCCACCGCGCCTTTGCCATGGTCGGCGGCATCGCTGAAGGCAACGACCGCGCGGAGGAGCGCATCAGGGGCACCCGCCTGGCTCTGGAGCGGCGCGCCCTCGCCCTGCCGGCCGAACGGGTTCTGGAAAAGCCTTACGGGATCGACGCGGGACGCGATGCCCTGCGCAGACTCCTCGCCCTGCCCGAGCCGCCGACGGCCATCGTCTGCGGCAACGACGTGCTGGCGCTGGGCGTGCTCCTGGAAGCCCAGGCCATGGGTCTCGCCGTGCCCGGCGCGCTCTCCATCACCGGCTTCGACGACCTGGACCTGGCGCGGGAGATCGCGCCGGGCCTCACCACCGTTCACGCGCCCCTGCTGGACATGGGCCGCCTGGCCGCTGCCTACCTGACTGCCGACCAGGGCGACGGCGAGGCGCCGAACCGCCACAGCGAACTGCCGGCAGAACTGGTGGTCCGCGGATCTACGGGGCCGGCCGCAAGGCCCGCCTAGCAGCTTGTTGAAGAAGTCGCTGTATGAAGCAGAACACCCTTCGAGACGCGGTTCTACGAACCGCTCCTCAGGGTGAGGCAAGGTGTTGGATTGATTGACCTCATGCTGAGGAACCGGCGAAGCCGGTGTCTCGAAGCGCGAGGTCAATCATCAACCTGCTAGAGCAGGACGTCGAAACCGCTACCAGAGGGTCTTTTGGGCGCGCTCTTCCCAGGCGTCGTCGTAGGCCTTGCCGCCGACCCTGTCCTCGCTGAGGGAAGCCAGGATCTGCCCCGGTGTCGGCAGGGTCTTGCGGTCGACGTGGCGTGCGGGGTTCCAGAGCTCGGAGCGCACGATGGCCCGGGCGCACTGGAAGTAGATGGCCTCCACCGTCATCACCAGCACCGAGCGCGGCGCCTTGCCGTCGACGGCGAAGGAGCCCAGCAGCTCAGGATCGACGCTGACATGGGCGCGGCCGTTGACCCGCAGCGCGGTGCCGGCGCCGGGGATCAGGAACAGCAGCGCCACCCGCGGATCGCGCACCACGTTGCGCAGGGAATCGACACGGTTGTTGCCGCGCCGGTCCGGCAGCATCAGGGTGCGTTCGTCGTGGATGCGCACGAAACCGGCCCGGTCGCCCCGCGGCGAGCAGTCGATGCCTTCCGGCCCCACGGTGGCCAGCGCCGCGAAGGGCGAGACCTCGATCAGCCGGCGGTACTCCGGGGTGATGAAGTCCACCTCCTTGACCGTGGAGGCTTCGCCGGGAACGCCATAGACGCGTTCCAGCTCTTCGATGGTGGTGACGATCGACATAAACCTGCCCGTCGTTTGCTGCGGGGGGCGGACCCTATCACCGTTGCTGTGAGCTTGCCACCGTCACGCCACTTCGTTGCGCGGCAGACGCCAAGTGGGCCGGATGAAGTGGCAGGTATAGCCCTGGGGGTAGCGCTCCAGATAGTCCTGGTGCTCCGGCTCCGCCTCATAGAAGGGCCGCGACGGCACCACCTCGGTCACGATCCGGCCCGGCCAGAGGCCGGAGGCCTCGATGGCCGCGATCACCTTGGCCGCCGTGTCGGCCTCCTCCTGAGAAGCCACGAAGATGGCCGAGCGGTATTGTGTGCCGACGTCATTGCCCTGGCGGTTCGCCGTGGTCGGGTCGTGGATCTGGAAAAAGAACTCCAGCAGGTCGCGGTAGCTGATCCGGCCCGAATCGTAAACGATCTCCAAGGCTTCGGCATGGCCGGTGGTCCCGGTCTTGACGTGGCGGTATTGGGGATCGTCGAGATCGCCGCCGGTGTAGCCGACCCGCGTGGAAATCACGCCGGGGAGTTGGCGGAAGAGGTCCTGCATGCCCCAGAAGCAGCCGCCGGCCAGCACCGTCCTGGCCTCGGCGGAGGCCCGCTTCGGCGGATCGATGAGGTCTCTGTAGGCGCCGTAGCCCGCCGCCTCCAGTTCGGCCAGCGGAATGAACCGCATGGCCGCCGAGTTGATGCAGTAGCGCAGGCCCGTCGGGGCCGGGCCGTCGGGGAAGACATGGCCCAGGTGGCTGTCGCCGTGCCTGGAGCGCACCTCGGTGCGGATCATGCTGTGGCTGGTGTCGCTCTTCTCTACGACGTTGTCCGCTTCGGCGGGCCGCACGAAGCTCGGCCAGCCGCTGCCGGAGTCGTACTTGTCGCTGGAGAGGAACAACGGCTCGCCGGAGACCACGTCCACGTAGAGACCAGCGGCCTTGTTGTCCCAGTAGGCGTTCTGAAAAGGGCGCTCGGTGGCGTCGCGCTGGGTGACCGCGAACTGCTCCTCGGTCAGGCGCGCCACGGCGTCCTGGGTCTTCTTGTAGCCTTCGCTCATCGGGCTTCTCCCCTCGGTCGGCTGTCCGGGGCGGCGGGCCGCCCTTTCCTTCTGCTCCCTACAATATAGCTCTTCTGGAGCGGTTCCCAAGACCGCCCCACGCTCTCCCGGCCCGGCTCACGACGAAATGACCAGACTGAAGAGTTTCACCCCGCCTTTGAGAGCCGCGGTCATCGGTGCCTCGGGCAGTATCGGCGGGGCCTTCGTCGGGCACCTGCAGGCCCAACCCTCTGTTACCCAGGTTTACGCCTTTTCGCGCAGCCCCCTTGCCGGCGGGAACAAGGTGATCGCCGGTCCCCTCGACTACGATGACGAGACCTCCATCATCGCGGCCGCCGAAAGCACCCGCGCGGGCGGTCCCCTCGATCTGGTCATCGTCGCCAGCGGCCTCCTCCACGAGGGGCCCGATCTGCAGCCGGAGAAGAGCTATCGCATGCTGGCAGGCGAGCCCCTGGCCCGCGCCTTCCAGGTCAACACCATCGGCCCGGCTCTGGTCGCCCGGCACTTCCTGCCGCTGCTGGCGCGTGACCGAAAGGCCGTCTTCGCCGCCCTCTCCGCCCGGGTCGGCAGCATCGGCGACAATCGGCTCGGTGGCTGGTACGGCTACCGCGCAGCCAAGGCGGCGCTCAACATGATGATCCGCTGTTTGGCCATCGAGGTGGCGCGCAACCGCAAGCAGACGCTCTGCGTCGGCCTGCACCCCGGAACCGTGGACAGCGCCCTCTCCGAGCCCTTCCAGGGCGGTGTGGCGGACGACAAGCTGTTCGCGCCCGAACGCTCCGCCGGCCACCTGTTGGACGTCCTCGACGCCCTGACGCCCGCGGACAGCGGCAAGGTCTTCGCCTGGGACGGAACTGAGATTCCGTCTTAAGAGACTACGCGAAGGCGATCTGCGCCTTCATGACCTGGGAGCGGTCGCCGGCGAGTTCGAAGGCCTCGATGGCGTCGTCAATGCCGAGGGTGTGGGTGATCAGCGGCTTCACGTCGATCAGGCCCTTGGACATCAGTTCCACCGCCAGGAAGAACTCCTCGTGGAAGCGGAAGGAGCCGCGCAGCTCCAGCTCCTTGCCGGTGATCTGCATCATCGGCAGGGTCATGTCGCCGCCCATGCCGAGCTGCACCACCACGCCGCGCGGGCGCATCACCGCCAGGGCCGAGACCAGGGCCGGCTGCGCGCCGGAGGCCTCGTAGAGCACGTCGAAGTAACCCTTGCCGCCGGCGTAGTCGCCGAGGCCATCGGGCTCGGAGACCACGTTGATGGTGCGGTCGGCACCGGACTTGGCGGCGTGGGAGAGCGCCTTGTCCTCCAGGTCTGTGGCGACGATCTCCGCCGCGCCCGCACGCCGGGCGCTCAGCACCGCCAGCACGCCGATGGGCCCGCAGCCGGTCACCAGGACCCGCTTGCCCAGCAGATCGCCGGCCCGCCGCGTGGCGTGGAGCGCCACCGACAGCGGTTCGGCCATGGCCGCCTCGCCCGCCGTCAGCCCGTCGGCCTTCACGCACTGCGCCGCATCGGCCACCAGGGCCTGGCGAAAGGCGCCCTGAATGTGCGGAAAGGGCATGGCCGAGCCGTAGAAGCGCATGTTGAGGCAGTGGTTCGGGGCGCCCTCCAGGCAGTAGGCGCAGGACCCGCAGGGCCGCGAGGGATTGATCGACACCAGATCGCCGACCGACAGGCCCTCCACGCCGGACCCGAGCTCCGCGACCCGGCCGGAAACCTCATGGCCCAGCACCATGGGTTCCTTGATCTTCACCGGGCCGAAGCCGCCGTGGTTGTAGTAGTGCAGGTCGGAACCGCAGATGCCGCCGGCTTCCGTGCGGATCAGCACCTGGCCCTCGCCGGGGGCTTCGTCCTGCCAGTCCTCGGTGCGCAGGTCCTTGGGGGCATGGATCACGAGTGCGCGCATGGCTTTGCCTTTCCGCCGCTGTCTCTGGTCAACCGCATCGGAGGGGACTTCGGTCCCTCACCGCGGGTTCCGGTCTCCAAATCGAGGAGCCGGGCGCTTGGTCATTGACTGCCTCGATCTTATCGACAACAACCTCATTTGAAAATCGCCTCCCGGCCTTGTGAAAGGCCCACCCCCGCAGATACCGGATGCAATCCCCATGAACGCTTCGTCGCTTTTCGATCTGACCGGCCGCCGCTGCCTCATCACCGGGTCCAGCCAGGGCATCGGCTTCGCCCTGGCCCGGGGACTGGCCGGCGCCGGGGCCGAACTGATCCTCAACGGCCGCAATCAAAGCCGGCTGGCGGAGGCCGCGGACAAGCTGGAGACCGAGGGCGCCACTGTGCATCAACTGCCCTTCGACGTCACCGACCACGGGGCGGCCAAGGCCGCCGTCGACGGTTTCGAAGCCTCCGTCGGGCCCATCGACATCCTGATCAACAACGCAGGGCTCCAGAACCGGCGCCCGCTGGAGGACTTCGAGGCCGAGGACTTCGAGTTCATGATGAAGACCAACATCTCCTCGGTCTTCAATGTCGGACAGGCCGTGGGCCGTCACATGATCGCGCGGGGCCGGGGCAAGATCGTCAACATCTGCTCGGTCCAGTCGGCGCTGGCGCGCCCCTCCATTGCGCCCTACACCGCCTCCAAGGGGGCGGTCGCCAACCTGACCAAGGGCATGGCCACCGACTGGGCCAAGCACGGCCTGCAGATCAACGCCCTGGCGCCGGGCTACTTCAAGACCGAGTTGACCTCCGCGCTGGTCGCCGACGAAGCCTTCACGGGCTGGCTCACCAACCGCACCCCGGCTGGCCGCTGGGGCGACGTCGAGGAACTGGTGGGCGCTGCGATCTTCTTGAGCGCCGATGCCTCCAGCTTCGTCAACGGCCACATCCTCTACGTCGACGGCGGCATCACAGCCTGCTTGTAGGCTTGTTTCGACTGCCGTCGAAGCGGTCCCGGCCTGCCGAGAGGCTCAGCCCTTCACCGCGCCGGCGGTCATCCCGGCGATGATCTGCCGTGCGGCGAAGAAGGTGAACAGCAGTGGCGGGATGACGATCAGGGTGCCCATGGCCATGATGCGCCCCCACTCCACGCCAGTGTCGGTGATGAAGCCGGCGGCGCCCACCGGCAGGGTGCGGGTCTTTCGCCCGGTCAGTAGCAGCGCCAGGATGAACTCGTTCCAGGCGATTCGGAAGGCGAAGATCCCGGCCACCGCGTAGCCCGACTTCATCAGCGGCAGCAGCACCCGGAAGAAGACCTGAAGCGGCGAGGCGCCGTCGACGATGGCCGCTTCCTCCAGCTCCACCGGAATCTGCTTATAGAAGCCGAACAAGAGCCAGATGGCGAAGGGCAGGTTGAGGGCGGTGTAGAAAAATGTCAGCACCGCCAGGTCGTTGTTGAGGCTGAAGGTGGCGACCATGGCGAACGCGGGCACCGCGAGCACCGCCGGGGGCACCATGCGCACCAGCAGGGTGGCGTTGGCGACGAAGCGCCGCCCCCGGAACTCGGTGCGCGCCAGGGCATAGGCGCAGAGCCCGCCGAGAAACAGCGTCAGGAAAGTGGAAAGGGTGGCGACGATGATGGAGTTGGTCAGATAGCGGTCGAACTTGCCGCGGGTCAGGATGTACTCGTAGTTCTCCATCGTGGGAAAGAAGAAGAACCAGACCGGAGTACCGTCGAAGATCAGCACCTCGTTCTTCAACGAGGTGGAGATCATCACCCAGATCGGCATCAGACAGATGGCGGCCAGGATGATCAGGCCGCCGTAGTGCATCCAAACCTTGCTTGCGCTGTCGAGGCGGCCGTTAGACATCTGACTTGTCCTTCATCGGATTGGTGATGACCAGAATGCCGAGGCTCAGCAGGAAGACGATGACGATAAGCAGCACCGAGATCGCCGAGGCATAGCCCAGCAGTTGCGCATCGAAGGCGCGGTTGTAGATATGCAGGGACAACAGTTCGGTCGCCCGCCCGGGCCCGCCGCCGGTCATGATGTACATCACCTCCAGCGCGCGGAAGACGTCGATCAGGCGCATCAGCAGGGCGATCACCAGGATCGAACGGATCATCGGCAGCTTCACAAGGAAGATCTGCTGCCACCAGTTGGCGCCGTCGATGCGCGAAGCCTCCAGCACCTCCGACGGCAGGGCCTGCAGACCGGCGATGACGATGATGAAAATGAAGGGCGTCCACTGCCAGATATCGGTGAAGACGATGGCGAAGAAGGCGAGATCCGCGTCACCCAGCCAGACCTGCGGTTCGATGCCGAACCACTGGACGAGATAGAAGTTGATCCAGCCGACCCGGGCGTCGAAGAGATAGCGCCAGATCAGGCCGACCACCACCGGCGAGACCATCAGCGGCAGGATGAAGATGGTGCGGAAGACGCTGGCGCCGCGGATCGGTTTCTCCAGCATCAGCGCCAGCGCCACCCCCAGCGCCATTTCGATGGTGATGGTCCAGAAGCCGAAGCGGAAGGTGACCCAGATGGATTCCCAGACATCGGGGTCGCCCAGCATGCGCACATAGTTGTCCAGGCCAACGTTGTCCGCCTTGGAGAAAGGTGTGCCGATCTTCCAGTCGTAGAAGGAAAGATAGAAGGCATCGATCACGGGGTAGAGCAGCCCCGCCATCATCACCAGAACCGCCGGCAGGATGAAGAAATAGGGCGTCAGCGCGCGCGAGTCGAAACGCGGCTGCGCCTGCTGCGGCAGATTCTCCTGCATGCGGGCTGTGGTGCTCTCAGCCATGGCCTCCTCGATGCCGGGTCACGAAACGGAGGGGCCGCGGCGGGCCCCTCCGCTCGAACCGAGCGCCGGCTCTACTGCCGGTACTTGGCCCAGCCGTAGTAGCCTTCGCGCTCCATGATCGCCCGGGCCTTCTCGGCCGCCGCGTCCATGATCGGCTGGATCGGCTTGTCGGTGGTGATCACCTCGGTGAGGGCCTGGCCCAGCACGTCGATGTTCAGCTCGTTCCACTCCGGGATCAGCGGACGCCAGTCCGGATCGGCGCAGGGAAGCTGCTCGGCCACCACCGGATACTCCGGAAACTGGTCGGCGAAGTGCTTGATGGTCGAGAGCCGGATCGGATCGCCGCCCAGTTCCACCATGCGCTTGTCGCCGGCCTTGGAGGTGATGTACTGGATGAACAGGAAGGCCGCTTCCTTGTTCAGGCTGTTGGCCGGGATGCCCACCGCGAAGCCGCCGGTCTCAGACCCGCAGCGCGAGCCGACGGGGTGCAGCGCGAAGCCCACCTTGCCGTCGATCTTGGAGAGCTTGGGATCGCGGGACATGGCGGCGATTTTCAGGGTGTCGATGTACATCGCCGCATCGCCCTGCAGGAAGGCGGCCGAGGCTTCGGAGAAGCCGTAGGAGGAGATGCCCGTAGGGCCGGTCTGGGCGATCTCGCGCATGATCTGCGCCGCTTCCACGCCGGCGGCGTTGTTGAACACCGGGTTCCATTCGTCGTCGAAGATCTTGCCGCCCAGGGGCGCCAGGTGCAGCAGCCAGCCGGCGGTCACCTGATGGCCGGTCTTGCCGCGGGAGGTGAGGGCGCCGACGCCGGTCTTTTCCTTGATCATCGGAAGAGCCGCGCGCAGTTCGTCATAGGTCTGCGGCGGCTCGATGCCGGCCTGCTCCAGCAGGTCCTTGCGGTAGGCCAGGATCGAGGTCTCGGCGCCGAAGGGAATGCCGTAGAGGCCGCCCGACTTGCCGGGCATGTAGCCCTTCTTGCCGCCGACCACGCCGCCGTTCTGCAGGTAGGCATCGGCAATATCGTCGATGTCGTACTGCGGGTCGACCAGCGCGCCGTTGGTGAACATCTGGCTAAGGGGCGTCAAGAGGCCCTTGGAGACGTACTCGCCCTTCCACATCACGACCCAGGAGACGACGTCGTATTCGCCCTCTTCCTTGGACATCTCCAGGATCTGTCGGTCGCGCAGCTTGAGATACTGCAGCGCGTCGATCTCCACCTCGATGCCGGTCTCCTCCATGAACTCCTCGACCAGGGTCTCGGCCTTCTGGAAGTGGCTGAGGGCCGGCCAGGAAACGACGATGGTCGTGCCCTCGTACTTCTCATAGGGATTGGCCGCGGCGGGCCCAGCCAAGAGAGCGGTCCCCAGTGCCGCGGCGGCAAGGGGTGCGGCCGCCAAAGCGATCCATGTCTTCATTGCATCCTCCCATCCAAGGTTCTTGTTCCAGCCCGCCATCCGCCGGGCACTTGTGTCACAGGGCCTGACCGCTGGCGCGGTCGAAGAGGTAAAGCCGGTCGGCATCGAAGAAATAGTCGCCGGAGGCCAGCGGCGCGGCATCGGGGCCGACATCCACCGAGGCGGTGACATGCTCCTCACCCACCATGGCCGCCAGGAACTGGCTCGAGCCGATGTACTCGGCCACGTCCACCTCCAGGCGGATCGGCGCCAGGTCCCCGTCGCCGGAGTCGCTGGCCGAGAAGTGCTCGGGGCGCAGGCCGACCACCACGTCGCGGCTCCGGGCACCGGTGGCGCGAGTCTTCATGCGCTGAGGAATCGGCAGGTCGAAACCGGCGCCGCGCACCCGCAGGTCGCCGGCCTGATCGGCGATCTCGCCCTGCAGGAGGTTCATCGACGGCGAGCCGATGAAGCCGGCGACGAAGAGATTCTCCGGCGCGGTGTAGACCTCCCGCGGCGTGCCGACCTGCTGGATGATGCCCTTGTCCATGATCACGATGCGGTCGGCCATGGTCATGGCCTCGATCTGATCGTGGGTCACATAGACCATGGTGCGCTCCAGGCGCTTGTGCAGCAGCGCCAGTTCGGTGCGCATGGTCGCGCGCAGCTTGGCGTCCAGGTTGGACAGCGGCTCGTCGAAGAGGAAGCAATAGGCGTCGCGGACGATGGACCGCCCCATGGCGACGCGCTGGCGCTGGCCGCCGGAGAGGTCTTTCGGCTTGCGGTCGAGGTAGGGCGTCAGCTCCAGCATGTCGGCGGCGCGGCGCACCCGCTCCTCGATCTCCGCCTTCGGCGTTCCCGCCAGGCGCAAGGCGAAGGACATGTTCCCGGCCACGTTCATGTGGGGATAGAGCGCGTAGGACTGGAAGACCATGGCGATGTCGCGCGCCTTGGGCGGCGCGTAGGTCACGTCCTTGTCGGCGATGAAGATGCTGCCGCCGGAGACGGTCTCCAGCCCTGCGATCAT
This sequence comes from Pelagibius sp., assembly GCF_028289705.1. Lineage (GTDB taxonomy): Bacteria > Pseudomonadota > Alphaproteobacteria > Kiloniellales > Kiloniellaceae > Pelagibius. The sequence goes on from NZ_JANQOI010000074.1 coordinate 54,417, forward strand.
CCGCAGGGTCGTCGACTTGCCGCAGCCCGAAGGGCCGACGATGACCACGAACTCGCCCTCGGCGATGCTCAGATCCAACTCGGGGATGACCACGATGGGGCCGTAGGCTTTGACCACCTGCCGCAGCATCACTCCGGACATGGTCAGCGTTCCTCCCAGTTGCGGAACCGGCTTGCCGCGGCCCCTTTCCTTCAAGCTAACAAGCTTTCTTGTAGCACAGCAACGCAAAAATGTCATACGCTAACATTTTCGGCCAAGGCCACGGGGAAAGATGGCTAGACGGCAGGCAGAGGCGCGGACCGGCAAGCGGCTCTCCAGCGGCACCGGTACGCTGAGTGAGGTGGCCAAGACCGCCAGTGTCAGCGAGATGACCGTCTCGCGGGTGCTGCGCGGCAAGACCAACGTCTCGCAGAAGACACGCACCCGCGTGCTGGACGCGGTGAAGACCCTGGGCTATGTGCCCAACCGGCTCGCCGGGGCCCTGGCTTCGGCCAAGTCGATGCAGCTCGCCGTGGTCATTCCCTCGCTGCGCAACATCGTCTTCCCTGAACTGCTGGCCGGAGTCACCGACGCCCTGGACTCCGCCGGCTATCAGGCGGTGATCGGCGTATCGGAATACGACCTGGAGCGCGAGGCCAAACTGGTGACGGCGATGATTTCCTGGCGGCCGGCAGGCATCGTCATCACCAACGCCTACCACCACCCCGATGTCGTCAGCCTGCTCACCGCCACGCCGGCGCCGGTGGTCGAGGTCATGGAGTTGACCCGGAATCCCATCGACATGTGCGTCGGTCTCAACCACCGCAAGGCCGGGGCGGTGACGGCAACACGGCTCCTGGACAAGGGCTATCGCCGCTTCGCCTATCTGGGCTGCGATCTGGAAACCGACCTGGCGGCCAGCAAGCGCTTCAAGGGCTTCGTCGAGACCGTCCGCCAGGGCGGCGGCGCGATGATCGCCAAGCTCACCGTCGACGAAGCCTCCAGCGTCGGCCTCGGCCGCAAGCACATGGCCGATCTGCTGGCCCAGTCCTCACAGATCGAAGCCGTCTATACCTCAAACGACGCCGTGGCCAGCGGCGCCCTGATGTACTGCCTGGCCAAGGGCATAGCGGTCCCACAGTCGGTGGCCATCGCCAGTTTCAGCGGCCTGGAGCTGGGCCAGTCGATGCCCCTGCCGCTCACCACCGTGCGCTCCCCGCGCTACCGCATGGGCCGGCTCAGCGCCAAACGGATTCTCGACCGCCTGAACGGCAAGAAGACACCCCGAGTGACCGACGCCGGCTTCGAGTTCGTCGAAGGAGCCACGACCTAGCTGCTCGCTGTTCCTGCTGCGCCCGGGCTCTCGCCGAGAGCGGCTTGCCGATAGTGCCGCGGGCTGACCCGGAAGCTGGCCTTGAAGCTGCGGGAGAAGGCCGCCAGCGAGCCGAAGCCGGCGCGCAGGGCGATCTCCTGCATGGGCAAACGGGTATCCAGAACCAGCCGCCGCGCCGCCTGCAGCCTGAGGCGCAGATAGAAGCGGCCCGGCGTGCTGCCCAGAGCCCGTTGAAACAGGGTGTCCAGCGTCCGCGCCGACATCCCCAGCCGCCGCGCGATGGCGGCGACGGTCAGGGGCTCGTCCAGATGGCTTTCCATCAGGCGGATCGCTTCGGCTACCCGCGGCTCGTCGCCGCTGAGGCGACCGAGCGCGACCAGATGCTGCGCCTCGGCCGCGGTCTTGGTGCCCTCGTAGATGAAGGCGCTGGCCACCTCCAGGGCCAGAGGGTAGCCGTAACGCTCCCGGATGATGTGCAGCATCAGATCGAAGGTGGGAGACGCTCCGCCGGCGGTGAGGATCTCGCCGTCGACGACGAAGCGATCCGGCTTCACCTCGACAAAGGGAAACTCTGCCTGAAAGTCCTCCAGGGTTTCCCAATGGATGGTCGCCGCCCTGTTGTCCAGCAGGCCGGCGCGGGCCAGCACCCAGCTTCCCGTTTCCACCGCCGCCAGCGCGCCGTAGCGGCGGGCACAGCGGCGCAGCATCAGCCGCTCCGGCTTTCCGACGTGACGGTCATGGTTGAAGCCGCCGACCACGACGAGGAGGTCTCCGCCGGTGGCGGCCGACAGCCGAAGGTCGGCCGGAACTTCCACGCCGCAGGTGGTGCGCAGGGGGCCGCCGTCGAAGCTGGCAATCTGCCACCCGAAGAGCGCGCGCTTGGCCATGCGGTTGGCGGCCCGCAGCGGATCGAGAGCCGAGGCCACCGACATCAGAGAGGACTCGGGCAGGATCAGATAGGTGACTGCGAGCGGGCGGTCGGACGGCTGAAGCAAGGTCATTTGCCGAAATAATCAAATTACCTGCGATTTCTGTCAAACACTCTTGGGCCGTCTTGGCATTATCGGCGGTTCACGCACCGGCCGCAGCCGGCTGCGAGGGCCCACGATCAAACCCGAGGGAGGCAGCGCAGCGCCATGCACTTCGGCCTGTCCGAGACGCAGCAGATGATCGTCGACACTGTGCGCCGCTTTGTCGAAACGGAGATCTATCCCCACGAGGCGGCGGTGGAGAAGAGCGGCCAGGTCCCCGCGGAACTGGGCCAGGAAATCAAGCGCAAGTGCCTGGAGCTGGGCTTCTTCGCCGCCAACCTGCCCGAAGAGGTGGGCGGCGGCGGGCTCGGCCATCTGGACTTTACCCTGCTGGAGCGCGAACTCGGCCGCGGCTCCCAGGCGCTCACCGTGTTCTTCGGCCGGCCGTCGGGCATCCTCATGGCCTGCGAAGGCGAGCAGCGGGAGCGCTACCTGCTGCCGGCGGCACGCGGCGAGAAGTTCGACGCCCTGGCCATGACCGAACCCGATGCCGGCTCCGACGTGCGGGGCATGAAGTGCGCGGCGCGCGAAGACGGCGGCGACTGGGTGGTGAACGGCTCCAAACACTTCATCAGCCACGCCGACATCGCCGACTTCGTCATCGTCTTCATCGCCACCGGCGAGGAGGAGACCGCCCGCGGCCCCAAGAAGCGCATCACCTGTTTCCTGGTCGACCGCGGCACCCCGGGCTTCGAGATCCGCCCGGGCTACGCCTCGGTCAGCCACCGCGGCTATCACAACTGCATTCTCAGCTTCGACAATTGCCGCCTGCCCAAGACCCAGGTCCTGGGCGAGGTCCACCGCGGCTTCGACATCGCCAACCAATGGCTCTACGGCACCCGTCTGACGGTCGCGGCCATGTGTGTCGGCCGCGCCCGCCGGGCCTTCGAACTGGCCCTGCCCTACGCCGCCGAGCGCCGGCAGTTCGGCCAGCCCATCGGCCGCTTCCAGGGCATCTCCTTCAAGCTCGCCGACATGGTGACGGAGATCGACGCCGCCGACTGGCTGACCCTGGCCGCCGCCTGGCGGCTCGACGAGGACCTGCCCGCCAACCGGGAGATCGCCAGCGCAAAACTCTATGCCTCGGAAACGCTGGCCCGGGTCACCGACGAGGCGATTCAGATCTTCGGCGGCATGGGGCTGATGGACGATCTGCCGCTGGAGCGCTTCTGGCGAGATGCCCGGGTAGAGCGCATCTGGGACGGCACCTCGGAAATCCAGCGCCACATCATCTCCCGTGACCTGCTGCGCCCCCTGGGCTGCTGACCGCGTGCGCTCGGTTCAGCGCCTGCTGCACCCGAAGTCAGTCGCCGTGATCGGCGGGGCGGAGGCCGCCGCGGTGATCGAGCAGTGCCGGCGCCTGGGCTATGCCGGCGACATCTGGCCGGTGCATCCGACGCGCGCGCAGGTCGGCGGCCTGCCGGCCTACCGCTCCGTCGAGGCGCTGCCCGCCGCCCCCGATGCCGCCTTCGTCGGGGTCAACCGGCGAATCACCGTCGAACTGGTGAAGGCCCTAGCGAAGAAAGGTGCCGGCGGGGCGGTCTGCTATGCCTCCGGCTTTCGCGAGGCCGATGGAGAGGGCGCCGACCTCCAGGCCGCCCTGGTCGCGGCCGCCGGCGCGATGCCGGTCATCGGCCCCAACTGCTACGGCCTGATCAACTACGGCCTGGGCGCCGGGCTCTGGCCGGACCAGCAGGGCGGCACGCGCCTGGAGGCGGGCGAGACGGGCGTCGCCATCATCACCCAGTCCTCCAACATCGCCATCAACCTCACCATGCAGCGCCGCGGCCTGCCGCTTGCCTACATGCTGACCGCCGGCAACCAGGCCCAGACCGGTCTGTCGGACCTGGCCCTGGCGGTGCTGGACGACCCGCGGGTGACGGCCCTGGGCCTGCATATCGAGGGCATCGATTCCGTCTCCGGGCTGGAAAACCTGGCGCAAAAGGCGCGGGCCGCCGGCAAACCCGTCGTCGTCATCAAGATGGGGGTATCCGAACAGGCACAAGCCGCCGGCCTCACCCACTCCGCCTCCCTGGCCGGCAACGACGCCGCCGCCGACGCCTTCTTCCGGCGCCTCGGCCTCGCCCGGGTCCACAGCCTGCCGAGCTTCCTGGAGACCCTGAAACTGCTGCACTGCGTCGGTCCGCTCGCCGGCTTCGCGCTCTCCTCCATGAGCTGTTCAGGCGGCGAGGCCTGCCTCATGGCCGATGCGGTGCAGGGGCGCCGCGTCACCTTCCGCGACCTGGCGGAGCCGCAACGTCAGGCCCTGCAAGAGGTGCTGGGGCCGCTCGTCACCGTCTCCCAGCCGCTGGACTATCACACCTACATCTGGGCCGACGTGCCGGCCATGACCGCCGCCTTCACGGCGATGTTCTCCGGCAGCTTCGACCTGAACCTCGTGGTGCTGGACTTCCCCCGCGAAGACCGCTGCGCCCCCGACCTTTGGTGGCGCACGGTCGAGGCGGTCGAAAGCGCCGCCCGAACCACCAAGGCCAAGGTCGCGGTCCTGGCCACACTCCCCGAGAACCTGACCGAGGACCAGGCCAAGGCGCTGATGGCGCGCGGGCTGGTGCCGCTCTGCGGCGTGACCGAGGCCCTGGACGCGGCGGAGGCCGCCGCCGCCATCGTTCAGGCCTGGGCGCAGCCCGCTCCGCCGCCGCTCCATCAGATCGCCGCGTCTCCTTCCGCCGAACCCGTGATGCTGGACGAAGCGGCGGCCAAGGAACGTTTGTCCGAACACGGGATCGCGATCCCGCATGGGCGCCGCGTCGCCGACCTCCCGGCGGCCTGTGAAGCAGCGGAATGCATCGGCTTCCCGCTGGCCCTGAAAGCGCTCGGTCTGGCCCACAAGACCGAAGCCCGGGCGCTGCGCCTCAACCTGCAGAGCCCAGAGGATCTGCAGCGGGCCGTCGAGGACCTGCGCCCCCTGGGCCGACCGCTCTACCTGGAGGCCATGGTCGCGGACCCGGTCTGCGAGATCATCGTCGGGCTCACCCGCGACCCGCAGTTCGGGATGGTGCTGACGCTTGGCTCCGGCGGTATTCTGGTGGAGCTTCTGGACGACAGCCGTTCGCTGCTGCTGCCTTGCGGCCGGTCGGAGGTCGAAGAGGCCCTCGACAGCCTGCGCAGCGCGCGCCTTCTCGAGGGCTACCGCGGCCGTCCGCCGGCGGACAAGGCGGCGCTGCTGGACCTGATCATGGCGGTGCAGGACTTCGCCCTCGGCGCGGGCAAAAGGCTGCTGGAGCTGGACATCAACCCGGTTATGGTCTGTGCCGAGGGCCAGGGTGCCTTCGCCGCCGACGCGCTTATCGTTCTGGAAGGAACTGCCCATGTCTGACGTGATCACGACACGCCGCGAGGGCGGCATCCTGCAGGTGACCCTGGACCGGCCCAAGGCCAACGCCATCGATCTCGCCACCAGCCGCCGGATGGGGGAGACCTTCCGGGACTTCCGCGACGATCCCGAGCTGCGGGTCGCCATCCTGGCCACCGCCGGCGACCGCTTCTTCAGTGCCGGCTGGGACCTGAAGGCGGCGGCGGCGGGCGATGCCGTGGACGGCGACTACGGCGTCGGCGGCTTCGGCGGCCTGCAGGAGTTGCGCGACCTCAACAAGCCGGTGATCGCCGCGGTGAACGGCATGGCCGTGGGCGGCGGCTTCGAGCTGGCGCTTTCCTGCGATCTCATCCTCGCCTCCGAGCACACGAGCTTCGCCCTGCCGGAGATCCGCGCCGGCACCCTGGCCGATGCGGCGACCGTCAAGCTGCCCAAGCGCATGCCCTATCACGTCGCCATGGACCTGCTGTTCACCGGGCGCTGGATGGACGTGGCCGAAGCTCACCGCTGGGGCCTGGTCAACGAGGTGCTGCCCACGGAAAAGCTCATGGACCGGGTCTGGGAACTGGCCCGGCTTCTGGAGTCCGGTCCACCCCTGGTCTTCGCCGCCATCAAGGAGGTGGCGCGCGAGGCTGAGGCGCGCGGGTTCCAGGATGCCATGAACCGCATCACCAAGCGCCAGTTCCCCACCGTCGACCGCCTTTACGACAGCGAGGACGGCCTGGAAGGCTTCCGCGCCTTCGCCGAGAAGCGCGACCCGGTGTGGAAGGGGCGGTAGAGCGCTGCAGTAGAAGCCGGTTTGGTGATTGACCTCGTGCTTCGAGACGCCGACTCAAACCGTCATTGCCGGACTTGTTCCGGCAATCCATCGCGGTCCGGGTTTCGGTCGTTCCATGGATCCCCAAAGAAGCGATGGGGGACAAGCCCGAGGGTGACGATGGGAGTAGGGATGGCTTTGGCAAATCACTGAAATCAAGGTGTTCATTTCGATTCAGGCTCCAAGTCCCCGCCCGCCTTAGTCTTTTGGTCACCCCTGCCCAGCATCACGATGAATAGCGGGTGGCACCGCGGCGGCGTTCGTCGACGGGACCGGGCAGCACGACGGCATGGTGCGCGCGCTGATCGCAATCCATGCGCGGGCAGACACGACAGTTGATCCCGATCTTCGTGATCGGCGTAGCGTGCAGACTCACCACGTCCGCATAGCAGACCGACTCCATGTGCTCGGTACCGCAGCCCACCGCGACGGCAAGGCGCACGTCCTGATACTGGCGGGCAAAGCTGGGCCGGTCGACGGTTCGGGAAAACACGAAGTACTGGCTGGAATCCGGCATCTCGACGAGCTGGGAGACGATCCGCCCGGGCGTCCGGAAGGATGTGTGCACATCCAGGCGCGGGCAGGCGCCGCCATACTCCGCGAGATGAAAGTCGGTGGCGTTGAACCGCTTGGTGACGTTCCCGGCCTTGTCGATCCGAAGAAAGAAAAACGGCACACCCTTGGCGCCGCGCCGTTGCAAGGTGGTGGCGCGGTGGCAGGCCTGCTCGAAACTGACTCCGAAGCGGGTGGCAAGATGATCGAAGTCGTACTTGCTGTCCCGCGCTTCGGTCATGAACGCCTTGTAGGGCATCAGAACCGCCGCGGCGAAGTAGTTGGCAAGCTCCACCCGGCAACGGGCGAGACCGACCGCATTGCTATGCCCGGCCTTCGACAGCAGCGCGTCAAGGGTGTCGCTGTTCTCCAGAAGGGCGGCGACATGGATAAGCTGAAAGACCCGGTTCGGATGATCGAGCGCCTCCGATAGCCGAACCTCGCGCCGCTCCTCGTCGTATTCGCGCAGCGTGTTCGGCATCTCGGTCACGGGAACCAGCCTGACGTGCAGACCCAGCCGATCCTGCAGCCGCGCCTTGACCTCGGCGTAAACATCGTCCGCAGCGACACGGCGCCCGTCCCAAAAGGCTTCGGCGGCCTTCTCGAGATCGGCGAAATAATTCTGATGCTGCCGGAAAAAGTTGTGGACCGTGGCCTCCGGAGAACTCGCCCGAAGCGACTGGGCCGCCTCTCCCGACCCCGAAAGGCTCATGAGCTGGTCGGTCGCCGACAGATAGGCCTGATGGAGCTTGAGAAAGCTGCTCGCCAGATCGGGACTGTGGGTCAGGGCCGCGCGCAGTTGCGGCAAATCGGGCCGCCCGGCATCGAAGATGGGGTCCTGCAAGGCGCCGCGCAGGTCGGCGAGGATCGCGGAGGTGTCGTCCTCGGCGATGTCGCGCCAGTCCACATCGTAGGTCTCGAAGAGCTTCAGGAGCACCGCGACGGAAACGCTGCGCTCGTTCTTCTCCAGCAGGTTCACATAGGACGTGCTGATCCCCAGCGCATCGGCCATCTGCGCCTGGGTCTGGCGGTTTTCGACTCTCAGTCGACGCAGCCTCGGTCCGATGAAGGTCTTGAGCATGGCGCCTCATCGCGAGAATTTCACAAATTTACATTACTGTCAATTTGTGAAATTTCGCATGCACAGCACGACCCGTAATTGTTTCGCGTTTTGAGGCGGTGCGGGCAGTGTCCGCGGACATCCAGGAGGAGATGCCGTGATGCGAACTGGTCAGACTCATCTTTTCATTCCCGGGCCCACCAACGTTCCCGAGGACGTTCGTCAGGCGATGAACGTGCCGATGCAGGACATGCGCGCGCCCGATTTCGGCGACCTCACCCTGGGGCTCTTCGCCGATCTCAAGTCGATCGTCAGAACCGAAACGGGATCGGTGATGATCTTTCCCGGATCGGGCACGGCGGCCTGGGAAGCGGCGATCACCAATACCCTGAACCCCGGCGACAAGGTTCTGATGTCCCGCTTCGGTCAGTTTTCGACGCTTTGGGTGGAGATGGCCGAACGGCTCGGACTGGATGTCGAGGTCATTGACGTCCCCTGGGGCGGCGGCGTGCCTCATGCGGAATACGCCCGCCGCCTTGCCGCGGACGTCGGTGACGAGATCAAGGCCGTCTTCGTGACCCACAACGAAACCGCAACCGGCGTCACCTCCGATGTGCCGGCCGTGCGCCGCGCGCTGGACGAGAGCTATCACAATGCCCTGCTGTTCGTCGACGGCGTGTCCTCGGTCGCTTCCATCGACTTCCGGATGGACGACTGGGGGGTCGACCTCGCCGTCACCGGCAGCCAGAAGGGCCTGATGCTGCCCGCCGGGCTCGGCATCCTCGCGGTCAGCGAAAAGGCGCTCGAGGCGTCGAAGACGGCGAGCCTGCGCCGCGCCTACTTCGAATTCTCCGACATGCTGAAGATGAACGCCGACGGCTACTTCCCCTACACGCCGCCGACCCAGCTGCTGCTCGGTCTGCGCGCCGCGCTGGATCTGCTGTTCGAGGAAGGCCTCGAGAACGTCTTCGCGCGGCACCGGCGTTTGGCCGAGGGCGTGCGCCGCGGCGTTCACGCCTGGGGAATGGAGCTCTGCGCCGCCGCGCCGCATTGGCGCTCGGACACGGTGAGCGCGATCCGGACGCCCGAACATGTCGACGCGCGCGAGGTGATTCGCATCGGCTATGAGCGCTATCGCACCTCCTTCGGCTCAGGGCTCAGCCAGCTCGCCGGCAAGGTGTTCCGCATCGGCCATCTCGGCGATCTGAACGAGGTGATGGGCCTTGCGGCGCTGGCCAGCGC
>NZ_JANQOI010000105.1 GCF_028289705.1 Pelagibius sp.
ATCCCGGCGACGTCTTCTACCTGCACTCCCGCCTGCTGGAGCGCGCCGCCAAGATGGGCGACGACGCCGGGATAGGCTTCGCGGCCCGGCGTGCGGCGCAGCAGCAGCGACATCTGGCGATAGGCCACGGCCTGTTTGGAGAGATCGTCGTAGATGATCACGGCATGGGCGCCGTTGTCGCGGAAATACTCGCCCATGGTGCAGCCAGTGTAGGGCGCCAGGAACTGCAGCGGCGCCGGCTCGGAGGCGGTGGCGGAGACCACGATGGAGTATTCCAGCGCGCCGTAGTCCTCCAGGATCTTCACGAACTTGGCCACCGAGGAGCGCTTCTGCCCGACGGCGACATAGATGCAGTGCAGCTTCCGGGACTCGTCGTCGCCCTGGTTGATGGGCTTCTGATTGATGATGGTGTCCAGCGCGATGGCGGTCTTGCCGGTCTGGCGGTCGCCGATGATGAGCTCGCGCTGGCCGCGGCCGATGGGGATCAGCGCGTCGATGGGTTTCAAGCCGGTCTGCATCGGCTCCTGCACCGACTTGCGCGGGATGATGCCCGGCGCCTTCACGTCGACGCGGCGGCGCTCGGCGCCCTCGATCGGGCCCTTGCCGTCGATGGGGTTGCCCAGGGCGTCGACCACGCGGCCCAGCAGGCCGCGGCCCACCGGCACGTCGACGATCTCGCCGGTGCGCTTGACCGTGTCGCCTTCCTTGATGCCCCGGTCCTCGCCGAAGATCACCACGCCGACGTTGTCGACTTCCAGGTTAAGGGCCATGCCCTTGATCCCGCCGGGGAATTCGACCATCTCGCCGGCCTGGACGTTGTCCAGGCCATAGATGCGGGCCACGCCGTCGCCGACGGAGAGCACCTGGCCGACCTCGGCGACATCCGCCTCGTTGCCGAAGTTTTCGATCTGGTCTTTCAGAATGGCGGAGATTTCCGCGGCGCGGATGTCCATCATCCGACCCCTTTCATGGCGAGTTGAAGTCGTTGCAGTTTGCTGCGCAGCGAAGAGTCGATCATGCGGCTGCCGACCTTGACCACCAGGCCGCCGATCAGGGCCGGGTCGACCTGAAGGTCGAGTTGAACCTTGCTGCCGACCGTCGCGCGCAGCGCATCCAGAAGCGCGGCCTGCTGGCCGTCGGAAAGCGAGCGGGCGGAGGTCACCTCGGCGGTGATCTCCCCGCGCCGGCGCGCCAGCTCCGCGAGGTAGCCCTCGATCATCGCCGGCAGCGCGAAGAGGCGGTGATTGTCCGCCACGACCAGCACGAAACGTTTAGTGAGTTCGCCGATCCCCGCCTTCTCCAGAATGGCGGCGATGGCCTTGCTCTGCTGTGCGCGGGAATAGATCGGGCTCGTCAGAAGCCGGCGCAGGTCGGCGCTTTCGTCGATCAAGGCGCGCAAGGCCTTTAGGTCCGCCGCGACCTCGTCCAATGCCTTGCGATCGTCGGCAAGGTCGAGCAACGCTGAGGCGTAGCGCCCTGCCAGGTCGCTCAAGCTCGTGTTGTCACCAGCCAAGCCCGATGTCCTCGAAAGTCCTTGTTACCCCGTGCCCGCACGGCTGACCCGTTGTCTGAGACCTCTCATAAATGGGTCAGTGTTGACCGATTTTAAGGTCGCATCGGGCCTTGCACACGGCGGCGAGCCCGCCGACGAGCGCCGGTTTGGTATCATAGGTGAAAGGGCGTTGCAAGAAACCTGGACGGCTGCGCGAAACAGCCGCAAATATTAGGTTTTACGCGGGTTCCGGCGGTCCCGCCATGGCCGCCTTCATGCCTTCCTCTATCTCTTCCGGGCTGGGGTCGCGAAGGTGCTTAGCGAAAGCCCAGGAATGTCCGAAGGGATCGACGACCTGGGCATAGCGATCGCCCCAGAACATGTCCGCCGGCGGCATCTTGCCGGTCGCACCTTCGGCCAGGGCGGCGGCGTAGATCGCATCGACGTCGGCGACATAGAGATGCAGGCTGAGGGGCGTGCCGCCGAGGCTGAGCGGCGACAGCGCGCCCCAATCCGGCATCTCCTCGCCCATCATGATGCGGGAATCGCCGATCTCGATCTCCGCATGCATGATGACGGACCCGTCGGGTGTCGGCATGCGCAGGGCCTCCTTGGCGCCGAAGACCTTCTCGTAGAACGCGATGGCCGCGGGGACATCCTTCACGACCATATGCGGGGTAACGCTGTGAAATCCCTCCGGCCGACCGTTGCGTGCATCGCTCATGCTGTCCTCCCGGATCTCGGCTCCCGAACGCTTGTGCCTGGGGCGCTTTGATTTGCCCCGCGATCCTAGCGCAGCGCTGTGAAGACGGAGGATGACAATTTCGCGAACGCATCGGGCCCGACGGCCCGGCGCCTACAAGAAGCTGTAGGGATCGATGTCCACCTGGAGACGCAGGTTGGACGGCAGTTTGTGGCCGGCAAGCCAATGGCTTAGCAGGCTTTGCAGGCGCAGGCCGCGGGACGCTTTGATCAGAAAGCGCCGGCGGTGCCGGCCCCTCAGGACCGCCAGCGGCGCCGGGGCCGGGCCGAGAATGGTGACACCCTCCTGACGTGGCGCGGTCCGCGCCAGGGCCGCTGCCAGCCCGTCGACCTGCCGGGCATCGGGGCTCGACAGCACCAGGGCCGCCAGGCGGCCGAAGGGCGGCAGGCCGGCGGACCTGCGGGCTTCCGTCTCGGCTTCCAGAAAGGCGTCGCGTTCGCCGCCGGCCAGGGCCTGCATCACCGGGTGGTCCGGCTCGCCGGTCTGCAGCAGCACCCTTCCGGCGCGCTCCGCCCGGCCGGCCCGGCCGGCGACCTGGTGGAGCAACTGATAGGTCCGCTCGGCGGCGCGCAGGTCGCCGCCGTAGAGCCCCAGGTCGGCATCCACAACCCCCACCAGGGTGAGGTGCGGGAAGTGGTGGCCCTTGGCGACGATCTGGGTGCCGATCAGCAGGTCGACGTCGCGCGCCTGCACCGCCCTGACCAGCTCGGCCGCGGCCCCGGGGCCGGTTAGGGTGTCGCTGGTCATCATCGCCAGCCGCGCTTCGGGGAAGAGGGCCCGGGCCTCCTCCGCCAGCCGCTCGACCCCCGGGCCGCAGGCCGCCATGCTGCCCTCGGCGCCGCAGTCCGGGCAGGCCTTGGGCAGGCGGCTGGCGAAGCCGCAGTGATGGCACTGCAGGCGCCCGGCCAGGCGGTGCTCTACCAGCCAGGCGGTGCAGTTGGGGCATTGCAGGCGGTGACCACAGGCGCGGCAGAGGGTGAGCGGCGCGTAGCCGCGGCGGTTGAGGAACAGCAGGCCCTGTTCCTGCGCCGCCAGGGTTTCGGCGATGGCCGCGCGCAGGCGTCCCGAGAGCCAGGCCTGGGCACCGCTTTGGGGCCCGCCGGGGCCGAGGCCTTGCAGGCGCGGCGGCTTGTCCTGGCGCAGGTCGACCAGCTCGACGGCCGGCAATTGGGCCCCGCCGTGGCGCAGCGGCAGTTCCAGGCGCCGGTAGCGCCCGCCCCGCACGTTGTTCAGGCTCTCCAGGGACGGCGTGGCCGAGACCAGCACCGCCGGAATTTCGCCGAGTTGGGCGCGCACCACCGCCATGTCGCGGGCATGGTAGGTGACCCCGTCCTCCTGCTTGAAGGCAGCATCGTGCTCCTCGTCGACGACGATCAGCCCCAGATCGGGAAACGGCAGGAACAGCGCCGAACGCGCGCCGACCACCACCGGCGCCCGGCCGAAGGCGACGGCCCGCCAGGTGGCACGGCGCTGCGCGGAACTGAGGTCGGAATGCCAGAGCGCCGGGGCAACCCCGAAGCGCGCCTCGAAGCGCTCCAGCCACTGCGCGGAGAGGGCGATTTCCGGCAGCAGGACCAGGGATTGGCGGCCGGCGGCGATGGCCGCGGCGATGGCCTCGAAGTAGACCTCGGTCTTGCCGGAGCCGGTGACCCCGTCCAACAGCGTCACCGAGAAGGCCTCGGCCGCCACCGCCTGGCGAAGCTGGTCCGCCGCCTCGCCCTGCTGGTCGGAGAGGGCCGGCCCGGGGCGGCCGGGGTCCGGCGAGTCGAAACTTGGTTCGCGCTGCAGGCTGACCGCTTCCACCAGCCCGGCGGCAGCCAGCCCCTTGACCACCGAGGGGCCGACCCCCGCCGCGGCGGCGGTCTCGGAGAGCGCACGGGCCGGTCCTTCGTCGAGCAGATCCAGAACACGGCGGCGGGCCGGGGTCATGCGAAAGCCCTCGGGCAGCGGCGCGGCACTGCGCCGGTAGAGCGTGGTGGCGCGGGGCGGGGCGAGGGCGGCCGGCGCGCTGAGCGCCATGCGCAGCACCGACCCCGGCGCCGCCAGGGTGTAGTCGGCGACCCAGTCCAGGAAGCGGCGGGCGACAGCCGTCAGCGGCGGCACCGGAAAGACCTCGGCGACCGGGCGCAGTTTCTCCAGGCGCAGGGGCTTGGCGGACGCCGGGCCGGCGCCGGCTTCGGCGCGGCCGTCCTCAGGCAGGAATTCCCAGACCGCCCCCACGACCTGGCGCTGGCCCAGGGGAACGGAGACGACGGAGCCGGGCTCCAGGGCCATCTCCTCGGCGAAGCGGTAGTCGTAGGCGCCCGCCAGGGGCAGCGGCAGCAGCACGGCGGCCCGCCGCAATGTGCTGCTCTGCGTTAAGGGTTCTTGCTCCAGCGGCAGGGTGGCAGTGCTGGCAAGGCGCTTGGGCATGGGCTACACTCTAACCGAGGCCCCCGGTCAGCGCTATTGGCCCAGGGGCATCGGGCAGGGCCCTGGACGGGACCGTCGAAAGGCCGCCAACGAGAAGGATCACTCTGGACGCATGAAGTTCTTCATCGATACTGCCGACGTGGCGGAGATACGCGATCTAGCGGCCACCGGCCTGGTGGACGGGATCACCACGAACCCCTCCCTGGTCGCCAAGACCGGCCGCGATTTCTTCGACGTCCTGCGGGAGATCTGCGAGGTGGTGCCGGGGCCGGTCAGCGCCGAGGTGACCGCCGTCGATTTCGAGGCCATGGTGAGCGAGGGGCGGACCCTGGCCGCCGTGGCGCCGAACATCGTCGTCAAGGCACCGCTGACCGTGGACGGCCTGAAGGCCTGCAAGACCCTGTCGGACGAAGGCACCAAGGTGAACGTGACCCTCTGCTTCTCGGCGGCCCAGGCGATCCTGGCGGCCAAGGCCGGGGCGACCTACATCTCGCCCTTCGTTGGCCGGCTCGACGACATCGGCGCCGACGGTCTGGAACTGATCGCCGAGATCGTGCAGATCTACGATGCCTATCCCGACTTCACGACAGAGGTGCTGGTGGCCTCGGTGCGCAATTCCGGCCATGTCATCGAAGCGGCCAAG
>NZ_JANQOI010000113.1 GCF_028289705.1 Pelagibius sp.
GGGAGAGGGTTGCGCAGGCTTGGTGAGATCGCAGATCGAACCTAGCCGGAGCTGGGTGAGGGGGGATGGGTTTTACGCGGCCTGCCCTGTCCAGGCGACAAGCTCCGCCACCAGGCGCTTCAGGTTGGCGCGCAGCGGCGCGAAGCCCTCGGTGGCGGTGATGGTCGCCTCGTCCATGTAGAGCACCCGCTTGATTTCAATCTGCAGGGCGTGGCGGTGCTCGGCCGGGCGGCCGCTCAGGCGCAGGATCTCGGCGCCCTTGTAGGGATCGTTCACCGCGACGCTGTAGCCGAAAGCGCGCAGCCGCTCGGCGACGAAGGCGGTGAAGGCGGGATCGCAGCTCCGGCCCTCCAAGTCGCCCAGCACCACGTCCGGGCGCTCGGTCCCGGGCCCGTCCGGTGTGATGGCGGTACCGACGGACTTCATGGAGTGGACGTTGAGATGCCAGAGCTGCCCGTGGCGCGCGTGGACCGCATCCAGCTTCTCGGCGAGGGCCCGGCGGTAGGGTTTCCAGCAGCGTTCGATGCGGTGCTGCAGTGCTGCGACGGAGAGCGCGCCGTCGAGCAGAGGCTTGCCGTCGCCGGTCTTGGCGCGGAACAGACCGATGCCGAGGGCGGTCTTGGGGCCGGGGTTCAGCGGCTCCGGCCAGGGGCCGTCCAGCAGGGCCGGGTCGATGTCGTCGAGACGGCGGTTGGGGTCGATGTAGGCGCGGGGAAAACGGGCGGCCAGCAGGCTTGCGCCCGCCTCCGGCGCATCGGCGAAGAGGGTGTCCACCTGCCAGTCCTCGGCCCCGCGCAACACACGCTCGGGCACCGCGGCGCGGAAGTCTTGGGGATAGACGCGGCCCGAATGGGGCGAGTCGATGAACAGAGGCGAGGGCGTTGCCGCCTCGAAGAAATCGTAGGCGTCTGCGTCGAAGGGCGGGCGCGCTGCGTCGGCCCGCAGTTCAGCCGTCATTGAGGTGGCAGGCCGACCAGCGGCCGGGGGCGATTTCCTTCAGCGCCGGGCGCTCGGTGGCGCAGCGCGCCGTCGCGAAGGGGCAGCGCGGATGGAAGTGGCAGCCGGAGGGCGGGTCCAGCGGGGAGGGGATCTCGCCCTTCACCGGCTGGTAGTCGCGCTTGCGCAGCTCGATGCGCGGCACCTCGGCCAGCAGGGCCTGGGTGTAGGGGTGGTTGGGCTCGTCGAAAAGCTGGTCGGTGGGCGACACCTCGACCACCCGGCCCAGGTACATGATCACGATGCGGTCGGAGATGTGCTCCACCACCGAGAGGTCGTGGCTGATGAAGAGGTAGGTGAGGTCCAGATCCTCGCGCAGGTCCATGAAGAGGTTGATCACCTGCGCCTGGATGGAGACGTCCAGGGCGGCGATGGCCTCGTCGCAGACCAGGAAGCGCGGCTTCACCGCCAGCGCCCGGGCGATGCCGATGCGCTGGCGCTGGCCGCCGGAGAACTGGTGCGGGTAGCGGCGGCGGAAGTCGGCGTCGAGGCCGACCCGCAGCATCACGTCGGCGACGTAGTCCTCCATCTCCTTGGCCGGCACCATGCCGTGTACCTTCGGGGCCTCGCCGATGATATCCAGCACCCGCATGCGCGGGTCCAGGGAGGCGAAGGGGTCCTGGAAGATCATCTGCACCGCCAGCGCGGTCTGGCGGGAGCCCACCTTGCCGTCGCGCCAGATCGGCTCGCCGTCGAACTGCAGGGCGCCTTCGCTGGGCGGCAGGATGCCGGCGACCATGCGCCCGAAGGTGGACTTGCCGCAGCCGGATTCACCCACCAGCCCCAGCACCTCGCCCGGCGCCACCGACAGACTGACGCCGTCGACGGCGTGCACCGTTTCCTCGCGGACGTCGGCGCCCAGGCGCTGGGCGATCTTGCCGGCGAGGTCCAGGCGCTTGACGAAGCGCTTGCTCACCGTCTCGGCAGAGAGGATCGGCGCCGGGCTCTCCTGTAATGCCGCGTCGCTCATGCCGCCTCTCCCCCTTGCGGTTCGCCCGCCAGCGGACGGATGCAGCGCACCAGCCGGCCGTCGGCGGTGGGGCGCTCGGGCGGCTCCTCCTCGCAGGCGACATCGGCGTGGGGGCAGCGGCTGCGGAAGGCGCAGCCGTAGGGCAGGTTCAGCAGCGAGGGGGTCATGCCCGGGATCTGGAACAGCCGGCTGCCGCGCTGGTTGCGCCCCGGCACCGAGCCGATGAGGCCGGCGGTATAGGGATGGGCCGGCTGATCCAGCACCCGGTCGACGGTGCCCTGCTCGACGATCTTGCCGGCGTACATCACGCAGATCTGGTCGGCCAGGCCGGCGACCACCGCCAGGTCGTGGGTGATCCAGATCAGGGCGGTGCCGGTCTCGCGGCAGAGGTTCTGCGCCTCGAAGAGGATCTGGCCCTGGATCGTGACGTCGAGGGCCGTGGTCGGTTCGTCGGCGATGATCAGCTCCGGTTCGTTCAGAAAAGCGGTGGCGATGGCGACGCGCTGGCGCATCCCGCCGGAGAACTGGTGCGGATAGGAGTTCAGGCGTTCGTCCGGCGCGGCGATGCCGACCTTCACCAAGGCCTCGCGGGCGATTTCCAGGGCCCGCTCCTTGGAGACGTCGCGGTGGGCGAGCACCGCCTCGGTCATCTGGGTGTCGATGCGCAGCACCGGGTTCAGGGTCATCATCGGATCCTGAAAGATCATGGCGATCTTGGAGCCGCGCAGCTTGCGGCGCTCCTCCTCGGGGAGCTGGACCAGATCGCGGCCCTGGAAGAGGATCTCCCCGTCGACGATGCGCCCGGGCTGGTCCACCAGCCCCAGGATCGAAAACCCGGTGATCGATTTGCCGCTGCCGGACTCGCCCACCAGCCCCAGAACCTCGCCCTTGGCGACGTCGAAGCTGATGCCGTCGACGGCCTTGACCACGCCCTCCTTGGTGAAGAAGTGCGTCTTCAGGTCGCGCAGCGAAATCGTCGGCCCGCCGTTCCTGTCACTCATCGCCGCAGCCTCGGGTTTAATATATCGCGCAACTGATCACCCACCAGGTTGATGGCTACGATAGTAACCAGGAGGGCGATGCCTGGGAAGAAGGAGATCCAGTATTTGCCGGAGAGCATGTACTCGTAGCCGTTGGCGATCAGCAGGCCGAGGGAGGGCTCGGTGATCGGCACCCCTAGGCCCAGGAAGCTCAAGGTGGCCTCCAGGGCGATGGCATTGGCGACCTGGACCGTGGCGACCACGATGAGCGGCGGCAGGCAGTTGGGCAGCAGGTGATTGAAGACGACGCGCCGGTGGGAGAGGGCGAGACAGGTCGCGGCCTCGATGTACTCCTTGCGCCGCTCGACCAAAGCCGTGCCGCGCACCGTGCGCGCGTAGTAGGCCCACTGCACGGCGATCAAGGCGATGATCACCTTGTCGACGCCCTTGCCCAGGGCCGCCAGCAGGATCAGGGCGATCAGGATGGTGGGGAAGGAAAGCTGCAGGTCGACCAGGCGCATGATCACGGTGTCGACCCTGCCGCCGAAATAGGCCGCCAGCACGCCCAGGGACATGCCGATGGTCAGCGCGATCACCGTGCTCATGGCGCCGACGCCAAGGCTCATGCGCAGGCCGTAGACGATGGCCGAGAGCATGTCGCGCCCCTGCGGATCGGTGCCCAGCCAGAAGGTCTGGCTGCCGTCGAAGGTCGCCTCGCCGGGAGCTAACACGCCGTTCATGATGTCGAGCTGAAGCAGGTCGTAGGGATCCTGCGGCGTGATGAAATCGGCGAAGACCGCCAGCACGGCCAGAAAGATCACCAGCACCAGGCTGGCCACGGCAATCGGGCTCTCGGCGAACTCCGCGGCAAAGCGGGCGGCGGGCGAACTCTGCCAGGGGCTGGCCTCCGGCTCTTCGATTTCGACGATGGCGTCGCTGGCTTTTGCCGTATCGGTCATGCCTTGGCCTCCGACAGGCGCACCCGCGGATCGAGCACGCAATAGAGCATGTCGACCACGAAGTTGATGAGAATGAAGATGAAGACCGTGAGCATCAGGTAGGCCACCACCACCGGGCGGTCGAGGGCCTGGATCGAGTCGATCAGCAGCTTGCCCATGCCGGGCCAGGAAAAGACGGTCTCGGTCACCACGGCAAAGGCGATCATGCTGCCCAGTTCCAGGCCCAGGATGGTGACCACGGGGATCATGATGTTCTTGGCGATGTGCACCAGCACGATGCGGCGCTGGGAGAGGCCCTTGGCGCGGGCGAACTTCACATAGTCCTGCAGCGCCGCCTCCCGCGTGCCGGCGCGGGCCAGGCGGATCACCAGGGAGGTCTTGAAGAGCGCAAGATTGATGGCCGGCAGCAGCATGTGGGAGAGGCCGTCGGCGGTGAGGAAGGAGACCGGCACGCCGAAGAGGTCGACGGTGTCGCCGCGGCCGGTCGAGGGCAGCCACTTCAGGATCACCGCGAACAGCAGGATCAGCATCATGCCCTGCCAGAAGTTCGGCAGACTGAAGCCCATGATGGAGCCGGTCATGATGGTCTTGCCGGCGAGGGAATTCGGTTTGAGCCCGGCGATCATGCCCAGCGGCACGCCCAGGAAGATAGCGAACAGCAGGGCGAGGCAGGCCAGCTCCAGGGTCGCCGGCAGCTTCGAGATGATCAGCTCGGCCGCCGGCGTGGCATAGACGAAGGAGTTGCCGAGGTCGCCCTGCAGGGCATTGGTGACGAAGATGAAGAACTGTTCCCAGAGCGGCTTGTCGAGGCCCAGGCGGGCGATCGCCGCCTCCATCTCCGCCTGATCCGCATCGGGCGAGATCATCATGTCGATGGGGCTGCCGATGGCATAGACGCCGATGAAGACCAGCACCGCCATGGCAGCGATGACGAAGAGGCTCTGGCCCAGGCGGCGGAGGAAGTAAACCAGCATCGGCGGTTCCCTGTGCCGGGGCGCCGGGCCCACTCTCGCGGGCGCGGGGCGCTCAGTCGGCGTCCGTCAACACACCAGCGGGAAAGGGCGGGACCCCGCGGCCCCGCCCTTGTCTTCCCATTCGACCGTCAGTTCGCCGGCTTCACGCCCGTGGCGATGGTGTACTGGTCGGTCCGAGGTGTGTAGCTGAGCCCCTTGCGATAGGCCCAAGGGGTCACCTCGTAATGCAGCGGCAGGATGGCGTAGTTCTCCATCGCCACCTGGCTTGCGTTGCGCAGGATCGCTTCGCGCTTGTCGTCGTCGACGACGGCAAGGGCTTCTTCGATCATGGCGTCGAGTTCAGGGTTGGAGTAGCGGCCGCGGTTGGTGCCGCCCATGCCCTTGTCCTTGTTGCGGGTCGCCACCAGCGCGCGCAGCGGCGAGGACATCTCACCGGTGCCCGAGCCCCAGCCCGCCATGTAGAGGCTGAACTCATACTTGTTGCGGCGGGCGAAGAAGGTGCTCTTGGTCATGGCATCGACCTCGGTCTTGATGCCGACCCGGGTGAGCATCTGCGCCACCGCCTGGGCGATCTGGGCGTCGTTGATGTAGCGGTCGTTGGGCGAACCCAGGACCAGCTCGAAGCCGTCGCCATAGCCGGCATCGGCCAGCAGCTTCTTGGCCCCCTCGGGATCATAGGCCTCGTGGGTGGCGCCGGGGGTCGAGCCGAACATGCCCTGGGGCAGCAGCTCGCCGGCGGGGACGGCAACGCCGCCCATGATGCGGGCGACGATGGCCTCGCGGTTGATGGCCTTGGAGACGGCCTGGCGCACGCGCATGTCCTTGAAGGGGTTCTTGCCGCCGGTGCCGTCGATGCCGGGGGTCGGCTCCTGCTCGTGGTCGAAGTGCAGGTAGATGACCCGGTTGGAGAGCCCCTGGGCAACATCGAAGCCCTCGGACTTGATGCGCTCCAGGTCTTGGAGCGGCGGCTTGTCGATCATGTCGACGTCGCCGGCCAGCAGGGCGGCCACGCGCGGGCCGTTGCTGGTGATGGGCCGGAAGGTCACGGTTTGCCAGGCCGGCTTGTCGCCCCAGTAGTTCTCATTGCGCTCGAGAACGATCTTCTCGCCGCGGGTGAACTGCTTGAACTTGAAGGGCCCGGTGCCGTTGGCCTGGGAGCCGTCGTTGAAGGCCTGGGTTTTCGGGAAGGAGTCGATGCCCGTGCAGCCGTCGGTGCTGAAGCCGATATCGCCTGTCACGCCGTTGGCTGCCGCCGAGAGCACGCCCCAGGTGGAGACCTCCACCGGCAGCAGCGGATAGGGCTTGGCGGTCTTGAGGATCAGGGTATGCGAATCCTTGATCTGCATATCCGTGATCGCCTTGGTGTAGACGGTGAAGGACGAAGGGCTGTCTTCCACGGCCGGGATGCGGCAGACGGTGAAGACCACGTCCTTGGCGGTAAAGGGCGAGCCGTCATGGAAAGTGACGCCCTCGCGCAGTTTGAATTCCCAGGTGGTGTCGTCGGTCGGTTTCCAGGACACGGCGAGGCCCGGCTTCAACTGCTGTGCCTCGTTCTGAAGCACCAGCGAGTCGAACATGTGCCGCCGCATGGCGTTGTTGGGCCCGAGGTTGTGGTAGTGCGGGTCGAGAGCCGAGGGCTCCGAAGAAAGTCCGATGGTCAGTTCCTGTGCGGCCGCCGGCGAGGCCAGGACAGCGGCCAGCGAGACTGCGCACAGAAGAGTGCTCTTTCGCATGAGTTCGTTCCCCAAAGACGTTGCCAAAGACGAAAATGTCAGATGACGAAGTTGCGCCTGTTCCCGTGAACCGTGCGGCTCAACGGCCCACGGAGCTTCATTATGGTTCCGTCCTGTTCATGGAGCGGCGCCTTCAGACGCCTGCACACTCGACGGCGGAACCTTGCCGCATATAATGGGATTGTCTATCGTCGCTGTCAAAGCGAAATCGGCACTGCCCTGAGAGGGATCAACTGCTAGAGAAATCTGCCGTTTCGGCCAATTCGCCTATAATATAATGTTATGAGCTCCATACTGGAATCGCAGAGGCCCGGTGACGCCAAAGGCCAGCCCACGGCCCGCATGATGGAAGCATTCCATGCCGTTATGGATGCCGGATCGGTCAGCGCCGCGGCCCGCCACCTCGGGGTCTCGCAGCCGGCGGTCAGCCGCCTCCTGAAGCAGTTCGAGGCGGAGCTTGGCTTCTCCCTTTTCCACCGCGCCAAGGGCAAGCTGACGCCGACGCCCGAAGCGCACCGTCTCTCCGTCGACGTGGGCCGGGCCCTGGACGGGATCGAGCGGGTCCGGCGCTCGGCGGAGGACGTCCGCCGCCACGGCGTCGGCCGCCTGCGCGTCGGGGTCACGCCGATGCTCTATGAAGCCGTGATCTGCGGTCTGCTCGACCAGTTCCTCGGCGCCCATCCGCATCTAATCCTCACCATGGAGACCGGCCTGTCGGAAATGATGATGGACTGGCTGCTGCGCGATCAGATCGAAATGGCCTTTGCCTCCCTGCTGGACAGTCACCCAGGGGTTGACACCATTCCGCTGATCGAAACCCAAAGCGTGGTGTTGCTGCCGGCGGATCATCCCCTGAGCGAGAAGCCGGCGGTGCAAGTCGAGGATCTGGCTGAGATACCTCTGATCACCATGACACGGCGTTACTCCTCGCGGCACCGGATCGAGCAGATGTTCCGCCGGGCCGGCGTGCCCATGCGCCTCAGGGCGGAGACCAACCTGACCAGCACGATCTGCGACCTCGTGCGCATGGGCCAGGGCGTGGCGGTGGTCAACGCGCTGACCTGGGGCGGCGGCAGCGCCCGCAGCCTGGAAGCCCGTCCCCTGAAGCCGCGCCTGATCAACCGCTATGGGGTTCTGCACCTCGCGGACCGGGGCTTTTCCCGTCCGGCCCGGCAGTTGATCGCCGCGGTGCGCAAGCACCTGGCACAGGAGATGCCCGATTTCTATCTGGGCGAGGCTTGATGCAAGCCCAGGCGGCCAGCCCTCCCCGCATCGCCATCGGCGGCTTCGCGCTGGAATCGGTGTCCTTCCTGCCGCGGGAAACGGGTGTTGAAGACTTCGAGCGGCAGGCCCGGCGCGGCACCGGCCTGGTGGACGCCCTGGTAGGCAGCGCCAGTGCCGGCGGCGGCTTCGTCGAGGTTCTGAAAGCTGCGGCCGCCGAGATCGTGCCCCTGGTCTACACCGACTGCTCGGCGGCAGGACCGGCCAGCGACCGGGCTTTCGAAAGGGTCCGTGACGAACTGCTGCAGCGTCTCGCGGAGGCCGGGCCCCTCGACGGGCTGCTGCTGTTCCTGCACGGCGCCATGACCACGCCGAGCCGCCCGGACCCGGAAGGCGATCTGCTGGACGCGCTGCGGCGGCAGGTCGGGCCCGAACTGCCGGTGATGGTGGCCTTCGACCTCCATGCCAATCTCTCGCCGCGCACCGCCGAACTCTGCGATGCGCTGTTCGGCTTCCACTACTCGCCGCACATCGACATGGCCGAGACCGGCGCCCGCGCCGCGCGCTGCCTGCTGGACAAGCTGGCGGGCCGCCGCGATCCGCGGCTGGCCATGGTCAAGGTGCCCCTGGTCTTGTCCAGTATTTTCACTGCCACCAGCCTCGCACCCTTGTCGGAAATCGTCGCCTGTTCCGTCGATCTCCCGGCGGAGCGGCCGGGCATCATCGATGCCTCGGTGTTCTGCGGCTTTGCCTATGCCGATACACCGGACCTCGGCTTTTCCGTGGCGGTGGTGGCCGATGGAGACCGCGGCCTGGCCCAACGGGAGGCGGAGGCGCTGGCCGCGCGCATCTGGCAGAACCGGGAGGCCCTGCTGCACGAAGATCTTGTCCATGACCTGGACGAGGGTCTGCGGTCGGCCGAAGACCTGGCGCGCCGCGCGGACAGGCCCGTTGTGGTGCTGGAACACGCCGACCGCATGAACGATTCGACCTGGTGCCTGCGCCGGCTGATCGAGGGGGGCAGCGGGTTGCGGGTGCATTGCCCCTACCTCTGGGACCCGGAGACGGCAGCCCGGGCCGTCGCGGCGGGCGCGGGGGCGCGGATCGGCGTCACACTCGGCGGCAAGAGCTCGGAGCGCTCCGGCGGAGCGCTGGCGGTGCAGGCGGAGGTACTCTGGGCCGGCGAGAAGTGCTTTGTCGGGACCGGCCCGATGCGGCGGGGCCGGCGCATCGACCTGGGCGAGGCCGCGCTTCTGCGCATCGGTTCGGTCACCGTCTCGGTGACCTCGGTCTGTACCTCGGCCATCGACCTGGACGCCCTGGAGCAGTTCGGTATCGACTTCGCCGAGCAGGACATCCTGCTGCTGCGCTCCAAGACCCACTTCCGGGCCGTCTACGAACCCCTGGCGGCGGCGATCCTCATCGTCGACACGCCGGACTGGGGGCCCGCCGATCTCTCCAGCCTGCCCTATCGCCACGCCCCCGCGGGGCTCTATCCCTTGTCCCGCGAGGCCGGAGCCGAACCGATGGCGGAAATCACCGCTGATGGGTGAGCCGCTGCCGCAACTGAAGTCGATGCAAGACCATTTTCGAGAGGAAACCTATCGATGCCCGAGCAAGCCCAAGACAGCTACCCCATCGAACTGACCGCGCCGGACATCGCGCCCTACAAGGCGGGCAATACGGGCATCGACTACATCACCCGCTTCGACGCGGCGGAGCCGGGCCCCCATGTGATGATCACCGCGGTGGTCCACGGCAACGAGGTCTGCGGCGCCATCGCTCTCGATTGGCTGTTCCGCAACAGTGTCCAGCCGCTCAAAGGCTCGCTCTCCCTCGGCTTCATGAACATTGCGGCCTATGACAGCTTCGATCCCGCCGACCCGACGGCCTCGCGCTTCGTCGACGAGGACTTCAACCGCCTCTGGGCTGCCGAGACGCTGGACAACCAAGAGCGGGACTCCGTCGAGCTGCGCCGCGCCCGCCAGGTACGGCCCTATCTCGACGGCGTGGATTTCCTGCTGGACATCCACTCCATGCAGCACAAGACCCCGCCGCTGATGATGGCCGGGCCCCTGCCCAAGGGGCGCGCCTTCGCGCGGGATGTGGGCCTGCCGGAGCTGGTGGTGACCGACACCGGCCATGCCGCCGGCAAGCGGATGCGCGACTACGAAGGCTTCGCCGATCCGGCCAGTCCCAAGAACGCGCTGCTGATGGAGTGCGGCCAGCATTGGGAGGCGGCCGCCGGACCGCTCGCCATTCACACGGCCTTGCGCTTCCTGCTGGCCAAGGGGGTGGTCGCGGCGGACTGGGCGGCGGACGAACTGGCTGATGTCGAGCTGCCGCGCCAGCGCTTCATCGAGGTCACCGGGCCCATCACCATCGAGACCTCCGAATTCCGCTTTGTTGACGACTATCGCGGCCTGGAAGTGATCCCTTCTGCCGGCACGGTGATCGGTTACGACGGCGAGACCCCGGTGACCACGCCCTATGACGACTGCGTGCTGATCATGCCGTCGCGGCGCCTCAATCCCGGCGCCTCGGCGGTCCGGCTCGGCCGCTACGTCGAAGCGGTGTAAGGCCTCTACAGGGCAGCCAGGAGGGTATCGCAGACCCGCTCGACGGTGGCCTCGTCCAGATAGCCGTGCATCGGCAGGGCGAGGACTTCGCTGCTGACCTGTTCGGAGACCGGCAACGACCCGGTACCGCCGCCGTAGCCGGCATAGGCGCTGTGGAGGTGCAGCGGCTTACTGTAGTAGATGGCGCTGGCGATCCCCGCGGCACTGAGGGCACGGCGCAGCCGGTCGCGCTCGGGCGAGCGGATGGCGTAGACCGCCCAGGCCGAGCGATCGTTGCCCGGGGGCAAGGGTGTGCGCAAGTGGGCCGAGAGGCGCGCCTCGTACCAGGCCGCGGCCTGGGCCCGGGCCGCCAGTTCATCCTCGAAAGCGTCCAGCTTGGCCAGCAGGATCGCCGCCTGCAGGCTGTCGAGGCGGCTGTT
>NZ_JANQOI010000135.1 GCF_028289705.1 Pelagibius sp.
GAGCCTGGTGAATCTGCTCTAACTCTCAAAGTGTAGAGCGGATTCACATGTTTAGACGCAAACACCAAAGTGTTTCCGTCTAAACATGATCCGCTCTAGTGTAACGGCCCTGCAATCCCAGGTCGATCCTCGAAGAGTTTCACTATTATGATTAGGTTATCTGAATCCTGGTGAGCCTCTCGCGGGGCGCGAGGGTTATGCGGCAGCAATCATCGAAGAGAGCCGCGGGCCGGAACCGATTTAGCGCAAAGCGAAGATGCCCTAAACGGCGCGGCTGTGACGCCCGCCGGCACCGAGATAGCCGTCGAAGCAGGCGGCGATGAGGCGCACGACGCGGCGGCCTTCGGGGCTCACCTGGACCCTGCCGCCGTCGATGCTCGCCAGCCCGTCATCGGCGAGCGGGGCAAGACGGGTGAGGGACTCGGAGAAGTCGAAACCCGCCTGGCCCTGGGTGGCCGCCTGGGCATCCAGGTCGACGGCAAAATCG
Source organism: Pelagibius sp. (assembly GCF_028289705.1). GTDB lineage: Bacteria > Pseudomonadota > Alphaproteobacteria > Kiloniellales > Kiloniellaceae > Pelagibius. The sequence goes on from NZ_JANQOI010000135.1 coordinate 488, forward strand.
CACATCAGCGCCTGGATCACCGCCCGGCGCAGCCGGTCTTCGGCGGTGAGTGCAATGCCGCGCACCACCGGCAGACGGCCGCCGCGCAAGGCCTTGCCATAGCTGACCAAGTCCTTGTCGTTCTGGGCATAGCCTTGCGGCAGATTCCCGATGGATGAAACGCCGAGCCCCAGCAGCACCTCAGCCTGATCGGTGGTGTAGCCCTGGAAGTTGCGCCGCAGCTTCCCTTCGCCGGCGGCGCGGAACAGCGGATCGCCCGGCAGCGCGAAGTGATCGAGGCCGACGGCGCGGTAACCCTGGAGCTGCAGCACCCGCTCGGCCAAATCCGCCTGAGCCAGCCGCGCCTCCGCCCCCGGCAGCGCCTGCGTATCGATCATACGCTGGTGCTTTTTCATCCAAGGCACATGGGCATAGCCGAAAACCGAGACCCGGTCCGGCCGGATTTCGGCGGTCAGCGCGGCGGTCTGCTTGACATCGTTCAGCCCCTGATGGGGCAGTCCGTACATGAGGTCGACGTTGAGAGCGCCGATGCCCGCATCCCGCAGCATCCCAGCCACCGCCGCCGTGGTCTCGAAAGGCTGGACCCGGTTGATGGCATCCTGGACGTGGGGATTGAAGTCCTGCACCCCCAGGCTGGCGCGGTTGATGCCCGCCCCCGCCAAGGCCTCGGCCTTCTCCGCGGTCAGGTGGCGCGGATCGATCTCGATGGCCAGCTCGGCCCCGTCCTGGAAATCGAAAACCTCCCGCAACTGGGCCATGACCGCCGTGAAATCCTCCGCCGAGAGGATCGAGGGTGTGCCGCCGCCCCAGTGCAGACCCGATAGGGGCCTTCCGTGACCTAAGACCTCGGCGAGCAGGCCGATCTCCCGGCGTAGCAGGCCGACATAGGCGCCCACCCGCTTGTAGTCGTTGGCCACCGCCGTGTGGCAGCCGCAGTACCAGCAGAGCTGATGGCAGAAGGGCACGTGGAGGTAGAGGGAGAGCGGGGTCTCGGCGGGCAGGGCCTCGAGCCAGCCACGGTAAACCTCTCCGTCGACGCCGTCATGGAAGTGCGGCGCGGTGGGATAGCTGGTGTAGCGCGGGGCCTGGGCCTCCGCCAGACGGGTCGGAATGCTGGTCACGGCAAGATGGACGCTAGCCCGAAGGCACCGGCCTGCCATTGACCTCGATCAAGGCTCCCGCAGATAGGCGCCGGTCAGACCGTTTCCCGGCGGTCCTCGCGGATCATGGCGGCGGCCTTCTCGGCGATCATGATGGTGGGGGAGTTGGTGTTGCCGGAGGTGATGGTGGGCATCACCGAGGCGTCCACCACCCGCAGGCCCTCAAGACCCAACACCTTGAGGCGCGGATCGACCACCGCCGCCGCGTCGGTGCCCATCTTGCAGGTGCCCACGGGATGGAAGATCGTGGTGCCGATGTCGCCGGCGGCCTTCACCAGCTCGCCATCGCTCTCCATGGTCGCGCCCGGCAGGAATTCCTCTGGCTGGAAGCGCTGCAAGGCCGGCGCGGCGCAGATCCGCCGGGTCAGGCGGATCGCCGACACGGCCACGGTCTGGTCCGCCGCCGCCGTCAGGTAGTTGGGCTTGATGGCTGGGGACTCGCGGAAGTCGGCGGAGCGGATGTGGATGGTCCCCCGGCTTTCCGGGCGAAGATTGCAGACCGAGGCGGTGATGGCCGGAAAGTCGTGCAGCGGCTCGCCGAACTTGGGCAGGCTGAGGGGCTGGACGTGGTACTGCAGGTTCGGGGTCTCCCGCGCCGGGTCCGACTTGGCGAAGGCGCCCAACTGGCTGGGCGACATGGACAGCGGCCCGCTCCGGAACAGCAGGTATTCCAGGCCCATGGCGGCCTTGCCGAAGAGGCTGCGGACCTGACGGTTCAGGGTCTTCGTGTTGCGGACCTTGAAGATGGTGCGGATCTGCAGGTGGTCCTGCAGGTTCTCGCCGACGCCAGCCAGCTCGTGGCGCACCGCGAGTCCCTGCGCCTGCAGCACCGGGCCCGGACCGATGCCCGAAAGCTGCAGTAGCTGCGGCGAGCCGACGGCGCCGGCAGCGAGAATGACCTCGCCGCGGGCTGTTGCGCGCCGCGGCGCGCCCCCAACGCGAAAGTCGATGCCGGTGATCCGCTTACCGTCCATCACCAGCCGTTCCGCCTGGGCATGGGTGAGGACTTTGAGGTTGGGCCGGCTGGCGGCCGGGCGCAGAAAGCCCTTGGCCGTACTCCAGCGGATGCCCTTGCGCTGGTTCACGTGGAAGTAGCCGCAGCCCTCGTTGTCGCCGCGATTGAAGTCTTCGGTCGGCGGGATGCCCACCTCCGCCGCCGCCTCGCGGAAGGCGTCCAGGATCTCCCAGGAGAGGCGCTGCTGTTCCACCCGCCACTCGCCCTCGCCGCCATGGAAGTCGTCGCCACCGTCGAAGTAGTTCTCGGAGCGCTTGAAGTAGGGCAGCACATCGTCCCAGGACCAGCCGACGTTGCCGAGCTGGCGCCAGGTGTCGTAGTCGCGGGCCTGGCCGCGCATGTAGATCATGCCGTTAATGGAGGAGGAACCGCCCAGCACCCTGCCCCGGGGATAGGCCAGCGCGCGGCCGTTGAGCCCCGCTTCGGCCTCGGTCTTGAAGCACCAGTCGGTGCGCGGCGTGTTCATGGTGTAGAGGTAGCCGACGGGGATGTGGATCCAGTGCCAGCTGTCCTTGCCGCCGGCCTCCAGCAGCAGCACCGAGACCTCGGGGTCCGCCGACAGCCGGTTGGCCAGGCAGCAGCCGGCCGAGCCGGCCCCGACAATCACATAGTCGAACGTTCCGGCATCCTGCCGCTCTACCTCTGCCCCCATGAAACCGCCCTGCAAGCCGTTATCGCTGTTTGGCCGCGACTATAGCATTGCCGGCGTCGTGGCAAACGGCCTTGGCTCAGCGTCCGGAGCCGGCCATCAGCTCGAGTCAGCGGCGCCCCTCGCCCGGGCGCGGGCCCTGCGCGCGCGATAGCTGGGCAGGAAGATGAGAATGGCGGCCAGGATCAGCAGGCCCAGGGTCATGGGGCGCTCGTAGATGAAGGCCGGACCCTCGTAGAGCTGCATGGCTCTGGCGAAGTTGTTCTCCAGCAGGGGCCCCAGGATGAAGCCGATCAGCAGCGGCGCCAGCGGGAAATCTGCGAAGCGGAAGATCGTCGCGATGACGCCGAAGCCGACGAGGATCAGCAGCTCGGTCGCATTGTTCTGCCCGATGTAAGCGCCCATCAGCGTGAAGAAGAGGATGAAGGGGATCAGGTAGTTCCGCGGCACCGCCAGGACTTTGGCGATGTAGGGGATCAGCGGCAGATTGAGGATCAGCAGGATCAGATTGCCGAGATACATGGAGATGATGACCGCCCAGAAGATCTGCGGCTCGTCGATCATCAGCCGCGGACCCGGCGAAACGTTGAGGGCGATCAGTGCGCCCAGAAGGATCGCCGTCGTGCCGGACCCCGGAATGCCGAGGGTCAGCAGCGGCACGAAGGAGCCGGTGCAGGCGGCGTTGTTGGCGCTCTCCGGCGCGGCGAGGCCCTTGACCGAGCCCTTGCCGAACTGTTTTTGGTCTTCGCCGGAGGCGATGTTCCGCTCCACGGCGTAGCCCAGGAAGGACGCGATGGTCGCCCCGGCGCCGGGCAGCACGCCGATCAGGAAGCCCTGGATCGACTGGCGGCCGATCACCGGTGCGATCTGGCGCGCCTCATCGCGCGTTATCCGCAGGTCCTTGATCTTGCCGTCACCGCCGTCGCCGGTCTTGGAGCGCTTGGGATCGAGCACGAGATAGATGGCCTCCGGCAACGCGAACATCGCCATCGCCAGGGTGATGAAGCCGAAACCGGACTGGAGATCCATCATGCCCATGGTGAAGCGCGGTGCGTTGAACAGCACGCCCTCGCCCACCGTCGCCAGGATCAGCCCAATCATGGTCATCAGGAGTGCCTTGGACACCTGGCCGGTGCCGGCGAAGGCGGCAATCGCCGATAGGCCCACCACCATGAGCGCGAAGTATTCCGCCGAGTGGAACAGCAGGGCCACCGAGGCAAGCGCCGGCGCGAAGATCATCAGCAGGACCGCGCCGATCGTCCCGCCGGAGAAGGAGGCGATGGCGGCCACCGTCAGGGCCTTGCCGGCCTTGCCGGCGCGCGCCAGGGGATAGCCGTCGAAGCTGGTCGCGACGGTCGAAGCGACGCCAGGGGCATTGATCAGGATCGACGATGTGGAGCCGCCGAAGACCGCGCCATAGTAGACGCCGGCGAGCAGGATCAGCGCGGCGGAGGGATCGCCGATGGTGATCGCGATGGGGATCATGATGGCGATGATCGACATCGGCCCGAGGCCCGGAAGCATGCCGATGAAGGTGCCGATGAGACAACCGCCGACGACCATGGCGATGTTGGTGACGGAGAGCGCCGTCGACAGGCCGATTATGAGTCCTTCCAGCATCTCAGCGCCCCCTACAGAAAGGTCGGCAGCGGCCTGAGGAAAATCCCCAGGACCCGCTCGACCAGATACCACACACTCCCAGCGGCAACCGCAGCAACGACCGCGACCATCACGAACCGGCGCTCACCGAGGATGATGCTGCCAATGCTGAGGAACAGAAAGGTCGAGGCCAGGAAACCCAGCGGGCGCAGGGCGAAGGCGTAGACCACCATCAGCGCCAGCAGCGCCACGGCCTGCACGAGGTTGTAGTCGTGCAAACGCTTGTAGTTGATCTCAAGCGGCTTGGGTTCTTCCTCTTTCTCCACCCCGAGAACGACGGCCAGAGCGAGGATCATGGCGCCGATGGCCAGCACCTTCGGGAAGGTCGAAGGCCAGATCGGGTTGTTGCGCAGAACCGGCGCAAGCAGATGGTCCATCCCGAACCAGGCGGTATAGCCATAGACGGCACAGAGCAGGAATATGAACAGAGCCACCCAGCGGTCGAGCGCCATCTTTCCCTCCCCCAAGAAAGATCCCGCCCGGCCTCAGGGCCGGGCGGGGAGCAAGAGAAACCTTAGAGGAACCCGAGCTTTTTCATAAGGTCGCCGATGACCTTCTCTTGGTTCTCCAGGAATGCCGTGAAGTCGGCGCCGGAATTGTGGATGTTGACCCAGCCGTTGCGGGCGCGCACGGTCTCCCACTCAGGCGTGTCGTACATCTTCGCAAGGGCGCTCTGGTAGGCGGCCAGCTTGTCCGCCGGCAGGCCCGGAGCGGCGAAGAAACCGCGCCAGTTCACGAAGGTGGCGTCGATGCCCTGCTCCTTGATGGTCGGCGCGTCCTTGAACGCGGGGACCCGCTCTTCGGAGGTCACCCCGATGATGCGGACCTCGCCGGCACGGGCCAGATCGACGGCTTCGCTGAAGCCGGTGGAGACCGCCTTGACCTCGCCCGAGAGCAGGCCGGCATTCGCCTTGGCGCCGGCGTCGTAGGCGACGTACTTCATCGCAACCGGATCGCCGCCGCCCGCTTCGACGACCATGGCCGCAACCAGGTGGTCCATACCGCCCGGAACCGAACCGCCGCCGATGGCCGTGCCTCTGGGATCGGACTTGATGGCGTCGACGAGATCCTTCACGGAGGTGTAGGGGCTGTCCTTCGCCACCACCAGCGCCGCATAGTCGCCGATGGTTCCGGCGACCATGGTCAAGTCGCGGAAGTTCTGCGGGAAGACACCGGTCAGCGAGCGGATGATGATGGGCGTCGAATTGACCATCAGGGTGCCGTGATTGCTCTCGGCATTCTCGATGATGTAGCCGATCGCCTTGCCGCCGCCGCCGCCGGACATGTTCTCATAGGACGCCGTGCCCACCAGGCCGGCCTTGGTCAGGGCCTCGCCGGTGCCGCGCGCGGTGCCGTCCCAGCCGCCGCCGGCGCCGCCGGGGATCAGGAAGTGGACCTTGTCGAGGACCTGGTCGGCCTGGGCCGGAGCCATGCCGAGCGAAACGGCCAGGGCCGCACCGGTGGCGGCCGCCATCAAAGCACGGCGATTCAAGGGAAACTTTCGCATTCTTTCCTCCCAATGCATTATTGGCGGGCCGTCTACCCGCTTTACCCAAAATAAGCATAGCGCGGCAACCTGACGCCAACCTGTCGCGTCTAAGCCGTTGGCTTAGCGGCGAAAACAAGGGTAAGTAGAACGAAGGAGCCCTTCTTGAGGCTGCTCTTGGTGGAGGACAATGAAGACCTGGGAGACGCCCTGGAACGCCACTTCCGGGCGGGCGGCCACGCGGTCGACTGGGCCCGCAGCGCGCCGGAGGCGGAGGACTATCTGCGCGCCGATGCCCAGGGCTATGACCTGGTGATCCTGGACATCACCCTGCCCGGCGGCGACGGCCGCGACATCCTGCAGCAGATGCGCAGTGTCGAGAACGACCTGCCGGTGCTCATCCTGACCGCCCGCTCCCAGGTGACCGACCGAGTTCACCTGTTGGACCTCGGCGCCGACGACTACATGACCAAGCCCTTCGATGTGGCCGAGCTGGACGCGCGCTGCCGCGCGGTGGTGCGCCGGCGCCACGGCCAGGCCCAGAGCCTGGTGCAGCTGGGCGCGCTGGAGCTGGACGCCGCCGCCTCCAGCGTCACCCTGGACGGCAAACCTCTCGACCTGCGCAGCCGCGAACTGCGCCTGCTGGAGGTGCTGATCTCCGCCCCCGGTCAGGTGTTCAGCAAGGGCCAGCTCATGGAGAAGCTCTTCGGCCTGGCCGAGGACGCCAGCGAGAACGCCATTGAGGTCTATATCGGCCGCCTGCGCCGCAAGATCCAGGACAGCGGCGTGGCCATCGAGACCGTCCGCGGCCTGGGCTACCGGCTGCGCGAGGGCCCGGAGGACAGACCCGAAGGAAGACAGGGATGACCGTCGGTTCCTCGCCCCCCGACTGGTCCTCCTCCACCCTGGCGGCGCCGGCCTGGTCCCTCAGGCGGCGGCTGATCGGCCAGCTCCTGCTGGTCTTCGCCGGTCTCGCGGTGTTGCTCTACTTCTCCGTCCAGGCGGTCGCCGGCCGGGCCGCCGATGCCACCCAGGACAACATCCTCGGCGCGTCCGCCATCGCCATTGCCGAGCAGGTGCGCGCGGTCGAGGGCGCGATTACCGTCGACCTGCCCTACGCCGCCCTGGAGATGCTGGGCTTGGCGGGAGAAGACCGGGTGTTCTATCGCGTCGCCAGCGGCCGGGGCGCGCTCATCACCGGCTATCCGGACCTGCCCGATAGTGCGCTGCCGGGCCGTGAGGACACCCCGCTGTTCTTCACCGGCCGCTACCGCGGCGACACCGTGCGGGTCGCCAGCGTCCGCCGCTCGATCCTCACCGGCGGCGTCCGGGAGACCGTCTTCATCACCGTCGCCCAGACCCGCGAAGCCCACGGCGCCCTGACGGTCTCCATCGCCCTCTCGGCGGCCGGCGTCGGCGGCGGGTTCCTGGCGCTGGCCGGGCTGCTCGCCTGGATCGCCATCAGCCGCGCCCTGAAGCCGGTCCAGGAGATCGAACGGGCCATCGCCGCGCGCGCCTCCGACGACTTCTCGCCGCTGGAGACCGCCGCACCGCGCGAGATCCTGCCCCTGGTCGACGCCATCAACGCCTTCGTGGAGCGCCTGCGGCTGACCCTCGACACCAGCCAGCAGTTCATCGCCGAGGCCGCCCATCGGATCAGGACTCCCCTGGCCGCCCTGAAGGCCCAGGCCGAGGTCAGCCTGAAAGCCGGTCCCGAACGCACCAGCGAGGAAAGCCTGCGGCGCATGCTGCGCGCCGCCGACGAAACCTCGCAGCTCACCACGCAGCTTCTGACCCAGGCGATGGTGGCCTTTCGTGCCGAACGGGCCGAACGCCAGCGTCTGTCCCTGGCCAGTCTCGCGCGCACCGCGGCCCGCGACCTGGAGGTGGCCGCAGAGATGCGCGGCATCGACTTCCGCATGGACCTCACCGAGGACGCGGAAATCGAGGGCGACGAGATCGCCCTCTTGGAGGCGATCCGCAACCTGCTGGACAACGCCATCAAGTACGGACCGCCCGACGACTACATTGAGATTTCCGTCCGCGCCGACCCGGCCCCGGAGGTCTCGGTCGCCGACCATGGGCCCGGCGTTCCGCGCAAGGACCGGGACAAGGTGCTCGAACGCTTCCGCCGTGGCGCCGTCAGCGAAGACACGCTGGGCTCCGGCCTCGGCCTGTCCATCGTCCGCCAGGTCATGCGGGCGCATCGCGGGCGGGTGCGGCTGGAAGACAACAGCCCGCAGGGCCTCTGTGCGCGTCTGGTGTTTCCGCCGCTTCGAAAGCAGGGCAAGGCGCGATGATACCCAGGGCCTTCAGCGCCGGTTTGGTCCTGTTGCTGGTCGCGGCTCTGCTGCAGCCCGCCGCGGCGATCGAAATCGAGGAGGCGCGCAGCTATCCGGCCCTGCGCGAAGCCGGTGCGCGCAGTCTGCTGCACGTCATCGGCACCACCGAAGCGGATGCCATGGACGGCATCGTCCGCACCTTCCGGGCGCTTCAGCCCGACGTCGCCCTGATCTATCACCAGGCGAGCAGCCTCGACGTCTACAAGGCCATCGAGGGCGCCGTGACCTTCGACGGCCAGTCCTACGACCTGGCCATCTCTTCAGCCATGGATCTTCAGATCAAGCTGGTCAATGACGGCCTCGCCCGGCGGCACCGCTCCCTGGTGACCACGCGGCTGCCGCGCTGGGCCTCATGGCGGGAGCGCATTTTCGGCTTCACCCGGGAGCCGGCAGTGATCGCTTACGACATGAAAGCCTTCGCCGAGGCACCGCCGCAGTCCCGCTTCGAGCTGCTCAGTTTGCTGCGCAGCGAGGAAGGACGCTTTGCCGGGCGCGTCGCCACCTACGACCCCAAGGTCAGCGGGCTGGGCTATCTCTTCGCCACTCAGGACAGCCTGCAGTCCGAAACCTACTGGCGGCTGATGGAAGTGTTCGGCAATCTCTCCGCGCGCCTGTCCTGCTGCTCGGGCGAGATGCTGGACCTGCTGGAAAGCGGCGAGATTGCCGTCGCCTACAACGTCCTCGGCTCCTATGCCCAGGCGCGCCGTGCCGCCGGCGCGCCCATTGGCATCATCTATCCGCAGGACTACACTCTGCTGATGGTGCGCACCGCGCTTATTCCCGCCAGCAGCGACAATGCCGAAGACGCCGGTAAGTTCATCGACTTCCTGGTCTCGCCGGAGGGCCAGCGCGTTATCGCCGGCGAAGCCAGCCTCGCCCCGGCCCTGCCCGAGGGGGACGAGGGCTCGCTGATCCCCATTCGCCTCGGCCCCGGGCTGCTGGTGTTCCTCGACTCCTTGAAGCGCCGCGCCTTTCTGTCGGAATGGGAAAGCGCCGTGACCGCCAAGCGGTAAGGCAACTCATCTGCGTCTAACCTGAGGAGGCCTCATGCCAACCCGCGTTCTTGTGCCATCAGGCGTTCTGGGCCTCGGTTTCGACCGGGAGGCGCTGGCCCGCGGCATCGCGGCGCGCCCCGACATCATCGCCATCGACGGCGGATCGACCGATAGCGGGCCCTACAGCCTGGGCGCCGGCGTCTCGAAGTACTCCCGCGCCGCGACCAAATCGGAATGGCGGCAACTGATGCTGGCGCGTGCCGAAGCCGGCGTACCCCTGCTGATCGGCACGGCGGGCACCTGCGGCACCGATGCAACCGTCGACTGGATGGCCGAGATTACCCGCGAGCTGGCCCGGGAACTCGGCCAGACGCCGAAGCTGGCGCTGCTCTATGCCAGTCAGCCGCAAGGGCGGATCGCCGACAATCTGCGGGAAGGCCGGGTGACGCCCCTGGCGCCCGCCCCCGCGATCGATGCCGAGAGCGTCCTCGGTCTCTCCAACGTCGTCGCGCTGGCCGGTGCGGAACAGGTCCAGGCCGCGCTCCAGACCGGCGCCGAGATCGTCATCTGCGGGCGGACCACCGACACCGCGACCATCGCCGCCCTGCCCCTGCTGCGCGGCGACCACGCGGGTGCCGCCTGGCATGGCGCAAAGATCGCCGAATGCGGCGCGCTCTGCTCCACCAACCCGCCCTCCGGCGTCATCCTCGTCGAATTCGA
>NZ_JANQOI010000139.1 GCF_028289705.1 Pelagibius sp.
TCCATGGGCTTCGCAAGTCCATCGACCGGATCCAGGCGGAGGGCCTGAACAACGTCATCGTGCGCCACCACCGCCTGGCCGAGGGCGTGCGCCGCGGCATCGCGGCCTGGGGATTGGATCTCGTCGCGGAGCACCCGTCCCTCTACTCCGACACGGTCTCGGCGATCCGGGTGCCCGAGGACATCGATGCGCGCGACGTACTCCGCATTGCCTATGAGAGCTTCAACACCTCCTTCGGAACAGGCCTCGGCCCCCTGGCCGGCAAGGCCTTCAGGATCGGTCATCTGGGCGACCTGAACGCGGGCATGTGCCTTGCGGCCCTCGCAATCGCGGAGATGTCGCTGGCCCGCGCCGGCTACTCGCTTGAGCTGGGCTCCGGCGTCGGCGCGGCACAGGAATGGTACGCCCAGGCCGATCAGTTCGAACCCCAGGTCACGCTCGTCGCCTGAGGCGGCGAGTCCAGAGCGCAGCGGACGGGAGGCGCGCCGTGGACATTCACGAGTACCAGGCCAAGGAAATCCTCTCCGGTCTCGGCGTTCCGGTGCCGCGCGGCGGCCTGGCCTACAGCCCCGAACAGGCGGGCTACCGCGCGCGCGAACTGGGCGGCGACGCCTGGGTCGTCAAAGCGCAGGTGCACTCCGGCGGCCGCGGTGAGGCGGGCGGCGTGAAGCTGTGCAGGTCCGAAGACGAGGTGCGCAACTACGCGGCCACCCTGTTCGGCAAGCAACTGGTCACACGCCAGACCGATGCGAACGGCAAAGGTGTGTTCCGGGTCTGGGTCGAGGCCGCCACCGGCATACAGCAGGAACTCTACCTGGGCCTCGTGCTCGACCGGAAATCGGAAAGGATCATGATCGTCGCCTCGGCTCACGGCGGCATGGAAATCGAAGAGTTGGCGGTTGAAGACCCCGAGAGCCTGCGCCGCATGGTGATCGACCCCGCGGTGGGACTGGCGGAATACGAGGCCCGGGAACTTGCCTTTTCGCTCGGCCTGAAGGGCGGACAGATCGCGCAGATGACGGCGGTGCTGCGGGCCTGCTACCGGGCCTATCGCGACCTCGATGCGCTCATGGTCGAAATCAATCCCCTGGTCATCACCGATGCCGGCGAGCTGGTCGCACTGGATGCCAAGATGAGCTTCGACACCAATGCCCTCTATCGCCGGCCCGAGGTTGCCGCCCTGCGCGACCCAAGCCAGGAAGACCCGCGGGAGGCGATGGCCGCCGACAACGGTCTCGCCTATGTCGGCCTGGAGGGCGATATCGGCTGCATCATCAACGGGGCCGGCCTCGCCATGGCCACCATGGACATGATCAAGCTGGCCGGGGGCGAGCCGGCGAATTTCCTGGACATCGGCGGTGGCGCCAGCCCCGAGCGGGTCTGCCAGGCGTTCCGCACGGTTCTGTCCGACAGGAACGTCCGGGTGATTCTCATCAACATCTTCGCCGGCATCAACCGCTGCGACTGGATCGCCAAGGGTGTGGTGCAGGCCTATCGCGATCTGAACCTGGGGGTGCCCGTGGTCGTGCGCCTGGCCGGCACCAATGTCGAGGAGGGCCGTGCCATCCTGCGCCAGTCCGGACTGCCCCTCGTTGCCGCCGATACCCTGGAAGATGCGGCCAGGGCGGCTGTGACAGCGCGCAATCAGCCCGTTGCCGCCTGAGGGAGACCCGCCATGGCCATTCTGATCGACGAGACGACGAAGATTGTTGTTCAGGGAATTTCAGGCCGCATCGGCCAGTTCCACAGCCAGGAAATGATCGAGGCGGGCAGCCGGGTCGTCGCCGGCGTCACCCCCGGCAAGGGCGGAACCACGGTGCTGAATCGCCCGGTCTTCGATACCGTCCGTCAGGCCGTGGCGGCGACCGGTGCCGAGGCGAGCCTGCTCTTCGTGCCGCCGCCCTTTGCCGCCGACGCCATCATGGAAGCCGCCGACTGCGGCATCCGCACGGCGGTCTGCGTGACGGACGGCATCCCGGCCCAGGACATGATGCGCGTCAAGCGCTTCCTGCGGCGCTACCCCAAGGACCGCAAGATGCGGCTGATCGGGCCGAACTGCGCCGGGATCATCTCCCCCGGCAAGGCCTTCATGGGCATCATGCCGCCGCACATCTATACGCCCGGACGGATCGGCATCGTCGGGCGGTCGGGCACGCTGGGCTACGAAGCCGCCAGTCAGATGCAGGCCCTGGGCATCGGGGTCTCGACTTCGGTCGGGATCGGCGGTGACCCGATCAACGGCTCCTCCTTCCGCGACATCCTGGAGCTCTTCGAGGCCGATCCCGAAACCGATGCGGTGATGATGATCGGCGAGATCGGCGGACCGCAGGAGGCCGAGGCCGCCGCCTTCGTGCGCGATCACATGACCAAGCCCGTGGTCGCCTATGTCGCGGGGCTCTCGGCGCCGAAGGGACGCAAGATGGGTCATGCGGGCGCGATCATCTCCGCCTTCGGGGAAAGCGCGCAGGAAAAGGTCGAACTCTTGAGCGCGGTCGGGATCACCGTCGCCCCCAACCCCTCCGTCATGGGCGAAACCATGGCAGCCGTTCTGGAAAGACAGGCCGCCGCATGAGCCAAGCCGCGACACATGCCGAGACAACCGAGACGGATGTGCAGGCATGGGTCGGTCGCACGCAGGAGCGCCGGGGCGCGCTTACTCCCGAACTGGCCGGCATGGTCGGCGCCGCCGTCGGACATCCCAGGTCGGCCCCTTTTGACATCCGCCCCGGCGCGCCCATTCCCTACCTTTGGCATTGGGCGGCCTTTCCTGAGTTCGTGCCCCTTTCGGAGCTGGGGCCGGACGGTCACCCCGCACTTGGAAAGTTCCTGCCGCCGCTGGAGTTTTCGCGGAGGATGTGGGCCGCCGGGCGGCTGACGTTTTCGGGCAGCCTCAGGATCGCTGAAGCCTTGCACCGGCAATCCGAGATTCTGTCGATCACGGAAAAGACGGGCGCGACGGGGCCCATGGTCTTCGTTCGTGTCGGTCACACGATCGAAGGGGCGCATGGCGGGCGGATCGAAGAAGCTCAGGACATCGTCTATCTCGACATACCGGACCGCTTTCAGCCGCCGGCGGCGATCCCAGTGCCGGAAGATACAGACTTCGACGAAAGCGTCGCGATCGACGAAGCGCGGCTGTTCCGCTATTCCGCCGCCACCGCCAACGCCCATCGTATCCACTACGATCTTCCCTATGCCCGCAATGTCGAGAAGTACCCGGACCTCGTAGTCCAGGGACCGCTTCAGGCGACTCTGCTGATCGAGGCCGCTTGCCGCCACACGGGCGCGCGGCCGGCGCGGTTCGCATTTCGCGGGGTACATCCGATGTTCAACGACGGGCCCCTGCGGCTGTTGGGAACAGGTCAGGCCGGTGAACAGGCCATCGACCTCTGCACCGGCGCCGCAGCAGGCCATCAGGGTTTGAAAGCGACGATGGAGTGGGACTGATGCACGGCGTCCTCCAGGGCATGCGCGTTGTCGAAAGCTCGGCCTTCGTTGCCGTCCCGCTGGCCGGCATGACGCTGGCGCAGATGGGGGCGGACGTGATCCGGATCGACCGGCCCCAAGGCGGGCTGGACTACACACGCTGGCCCGTCACGAAATCCGGACAGAGTCTGTTCTGGGCTGGGCTCAACAAGGGAAAGCGCTCCGTGGCGATCGACATCAGGACGCCGCGGGGGCGTGAGATCGCGAACGCCATCATCGCCGCGCCCGGAAGGGATGCGGGCTTGTTCATCACCAACCTGCGCGTTCCCGGCTGGACCGACTACGGAACCCTCTCTCGGGGCCGCCCGGACCTTTGCATGGTATCGCTGCTTGGCGACCGCCATGGCCGTCCGGCCGTCGACTATTCGATAAACCCGGCAATCGGCTTTCCCGATGCGACCGGACCGGAAGGCAGCGACGAGCCGGTGGCCCATGCGATGCCGGCCTGGGATTGCATCGCCGGGAACATGGTGGTTTCCGGCCTGCTTGCCGCCGAACGCCAGCGGTTGCGCAGCGGCCGGGGCCAATCGGTCGAGCTGACGCTGAAAGACGTCGCGGCCGCCATGTTGGGCAATCTCGGAATCATCGCAGAGGTCAGCGTGAATGGGGAGGACCGGCCCAAGGCCGGAAACGCGCTCTACGGCGCCTATGGACAGGACTTCCTCTGCAAGGACGGTCAACGCGTGATGGTCATCGGCCTGACCGAGCGACAGTGGCGCAAGATCGTCGAACTCACCAACACTGCGGACGGGATGGCGGCCATAGAACGCAAGCACCGCGTGGATCTGAAAGAGGAAGGCGCACGCTGGAAGCTGCGCAAGGAGATCACCGCGGTGCTGGAGCCGTGGTTTGCCGCGCGCCCGGTGGCCGATTTCGAGGATGCCTTCAATGCCGCTGGCCTCACCTGGTCCGTCTTTCGCAGCTTCGCCGAGGCCTTGGCAAATGACCCCGACCTGTCCACCGAGAACCCGCTTTTCTCGGAGATCGACCAACCGGGAATAGGCCGCTATCTCGTCCCGGGGTCCCCGCTCCGGTTCTTGTCGCTCGGCCATCAGGAGCCAAAAGCCGCGCCGCGCCTGGGCGAACACACCGAGGAGGTCCTGGCCGACGTCGCGAGACTGCCGCACAACGAGATTGCGTCCCTCTTCGACAGCGGCATTGCCAGCGATCCGGGCAGGATCGACAGCTTGGCCTCCTGACCGCAAGGGCAGTGGCCTGAACCGGGCCGTCCTTGACAGGGCGCGCTGCGAACCATAGCGTTCGGGGCATCCAGATGGAGATCTCGTCGTGAGCACAGTCAGCATCGTATCGAAGCGAAGGCGCGGGGAGCCGTAACGGCTTCCGGATCACGACGTGACGCGCCCCCGACTCTGTCGGGGGTTTTTTTGTTTCAGGATGTCAAATGGATAGCCAAAGCCACCCGCCCCAACGGACGCCACCCAGACTGCTGACGCTGATCCTGCTGACCGGCGTCTCGATCCTCTCGCTCAACATGTTCGTCCCCTCGCTGGTCAACATCGCCGTGGACCTGGACGCGGACTACACCCTGGTCAGCCTGTCCATCGCGGGCTATTTGGCCGTCACCGCCGTCCTGCAGATCGTCATCGGGCCCTTATCGGACCGGTACGGGCGCCGGCCGGTCCTGCTCGGCGGAATCGCACTGTTCACGGCGGCTTCGCTGGGATGCCTGCTGGCGGAGACCGTCTGGACGTTCCTGTTCTTCAGGATGATACAGGCGGCGATCGTCGCCGGCGGGGCGCTGTCGCGGGTGGTCGTGCAGGACATGGTGCCGCCGAAGCAGGCCGCGAGCCTGCTCGGCTACCTCGCCATGGCGATGGCGGTCGCACCGATGCTGGGACCGATGGTGGGCGGCCTGCTCGACGAGCTCTTCGGCTGGCGCTCCAGCTTCCTCGCCTTCGCGCTGATGGGGATCGCGCTCCTCGCCCTGACGTGGCTCGATCTGGGCGAGACCAACCGGAACCCTTCGCAGACCTTCGGGTCCCAGGTGCGGAGTTATCCGGTCCTGCTGCGGTCCAGGCGGTTCTGGGGCTATGCCGGCTGCATGGCCTTTTCGACCGGGGCGTTCTTCGCCTTCATTGCCGGGGCGCCTTTGGTCGCCACCGCTCTCTTCCAGACCACTCCGGGCACACTGGGGATCTACGTCGGGTCCATCACCGGCGGGTTCTTTCTGGGCAGTTTCGCGGCAGCCCGCTTCGCCAAACGCTTCGAACTGGACACGACGATGCTGGCGGGGCGGATCGTCGCCTGTTCGGGGCTGGCGGTTGGGCTGATGCTGTTTGCCGGCGGCGTGGTGCACGAGCTTGCCCTCTTTGGATCGACCATCTTCGTCGGCCTTGGCAACGGCGTCACAATGCCCGCCAGCAACGTCGGCGCGATGTCGGTGCGTTCCGATCTGGCGGGCACGGCCTCGGGCCTCGCCGGTGCCCTCACCATGGGTGGCGGCGCCCTTGTGACATGGATCGCCGGTGTCTTCGTCACCGAGGAGACCGGTGCCATGGCGCTCCTGGGACTGATGTTCGTGACATCCTTCCTGGGCCTGGCGAGCGCCTGGTGGGTCCACGCGCTCAACAGGCAAGCGAAGTCCCGCGAAGCCTCGTGACGCTTCGGCAGCGGGGGACAGCCCGCAGCGCGAAACCAATCGCCTTGCTGCGCTTGCGGCCTTTAGCTGACAGAATGGCTCTCGCTTCGTCTTCCTTGCGAAGCGCCGCAGAGGAGAGCCATGCCATGCCCGGACCGCTCGAGGGCTTCAAAGTGATCGACCTGACGACCAGGGTCTCAGGGCCGCTGGGCACCATGATCCTGGCCGACCAGGGCGCCGACGTGATCAAGGTGGAAACCCCCGCCGGCGGCGACCACACCCGCCAGGTGGCGACCCGGCGCAACGGCTTTTCCGCCTCTTTCCTCAACAACAACCGCAACAAACGCTCCGTCGCCCTGAACCTCAAAACGCCCGAGGGGCTGGAGGCGGTGAAGCGTCTGGTGCGCGAGGCCGATGTCTTCATCCAGAACTTCCGTCCCGGCGTCACCGAGCGTTTAGGGCTCGGCTATGAGGCGCTGCGCGCGATCAATCCGGGGCTGGTCTATGCCTCCATCAGCGGCTTCGGCTTCGATGGGCCCTTCGCGCAGAGGCCGGTCTTCGACCCGCTCGTTCAGTCGCTCTCCGGCCTCACCACGGTGCAGGCGGGCTCGGACGAGGAGCGCCCGCGCCTGGTGCGCACCATCCTGCCGGACAAGCTGACCGGCTTCACCATGGCCCAGGCGGTCTGCGCGGCGCTCCTGGCGCGCAGCCGCAGCGGCGAGGGCCAGCACATCCGCCTCTCCATGCTCGATACCGTGATCGCCTTCCTCTGGGGTTCCGACATGGGCGGCCACACCTTCGTCGGCGACGAGATGGAACAGGAGGTGGCCCAGAGCTGGATCGATCTGATCTACGAGACCCAGGACGGCTACATCTCCGTCGCCGTGATGCGCCACAAGGAATGGGTCGGCCTGGCGCGCGCCGCCGAGCGCCCGGAGTGGATCGAGGACCCGCGTTTTCAGGATTCGGAGGGTCTGGATCACAACAAGAATGCCCGCCTGGAACTCACCCAGTCGGTCCTGCGCGAGCGCACGACGGCGGACTGGATCGGGCGCCTGGAAGCCGCGGGTGTGCCCTGCGCGCCGGTGCTGACCCGCCGCGAGGCGATCCGCCACCCCCAGGTCCAGGCCAACGGCATCGTCGTGGAGAACGATCATCCCGAGGCGGGCCGCCTGCGCCAGGCGGGCAACCCGGCGGACTTCTCCGGCACGCCGGCCCGGCACCGCTTCGGCGCGCCACCGCTGGGCGCCCACACCCGCGAGGTCCTGGGGGAAGCCGGCTTCAGCGCGGCGGAAATCGAAGCCATGATCGCCGCCGGCGCCGCCGCCGAAACCGCGGCCAAGGGAGAGGACGCGGCATGATCGACTTCTACTACGCCCCCACGCCCAACGGCTGGAAGGTGGCGATCATGCTGGAGGAATGCGGCCTCGACTACGAGACCCATCTGCTGCGGCTGTCGCAGGGCGACCAGTTCAAGCCCGACTATCTGGCCATCAGCCCCAACGCCAAGATGCCGGCCATCGTCGACCGTGACGTCCCGGGCGACCCGGTGAGCGTCTTCGAAAGCGGCGCGATCCTGATCTATCTGGCGGAGAAGACAGGCCGTTTCATGCCGACCGACCCCCTGGGCCGCAAGGAAGCGCTGGAGTGGCTGTTCTGGCAGGTCGGCAACCAGGGGCCCATGGCCGGCCAGCTCAGCCACTTCAAGAACTACGCGCCGGAGGACCAGGACTACGGCTTCAAACGCTACCGCGGCGAATACGAGCGCAACCTGGCGGTCCTGGAGCGGCGCCTGAGCGCGCGCGACTACATCCTCGGCGACTACTCCATCGCCGACATGATCGCCTTTCCCTGGGCCTTCATCGCCAAGCCCCTCGGCTCCTCCCTGGAGGACTTCCCCAAGGTGGCGGCCTGGCGGGCGCGCATCAAGGAGCGCCCCGCCGTGCGGCGGGCCATCGACCTGCACAAGGACAGGCAGAACCGCGGCCAACACACCGCAGAGAACAACGACCTGCTGTTCAACCAGTCGGCCGAGCATCTGAAAATGGGTGAGCGGTAGTAGGGAGGCGCAAGCATCGGCCTTCAACGCAACAAATCTGACGCAATTCGGTCATCTGGACGACGCAGGGAATCGCCATGTTTGGCTTTTCCCTCGTTCATGGAGACTCCGATGCACCGCCCACTCTTAGCCGTTGGCCTCACGGCCGGCCTGGCACCGCTCGCCCTTGGCGTTGCGGCCCCGGCGCAGGCCACCGAGCCCTTCGCCCGCGTGTCCTCCTTCCCGGTCTTTCTGAATCTTCCCGACGGCAAGGACCCGGCGACGGAGACCGTGGCCGAGATCGTGGTCCCGGCGCTGGACGGCAACATGCTGGTCTATACCGACTCCGAGCTCGAGGCCATCGGCAAGGTGGACATCACCGACCCGGCGAACCCCAAGGCCGCCGGTATCGTCATGGTGGGCGGCGAGCCGACCTCTGTCGCCGTGCGCGGCAAGCATGCCTACGTCGGCGTCAACACCTCCGAGAGCTTTTTGGCCCCCTCCGGTCATGTGGCGGTGGTCGACCTGACCACCGACGCGGTCACCGCGACCTGCGACGTGCAGGGCCAGCCGGACAGCGTGTCGCTGAGCCCGGACGGCCGCTATCTCGCCATCGCCGTGGAGAACGAGCGCGACGAGGATCTGAACGACGGCGTCATCCCGCAGCTTCCCGCCGGCCATCTGGCCAGCTTTCAGGTGGACGGCAGCGGCGCGCTGGCCAACTGCGCAGGCGTGACGGTGACCGCGCTGACCGGGCTCGCCGAGATCGCCGGTGACGATCCGGAGCCGGAGTTCGTCGCCATCAACAGCCAGAACCACGCTGTCATCACGATGCAGGAGAACAACCACCTGGCCATCGTCGATCTGGCCGCCAATACGGTGGTGCGGCATTTCTCCGCCGGCAGCGTCAATCTCACCCACGTCGACATCGAACGCGACGGCGCCATCACCATGACGGCCAGCAAGACCGGCCTGCGGCGCGAGCCCGACGCGGTGGCCTGGCTCGACGACCGGCGCTTCGTGACCGCCAACGAAGGCGACTACGAGGGCGGCTCGCGCGGCTTCTCGGTGTTCTCGGCCGAGGGCGCGCTACTCTACGACTCCGGCAACGCCACCGAGCATCTCGCCGCCTCCCTGGGCCACTATCCGGAGAAGCGCTCCGGCAAGAAGGGCAGCGAGCCCGAAGGCGTGGCCGCCGGCACCTTCGCCGGCGAGCGCCTGGTGATGGTGGGCCTGGAGCGCGCCAATCTGGTGGCCCTCTACCGTGACGGCGCGGCGGACCAGGGCGGCTCCGGCCGCATGGACCTGGTGCAGGCCCTGCCCTCCGGCGGCGTCGGCCCCGAGGGCATCGCCACCATCGCCTCCCGCGGTCTCATCGTCATCTCCAACGAGAAGGACAGCGCCGACGACAAGCTGCGTTCCACCATCACCCTCTACCAGCAGGGGGGCGTCGGCCCGGCGCTGCCGCAGATCGTCTCGGTGAACGGGCCCGACGGCGCGCCCATCGGCTGGGGTGCCCTCTCCGGCCTCGCCGCCAACCCCAGCGATCCGACCATCCTCTATGCGGTCAGCGACAGCTTCTACAGCGTACCGCAGATCTTCACCCTCGACGTCTCTTCGGAGCCGGCGCGCATCGTCGCCGCGCGGACCATCACCAAGGACGGGGCGCCGGTGGAGAACCTGGACCCCGAAGGCATCGCCGCCGCGCCGGACGGCAGCTTCTACGTGGCCTCCGAAGGCCATCCCAAGAAGGACCGTTCGAGCCTCATCCTCCACGTGAAGCCCGACGGCGAAGTGGCGCGGGAGATCACCCTGCCGGAGGTTCTGGAATCGGCGAAGAAGCGCTTCGGGCTTGAGGGCGTCGCCCTGGACGGCAATCGGCTTTACCTCGCGGTCCAGCGGGAGTGGAACGACGACCCCAAGGGCATGACCAAGATCCTGACCCTGGATCTCGCCTCCAATACCTGGGGCGTCATGCACTATCCCCTGGACAAGCCGGAGAGTGCGGCCGGCGGCTGGGTCGGCCTCAGCGAGATCACCGCGCTAGGCGACGGCCGCTTCGCCATCGTCGAGCGCGACAATCAGGCCGGCACCGATGCCGCCATCAAGCGGGTCTATCAGGTCGACCTCAGCGCCGTGAGTCCGGCCGCACCGGGCGAAACGCCGCCGGTGCTGACCAAGACCCTGGCCATGGATCTGCTGCCCATGCTGCGCGCCGCCAACGGCTGGACCGCCGACAAGGTGGAGGGCTTCGCGCTGGCCGCCGACGGCCAGGTCTACGCCGTCACCGACAACGACGGTGTCGACGACTCGCCGGGCGAGAGCCTGTTCCTGCGTCTCGGCACCGGGACCCTACTCCAGGCCAGCAACTAAGGGTCTACCCTGAGCAACTCCAACAGCCCCGGACCAAACGGTACGGGGCTGCTTCTTTTGCGCCTCCATGCGAGACTGGATTACCCGACGCGAAGAACTCGGAAACCGCGCTTGCCGGTCCTTGCAGTCCCAGCCCGCCGCACTTTGGCCACCTTGAGCATGGTCTTGGCGGCATTGACGGCACCTGCGCAGGCGCAAAGCCAGCCGGTGCTAGAGAATGTTGGCAAGGTTCTGCGTGCCGCTGCCGCATTGTGCCCGCAAGCGCTGCTGCAACCCGAGGCGATGGCGGCCTTCGAAGCCGGACCCCTGGCTGGCTTCGGCGTCGCGCGGGTGCGCGACCGGGGCCCCTCCGAGCGCTGGGCCCGGCGGCAGGTTCTTCTGGAGAATGCCGAAACCGGTTTCGCGCTCACGCTGGGCGGGACACGAGCGGGGGAAGCGCTGCGCCGCGTCACCGTCACGCTGAGCGACCGGGAGAACACGCGCCCGCTGGCCACCGCACTTGCCGGCGGCGACTGCAGCATCCGGCATGGGCGGGTCCTGCGCTACGCCGGCGCGGGCGGTCCCAGCGAACTCGTTCACCTGGCCGGCGACCTGGAGACCGTCGAAACGGTCGAAGCCCTCAACCCGCCGGTCCCGCCCGGCGATGATCCCGGCGGGGTGACGGTGGCCCAGATCGACAGCGGCGTGAACTATCTGCTGCCGCAGGTCGCACAACGCTTGGCACGCAACCAAGACGGCGAAGCGTTGGGCTACGACTATTGGGACCTCGACGCGCGGCCGTTCGACGGCGATACCGGGCGCTCGCCGTTCTTTCCGATCCGTCACGGCACGCCGGTGGCCAGCCTGCTGCTGAAGGAGGCGCCGGGCATACGCCTGCTGCCCTACCGCTATCCGCGCCCGGACATGGGCCGCATGCGCACGCTGATCGAAGCCGCCGCCGCGGCGGGTGCCGCCATCGTCGCCATGCCCTTGGGCAGCCGCAATGAAGAGGACTGGACCGCTTTCGCCGAGGCCGCGGCGGCCCACAGCGATCTCCTCTTCGTCGTCTCCGCCGGCAACGACGGCCGCGACATCGATGCCGAGCCGCTGTTCCCCGCCGGCCTGGCGCTGGACAACATGCTCGTGGTTACCTCGGCCGACGCCTTCGGGCGCCTGGCCGCCGGATCCAACTGGGGCGCGGTCTCGGTGGACGTCATGGTGCCGGCCGAACAGCTCGAAGTGGTCGACTACCGCGGCGCCCGCGGCCAAGCCTCCGGGTCCAGCTATGCGGTCCCTCGGGTGGCGGCCCTGGCAGCGCGGTTGAAGGCCGCCAATCCTGACTGGCAGGCCGCCGAACTGAAGCGCGCGATCCTGGCGCGGGCCGTGCCACCGCTGGAGCGCGGCGCGCCCAAGGTGGCCGCCGGCTGGATCCCCAACCCGGCGGACGACGGTTGAACGTCAATTGCCCAGCTTGGGCGGCCGGGGCGGCGGATTGTTGACGAAGCGTTCCGCCGCCGGCGCGGTCTGCGGGTTGACCTGCTTCAGGCGTGCGAGAGCGCGGGCCGCCAGCTCAGGCTCGCCGCCCCAGGTGCCGGCCTGAATGGCGAAGCGCAGCACCTGCAGGTCGTCGCCGGCGTGTTCCATCAGCCAATGGAGATGCGGCAACTCAGCCTCATAGTCGCGCAGCAGATGGTGGGTGACCACCAGGCCGAGGCGTGTGTTGACGGCGTTGGGGTCTTCTGCCAGGGCGCGTTCGAACAGCGGGACCGCCTCTGCCGCCGCACCGCCACGGCCCAAGGCCTGGCCCGCGAGGTCGAGGAGCTGGCGGTTGCCGGCGCGCCCGCAGGCGGTGGCGATTGCCTTGGCCTGCTGTTCGTCGAGGCGGCCCGGTCTCGCCTGCCGATCCTCGATCAGGGTCGTGCAGATCCGCACCGCGGCACCGATCTCTGCGCTTTCATCGGAAAAGTCCGGGCCGCTTTGCGCTTCCAGAGCGGCGATTGCGGCCACCGGAATTGCTTCAAACCGGCCGGCCCCGCCGGAGGCGACGATCCCGACCAGCCGGCCTTCCGCGTCGACCAGAGCGCCGCCGCTGTTGCCCGGCTGGCTGTAGGCCGTGGTGTGCAGGCGGGCCAGCGGGCGGTCCGACGGCGGCAGGGCGACGGCGCGGCCCGGGTCGTAGGCGCGAATCCTCTGCCGCCCGACATCCGCCGCCACGGTATAGAGGGGCATCTCCAAATGCGCCGCGCCGGGCGCGAGCACCGGCCCCGGCGGCAGGCCGGCCACCTCCAGCAACACGAGGTCAGCGCGGTAGCCGCTGGGAACAACCTGGGCCGTCAGCGGTGTCCCATCCGCGAGGAAGACGATCGCCTCGGCTTCGTCCGCCACCACATGGCGGGCGGTCACCAGCCGCTCGGGCGCGATCCGCACCGCCGAGCCCACCGGATCGAAGGCCGAGATCGCAAAGACCGCCTGGCGCGCGTCGCAGACCGCCTGCGGCTGATCGCAGGGGGCGAGCTGTGCGTCCGCCGCAGGCGCCGCAAGAATTGCGGCCGCAACGAATGCCAGCGCGACGAGGGCGCGGGCTGCACCGGCCCTGCCGGGCCGCAGCGGCATCTCACGGTGGCGGAGAGTTACCAGCTTCCGGTGTTCTCCATGGAGGCCCAGGGCTCCTGCGGTGCCAGGGAGTCGCCCTTTTGCAGCAGTTCCACCGAGATGCCGTCCGGTGAGCGCACAAAGGCCATATGGCCGTCGCGCGGCGGGCGGTTGATGGTCACGCCGCCGTCCTGCAGCTTCCGGCAGAGCCCGTAGATGTCGTCGACGGCATAGGCGAGATGGCCGAAGTTGCGGCCCCCGTCGTAGTCCTCCGGGTCCCAGTTGTAGGTCAGTTCCACCAGCGGTGCCTTTTCGTCGCGGGCCCGCCCTTCGTCCTCGGGGGCGGCCAGGAAGACCAGCGTGAAGCGGCCCTTCTCGCTGTCCATGCGCCGCACCTCTTTGAGGCCGAGGAGGTTGCAGTAGAAATTCAGGGACGTGTCCAGGTCCTTGACCCGAACCATGGTGTGCAGATAGCGCAAGAGCTCTCCCTTTCGCTCAGTCGTTGGTTGATTGGCTTTTGCCTCATACCAGCGGGCCCGCCGCCTTGGTCATTGCCAGAACTAAGATAGTGGCCGCCGCCGACGTCGCCAAGTGGCCCTACCCCGGTGGCCGCTCCCCGCGCGCGGATCAGCCGAGCGCCGGGGTGCCCAGAAGATCGGTCACCTGGGGCACCTGGTCCAGCGCCCATTTCAGCCGCTCGCGCTCGAAACCGGTGAGCGCGGCCGGCGCCACTTTGTTGGAAAGAGGCAGCCCGTCGTCCAGGTCGCGAAGCTGTTGGCGCAGGATCAGATCCAGCAGGATGCGGTGGGCCTCGATGAGGTTGTCGATGACCTTGTCGGCCACGATCTCCCTGGCGCGGGCCCCCTCCAGACGCTCCGGGGTGGAGCGTGCGTCCAGCCCCTGGTCCAGGGCGACCACGCGGGCTGCGGAGAAGATCGGCATGATGCCGTTTTTCTTCAGATCGACCCGGCCCCCGTCCAGCTTCAGCCGGCCGAACCAGCCCATGGGCGCCTCGAAGCGGCTGGCGTTGAGCGCCAGAAACTTGAGAAAGGTGCGCGATCCCTTGGCGAGCGCCACGGCCTCGCCCCGCAGCGTCTCGGCAAGATCAGGGTTGCCGTGGACGGCCACGGCATCGAAGAAGATATCGCAGTTCAGCATATCCTCCGCGCGGGAGCGGGCGATCCATGTCCCGACCGTCTCGCGCCAGCCCGCCATATCTTTGCGCCAACCCGGCTTCGAGGCCATGACGCCGCCCTTGCAGTAGGCGACCCCGGCCGCGTCCAGGATATCGGCGACGCGGACGCCCAGCGCCTCGAACCAGCGGTCGGCGGCGCTGCCGGGTGCGCCTTCGCTGAAGACGATGGCGTTGTCCTGGTCCATGGCCAGCAGGCTTTCGCCGCGCCCGCCGGAGCCGAGCACCATCATCGCGTAGGGCAGCGGCGCCGCGCCCTCACCGGCCGCCGAGAGCTCCGCCTCGGCCAGTTCGCAGGCCCGCCGCGTCAAAGCCCGCAACTCGCGGGACACAATGGCCGCGATGTCGCGGACATCGACCTCCTCTTGCACCAGGGCCCGCGCGACCACCGTCAGGTCCGACCAGATCTGGCCCAGGGCGGCCGGGCTCTCCGCGGCCTCGATGCAGTCGCCGAGCGAGATCGCATCTCCGGCCCGTTGCCGCAGCAGATCGCGGGCGCTGAGCGCACCCGCCAGTTCGCCGTCCCCGTCGACGACGCCGAGGTGCCGGAAGCCTTTGCCCGCCATCCTGGCCAGGGCGCGATAGACGAACTCATCGCCGGCCACGGTCACCAGGGGGCGCTGGCCGAGCTGCCCGACCGCCAGGTCCAGCGCCGCGGGCCCCTTCGCATCGAGGGCGCGCAGGACGTCCCGTTCGGTGATGATGCCATAGCCGGAGTGCTGTGCATCCGGCGTCAGAAACAGCGAACTGACCTTCTTCTGCATCATCGTCGCCAGGGCCTCGCGCAGGGGAACCGTGTTGGCGAGGGTCAGCGGCGGCGCGCTCATCAGATCGGAGACACGGTGGCGATAGGGAAAGCTGTCGACCCGTGCGTACTCGGCCACGCCGGCCCTGGACACACCGTCGGAGGGCTCCAGCCCATGCCAGCCGGCCTGTGCCTCCACGTCGAGCCGGGCCGTCAGGGAGCGGCAGGCGCGTTCGGCCTGGGCCAGGGTCACGATGCCCTTGTCCCTGAGGCGCGGCACCAGTGCCTCGAAGAGCTGTGCCGCGGCGATGGCGTCGCCCAGGGCGCGGTGGCGCCCGGAGATCTCCACGCCGAGCCAGGCGGCCGCGGTCTCCAGCGACTCGTCGGGCAGCTTGGGCGCGACGAGCTGCACCATGTGGCGGACGTCGATGGCCCGCGGCGGGCGCCAGAGAAGCCCATGGCGCTCATGCTCGCTCTTCAGAACAGCCAGATCGAAGCCGATGGAATAGCCGATCACCACGGCGGACCCAACCCAATCCGAGAACGCCGCCACCACTGCGGGAAAGGCATCGGCCGAAGCGACATCAGCGTCGGAAATGCCGTGTACCGCCGTGGATTCTGGCGGAATCGCGATTCCCGGATTGACCAGGGCCTCATAGCGGGCACCCGGCTGGTCCGCCGCGCTGCCCGGGCGCACGGCGGCGATCTCCACAATGCGGTCGCTGGTGACGTCGAGACCGGTCGTCTCGCTGTCCATGGCGACCGCCGGCATCGCCCCCAGCGGCAGAGCGGAGAGGCTGCTATCCGACCCGGCAAAACTCATCGATGCGTTCCTCCCCGGCCGGGATCAATTCTGCGGAGGTGACTGATCCCGGAGGTTCGCGGCCAGTGCGCCACCATCGATGCGCTTGTCGAACTGCGCGCGGATGTCGCGCCAGGCAAAGCGGATCGAGTTCTCGACGATGTCCTTGTCATCCTTCTTCAGGCGCGGCGCAATCGGCGCCCATTCGAAAAGCGCCTTGGGGCTGGCGGTAAAGAGGTCGGCGCCGCTCGGCCCGGACCGCCAGTCGACGAAAGCGAGGCGGCGCTCGAAGGCAGCGAGGCTGTCGGGGATGGAAAAGTCCTCGGCGCGGTCTGCCTGCGCCCGGTTCTCCGCAAGGCCGTGCTGAAAGCAGTGCAGCGTCAACTGCCGCAGCAGCGGTTCCTCGACGGGTTCGTCGCGCAAGGCCCGCGACACCGCAAAGATCGAAAGGTCGGACAGACAGGCGGCGAAGATATGCATCTTCGCAATATCGATCGAAGTAACGAAAACATCATCTTCAAACATACTTGGATAGCGCGTGCCCATGCGCGCCTTCAGGTAACCGTAGAGTGTCTTCTGCGCAATAAAAGCCGCCCGTGTCGAGACAAAAGCTGACAGAACTTCGACTCCATCGATGGGCCCCGAGTCGCGGCGAACGGACAGGCGGGCGAGGAATTCAGGCAGAAATTCCCACGCCTGTTTCAGAGCCCCGATCATCTACGCAGAATCCTGGTAACACTTTGCAAAATAATCAATTTTCTTCGGCAGATCAGTGTCATGAAGTCGACCTAAAACCTACACAGAATGATCATATTGGTTACCACCAAGGTTTTCATTCCAAAACAATCATGATCTACTCCAGGTCCTTCGCCAACTGTGTTCGAATATTTCGGTGGGAATTGAAAAGCATCTTTGGGAGGAACCATGTCAGAAACTACTAGAGACAACGGATCGGGGGCGTCGTCGGGGCCCCAGATCGGACAGGAAGCAAGGGAGCGTCATTGGTCCAAGACACGTAATCTCACGATCTTGGTTCTGGTGATTTGGGCCATCTTCGCCTTTATCTTGCCGTGGAATGCCAAGGCACTGAATGAGCTCTCCTTCCTGGGTTTTCCGCTCGGCTACTACTTGATCGTCCAAGGCTCGTTGATCGTCTTCGTGCTGCTGATCTTCTTCCAGAACTGGCGGCAGGACTCGATCGACGACGAAGCCGGCGTCGGCGACGAATAGGGGGGAGTGCCCGACATGATCAAGGGAAGTTTCATCGACAACCTCGGCCGCGTGTACGCGATGTACACCGGCGGGTTTCTCGTATTCATAATTTTGATGGCCATCTTAGAGCAGTTCGGCGTCAGCGCGGCGACCATCGGCATTCTCTTCGTTGCCTTCACTGTGTGCATCTATGCGTTGATCGGCTGGCTCTCCAGGACCATGCAGGTCGAGGCCTACTACGTGGCCGGGCGCGAGGTCCCCGCTCTCTATAACGGCATGGCGACGGCGGCGGACTGGATGTCCGGTGCCTCCTTCGTGGCCCTGGCCGGCGGCATCTACTTCGGCGGCTACGGCTATCTGGGCTTCATCGTCGGATGGACCGGCGGCTATGTGCTGGTGAACTCGCTGATGGCGCCCTACCTGCGCAAGTTCGGATGCTACACGGTGCCGGACTTCATCGGTACGCGCTATGGAGGCAACGTGGCGCGCTTCTGCGCCGTCGTCATTCTGGTGGTGACGTCCTTCACCTATGTGACCGCGCAGATCAACGCCTCCGGCACCATCGCCGCCCGGGCCCTGCAGATTCCCTTCGAGTTCGGCGTCTGGATCGGCCTTCTCGGCATTCTGCTCTGCTCCATGCTGGGCGGCATGCGCGCGGTGACCTGGACCCAGGTGGCTCAGTACATCGTGCTGATCGTCGCCTATCTGGTGCCGGTGATCTGGATGTCCAACAAGCAGGGCTTCGGGATCATTCCGCACTTCGGTTACGGCGATGCCGTGGCCCGGATCCAGGAGCTGGAGCCCCTGATCGGTCTGGGGACTGCGGCGACGGAAGGTGCGCCCTTCGGCGGGGTGAGAATTCTGACGACACCCCACAACGACCCGCAGGGTGGCATGGACTCCTGGAAGTTCGTCACCCTGGCGCTCTGCATGATGGCGGGCACTGCCTCGCTGCCGCACATCCTGATGCGTTACTTCACGACGCCCTCGGTGCGTGCGGCCCGCAAGTCGGTGGCCTTCTCGCTGTTCTTCATCTTCCTGCTGTACTTCACGGCGCCGGCGCTCGCCACGCTGACGAAGCTGCAGCTTCTCGACCCGAACCTTGCAACCGCGGTGATCGGGCAGTCCTTCGAGGCTGTGAAGAGTCTGGAATGGGTGCGGAACTGGGAAAGCGTCAACATGCTTTGGCTTTCCGACAGCAACGGCGACGGGATCCTGCAGCTCAACGAGTTCTTCATGCGGCCGGACATCGTCGTCCTGGCGACGCCGGAAATCGCCGGCCTGCCGTATGTGATCTCCGGTCTGGTTGCCGCCGGCGGACTGGCCGCGGCCATGTCGACGGCGGACGGCCTGCTGCTCGCCATCGCCAACGCCCTCAGCCATGATCTTTACTACAAGATCATCGACCCGAAGGCGGATACCAAGCACCGATTGATCGTCGCCCGCGTGCTGCTGATCGTCATCGGCGCGCTCGCGGCCATGATCGCCAGCCTGCAGCTGACCGGCATCCTCGGTGCGGTGGCCTGGGCCTTCTGCTTCGCCTGCTCCGGCCTCTTCTTCCCGCTGGTGCTGGGCGTCTGGTGGAAACGGGCGAACACGCAAGGGGCGATTGCCGGCATGGTTTGCGGCTTCGTCGCCGGTTCGGCCTATCTCTACTACGTGTACACCGGTGGCACGCCCTGGATGGGCATCGACCATCTGCGCTTCGGGATGATCGGCATGCCGGTCAGCCTGATCGCCATGGTCGTGGTCAGCCTGATGACCCCGGCACCGGACGCGGAGACACAGGCCATGGTGGACGAGGTTCGGATTCCCTCCGGCGAAACGATCCTCGACGCCAAGCACTAAACAAAGGCAATTCGGTATCAACTGGGTGGCGGAACGTTTCCGCCACCCTTTTTCTTTCAAGAGTGAGAGCGTGATGAATTCATATAGGATCGGTTTGATGGGCCGGACCAGCCCACTCGGTCAGGCGCGGTGCGCAGCGCGATGTGGGGCATCGGGCAAGCGCCGCAACGCAGCCGATGGGCTGATCCGGCCCACCGAAGGCCGGTCTTTCGCGCCCGCTGGCGGTGTTGCGGCCCACTTGTGGACGATCCAGTCCACAGCGTGGACCGCGCCTTGCCAGCAGACGCGAAAAACCGGTCAAGCCGGTCCTATATGAATTGATCACGCTCTAGTACTGTTCCTCCATGACAGATCCGTTCGCCGTTTTCCCAATCTGGGTCATCGTGCTCGACTACCTGATGGGCGTGATCATGTGGACGCTGATCGGACGCGTCGCCATGAACATCTTCCTGCCCGAGGACTCGAACTTCTTTTTCATGAAGGTCTTCGTCAAAGCGACCAACCCGGTCATTCGGGTGTTTCGCCCGGTCACCCCCGGCTTCCTGCTCGATCCGCTGGTGCCGCTCTACGTCGCCTGGTTCTTCTTCATGATCCGCTTCTACCTCATGCCCTGGCTGCTGGGCTATTCGGTGATGGGGATGCTGTCATTCCCTCTGGAAGGGGAAATCGCCGGCGCGATCTACGAAGCTTTCAACTAGATACTCGGCAGGTCCGGGCGTCGGGGCAGGTCGGCGCCGCGGCGCGCGCAGGTGACCGCTGCGGCCCCCATGGCGAAGTCGACGACCCGGCGGCATTCGTCCGGAGAGACCTCGGAAAGCCCCGCCTTGGTCGCCTTGCCGAGTTCGTCCAGACCGCAGAGCAGCGCCGCCTGGAAGCTGTCGCCGGCGCCCACCGTATCCACCACCTCTACGCTGCGGCCGGGGGCCTCGAAGACCTCGCCGCGTAGCGAGACTAAGGCGCCTTCACTGCCGCGGGTGACCACAATCAGCCGGACACCGCGGGAGTTCCAGCGGCTGATGGCGCTGTCGACTCCGTCGCCGGGAAACAGCGTCTCCAGGTCCTCGTCGCTGACCTTGATCAGGTCGGCCATCTCCGAGAAGGCCTCGACCCGCTGGTGCCAGCGGCCCACGTCCGGCTCGACGTTCAGCCTGATGTTCGGATCGAAGGAGATCAGCGCCGCGTCACGGCTGCGCCGGGCGAGCTCGAGAAACGATGACCCGGTCGGCTCGACCACCAGAGAGTAGGAGCCGAAGTGCACCGCGGCCAGGGAGGAGGAGAGCTCCGGCAGGTCCGCTTCACCGACCGAGCGGTCGGCCGCTTCGTGGCCGTAGAAGCTGTAATGCGGCACGCCCTTGGCGCCCAGGCCGACCAGCGCCAGGGTCGTGGGGTTCTGCTTGCTGACGAGATAGCTGGTGTCGACCCCCTCGTCCTTCAGTGTCCGTTCCAGGCGCCGGCCCAGGGGGTCGCTGGAGAGGCCCGTGAACAGCGCCGCCTCGCGCCCCAGGCGGGAGAGGCCGATGGCCACGTTGAAGGGCGAGCCGCCGATGCGGGCATCGAAGGTGAAGCCGGTCTCGGTCTCGGCCGAGGGAAAGACGTCGTAGAGCGCTTCGCCGCAGATCAGGAACATGTCTCGTCACCCTCACATCACCAATGAACCGACTCTTGGTGCCTGACCCGAAATGAAGTCGTGTCCGTAAAAGGGCTGCCACCCTCCCGAATCGTCATTGCCGGACTTGTTCCGGCAATCCATCGAGGTCCGGGTCTCGGTCTGTCCATGGACCCTCGGGACAAGCCCGAGGGTGACAACTCGAATAGGGGTAAATTTGGCAAACACTTGAAATCAAACCACTCACTTCGGGTCAGACTCTTTGAGGCACAAGAAAGAAGGGGCGCGGTGCCTCAGTCACCGGACGCGCCCCTCAAGGTTGGCGGCCCGCCATGGCCGGGCCACCACAGGGAGGTCTGCTTTCGCCTAGTTCAAAACAGCGCCCTCAGGCAGGGCGATCTCCGCCGGCGGCTCCATGGCACCGGTCATGATCGCCACCGCATCGGACATGGAGAAGTCCTTCGGCCGGATCACCGCGTGGCGGCGGCTCAGCCGGTGGATGTGAATGCGGTCCGCCACCTCGAAGACGTGGGGCATGTTGTGGGAGATCAGCACGATGGGCATGCCGCGTGCCTTCACATCCAGGATCAGCTCCAGGACGCGCCGGCTCTCCTTGACGCCGAGGGCCGCCGTCGGCTCGTCCATGATGACGAACTTGGTGGCGAAGGCCGCCGCCCGGGCCACCGCCACGCCCTGACGCTGGCCGCCGGAAAGCGTCTCCACCGCCTGGGTGATGGACTGAACGGTCATCAGCCCGAGCTCTGTCAGCTTCTCCCGCGCGAAATCGCGCATCTTCTTCTTGTCGAGCATCTTGAAAACCGAGCCGGCCACACCCTCCTTGAAGATCTCCCGGCCGAGGAACATGTTGTCGGCGATGGAGAGCGCCGGAGAGAGGGCGAGGTTCTGGTAAACCGTCTCGATCCCCGCATCCCGGGCGTCCATGGGCGAGGCGAAGTTGATCGGCGCGCCGTCGAGGCAGATCTCCCCTTCGTCGATCTGGACCGCCCCGCAGAGCGCCTTGACCAGGGTCGACTTGCCGGCGCCGTTGTCACCGATGATCGCCAGGATCTCGCCCGGAAAGAGCTCGAAGTCGGCCCGGTCCATGGCGGTGACGCGGCCGTAGCGCTTGGTCAGGCCGCGGCCGGTCATGACAGGTTGCAGGCTCATGCGCTTACCCTCCTGATCCACTGGTCCATGGCCACGGCGACGATGATCAGCAAGCCGACCGCGAAGGTCTGCCAGAGCACGTCGACGCCGCCGAGTTTCAGCCCCGAACGAAAGACGCCGACGATCAGCGCCCCGAAGAGGGTGCCGAAGATCGCGCCGCGTCCGCCGAAGAGGGAGGTGCCGCCGATCACCACGGCGGTGATGGCATCGAGGTTTCCTTCATAGAACGACTGCGGCGAGGCCGAGCCGACGCGGCCGATGGCTGCCCAGCCGCCGATGGCACAGAGCAGCCCGGCGGTGCCGTAGACCGACAGCAGCACGCGGTCGGTGCGGATGCCGGAAAGCTCCGCCGCTTCCTTGTCGTCGCCCACCGCATAGACCGAGCGCCCCCAGGCCGTCCAGTTGAGGGCGTACCAGAGCACGATGAAGATGCCCACCATCAGGAAGGAGCCCAGGGTGAACTGCGCGCCGAGGATCTCTACGCGCAGCCCGAAGAGCTTCAGCAGCGGCGCCGTGGCATCGATGTCCTGGCTGCGGATGGTCTCCGATTCCGAGTACCAGAGGTTCAGGGCGAAGAAGATCGACCAGGCGCCCAGGGTGACGATGAAGGGCGGCAGCCGCACCTCCAGGGCCGGCCCGAAGCTGAACCAGCCGACGGCCAGGGCGGCGAAGATGCCGATGGGCACCACATAGATCAGCGGCAGACCGAAGCTGTAGAGCAGGACCCAGGTGAGCACCGCCAGCGCCACCGGCACCAGGCGGGTGCGGGTGACCAGGCTGCCGTTGAACAGCCCGCAGGCAAGCCCGACGCCGAGACCGATCAGAACCGCAAGGAATGATGGCACGTCGCCCTGCACCGCCAGGCGCGCCATCACCATGTAGCTGAGCACCATGATCGCCGCGACACTGAGATCGATGCCAGCGGTCAGGATGACCAGGGTCTGGGCCGCGCCCAGAATGCCGATGATGGTCACCTGCTGAATGATCAGAGAAAGGTTGAACGCCGAGAAGAAGTTGTTGGCGACCACCCCGAAGACGAGGCAACTGACCACCAGAACCACCACCGGCGCGGCGGTCGGGTTGGCATGGAGGAAATGGTGGAACCTGGCGAGCGGCGAGGTGTCGCGGGTCTCGAAGGAGGCGACTTCCGACGCGCTCTTGTCGAGAACCTTCTCGAAGTCCTGTGGGCCGCGTGGCGTTGTAGCCTGATCTTCGGCCATAGCGGTACCCTCCCTAGGCTATGGGTTCTTCGCGGCGGGTCGGGCACCGACCAGAGGAGGGCACCGTCCCGCGTCTTGTTCTCCCAACCCCTGTGCCTTGCGGCACAGGGGTCACTTCAGGGATGTATCAGCCCCAGCACTTGGCAAGCGCTTCTTCCGAGGAGATCGAGGGAATGCCGTCGACCGGCTCGTCGGTCACCAGCTCGACACCGGTGTCGAAGAAGCTGAGGCCTTCGGTGTTCGCCGGCTTCTTGCCGGACTTGGCGAACTCGACCACGGCTTCCACGCCCAAGGAGGCCATGCGCAGCGGAAACTGCATGGAGGTCGCGCCGATGATGCCTTCCTTGACGTTCTGCACGCCGGGGCAGCCGCCGTCGACGGAGACGATCAGCACCTTGCCGGCCATGCCGAAGGACTTGAGGCCCTCATAGGCGCCGGCAGCCGCCGGCTCGTTGATGGTATGGATGACGTTGATGCCGGGGTCCTTCTGCATCAGGTTCTCGATGGCCGTGCGGCCGCCCTCTTCCGAGCCCAGCGTCGAGTCGCCGCCGACGAGGCGCGGGTCGTCCTCGTCGTACATCTTATTGATGTTCTTCACGTCGACACCGAAGCCCTTGAGGAAGCCCTGGTTGCGCAGCACGTCGACGGTGATCTGCGCCTCGGAGAGGTCGAGGGTGGCGATCTTGGCCTTGGCGGTGTCGCCCATCTTGGCCGCCGCCCACTGGCCGATCAGCTCGCCGGCGCGGAAGTTGTCGGTGGCGAAGGTGGCATCGGCGGATTCCGGCGGATCGAAGGGCGTGTCGAGTGCGATGACCAGCAGCCCCGCCTCGCGGGCGCGGCGCACCGTATCGGCCAGGCCGGCCGGGTCGGAGGGGGTGATGAGGATGCCCTTGGCGCCGGCAGCCACCAGGCTCTCGATGGCCTCGATCTGCGCCTCGTTGTCGCCGTCGTACTTGCCGGCGAAGGTGCGCAGTTCCGCACCCATTTCCTCGGCCTTGGCCTGGGCGCCCTCGCGCATCTTCACGAAGAAGGGGTTGGTGTTGGTCTTGGTGATCAGGCCGATGATGACGTCATCGGCAAGGGCCGGCGCGGCAAAGCCCGTCATGGCGACGAGGCTCGCGGCCGTTAAGGTATTGAGAAACTTTGATTTCATGGCTGTGATCCTCCCTCAGGTGCAGTTCGAGATTTCAAGTTTTTTCTGCGGGGCTTTCCGTGCCCTGTCACTCCATGGGAACGGCCGCTCCGTATGCTCCGATTTAACGCCCGCCAAAAGTTCTTGTCAATAAATAAATCAAATTGAGTTTTTAATTGGCAGATGGCCTGGGATCGGCGATGATGGCGGTGAACAAACACCGCCGCCGCGCGCTTTCGCGCTCTATACTGTCGCCACCGGGCCCGGCAGCGGCGGGCGACTAAACCAGGGGAGGAAGGCATGAATGCAGTTTCAGGGGGTACCGGCTCGCTCACACGCCAAGCGATGGCCTTCGTCCTCGCCGGGGGGCGGGGCAGCCGGCTGGAGGAACTGACCGACAGACGCGCGAAACCTGCGGTTTATTTCGGCGGCAAGAGCCGGATCATCGATTTCGCCCTCTCCAATGCGGTGAATTCCGGCATCCGCCGTATCGGCGTGGCGACACAGTACAAGGCCCACAGCCTGATCCGCCATCTGCAGCGGGGCTGGAGCTTCTTTCAGGCCGAGCGGAACGAGATGCTGGACGTGCTGCCCGCCTCCCAGCGGGTCGACGAGCGCCAGTGGTACCTCGGGACCGCCGATGCGGTCACCCAGAACATCGACATCATCGAAAGCTATGGGGTGAACTACATCATCGTCCTGGCCGGCGACCACATCTACAAGATGGACTACGGCATCATGCTGGCCCAGCATGTCGACACCGGCGCAGACGTGACCGTCGGCTGCATCGAGGTGCCGCGCATGGAAGCCACCGGCTTCGGCGTGATGCATGTCGACGCACAGGGCCAAATCATCGAGTTCGTCGAGAAGCCGGCCGACCCGCCGGGCATCCCGGGCGACCCGGACAACGCCCTGGCCTCCATGGGTATCTACGTCTTCGAGACCAACTTCCTGATCGACCTGCTGCGCAAAGATGCGGCGGACCCGAACTCCGATCACGACTTCGGCAAGAACCTCATCCCCTACGTGGTGGAGAACGGCAAGGCCGTGGCCCACAGGTTCTCCGAGTCCTGCGTCATGACGGGCTCCGAGCCCCGGCCCTACTGGCGCGACGTCGGCACCGTCGATTCCTTCTGGCGCGCCAACATAGACCTGACCGACTTCGAGCCCGAGCTCGACATCTATTCCCGCGACTGGCCGATCTGGACCTACGGCGAGGTAACACCGCCGGCGAAGTTCATCCACGACGAAGAGGGCCGACGCGGCTCCGCCGTCTCCTCCATGGTCTCCGGCGGCTGCATCGTCTCCGGCTCCAACGTCCTGCAAAGCTTGCTTTTTACCGGCGTTCACTGCCATTCCTACAGCCAGCTTGAGGGCGTAGTCGCCCTGCCCCACAGCATCATCAACCGCAACGCGCGCCTCACCAACGTGGTCCTGGACCGGGGCGTGGTCATTCCGGAAGGCCTGGTGGTCGGCGAAGACCCGGAAGCGGACGCCGGGCGGTTTCGGGTCAGCAAGGGGGGAACCACATTGATCACCCAGGAGATGATCGACGCGCTGGAACCTTAGGAGCCGTGGATTCCGAAAAAAGCATGAAGGTTCTATCCGTCGCTTCTGAATGCGTGCCCTTCGTCAAGACGGGCGGCCTGGCCGACGTGGTCGGTGCCCTTCCGGGCGCCCTGGCGCCGCTGGGGGTCGAGGTGCGCGTCCTGATGCCCGGCTATCCGGCCATGAAGGCGGCGATCTCCGAGGACGCCAAGACCCAGGAGCTCGGCCGCCTGCCCGGCGGGCGGGCGCGCCTGATCAGCGGGCCGGCCAACGGCACCGATGTCATGGTGCTGGATTCGCCCCGGCTGTTCGACCGGCCGGGCAATCCCTACCTCGGCCCCGACGGCAAGGACTGGCCCGACAACCACCTGCGCTACGGCGCCTTCTGCCGGCTGGCCGCCCAGATCGCCACCGAGGGGCTGGACGGCTGGCAGCCGGATGTGGTGCACCTGCACGATTGGCAGGCGGGCCTGACGGCGGCTTACCTGAAGCTCGGCCGACAGCCCGCGCCGCCCAGCCTGATCACCATCCACAACATCGCCTTCCAGGGCCTCTTTCCGCCGGAAGCGGCGACGCCCCTGGGGCTGCCCAAGGCCGAGTTCCATCCCGAGGGCTTCGAGTATTTCGGTCAGCTCGGCTTCCTGAAGGCCGGCCTGGTCTATGCCGACCGCATCTCGACGGTGAGTCCGACCTACGCCCGCGAACTGATGAGCGCCGAGTTCGGCATGGGGCTGGAAGGGGTCATCGCCGCGCGGCGGGCCGAGGTTCACGGCATTCTCAACGGCATCGACCTGGAGGTCTGGAACCCGGAAAGCGATCCGCAGATCGCCATGGGTTTCTCCGCCAAGACGCCGGCCCGCAAGGCCAAGAACCGGGTCGCCCTGGCGCAGCGCTTCAAGCTCTATGCCGGCGGCGCGGGGCCGCTGTTCTGCGTCGTCAGCCGGCTCACCCGCCAGAAAGGGCTGGACCTGCTGCTGGAGGCCCTGCCCCGGCTCCTGGCGCGGGGCGCCAGCCTGGCGGTGCTCGGCTCCGGCGATGCGGATCTGGAAACCGGCTTCCAGGCGGCGGCCAGCGACAACCCGGGGCGCGTGGGCGTGGTTATCGGCTATGATGAGCCCCTGTCCCACCTGATGCAGGCCGGCGCCGACTCCATTCTGGTGCCCTCGCGCTTCGAGCCCTGCGGCCTCACCCAGCTCTATGGTCTGCGCTACGGCACCCTGCCGCTGGTGGCGCGCACCGGCGGCCTGGCGGACACCGTGATCGACGCCAACGAGGCGGCGCTGCAGGCCGGGGTGGCCACGGGCTTTCAGTTCTCCCCGATCGCCGCCGCGCCTCTGGCCGATGCCATCGACCGGGCCTGCGATGCCTTCGCCGACAAGAAGCTCTGGGCGGCCATGGTGCGCCGCGCCATGCGCCACCCGGTGGGCTGGGAGACCTCGGCGGCGGCCTACGCCAAGACCTATGCCGAGCTGATCGAGACGGCGGCATGAAGCTGAAGGCCCAACGCAAGCTGCAGGCGGGCCAGCCGTACCCGCTGGGCGTCCGCTGGGACGGCGAGGGGGCGAATGTCGCCGTCTTCTCCGAGAACGCCGCCAAGATCGAGCTCTGCCTGTTTTCCGAGGACGGCAAACGCGAAACCGAGCGCCTGGCCCTGCCGGAGCGCAGTGGGCCGGTCTGGCACGGCTACTTGCCGGGCCTGGCGCCGGGCGCCCTCTACGGCCTGCGCGCCCATGGCCCCTACGCGCCCGACCGCGGCCACCGCTTCAATCCCAACAAGCTGCTGCTCGACCCCTATGCCCGCGCCCTGCAGGGCCGCTTTGCCACCGGCGATGCCTGCCTCGGCTACGATCCCGCCGCGCCGGAGGGCGATCTTTCGTTCTCGAGCCTCGACAGTGCGCCGGAGATGCCCAAGTGCGTGGTGACCGCACCCGCCCCGCCGGTGCCGGCCGACGAGCGGCCCAACACGCCCTGGGCGGACACGGTGATCTACGAGGCCCATCCCAAGGGCCTCACCAAGCTCTGGCCGGGATTGCCGGAGGATCTGCGCGGCAGCTACGAGGCGCTGGCCACTGAACCCGTGCTGGAACACCTCACTTCCCTGGGGATCACGGCCGTAGAGCTGCTGCCGGTCCACGCCTTCCTGGACGACCGCTTTCTGCGCGACAAAGATCTGGTCAACTACTGGGGCTACAACAGCATCGCCTTCTTCGCGCCGGAGCCGCGCTACTTCGGGCCGGCGGGCCTCGGCGGCTTCCGCGAGACGGTGCGCAGGCTCCACGGCGCCGGCCTGGAGGTGATTCTGGACGTGGTCTACAACCACACCGCCGAAGGCGACCAGAACGGACCGACCCTCTCATTCCGCGGGCTCGACAACGCCGCCTACTACCGCCTGCGCCACGGGCAGAAGCGCTACTACGGCAACGAGACCGGCTGCGGCAATGCCCTCAACGTCGCCCATCCCTATGTGCTGCGCCTGGTGCTCGACAGCCTGCGCTGGTGGGTGGAGGCCATGGGGATCGACGGCTTCCGCTTCGATCTGGCCACCACCCTGGGGCGGGAGGCCCAGGGCTTCGATCCCTGGGGCGGCTTTTTCGACGCCTTGCGGCAGGACCCGGGGCTGGCCCAGGTGAAGCTGATCGCCGAACCCTGGGACCTGGGGCCCGGGGGC
Organism: Pelagibius sp.; assembly: GCF_028289705.1. Lineage (GTDB taxonomy): Bacteria > Pseudomonadota > Alphaproteobacteria > Kiloniellales > Kiloniellaceae > Pelagibius. Next base: position 28,208 of record NZ_JANQOI010000139.1, read on the forward strand.
TATCGCCTGGGCGAGTTCCCGCCGGGCTTCGCCGAGTGGAACGACGGCTATCGCGACGGGGTGCGCCGCTTCTGGCGCGGCGATGCCCACAGCGCCCAGGAGATGGCCGCACGCCTGCTCGGGTCCGCCGGCACCTTCGACCGCGACGGGCGGCGGAGCTGGTCCTCGGTGAACTTCGTCGCCTGCCACGACGGCTTCACCCTGGCCGACGTCACCGCCTACAGCGAAAAGCACAACGAGGCCAACGGCGAGGACAACCGCGACGGCCACCAGGAGAACTACAGCGACAACGGTGGCGCGGAAGGCGAGACGGATGACCCGGAGATCCGCCTGCGCCGGGCCCAACGGCGGCGCAACCTTCTGGCCAGCGTGTTTTTCTCTCAGGGCACCCCGATGCTGCGTGCCGGCGACGAAATCGCCCAAAGCCAGGGCGGCAACAACAACGCCTATTGCCAGGACAACGCGATCAGTTGGATCGACTGGGCGAGCGCCGATACCGCCCTGCTCGGCTTTACCCGCCGGCTGATCGCCTTCCGCCGCGCCCATCCCTGCCTGCGCCAGAGCTGGTTTCTGCACGGCCACGAGCGCGCCGAGGACGGGGCGCCGGACGTCGAATGGCTGGGCCTTCAGGGCGGTCCCGTGAACTGGCGCGACCCGGGCCTGGAGGGCTTCTGCCTGCTGCTTAGGGAGTCGGCCGAGGCGCCGAGCTATGCCACCGACGGCGATCAGGTGGCCCTGGTTTTCAACGGTTCGCCCAAGGCGGTGGCCATGCGCCTGCCGGCCCTGCCCGACGGCCGCGTCTGGCTGCGCGCGCTGGACACCGCCCAGCCGGAGGCGCCCCGGGCGGTCTGCAGCAGCCCCCAACAGGACATCCCGGCCCAGGCGATCGTCGCCTTCGAAGTCGGAGCCATGCTGTGAGCGCCGCGCCATTGGACGGCGCCCTTCAGGAGCTTGCCGAGGCCATGGGCATCCTGCCGCGCTGGCATGACCTGGCCGGAACGGAGCAGGTCACCGGCCCCGACACGCAGCGGGCCCTTCTGGCTGCCAAGGGGGTGCCTGCGGCCAGCGACACCGAGGCCCGCGAATCCCTTGACGACCTGAGGGCGCGGCAGGCCGCCCGGGTAATTCCCGAGGAGGTCGTGGTAACGGCGGGAACGGAGTGCCGCATTCTCTTGCAAAGCGCCGGCGACTGGCACCTGGACCTGGAATCCGGCGGCACGCAGGAAGGCCGCGGCGACCGGGAGATCATCGTCACCCCGCCGGAAGGCCTTCATCGCCTGACCGTCGGCGACCAGAGCTGCCTCGTCATCGCCGCGCCGGAGCGCGCACCCACGGTCGAAGGCGTGACCGGGCGCGGCAAGGCCTGGGGTCTCGCCGCCGCCCTCTATGGGCTTCGCTCGGCGCGTAATCTGGGGGTCGGCGACTACCGCGATCTAGCAAGGGCGGCTGAGCAGGCGGCACGCCTCGGGGCCGACTTCATCGGCATCAACCCGGTCCATGCCCGCGGCGCGGCCAGCGAAGGGTTCAGTCCCTATTCGCCGACCTGCCGCACCGCCCTGGAGCCGGGCCACATCGCCCCCGATGCGGTGCCCGGATTCGAAGCCTGCGCCGAGGCGCAACATCTGCTGGCCCGGCATACCGAGGCCCACACTGCCAGCAACCTGTTGGACTATGACACCCACAAGCGCCTGCAGTGCGAGCTCCTCGATGTGCTGTTCCGTGAGAGCATGGAGGCGGAGGAAACGGCCACGGGCGACTTCGCTGCCTGGCGGAACGGGCCGGGCAGGGCGCTGGAATGGTTTGCGGTCTTCGAGGCGATCTCCCTCGTTCACGGCCCGGACTGGCGCGCCTGGCCGGTGGATCTGCAATCTTCCGGCAACGCTGCGGTACAGCGCTTCGCCGCTGAACACGCCGTAGAGGTGCGCCATCACGCCTGGCTGCAGTGGCTCGCCGAAGGGCAGTTGTCCGAGGTGCAGGCCGCCGCCAAGTCTGCGGGCATGGCCTTCGGCCTCTATCTCGACCTGGCCGTCGGCGTGCGCCCCGGCGGCGCCGACTCCTGGGCCGCGCCGGCGTGTTTCGCGCAAGGCGTATCCCTCGGCGCACCGCCGGACGCCTTCAGCCCCAACGGACAGAACTGGACTCTGGCGCCCTTCAGTCCGAGCGGCCTGCGCGCTGCCGCCTACCGGCCCTTCATCCAAATGCTGCGCGCCGCCATGGCCCATGCCGGGATCATCCGCATCGACCATATCCTGGGCTTCAATCACAGCTTCTGGGTGCCCGAGTGCGGCGCGCCCGGCGGCTACGTCGGCTATCCCCTGGAACCGCTGCTCGCGCTCATCCGCATCGAGGCGGCGCGGGCCGGCTGTATCGTCGTGGGCGAGGATCTGGGCTTCGTTCCCCAGGGATTGCGAAGCCGGCTGGCAGACGCGGGCCTGCTGGGCTGCGCGGTGTTGCAGTTCGAAAAGGAGGGCGAGAGCTTCCGGGCGCCCCGGCACTACCGGCCCACGAGCCTCGCCTCGGCGGGCACCCATGACACGCCGACCGTGAGGGGCTGGTGGTCCGGCTGGGACATTGAGCTGCGCCACAGCCTCGGCCAGACAACGGCGGAGGATTGCGCCGCGGCACTGGAGGCGCGCGCGGGCGAGCGGGGCGCCCTCTGCCGCCTGCTGGCGGAGGAAGGCCAGGCGCCGCCGGGACTCGATCCCGCCGCGCCGCCGCCGCAGGCCGACGACGCAACCGTCACCGCGATCCATGCCCTCCTCGCCGGCGCCGGTTCGCAGCTCCTCGCCGTCCAACTCGACGACGCCCTGGGGGTTGTCGAACAACAAAACCTGCCGGGCACCACCGAGGAGTACCCGAACTGGCGCCACCGGTATCCGGTGGCCGTCGATGCGCTCGCCAGCGATCCCGGGCTCGCCGCCATCGCGTCCGCCGTCGGACCGGCGGACGACCGCGGCCCGGCCAAGAAGGAGGCTCAGCAATGGGCGTGAGAAACGTCGCGACAAAACCGATCGAAGGCCAGAAGCCCGGCACCTCGGGCCTGCGCAAGAAGACCACGGTGTTCATGGAGCCGGGTTATCTGGAGAACTTCGTGCAGTCGGTTTTCGATGCGGTGGGCGGCCTCGACGGCAAGACCCTGACGGTGGGCGGCGACGGGCGCTATTTCAACACACGCGCCATCCAGACCATCCTCAAGATGGCCGCAGCCAACGGCGCCGCCCGCGCCCTGGTGGGGCAGAACGGCATTCTCTCCACCCCCGCCGCCTCGGCGGTGATCCGCGCCCGCAAGACCGACGGCGGCCTGATCCTCTCGGCCAGCCACAACCCCGCCGGCGAAAACGGCGACTTCGGCATCAAGTACAACATTCCCGCCGGCGGCCCGGCGCCGGAATCCGTGACCGACGCCATCCACAGCCGCAGCCGGGAAATCACGGAGTACCGCATCCTGGACGCCGACGACCTGGATCTCTCGGCACTGGGCGAAAAGTCCCTGGGCGGTATGACGGTGGAGATCATCGATCCGGTGGCGATCTATGCCGAGGTCATGCGTTCCCTCTTCGACTTCGAGGCCATCCGCGCGCTCTTCGCCTCGGGCTTTGCCATGCGCTTCGATGCCATGCACGCGGTGACCGGTCCCTACGCCAAGGCGATCCTGGAGGGCGAACTGGGCGCGCCCGAAGGCACTGTCCTCAACGGCGAGCCGCTGCCCGATTTCGGCGGCGGCCATCCCGACCCCAACCCGGTCCACCAGGGCCTTGGCGTAGACCGGGT
>NZ_JANQOI010000141.1 GCF_028289705.1 Pelagibius sp.
GGCCAGGGCATCGAGTTCGACTACTGCTGCGTTCACGCCGCCTATGCCCTGCGCGAGGCCGGCTTTGAGACCATCATGGTCAACTGCAATCCGGAGACGGTCTCCACCGACTACGACACCTCCGACCGCCTCTACTTCGAGCCGCTGACCGCCGAAGACGTGATCGGCATCGCCCGCACCGAACAGAGCCGCGGCGAACTGAAGGGAGTGATCGTGCAGCTCGGCGGGCAGACGCCGCTGAAGCTCTCCCACGCCCTGGAGGCGGCCAGCATCCCGATCCTCGGCACCTCCCCCGATGCCATCGATCTGGCCGAAGACCGCAGGCGCTTCCAGGCGCTTCTGAGCGAGCTGGGGCTGCGCCAGCCGCCCAACGGCACGGCGACTTCGCGCGAGGAAGCCCTCAGCGTCGCCGAGCGGATCGGCTATCCGGTCCTGATCCGCCCCTCCTACGTGCTTGGCGGGCGGGCCATGGAGATCGTCCACGAGCAGGCCCAGCTCGAGCGCTACATCGCCACCGCGGTGAAGGTCTCGGGCCGCAATCCGGTGCTGATCGACAGCTACCTGCGCGAAGCCATCGAGGTCGATGTCGACGCTCTTTCCGACGGCAGCGAAGTCTTCATCGCCGGGGTCATGGAGCACATCGAGGAGGCCGGCATCCACTCCGGCGATTCCGCTTGCGCCCTGCCGCCCCACAGCCTGTCGAAGCCCCTTGTCGAGGAGATCGGCCGCCAGACCGAAAAGCTCGCCCGCGCCCTCAACGTGGTCGGCCTGATGAACGTGCAGTTCGCGGTGCAGGGCGAGGAGATCTACATCCTGGAGGTCAATCCCCGGGCCAGCCGCACCGTCCCCTTCGTCGCCAAGGCCACCGGCCTGCCCATCGCCAAGATCGCCGCCCGGGTGATGGCCGGCGAGAAGCTGCAGGACTTCGATCTAAGCCGCGCCGAGAACAGCCACGTGGCGGTCAAGGAAGCGGTCTTCCCCTTCGCGCGCTTTCCCGGCGTCGACGTCATGCTGGGCCCGGAGATGCGCTCAACCGGGGAGGTCATGGGCCTGGACAGCAACTTCGCCCGCGCCTTTCTGAAGGCCCAGCTCGGCGCCGGCGTTACCCTGCCGGACTCGGGTACGGTCTTCATCTCGGTGAAGGACGGCGACAAGGCGGCGGTGGCACCCGTCGCGCGCGCCATCGCCGATCTGGGGTTCCGCATCATGGCCACCGGCGGCACCGCGGAATTCCTTGCCGCTCAAGGCCTTGACGTGGAGACGGTGAAGAAGGTCCGGGAGGGCCGGCCGCACATCGTCGACGCCATGAAATCCGGCCAGGTCCAGCTCGTCTTCAACACCACCGAGGACGCCAAGGCCATCGCCGACTCCTTCGCGCTGCGGCGCACCGCGTTAACCAATTCGATCCCCTACAGCACCACGGTCGCCGGGGCCAAAGCCGCGGTTCAGGCCATCGAGGCGATGAAGTCCGGCGATCTTGCAGTCGCGCCGCTGCAGACTTATTTTAAGGCTTCGTAAGCGGCTGTAGGCTTTACAGCCGAGCCAAATCAGGCACACTTGTTCTCTTGGAAATTGGGAAGCATCAGGTTTGCTCCGATGAGCGACAAAGTACCCATGACGGCTGCAGGCTATTCCAGCCTTGAAGAAGAGCTGCGCTACCTGAAGACCACCGCGCGTCCGGAGGTCATCCGTGCCATCGCCGAAGCGCGCGAGCACGGCGACCTGTCGGAGAACGCGGAGTACCATGCCGCCCGCGAACGCCAAAGCTTCATCGAAGGCCGGGTGGCCGAGCTTGAAGACAAGATCGCCCGCGCCGAAGTCATCGACGTCACCACCCTGGACGGCGACACCGTCAAGTTCGGCGCCACCGTCACCCTGGTGGACGAGGACACCGACGCCGAGACCGCCTACCAGCTCGTGGGCGAGATGGAAGCCGACGTTAAGGCCGGCCGCCTGGCCATCACCGCCCCCCTGGCCCGCGCCCTGATCGGCAAGGAAGTTGGCGATTCCGTCGAGGTGATGACCCCCGCCGGCTCCAAGGCCTACGAAATCCTCAAAGTCCAATACGTCTGAGGCGCCCCTGCGGCGATCGCTTTGCTGCGGCTGAGCGCGATGATCAGCCGAGGTCGAGGCGCGCTTCGACCTCGTCCTCGATCATGCGCCCGGTCTTCCTGAAACCGAGACGCGCATAGAAGGGCCCGGGCCCGCCTTCGGCCTCGACGTAGGAGAGACCGAGCGCGGCAAAGCCGTTGTCGCGGGCGACCCGTTTGAGGATCTCCAAGACACTGCGGCCGTAACCCTTGCCCTGCTGATCCTCGGCGATCATCAGCCGCCAGATGAACAGGGCGCCCTGCGTATCGAAGTCTGCCAACTCGCCGGCCCGCGGATCGTGCAGCATGACGAAGCCGACCGCATCCTCGCCGGCATAGACCGCCCTGACCCAGGCGCCTGCGTGGTAGTGGCCCTGCACCAGGGAGACGGCGTTACTGGCCACGAAGCTGCGTTGGGCCTCGGCAACCTTCAGGCGCAGCACGGCGGCATAGTTTTCGACGTCGACCTCTACGAGCCGCAGGCCATCTTCACTCGCCGGATTGTAGACGATACCGTCTGTCACAGGGGTTGCCGCACCTCAGTCCGCGGCCGGCTCCAGGCCCTGGTGGACGTCGATGGGCACGCCGGGGGTCGACTTGGCGGTGCGGATCACCTGGATGGTCTTCACGGTCACCACGTGGGGGGCCGCGGTCAGCCGCTCGGTCAGCTCGTTCTCGTGGGCGGTGTTGCGGGCCACCAGGCGCAGCACGAAGTCGTCGGGACCGCGGGCCATATGGCACTCCCGCACCTCCGGCCAGCCGCCCACCAGGCTTTCGAAGGCCGTCAGCACCGCGTCGGACTGGCTATCGAGGCCGATCAGGGCGAAGAAGGTGACCTCGAAGCCCAGGGCCTCGGCCTGCAGGTCGGCGTGGTAGCCGCGGATGAAGCCGGCCTCCTCCAGCGCGCGCACGCGGCGCAGGCAGGGCGGCGCCGAAATGCCGGCGCGCCGGGCCAGTTCCACATTGGTGATGCGTCCGTCTTCCTGCAGGTCCTGCAGGATTTGCAGATCGATTCGGTCCAGTTTGACCCGACGCATAGACACCTCTTGGACGTTTGCGGAAGTCTGACCCGGTTAAAAGATCGCGCCTCTTCCATGCGGCGCTTGCGCAACAATATTACCGACCGGCCCGGGCCGCGCAAGCCCGTAGGGCTGTGCAAAACTTCCCGGCGACGGCCCACAAGGGGCAACCCCGGGGCCGGGCAGCTATGCGCGCGCCCGGGCTTGCGCCGGGTCGACGGCGCGCCCATAGTCGCGCCGCCATGACCGACCCCAGCATGCCCACCATCGACGACGAGGACAGCCAGGCCGCGCCCCTGAGCGGCGCGGCGCCGGAGCCTGATGACGGCGGCCTCGGCGATCTGACCTGTTGGGTGGTGACCGACGGCAAGCAGGGCATGGAGATCCAGTGCCTCGGCCTTGCCGAGGCCATCGGCCTGACGCCTGAGGTCAAACGCATCCAGGTGACCAAGCCCTGGCGCTGGCTGCCCGCCGGGATGATCCGCAGACCGCTCGACACCCTGGGGCCGAAAGGCGACGCTCTGGCACCGCCCTGGCCCGACCTCTGGATCGCCAGCGGCCGGCAAACGGTCCCGCTCAGCCGCGACATGCGGGCGATCTCCGGGGGCAGGAGCTTCACCGTCCAGGTGCAGAACCCGGTGATCGATCCGGCCTGCGTCGACCTGGTGGTGACCCCCGACCACGACCTGCTGAACGCGCCCAACGTGCTGTCCACCCGCGGTGCCCTGGGCCGGGTGACACCGCAGCGCCTGGCGGCGGCGGCCGAGGCCTTCGCCGGACGCTACGCGCAGTTGCCCGCACCGCGGGTCGGGGTGCTCATCGGCGGCGACAACGCCGTCTTCCGCATGACCCCGCAAATCATGACCGACGTTACAGAGAAGCTTGCCCGCCTGGCGCGGGAGGAGGGCTGCGGCCTGATGATCACCCCCTCGCGGCGCACCGGCCAGCGCAACGAGGCGATCCTGCGCAAGGGTCTGGAGGGCCTGCCTGCCGACATCTGGGACGGCAGCGGCGAAAACCCCTACTTCGGCATCCTCGGCCTGGCCGACCACCTGGTGGTCACCGGCGACTCGGTGAACATGGTCTCCGAGGCCGCCAGCACCGGCAA
>NZ_JANQOI010000146.1 GCF_028289705.1 Pelagibius sp.
CGACCCCAAGGAGGTCGAGGTGCTGGAGGACCTGATCGTGGCGGCGGTCAACGACGCCAAGGGCAAGGTGGAGGCCAGGGTCGCCGAGGAGATGCAGAAGGTCACCGGCGGGCTCAACCTGCCGCCGGGCATGAAACTGCCCTTTTGACTGACCGGGCGCGCCCTGCGCTTTCGCGGCCCCGTCGCGGAGAGCGTGGCAACCCGGCCAGCCGGCTTATGATCGCCTCATCATGATTGCCGCCGATCTCGAACACCTGATCCAGCTTCTGGCGCGGCTGCCGGGCCTCGGTCCGCGTTCGGCCCGCCGGGCCGTGCTGCATCTGATCAAAAAGCGCGAAACGCTGATGCTGCCGCTGGCGGAGTCCATGGCCAAGGCGGCCGAGGCCATCGTCGTCTGTTCCACCTGCGGCAACCTCGACACCCGCGATCCCTGCGGCATCTGCCAGGACCCCAAGCGCGACCGCAAGCTGATCTGCGTGGTCGAGGAGGTGGCCGACCTCTGGGCGCTGGAGCGCAGCGGCGCCTTCAAGGGTACTTACCACGTGCTGGGCGGCACCCTCTCGGCCATCGACGGCCGTGGGCCCGAACAGCTTCACATGGCCCGGCTGGTGGAACGGGTGCGCGGGCGCCGGGAGGGCGAACCGGCGGTGGAAGAGGTGATCCTGGCGCTCTCCGCCACCGTCGACGGGCAGACCACGGCCCACTACATCGGCGAACGGCTGGCCGACTGCGGGGCCAGGCTGTCGCGCCTGGCCCACGGCGTGCCGGTGGGCGGGGAGTTGGACTATCTGGACGACGGCACCCTGACGGCGGCCCTGAAGGCGCGCCGGCCGGCGTGAGCTGCAGGGCCGCGACGCCGGGTGCCCTTGACCAAAGTCTCGCCCCAATTGGCGCTCAGGCTGCCGCAGGCCGCAGAGAGCTCGTACCCGCGGTGAACGCGTACGAGTACAACGCATTCTGAAGCGAGGGTTTTCGACAATGGCATCTGATCAATCTCGCATCCGACGGGCCGCGGCCGTGGTCCTGGGCCTGGCCGTTCTCTGCGCCGGACCCGCGGCGGCGGAGGAGACCCCGCTGACGGCAGAAAGCCGCACCGCGCTCTCGCTTACCGTCTACAACCAGGATCTGGCGCTGGTCAGCGAGACCCGGCAGATCGGCCTGCCCGCCGGCGAGACCCTGCTGGCCATCGAGGATGTCAGCGACCGGCTGCAGCCGCAGTCGGTGCTGTTGGACGCGCCGGGCGTGCGTCTGGTGGAACAGAGCTTTGCCGCCGACCTTCTGACACCGCAGCGGCTTCTGGAGGCCTCCCTCGGGAAGACCGTACGCTTGATCCGTACCCACCCGCAGACCGGCAAAGATACGGTCGTCGAGGCTGAGGTGCTGTCCCTGGCCGGTGGCATCGTGCTGCGGATCGGCGAGCAGATCGAAACCGTTCCGCCGGGGCGCATCGCCTTTGCCGAGGTTCCGCCGGGCCTGCGCAGCGCTCCGGCGCTGCTGGCGCGCCTTGCCGTGGACGAGGCCGGGGAGCAGCGCGTGAAATTGGACTACCTGACCTCAGGGCTGTCCTGGCAGGCGGACTATGTGGCCCGGCTGAACGAGACGGAGGATCGCCTCGATCTGACGGCGCTGGTGACCCTCACCAATACGACCCGCAGCGATTTCGAGGACGCGGTCCTGCGCCTGGTGGCGGGCGAGGTCAACCGGGTGAGCCCCCCTGTGGTCCCGCAACTGGAACAGCAGAGGATGATGGTGGCCGCCCCGGCGATGGCGGCGGACCTGGCCGGGCCGCCCCAGGGTGCCTCGGACCGCTACGTCTATCAGGTCACCCGCCCGGTGACCCTGCTGCGCGGCGAGACCAAGCAGATCCCCCTGATGAGCGCGGCGGCGGTGGCGGTGCGGCGGGAGTACCGCTTCGATGCCCTGGTCAGCGGCAATCCGGGGGTCGAGGAGATCGGCCCGCTCTCCGCACGTCTCGATCTCGAACTGGAGAACGGCACCGACGCGGGCCTGGGCACGCCGCTGCCGGCCGGGGTGGTGCGCATCTACGGGCCCGGGCCCGGGGAGCAGCCGCTGTTTCTC
>NZ_JANQOI010000150.1 GCF_028289705.1 Pelagibius sp.
GCCCGGCTTCAAGGTCACCGAGATGATCGCCAAGCTGCGCCACTCGACCCCCGGCGTCATGCTGATCTCGCCGCCGCCGCACCACGACATCTATTCCATCGAGGATCTGGCCCAGCTCATCTACGACCTGAAGCAGATCAACCCCAAGGCCAAGGTCTGCGTGAAGCTCGTCGCCCGTTCGGGCATCGGCACCATCGCCGCCGGCGTCGCCAAGGCCAAGGCGGACGTGATCCTGATCTCCGGCAACACCGGCGGCACAGGCGCCTCGCCACAGACCTCCATCAAGTTCGCCGGCGTGCCCTGGGAGATGGGGCTCAGTGAGGTCAATCAGGTGCTGACCCTGAACCGCCTGCGCCACAACGTGATCCTGCGTACCGACGGCGGCATCAAGACCGGGCGCGACGTGGTGGTCGCCGCCATGCTGGGGGCCGAGGAGTTCGGCGTCGGCACGGCTTCGCTGGTGGCCATGGGCTGCATCATGGTGCGCCAATGTCACTCCAACACCTGTCCCGTGGGCGTCTGCGTGCAGGACGAAGCGCTGCGCCAGCGCTTCACCGGCACGCCGGAGAAGGTGGTGAACCTCTTCAGCTTCATCGCCGAGGAGGTGCGCGAGATCCTCGCCCAACTTGGCGTGCGCAGCCTCAACGAGATCATCGGCCGCACCGACCTCCTGATGCAAGTTAGCCGCGGCGCCGCCCATCTCGACGACCTGGACCTCAACCCGCTGTTGGTGAAAGCCGATGCCGGCGACGACCCGACCTACTGTACGCTGGAGGGCCGCAACGAGGTGCCGGAGACCCTGGACGCGCAGATCATCGAAGACGCCGAGCCGCTGTTCAAGGACGGCGAAAAGATGCAGTTGCAGTATTCGATCCGGAATACGCACCGGGCCATCGGCACCAAGCTGTCCTCCATGATCACCCGCCAGTTCGGCATGACCGGGCTGAACCCCGGCCATGTGACGGTGCGTCTGCGCGGCTCCGCCGGGCAGTCGCTGGGTGCCTTCGCCGTGCAGGGTCTGAAGCTGGAAGTCTTCGGCGATGCCAACGACTACGTCGGCAAGGGGCTCTCCGGCGGTACCATCGTCGTGCGTCCGCTGACCTCCAGCCGGCTGGCCAGCAACCGCAACACCATCATCGGCAACACCGTGCTCTACGGTGCCACCGGCGGGAAGCTCTTCGCCGCCGGCCAGGCGGGGGAGCGCTTCTGCGTGCGCAACTCCCATGCGGTGGCGGTGGTGGAGGGCTGCGGCTCCAACGGCTGCGAATACATGACCGGCGGGGTCGCCGTGATCCTGGGCGCGGTCGGCGCCAACTTCGCTGCCGGGATGTCCGGGGGCATGGCCTTCATCTACGACGTCGACAACCTGCTGCCGGAGCGCATCAACGCCGACTCGGTGATCTACCAGCGCCTTGAAACCGACCATTGGGAGACCGAGCTGCGCGGCCTCATCGCCGAGCACTGGCGCGAGACCCAGTCCGCCTTTGCCCAGCAGTTGCTGGTGGACTGGGAGCACGAGAAGGGTCACTTCTGGCAGGTGGTGCCCAAGGAGATGATCGACCGCCTCGCCCACCCGGTGACCCGCGAGGCCGCCGCCGCGCAGCGCGCTTGATCCCGCGTGAACTCCCCGCAGCTTTGCTTGCGGCCGACCGCGCCCGGCGATCTCGACTACGTGCTGGCGCTGGAGGCGCGCCCGGACTACGGCGCCTTCATCTACCGCTGGCCCCGCGCCGAGCATCTGGCCGCGCTCGATGATCCGGACTACCGCCACCTCCTGCTCTGCGATGCCGAGGGAGTAGCGCTCGGCTTCGCCCTGCTGGCCGGGGTCACGACCAGCGCGGGCTCCGTCGAGCTGAAGCGCATCGCCCTGGACCGCCCCGGCGCCGGCATCGGCCGCGCGGTCCTGCCGCTGCTGATCGACTTCGCCCTCGAAGACCTGGGCGCGCGGCGCTTCTGGCTTGACGTCTTCGCCGACAACCAGCGCGCGCGCCGCGCTTACCGGCGGGCCGGCTTCATCGAGGAAAGCGGGGGGCCCAACACCATGCTGCGCGACGGCCAGGAGGTACCGGTCATCGTCATGGCGGTCCGCCGGGATGCGCAGAGCGCGGCGCAGCAGGTCCCTGCGCGATAACCCCTAAACGTTACTGTTCACCCCGGGGCCGAATCCCTATAGTCGCGCCGCCATGCGCCAACTCTATCACCTCGCCATCGATCCCGGCTGCCGCCTGGTGCGCGTGCTCCTCGCCGAAAAGGGCATCGACTGCGAGCTGAGGACCGAAAAGATCTGGGAGCGGCGGGAGGTTTTCCTGCGCCTCAATCCGGACGGCCAGGTGCCGGTCTTCATCGACGAGGACGGCACCGCCATCCCCGGCGCCGCGGTGATCGCCGAGTACCTGGAAGAAGCCTATCCCGAGCCCTCGCTGTTGGGCGCGACGCCGCTGGACCGCGCCGAGACCCGCCGCGTGACGGGGTGGTTCACCGAGAAGTTCCACCGCGAGGTGACGGCCAACCTGGTGGACGAGAAGATCATGAAGCGCTTCCTCGGCCTCGGCACACCCAACTCCGGGGCCATCCGCGCCGGGCTCGCCAACATCCACTACCACCTGGAATACATCGCCTGGCTCTGTGACCGCCGGCGCTGGCTGGCCGGCGACGACTTCTCCCGCGCCGACATCGCCGCTGCCTGCGAGCTTTCCGCCGTCGACTACATCGGCGACGTGCCCTGGAACCAGCACCCCGACGCCAAGGACTGGTACGCCCGCATCAAGTCCCGCCCCAGCTTCCGCGCCCTCCTCAACGACCACATCTCCGGCGCCCACCCACCCCGCCACTACGCGGATCTGGATTTCTGACCGGTCGATCGCGGTCGCACGGCATCTGCCGCCTTCCCCTCTTGTCACCCCGGCCTTGAGCCGGCGTCCATCGTTGTGTCGGTCTCGAACCTCTCCGGATAGCCCCTTGCGGTCGGGCCCATGGATCCCGGGTCAGGCCCGGGATGACAGTTGGTGTGGTCGGGTTCGGTGGAGGTTGTCCTGCGGACTGATATGCAAAAGTGCCTGAACCGGCGCCCCCTACTCCACCTTCACGTCCAGCCTGGCGAGGTTGGCCTGGGCGGCGGCGGCGGTGGGGGTGGCCGGGGCGAGATTGATGGCTTCCAGCCAGTCTTCGCGGGCGCCGGCGGCATCGCCGGCGAGGCGGCGCAGGTTGCCGCGCTCCAGATAACCCTCGGCGTTGCCGGGGTCGAGAGCGAGGGCGCGCTCGACGTCGGCCAGGGCCTCGGGCTGTCGGTCCAGGTAGCGCCAGGCGCTGGCGCGCAGCACCAGCACGTCGGCGCGCTGCGGCGCGTTGGCCTGGGCACGGGTGAGGTCGGAGAGCGCCGCCTCGAAGTTGCCGGCGGCGGCGGTTGTCATGCTGCGGTCCACCAGCAGGTCGACGTTGTTGGGCTCCCGCGCCAGGGCAACGGTCTGCACGGCATAGGCGCGGTCCAGATCCTCGGCCAGGAACCAGGCCTGCCCGGCCTGGATCAGGATGGGGATCTGCAGGAAGGCGAAGCCCTGTTCCAGGCTGGCGGCCAGAGCCTCCAGCTCCTGCCCCGCGACGGCATGGTGGCCGAGGCGCAAGAGGGCGACGGCGGCGCAGTGGCGCGCCGGATCGCCGCCGCCCAGGTCGGCCCAGGTCTGGGCCTGCTCCAGGGCCTGGTCCGGGTCGTCCTCGATCAGGTCCATACAGGCGGCGTAGCGGGCGGCCTGATCCCGGTCATCGCTCTGGGCAAGGGCGGCGCCGGCCCAGCCGATCCCGAGCAGGAGCGCGCCGACCGCCGCCGCCGCGGTGCTGACCCACTGTCCGTGCTTGGCCTTCCCTGCGCCCATCCTATGTCCTATATGCTGAAGCACCTTCGCCGCTTCCGGCGGCGCCACGTTAAGCGAGATCCCGCCAAGGGGAAACCGTGTCCGCGACCCTCGATCCTGCAAAGCCGAAACGCCTGTTCTGCTTCGGCCTCGGCTTTTCCGCCCTGGCGCTGGCGCGGCGCCTGAAGGCCGAGGGCTGGGCTGTCGCCGGCACCACCCGCTCCGAGGAGAAGGCGGCGGCCCTCGCGGCGGACGGCATCGAGACCTTCCTCTTCGACCGCGAGCGGCCGCTGGCAGATCCGGTGCGCGCGCTGGCCGGCACCACCCACCTGCTGAGTTCCATCGCCCCGGACGAGGACGGCGACCCGGTGCTCGATGGCCACGGCGCGGACCTTACCGGCCTGCCGGGCCTCGCCTGGGCCGGCTATCTCTCCACCACCGGCGTCTACGGCAGCCGCGACGGGGGCTGGGTGGACGAGGACTCCGACCTGCGCCCCAGCGCCGCGCGCAGCAAGCGCCGGGTGGCGGCTGAGGAGGCCTGGCTGAAGGCCCAGGAGGCCGAGGAACTGCCAGTGCATCTCTTCCGTCTCGCCGGCATCTACGGCCCCGGCCGCTCCATGCTGGACACCGTGCGCGCCGGCCGCGCCAAGCGGATCGACTGGCCCGGCCAGGTCTTCAGCCGCATCCATGTGGAGGACATCGCCACGGTGCTGCAGGCCTCCATGGCCCGGCCGCGGCCGGGCCGGGCCTACAACGTCTGTGACGACGACCCGGCCTCGCCGGCAGAGGTCACCGCCTATGCCTGCCGCCTGCTGGGGGTCGCGCCGCCGCCCCTGGTGCCGCTGGAAGAGGCCGGGCTCTCGCCCATGGGCCTCAGCTTCTGGCAGGACAACAAGCGCGTCTCCAACCGCCGCCTACATGAGGAACTGGGCGTGGACCTCGCCTATCCCACATACAAGGCCGGGCTGGACGCCATCCTGGCGGCGGAGCGGGCCTGACCCGCAGAGTTACCCCGAATGCGCGACGGTCTACCTCTTTGAGACAACTTCAGGGTTATCTGCGCCTGTCCTAGAATTCCTCCCGCCTGCAGGCAACGACAGGCGTTCCGCAGGGCGATCCAACCGGCCTGGAGATCTTGCTAGGGGAGGTCTTGGTCCATGTCTCTGCTCGATTCCCTTTTGGCCTTCGCGCTCACCCTCGCCGCCCTGGCGACGGTGGTGACGCTGATCATCGAGATCATCTTCCGCTTCCTGCGCCTAAAGACGATGGACCAGGTCACCTTGATGGAGAAGCTGGTCGCCGAGGCGCGCCCGGAGGATTCGACGGGAGCGGGCACCGGCGCCACGAACGAGGATGCCGTTCAGCACGTCCTGACGAATCCCTTCGTGAAACCCGGGTTCGGATGGCTAGGCGGCCTGTTTGCCACCTGGCGCAAGGCGGGCGTCTACTACAAGGAGGTCTCGCTGGAGCACACCCTGCGTCGCCTTCTCGAGTCCTTGGAAAAGAAGAACCAGGACATCGCCGATGCCGCTGAAGAGCTGCAGGCAAAGGCCGACATCTGGGCACGCAAATACGACGAATACCGCTCTGCTCTGGCGACCCGTTTCAAGGCTCGAGCGCAGATCTTGTCGCTGGCGGTCGGCGTGTTCTTGGCCTTCGCGATGAACATCAACGGCCTTCGAGTCTTCGAAGTCTACCTGCAGGATCCAGAACTTCGGGAGCGAGTGATTGAGTCGCTGGATCAAGAGTCAGCCACCACCGACGCGCCGAAGGAAGATCCCACTGCCGAGGAAGAGGCGTTGCAGAAGGAAGTTGACGAGCTGCGTGCCAAGATTGACCAGATCGATAGCCTCGATTTGCCCATCGGATGGGCCTACTTTCCTTACTGCTCCGCTCCTGAAGGTAAGGATCCGACGGATCAGCGCTGTCCGACCGAGACGGACTCAAAACTGGCACCCGGCTCATACTTTGGCTGGGTCCTGCAGGTGCTTATCACCGGTATTCTGATCGGGCTGGGGGCGCCTTTCTGGTACGACGTCGCCCGACGTCTGGCGGCGGTGCGTGCCGCTTTCGGCGGCGCCAAGACCGCGGAAGCGCGCCACCGCGGCGCGGATGCCACGGATGGTCCCGACGGCCGGGAAACGCTGATCAAGCGTATTGTGAAGGAGTTCACGGACCCAGGCCCGGCACCGCCGGCAGCGCCCGCTGACGGCAACGGCGGTGCGCCGAAGCCTGAGACCACCTAACCGGCGAGCGTCTCCGAGAGCCGCGCCACAGTGTGCTCCAGCCGCTCCAGGTCCTCGGGTTCAGAGAGGCGGTGGCCGGCGCCTTTGACCAGCGTCACCTCCACATCGCGGCTCTCCAGAACATCGCTGAGGCGTAGCGCCGTCTGCCAGGGCACGTCCGGGTCCTCCAGGCCGTGCAGCAGGCGCACCGGGCAGCGGATCGGGAGCGGGCCGCGCAGCAGCAGGTGGCCGCGTGCCTCCTCGGTCAGCCGCGCGGTGATCACGTAGGGCTCCTCGCTGTAGTCGGAGGGTTCGAGCACCTGCCCGTCGCGCAGCAGGGCCGCGCGCTCCTCCTCGCTGGCCCGTCCCCACATCAGGTCTTCGGTGAAGTCCGGCGCCGCGGCGATGCCGACCAGGCCGGCGATGCGCTCCGGCCGGGCAAGCGCCAGCAGCAGCATCATCCAGCCGCCCATGGAGGAGCCGACCAGGATTTGCGGTCCTTCTGTCAGGCGGTCCAGCACCGACAGGGCATCGTCGCGCCAGTCGCCGATGGTGCCGTCCTCGAAGCGGCCGGAAGAGGCGCCGTGGCCGCGGTAGTCGAAGCGCAGGAAGGCCTGGCCGCGGCGCCGGGCGAAGGCCTCCAGGGTCAGCGCCTTGCTGCCGGTCATGTCCGACATGAAGCCGCCGAGGAACATCAGGCCCGGCTGTTGCGGTGCCGCCTCTGCGCTGGCCTTTCCTGCCACGGTCTTGTAATAGGCAAGGACGGTCCCGTCTTCGCGCGTTAGGATCTGCGGAGATGTGTCGACCGGCGATTCGGAACTCGGCATGATGTCTTTTCGCGACCTTTCTGATCCGCAGCGCCCCCCGGCGCAGGGGCGCGGCCTGCTGCCATGAGCACGCCGGAGCCTAACATCGCGGCCCGTCCGGTCCATAGCATGCCCGCCGCCTCCGGCCCCGTGGTTCTGCAGGTGCTGCCGTCCCTGGACACCGGCGGGGCCGAGCGCGGCACCGTTGACATCGCCGGCGCTGTTCAGGCCGACGGCGGCACCGCCATCGTCGCCTCCGAAGGCGGGCCGATGGAAAACGAACTGAAGCGCATCGGCGCCCTGCACCTGAAGATGCCGCTGGCCTCCAAGAACCCGCTGGTCATGCACCGCAACGTCAGCCGGCTGGCCCGCGCCATCGAGAGCTACGGCGTCGACCTGGTCCATGCCCGCTCGCGGGCGCCGGCCTGGTCGGCGCGGGCCGCTGTGCGGCGCACCGGGCGCCACTTCATCACCACCTTTCACGCGCCCTATAACTTCTCCAACGCGCTGAAGAAGCACTACAACGCGGTGATGGCCGACGGCGAGCGGGTGATCGCCATTTCCGAGTTCATCGCCAAACACGTCCGCGAACACTACAAGGTCGACCCCAAGACGCTGCGGGTGATCCACCGCGGGGTGGACCTGGCGCGGTTCGATCCGGACAAGGTCAGCGCCGAGCGGATGATCCAGCTCTCCACCCGCTGGCGCCTGCCCGACGGCCTGCCGCTGATCCTCATGCCCGGCCGCCTGACC
This sequence comes from Pelagibius sp., assembly GCF_028289705.1. GTDB lineage: Bacteria > Pseudomonadota > Alphaproteobacteria > Kiloniellales > Kiloniellaceae > Pelagibius. The sequence continues at coordinate 7,633 of NZ_JANQOI010000150.1, forward strand.
CGCTGGAAGGGGCAGGTGGTGCTGCTGGAGGCGCTGCGCCATCTGCGCGACCTGGACTACCGCTGCGTCCTGGTGGGCTCCGACCAGGGGCGCACCGCCTACCGGCGGGAACTGGAGGCCCTGATCACCCGCAACGGCCTGGCGGAGAAGGTCTCCCTGCTGGACGAGTGCAAGGACATGCCGGCGGCCTACATGCTCTCCGACGTGGTGGTCTCCGCCTCCACCGACCCGGAGGGTTTCGGGCGCATCGTCGGCGAGGCCCAGGCCCTGGGCCGGCCGGTGGTGGCCAGCGACCATGGCGGCGCGCGCGAGCAACTGGTGGCGGAGCGAACGGGCTTCCTGTTTCCCGTCGGCGATGCCGAGGCGCTGGCCGCCTCCCTGCGCAAGGCCCTGGAACTGAGCCCGGAGGCCCGGGCCCGGCTGCACGACGAGGCCATCGCCCGGGTGCGCCAGCATTTCTCCAAGGACCAGATGTGCGCCAAGACCATCGCCCTCTACAAAGAGGTGCTGCGCGCCGGCGCCCGCGCCCCCGGGGCGCATCCTTGACAGCAGTTGGAATCCTTCTAGAGTTGCCGCCGCTTCCCGCCCGGGCCCCTTGGTTTGCGGTCCGGCGGGCGTAGGATTTGGCCGGCAAAGCGTCTTGATGGAACTCTCCGAAGCAAAGCAGATTTCGCTCACCCTGCCCGACGGCTCCGCGCGCAGCTATCCGGGGACGGTGAGCGGCGCCGAGGTCGCCGCCAGCATCGGCCCGGGCCTCGCCAAGGCGGCGCTGGCGGTCAAGGTGGACGGGGTCGTGAAGGACCTCGCCGCCCCCATCGAGGGCGATGCCGCCATCGAGATCGTCACCGCCGGCCACGAGGACAGCCTGGAGCTGCTGCGCCACGACTGCGCCCATGTGCTCGCCGAGGCGGTGCAGGAACTTTATCCCGGCACACAGGTGACCTTCGGACCGGCCATCGAGAACGGTTTCTATTACGATTTCGCCCGCGCCGAGCCCTTCACGCCGGACGACCTGACGGTCATCGAGCAGCGCATGCACGAGATCGTCGACCGCAATGAGACCATCACCCGGGAGATCTGGGCGCGGGACGCGGCGATCCGCCACTTCGCCGGCATCGGCGAGAAGTACAAGGCCGAGCATATCGAAACGCTGCCCGACGACGTCGAGATCTCGATCTACCGCCAGGGCGACTGGCTGGACCTCTGCACCGGGCCGCACCTGCCCTCGACGAAGAAGCTGGGCCATGCCTTCAAGCTGACCAAGATCTCCGGCGCCTATTGGCGCGGCGATGCCCGCAACGAGCAGCTTCAGCGCATCTACGGCACCTGCTGGGAGACCGAAAAGCAGCTCAAAGCCTACCTCAACATGCTGGAGGAGGCGGAGAAGCGCGACCACCGGCGCCTGGGGCGGGAGATGAACCTCTTCCACCTGCAGGAAGAGGCGGCGGGCTCGGTCTTCTGGCACCCCAAGGGCTGGACCCTCTACCGCGCGGTGGAGCGTTACATGCGCCGGCGCCTGGAGGCGGCGGGCTATGTCGAGGTGAAGACGCCGCAGCTCATCGACCGCTCGCTCTGGGAGGCTTCGGGCCACTGGGAGAAGTTCCACGAGCACATGTTCATCGCCGAGTCCGAGGACCGCGCCCTGGCGGTGAAGCCGATGAACTGCCCCGGCCATGTGCAGATCTTCAAGCAGGGCATCACCAGCTACCGCGACCTGCCACTCAGGATGGCGGAGTTCGGCGCCTGTCACCGCAACGAGCCCTCCGGCGCGCTGCACGGCATGATGCGGGTGCGCGCCTTCACCCAAGACGACGCCCACATCTTCTGCACGCCGGAGCAGATCAACAGCGAGACGGTGATCTTCTGCGAGCTGCTGCAGAGCATCTACACCGATTTCGGCTTCGACGACGTGGTGGTGAAGTTCTCCGACCGGCCGGCCGTGCGCGCCGGCGACGACGCCACCTGGGACAAGGCCGAGGCTGCCTTGCTGGATGCCGTCAGGGAGGCCGGGCTGGACTACAGCCTGAACCCCGGCGAGGGCGCCTTCTACGGCCCCAAGCTGGAATTCGTGCTGCGCGATGCCATCGGGCGCGACTGGCAGTGCGGCACCTTCCAGGTGGATTTCGTGCTGCCGGAGCGGCTCGGCGCCTCCTACGTCGGCGAGGACGGCGAGAAACACCGTCCGGTCATGCTGCACCGGGCGATCCTCGGCTCCTTCGAGCGCTTTCTCGCCATCCTGATCGAGCAGTTCGCCGGCCGCTTCCCGCTCTGGCTGGCGCCGGTACAGGTTGTGGTTGCAACCATCACCTCCGATGCCAACGACTATGCCGAACGGGTGCGCGACCGGATGGCCGCCGCCGGTCTCCGCGTCGAAGCCGATCTGCGCAACGAGAAGATCAATTATAAGGTGCGCGAACACTCCCTCGCCAAGGTGCCGGTCATCGCCGTGATCGGCCGGCGCGAGGCCGAGGAGGGCAAGGTCGCCCTGCGGCGCCTCGGCAGCAAGGAACAAGAGATCCTTGCGCTTGACGATGCAGTCATTAGGATCAAGGACGAAGCAACAGGTCCGGCGACCGCTGGAAACGCGGACGCCTAGCCGTCGGATCCGATCAACACTTTATGGGGCAGCCCGGACAAGGGCGGGGATCCGATGCCGCCGGTTGCGGAGCGGGGGGAGTCGCTGCCGGCGCTTTGGGACAGGCTGTCCCTTCCCCCTCATGAGTGGTTACCCGTTTAAGGATAGAGACGAGGAGGTTAAGCGATAGCACGTCCACCTTTTGACAGCACGCCGACCCGCGACGGGCCGCGTGTCAACGAACTCATCACAACGCCGCAGGTTCGCTTGGTCGACGAGAACGGCGAGCAGGTCGGGGTCGTTCCGGTCGCCGAGGCCCTGAGCCGGGCCCAGAACGTCGGACTGGATCTTCTGGAGGTATCGCCCAACGCGGATCCGCCGGTCTGCAAGATTCTCGACTACGGGCGCTTCCGCTACGAAGCACAGAAGAAGAAGAACGAAGCCCGCAAGAAGCAAAAGACCATCGACGTCAAAGAGATCAAGATGCGGCCCAACATCGACACCCATGACTATGAGGTGAAGATGCGCTCCATCCACCGCTTCATCGACGACGGCGACAAGGTCAAGGTGACCATGCGTTTCCGTGGCCGCGAGATGGTGCACCAGGAGATCGGTAAGCAGGTCCTGGACCGGGTGCGCGAGGAGATGGAACCGACGGCCAAGGTCGAGCAGTTCCCGAAGCTCGAAGGCCGCCAGATGACGATGGTTATGGCGCCGCGTTAGCGGCGGGGGGTCATGGCACCGCGTTAGCGGCGCGGGGGTATGGCACCGCGTTAACGCCAGCGCGGGCGGGCGCGAAGCCGAGGCGACGCTAAGATCGCCTCCGCCCCGATGGCCCCGGCAGATTCCAAGTAGGATTGACAGAGATCGGACCAGCGCTTCGCAACCCGCGTTGAGGCCTGTCGACGATCACGGCTGTCCGGTTGGGCGTGCCGGTGCGGCAAACATGCGGTCATCGAGCATGTTCCTCACCCCCCTCCCGACCTCCCCCCGTCAAGGGGGGAGGAGATTTTTTTGAGCCGCGCCAATAACTTCCCCCTCCCCCTTGGATGGGGGAGGGTCGGGGTGGGGGTGACACCGGTACAGACCGGATAGATAGTTTACACAGCAGACCGGATAGATGGGTGACAGGTCTAGAAGTCGGCCAGGAGGTGGCCGATGCCCTGGAGAGAGACCTGTGTGATGGATCAACGTATAGCTTTTGTGTC
>NZ_JANQOI010000156.1 GCF_028289705.1 Pelagibius sp.
TCTCGATCTCCTTGGGCTCCGCCGAACGGTTGTCCGTGAGGGTCAGACGTACGCCCGAGTTGAGGAAGGCCAGTTCCCGCAGGCGATGCTCCAGGGTCGCGGCATCGAAGTCCGTCATGGAGAAGATCTGCGGTGACGGCAGGAAAGTGATCTCCGTACCCGTACGCCCCTCCGCATCGCCGCGTTCGGCCAGCGATGCCTCGGCTTCGCCATGAACGAACCGCATGGCATGCTCGCGCCCACCGCGGCGGATGGTGAGGTCCAGCCACTCGCTGAGGGCATTGACCACCGAAACGCCGACCCCGTGGAGGCCGCCGGACACCTTGTAGGAGTTCTGGTCGAACTTCCCGCCGGCGTGGAGCTGGGTCATGATGACCTCGGCGGCGGAGACGCCTTCTTCGGCATGGATGTCCACCGGGATGCCGCGCCCGTTGTCGGAGACAGTGACCGAGCCGTCGCCGTTCAGGATCACCGATACGGTATCGCAATACCCAGCCAGGGCCTCGTCGATGGCGTTGTCCACCACCTCGTAGACCATGTGGTGCAGGCCGGAGCCGTCGTCGGTGTCGCCGATGTACATGCCCGGGCGCTTGCGTACGGCCTCCAGGCCGCGCAGCACCTTGATCGATTCGGCGCCGTAGTCCGTCTCGTCCGCCGGCAGCCCGCTGCCAGCCGGACCGTTGCCGGTCGTAAGATCGTCGCTTGTGCTCATAGAACTCTGAACTTCACTGAGAAAATCCACATCGGATGGCCGCTAGCCGGCCGTGGCGGCACTGTCTTCGTCATGGCGCGCCGGCCTGGCGCGGCGCAATGCCGCCGTCCTGGATGGTGAAAAACTGCGCCCGGCCCTCGAGGCCCGCGAAGTCGGCCACGTCGGTGCCGGTGAGCCAGGCCTGGGCGCGCATCGCCAGGATCTCCCCATAGAGCGCGGCGCGGCGCGCGCCATCGAGGTGCGCCGCCACCTCGTCCAGCAGCAGCAGGGGTGCTGTGCCGCGTTCCAGGGTCAGCAGGCGCGCATGGGCCAGCAAGATGGCGATCAGCATGGCTTTCTGTTCGCCGGTGGAGCAGAGCGCCGCCGCGACCCCCTTGGCGGCGTGGCGGGCCGCCAGGTCGCTGCGGTGGAGCCCCACCGCGGCCCCGCCGGCCTCGGCATCCAGGCGCCGGCTCTCCGCGAGGCGGGCGCGCAGGCGATCCTCCACCGTGAGCGCGGGATGGCCTTCGCCGAGCCAGCCCTCCACGGACCCTTCCAGCGCCAGGCCGACCTTGGGGAAGGGCCCCTCAGCCGCCTCGCAGGCCCGCTGCAGCCGCTCCACCATCTCCAGCCGGGCGACCGCGATGGCGACACCGTGGCGCGCCATGCTGTCTTCCAGGGCCTCGAACCAGGCGCCGTCGCCCTGGCCGGTCTTCAGCAGCCGCGCCCGCTCCCTGAGGGCATGTTCATAGGCATTGCTGCGGGCGGAATGTTCGGGGTCGAAACCGTAGACCAGGCGGTCCAGGAAGCGGCGGCGCGCGCCGGCGCCCTCACGGAACAGCCCGTCCATCTGCGGCGTCAGCCAGACCAGGGAGAGAACCTCCGCCAAAGCCTGCTGACCCCGCGCTGGCGCGCCGTCGACCTTCACCAAGCGCCGTTCCCGGGTCGTGGCACCGCCGTTGCCCGGATCGCGGCCGCTGCCCAGTTCGCGCAGCCCCGCGGGCGTTATCACCCGCGCCGCGACGGCCCAGGGCCCGCGCTCCGGCGACGCGCCCGGTCCGGTCTCCGGCGCGACCCGGTCGACCTCGCTCAGCTTGGCGGCGCGCAGACCGCGCCCAGGCGAAAGGAACGAGATCGCCTCCAGCAGATTGGTCTTGCCGGCCCCGTTGGCGCCGGTCAGCACCACAGGGGCCGCCGTCGTCTCGATCTCAGCCTGTTCGTAGCTGCGAAAGCGGTGGAGCAGCAGGCGCTGCAGCCAGACTCCCGCCTCGGCATGCTGGGGCGACAAGGCTGCGGGCTCCGCGTCGCCAAGGGCGGCAGAGGTCAGCAAGGGCCGGCCAGGCCCCAGCAATTGCGGAAACGGTGGCGGCCGAACGCCATCACACTCTCATCGGCATAAGGACGTAGAGCGCACTGGGGTCGGCGACCTCCCGCACGATGGTGGGCGAGGAGGAATCGGCCATGGTGAACTGGGCCGCATCGCCTTCGATTTGCTGTGCGATATCCAGGAGGTAACGGGAATTGAATCCGATCTCGATGCCCGAGCCCTGGTAGTCGATCTCCAGTTCCTCCACCGCCGTGCCGTTCTCCGGGCTGTTGGCGGAGAGGGTCAGCGCCCCCTTGTCGACCGCCAGTTTCACCGCGCGGCTCTTCTCCGTGGAAATCGTGGAGACGCGGTCCACCGCCTCGGCGAAGGTCTTGCAATCGACCTCCAGCACCTTGTCGTTGCCGGCCGGGATCACCCGCTCGTAGTCGGGGAAGGTGCCGTCGATCAACTTCGACGTTAGGATCGTCGAGCCGAAGGCGAAGCGGATCTTGGTTTCCGAAAGCGCGATCTCTACCGGATCGTCCAGGCCCTCCACCAGGCGCCGCAGCTCGCCCACGGTCTTGCGCGGCACGATCACCCCCGGCATGTCCTTGGCGGCATCGGGCAGCGGCATCTCGACCCGGGCCAGACGGTGGCCGTCGGTGGCAACTGCGCGCAGCACCGACAGCTCGTTGCTGTTGGCGGCATGGAAGTAGATGCCGTTCAGGTAGTAGCGCGTCTCTTCGGTGGAGATGGCAAAGCGCGTGCGGTCGATCAGGGTCTTCAGTTCGCCGGCCTGCAGGGTGAAACTCTGCGGCAGGTCGTCGCCGGTGCCGGCAGGAAAGTCTTCCCGTGGCAGGGTCGCCAGGGTGAAGACCGAGCGCCCGGCCTGCAGCGTCAGCCGCGAGTCGTCGCCGCCGGCCTCAATCGAGACCTGTGATCCCTCGGGCAGCTTGCGCACGATGTCGTAAAGCGTGTGGGCCGGGGCCGTGGTCGCGCCGCCCTGGCCGATCTCCGCGGCCAAGCGGTCGACCACCGTCAGGTCCATGTCGGTCGCGGTCAGGGAGAGCGAGGAGCCCTCTGCCTCAATCAGCACGTTGGAGAGGATCGGAATGGTATTGCGGCGCTCGACAACGCTTTGCACGTGCGTCAGGGATTTCAGCAGCGCGGCGCGCTCAATGGTCAGCTTCATGATGCGATGCTAGGCCTTCCGGCGTTGGTGGTGATCATGGTTTCGGTGCTTCTCTTTGGTGCTCGGCAACCTTCGATGTGGAGCCCAGGGAGAGGGACTCGCGAAGCCCGTCGTCCCGCCGCGCGCCAGGTTACGGCAGGGACCGATCGGGCCCATCAGCACCGCCTGCGAGGGTGCCCAGGAGGGTGCCCGGGAGCATCCCCGCAACGCGGTTGCGAAGTATAGCACGGAAGGCGGAAAACGTAAGCTTTAAGCGCGGTTTAGCGGCCTCGGCCGGCCCGTCCACCGGGCCCGGCCAAAGGGCAGGCTAAGCGACTCTTTTGGCTGGCTTTTCCACCCCCGGCAGCGCCGGGGAGGGCGCCCCAGCCCGGCGCCTCAGGCCTCCAGCATGCGGCGCAGCAGCTCGACGTCCTCGGCGAAGCCCGAATCGGTCGCTTTCAGCTCCTCCACCTTGCGCACCGCGTGCATCACCGTGGTGTGGTCGCGCCCGCCGAACTTGCGGCCGATCTCCGGCAGCGAGCGGGAGGTGAGCTGCTTGGAGAGGTACATGGCGACCTGCCGCGGTCGGGCCACCGCCCGAGCCCGGCGCGCCGAATGCATGTCGGCGACCCGCACGTTGAAGTGGGCCGAGACCCGCTTCTGGATCTCCTCGATGGTGACCCGCCGGTCGTTGGCGCGCAGCAGGTCGTGCAGCACCTCCTGGGTGGTCTCCAAGGTGATCGGCCGCCCCACCAGGGTGCCGTGAGCGACGATGCGGTTCAGCGCGCCTTCCAGCTCGCGGACGTTGGAGGTGATCTTGTGGGCGAGGAACTCCAGCACCTTCTCCGGTATGTCCGCGGTGCACTGCTCGGCCTTGGCCTGCAGAATGCCGAGACGCAGTTCGTAGGTGGTCGGATGGATGTCGGCGACCAGCCCCCAGCCGAGCCGCGAGCGCATCCGCTCCTCGACGCCTTCGAGATCGCTGGGACTCTTGTCGGCGGAGATGATGACCTGGCGGTTCTGGTCCACCAGCGCGTTGAAGGTGTGGAAGAACTCTTCCTGCGTCGCCTCGCGCCCGCCGATGAACTGCACGTCGTCGATCATCAGAACGTCGACCGAGCGGAACTGCTCCTTGAAGGCCATGGTGTCCTTGGTGCGCAGCGCGCGCACGAACTGGTACATGAACTTCTCGGCGGAGAGATAGATGATCCGGCGGTCGGGACTCTGCTTCTTGATGTGCAGTCCGATGGCGTGCATTAGGTGCGTCTTGCCGAGGCCGACACCGCCGTAAAGGAACAACGGATTGAACGGCGCGGTCGGCGCCTCTGCGACGCGCCGGGCGGCCGCGTAGGCGAGTTCGTTGGGTTTGCCGACAACGAAGTTCTCAAAGGTCAGACGCGGGTCCAAGGATGCGGAGATGCTCTCCCGCGGGATCGCTCCGCTTTCGGAGTCTTCGGACGCTGCCGGTTTTTTCATCGTGCTTGCCGCCGCACCGTTGGCCGCCTTCGTCGCTCTACTCTCCTCCACGGAACCGCCGAGCAGTGCGGCACCCGCACTCGGTTTCGGCGACGGGCGGGCCGGCGGCTGCACGACGATTTCGATTCCGGCAATCGACGGGTCCTCTTCGGTCCAGAGGACGTTGAGTCGTGCCGCGTAGTTGCTGGCAACCCAATCGCGCATGAACCGCGTCGGTACGGCCAGACGAAGCTTACCGTTTCGTGCACCGGCCAATGTCAGCGGTGTCAACCAGGACCGGTAGGCCGCCTCTCCTACCTCTGCACGCAGCCGCCCGCGAACGCGCGCCCATTGTTCAATGACAGTTGCCTCACCGTCACCAGACCCCATTTACGAGTTCCCCCCAAACAGCGTGTTCCCTTGCGATCCGGTTTCTGCACCCTGCTCTGCGGAGAGGTAATTCGATACCAGAGCACAAGCATCTTCCATGACGTGGTTAGAAACCTCGTTCGCTTTTAGTTGTTCAAGGTATCGGCTTGGAAGCGGCCCCAAGAGCCAGGCGGGTCAGAAAAAAACAAATCGGCTCTTGCGAGACATACACCCACGCCGCACCCGCGGGCCCCTTAGTAATGAATGTGGGGAATTATTTGTCAGGCGCGGCTAAATACTTTGCTTTTTCCTAATTTTTCTTACTCAGAACCCCCAAGCGCGATAGAGTTAATGTACGCGCAAAGACTTCGGGTGACAAGCGGATCAATTGGAGAACGACACTTTTTTTACGGTCAATGCGCTTCTGCAACACCCCGAAGGCCCTGCGCAGAGCGCCCCTAAGCGCCTCTTTGCGCAGGCAACTTTCGGCATCGCAGTCGATCGCACCCGCTCTCCACCACGGTGAGAGATTTCCAATCGGCAACCACGGCCAGGCCGTTGGAAGGTGCAGGCGCACACCAAAAACCGCGCCCACCGTTGAGGCGGACGCGGCAACGCGCGTTCCCTTATGAGGCCGCGAAGAGAGTCGTCTTAGCCGATCGCCTTGACGCGCGCGGAGAGGCGCGACAGCTTGCGCGCGACGGTGTTCCTGTGCAGCACGCCGCCGCGAACACCGCGCTGCAGTTCCGGCTGCGCCGCACGCAGCGCGCTCTGCGCGGCATCCTTGTCGCCGCTGGCGATCGCCAGTTCCACGGCCTTGACGAAGGTGCGGATGCGGCTGACGCGCCGGCGGTTGATGTCCGTCCGGCGGGCGTTGCGGCGGATCCGCTTCTTGGCCGACTTATGATGTGCCATAGCTTTGGTTTACGTCTTCGTTCTGCGAGAAAGGCGGGGTTATAGCCCCCCGCCCCGACCGCGTCAAGCCGCCTGAGCGACCGATTTTTCGGTCGGTTTTCCGGTGAAAATCAGCGGTTTTTCCAGGCCGGCTTGCGCTTCTCGGCAAAGGCCGCCATGCCCTCTTTCTGGTCCTCCAGGGCGAAGGTCGCGTGGAACAGGCGGCGCTCGAACTTGATCCCCTCGGCCAGGGTGCTTTCGTAGGCGCGGTTCACCGCCTCCTTGGCCATCAGCACCGCCGGGCGTGACAGGCCGGCGATCTTGCGCGCCGTATTCATCGCCTCCTCCTTCAGCTCGGCCGCCGGCACGATGCGGGCGACCAGGCCGGCACGTTCGGCCTCTTCAGCATCCATCATGCGCCCGGTCAGACAGAGCTCCATCGCTTTCGACTTGCCGACGAAGCGGGTCAGCCGCTGGGTGCCGCCGGACCCGGGGATGGTGCCGATGGTGATCTCCGGCTGACCGAACTTCGCGCTGTCCGCCGCCAGGATGAAGTCGCACATCATCGCGATCTCGCAGCCGCCGCCCAGCGCATAGCCGGCGACCGCGGCGATCACCGGTTTGCGGGTGTGCGACAGACGCTCCCAACCCTGCGTGATGAAATCTTCGCCGAAGGCCTCCTGAAAGGTCTTGTCCTTCATCTCCTTGATGTCGGCACCGGCGGCGAAGGCCTTCTCCGATCCGGTGATCAGAATGCAGCCGATGCCGTCGTCGCTTTCGAGCTCGTCGATGGCGACGGCCAGCTCGTCGATCAAGGCGGCGCAGAGCGCGTTCAGCGCCTGCGGCCGATTGAGGGTGATGACGCCAACGCCGTCCAGTTTTTCCAGGATGATGTTCTCAAAGCTCATCGGGCGTCGTCCTTTCTGATCACCCGCCGGCAGGCCGCGGCGGAAAACGCGTCATTGGGGGAAGAGGCGAAACTGCACGGTCACGCCGCCGGCCGACTCGGTCAACGTCAGCTGCAGGCGCTCGCCCTCTCTCAGGAAACTTCCGCCATGCTCACTGCGCCAGCCCAGTTGCGGCAGGGTCTCGGCATAGAAGGTCATCACCTCGCGCCGGTTCAGCGCGCCGCTGGCATAGGCTTCGACGATGCGCCCGCCCGGCTTGTCGAACACCAGGCCGCTGTCCGGCATTTCCTGAAGCCCCGGCATCAGCGGCAAGTCCGGGACGTCGGCGAGATAGCGCGACGTCTGCTGCGCGGCCAGCGGCAGAGCCGCGGCCATGCACATCGAAAGAAGCAGGAGGAGAAGCGGGCGCAAAGGCCGGGAACGCATCATGCGGTTCTCTTACTGATCGCCACTGCCGCGCACAATAGCCTTAGCGTTGCCGGCGCGAACAAAAGAACGTCGACCGGCCGGACTGCACGATCCGCGCGATGCCGCCGCTGCGGCTCGGTTCACAGTCGCAGCCGGGGCAGGCTTCGCCCTCGCGGCCATAGACCGCCCATTGGTGCTGGAAGTAGCCGAGCTCGCCGTCGGCCTGGACATAGTCCCGCAGGGAGGAGCCACCCGCCTCGATGGCGCGCTGCAACACCGCGCGCACGGCGGCGGCCAGGCGTTCGGCGCGCGCACCCTGCACGGTGTAGGCCTGGCGGCGCGGCGAAAGCCCGGCGAGAAACAGCGCCTCGCAGACATAGATGTTGCCGAGACCGGCGACCACCCGCTGGTCCAGCAGGGCTGCCTTGATGAGGCTGCGCCGGCCCTTCAGGGCGGCGGCCAGGGCCGGCCCGTTGAAGGCGTTGCCCAAGGGTTCCGGGCCCAGGGCCCGCAGCAGGGGGTGGTCGTCCAGCGCCTCGCCGGCGAAGAGGTCCATGATCCCGAAGCGGCGCGCGTCGTTGAAGCGTATCTCGGTGCCCTGGTCGTTGGTGAAGACCACATGGTCGTGACGATCCAGGGGCGCAAGTGGCCCGCCGCCCTCGGGCTCATGGATGGTCATACGCCCCGACATACCGAGGTGGCAGAGCAGGACCTGGCCGTCGTCGAGCCGTGCGAGGATGTATTTCGCCCGCCGGAAGATCCGCTCGATCCGCCGCCCGGTCAGCCGCTCGGCGAAGTTCGGCGGCAGCGGGAAGCGCAGATCGGGACGGTGCTGGTCGACCCGGGCCAGACGATGCCCTTCCAGCCGCGGGCGCAGTCCGCGCACCACGGTTTCGACTTCCGGCAGTTCAGGCATCGGGCGGACGGAATCCTAAAAGAGGACTGTGGCGAATCGCCTCGCGGCGGAGGCGGCGGGCAGAGTAGCGTGAAGCGGTCGCCCGCGCTATGGTCCGCGCGATGAGCGCCAGAAATCAGACAGACCGGACGGACGGACAAGAGCCCGGCAGCGACGCACGCACCCACTTCGGCTTCCGCGACGTGGCCGAGGCGGAAAAGGCGCCCCTGGTGAAGGGGATCTTCCAGTCGGTCGCCGGCCGCTACGACCTGATGAACGACCTGATGTCCGGCGGCATTCATCGCCTGTGGAAGGCCGCCATGGTCGACTGGCTGGACCCGCGCCCCGGCATCCGTCTGCTGGACGCCGCCGGCGGCACCGCCGACATCGCCCTGAAGGTGCGCGATCGGCTGGCCGGCCATGGGGACAAAACCGACGGCCGCAGCCGCATCCTGGTCTGCGACCTGACGCCGGAGATGCTGGAGATCGGCCGCGACCGCGCCCTCGACCGCGGTGTGTTCGACGGCATCGACTGGATCTGTGGCGACGCGCAGCGCCTGCCCCTGCAGGACTCCTCCGTGTCCGCCTACACCATCGCCTTCGGCCTGCGCAACGTGACCCGCATCGACCAGGCGCTGGAAGAGGCCCGGCGCGTTCTCAAGCCCGGCGGGCGCTTCCTCTGCCTGGAGTTCAGCCGCGTCGTCCAGCCGCTGTTCAGCGCGCTTTACGACCGCTACTCCTTTCAGGTGCTGCCGGCCATGGGCGCGGCCATCGCCGGCGACCGCGAGGCCTATGTCTATCTTGCCGAATCGATCCGCCGCTTCCCGCCGCAGGACGAACTGGCGGCGAAGATGACCCGGGCCGGGCTGAGCCAGGTGCGCTACCGCAACCTCTCCGGCGGGATCGCCGCCATTCACTCCGGCTGGCGGGTCTGATCGGGCTCAAAGATGCTGCGCACCCTCCGGTCCCTGCTGCGCCTTCAGCGCATCCTGCGCACCCTGGCGCGCCACGATGCCCTGGCCCCGCTGGAAGACATCGGCGTCGCGCCCGGCCTGGTCTGGATCGCCCGGCGCCTGTCGCGCCGCGCCGCCACGGGACGGCCCGGCCAGAAACTGGCCCGTGCCCTGGTGGAGATGGGTCCCAGCTTCATCAAGCTCGGCCAGATGCTGTCCACCCGCGCCGACCTGGTGGGCGAGCAGGTGGCGCAGGACCTGGCCGAACTGCAGGACAGCCTGGCGCCCTTCGAGGCGGAACTGGTGCGCCGCACCCTGGAAGACGAATTCGATCAACCGCCGGAAGCGCTCTTTGCCAGCTTCGATATGGCGCCGCTGTCCGCCGCCTCCATCGCCCAGGTCCACCTGGCCAGCCTGCGCGTCGAACAGGCCCCGGAGGCGGAAGAGGGAGACAATCCGTCACCCCCCGTGACCATCGAACGACCGGTCGCCGTCAAGATCCTGCGCCCGGGGATCGAAAAGGCCTTCGACCGCGATCTGGAGTTCCTCTACTGGCTGGCAGAGTGGACGCTGAGGGCGCAGCCAAAGCTGCAGCGCTTCAAGCCCCTCGACGTCGTTCAGGTCTTCGAGACCACGGTCCGCCTGGAAATGGATCTGCGCATGGAAGGCGCCGCCGCCTCTGAGCTGGCGGAGAACTTCAAGGACGATCCGACCTACATCGTGCCGGCCGTCGACTGGCAGCGGTCCTCGCGCCGTGTGCTCACCATGTCGCGGGTCAGCGGCATTCCCATGGACGACCGTGAAGCGCTGCTGGCCGCCGGGCACGATCTGCAGGATGTGCTGGGCAAGGCGGCGGGCATTTTCTTCAACCAGGTGTTCCGTGACGGCTTCTTCCACGGCGACCAGCACCCCGGCAACATGTTCGTCGACCAGAGCGGCAACATCCTGGCGGTGGACTTCGGCATCATGGGGCGGCTGGACTGGCGCACCCGCCGCAACCTCGCCGACATGCTGATCGCCACCCTGGAGGGCGACTATCACCGCCTCGCCGAGGTCTACATGGAGGCGGGCTATCTGCCGCAGCGCCACGCCCTGGACGTCTTCGCCCAGGCCCTGCGCTCGGTCTGCGAACCGATCGCCGGGCGGCCGCTGAACGAGATCTCCTTCGCGCGGCTGCCCGCGCAGCACCTGCGCCTCACCGAATCCTTCGAACTGCCGGTCCAGCCGCAGTTGCTGCTGCTGCAGAAGAACATGCTGATGGCCGAGGGCGTGAGCCGGAGCCTCGA
>NZ_JANQOI010000169.1 GCF_028289705.1 Pelagibius sp.
AGACCACGCGCACGAGCTGATCGACCAGATAGGATTCGGCGCGCACCGTGGCGGTGCCGGAGGCCCCGGCCTCGAAGCGCCGGCGCACCTCCGCCCGCCCGTCGCTCAGGGCGCCCTTCAGCAGCTCCAGCACCGCGCTGCGCTGGGCCGGCCCCGGGGGGTGGCGTTCGGCGATCTCGTCCAGCGCGGCCAGCAGGCGCCGCCGGCTGATGATCGCCCGGCGGTCAACGACCTTGGCGTTTTCCTCGCGCAGCAGATCGGCCGGCTCCGGGGTGTTTGCGGCCGCCTTGCCACCCTTCCCGAGGGTCATTATGTCCAGGCTTGCAACCATGCTATCCTTCACATCGCCCTTTGCCGCCGCATTGTCCAGGCCCCGTTCGGGCCCGGGACCGGAGCTGGAGGGAAACTATGCCACGAATCCCTGCCGCGGTCCTAAAGGCCGTTTGTGTACTGAGTTTCCTGGCCGCCTGCGGGACCTCGGACCCGGCGCCGCTGATGCGCGCCTCGGCCGAGGTGGCCGACGGCGGGCTGCAGGTGCGGGTGGACGACATTCCGCCGGGCCGCGCCATCCTGGCCATCGTCCTGGTCGACCCGCAAGGCGCGGAGACGCCGGCCCGCGAGCGCCAATACTTCACCCGCGAGGAAGGCAGCGGCGGCGCCTCGGGTCCCGGCGTCGGCGTCGGGGCGACCGGCGGCTCCTCCAGCGGGATCATGCCCTACATCACTCTCGGCTACTTCTTCAGCGGCGACGGCGAGGAACGGCGCAGCCGCTACCTCACCGGCCGGATCAAGCTGACCGACCCGGAGGCCTATGCCGTGGCCTATCGCTTCTGGCGCATCGAAGTGCGCTACCGCGACGCCGCAGGCCGCAGCGGCCTCCTGACCCTGCCAGCACCGGCGCCTTAGGATTTTCCCTGAAGTAATTTATTTATTTCAATATCTTGCCGGACCGTTACCAACCCCCATAGTCACCCTCGGGCTTGTCCCGAGGGTCCATGGACAAACCGAGACCCGGACCTCGATGGATTGCCGGAACAAGCCCGGCAATGACGGTTGGGGGGGGGCGGGAACGCACTGACAGACAAGGCTTCCGTTCGGGCCTGCCTTCGAGAATGCTTCGTGTCTGACGGCACCGGCTTAATTCGATTCAAACCGGAAACCATATCGGCGCGCCGCGCTCAATCTTTCTCTGAGCGCTGCAACTCCTTCAGCCGGTAGACCAGGTTCAGCGCCTCGCGCGGGCTGAGGCTGTCGGCATCGACCCCGGCCAGGGCGTCTTCGACCGCCGAGGTCTGGGGCTCCTCCGCGGCGGCCTGCGCGAGGCTGGCGGCGAAGAGCGGCAGGTCGTCGGCGAGGCGCGACAGCGCGCCGGCCTGCTCGCCCTGCTCCAGGGTCGCCAGCACCGCCTCCGCCCGGGCGATGGCCGCCTTGGGCAGGCCCGCCAGCTTGGCCACATGGATGCCGTAGGAGCGGTCGGCGGCCCCGGCCACCACCTCGTGCAGGAAGACCACGTCGCCCTGCCACTCCTTCACCCGCATGGAATGGCAGGCCAGCGAGTCCAGCTTGGCGGAGAGCGCCGTCAGCTCGTGGTAGTGGGTGGCGAAGAGGGCGCGGCAGCGGTTCACGCCGTCGAGGTGCTCGATGCAGGCCCAGGCGATGGAGAGGCCGTCGAAGGTCGCCGTGCCGCGGCCGATCTCGTCGAGGATGATCAGGGCGCGGGGGCCCGCCTGATTGAGGATGGCCGCGGTCTCCACCATCTCCACCATGAAGGTGGAGCGGCCGCGCGCCAGATCGTCGGCGGCACCCACCCGGCTGAACAGGCGGTCCACCAGGCCGATATGGGCGGAGGCGGCCGGCACGAAGCTGCCCATTTGCGCGAGGACCGCAATGAGGGCGTTCTGGCGCAGAAAGGTGCTCTTGCCCGCCATGTTGGGGCCGGTGATCAGCCATATGCGGCCCGCTTTCGAAGACGAGGCGGACTCGTCCTCCAAGCGGCAGTCGTTGGCGACGAAAGCGCCTTCCTGCGCCGCGGCCAGGGCGGCCTCCACCACCGGATGGCGGCCGCCGCGGATGTCGAAGGCGCCGCTCTCGTCGAGGCGCGGGCGACACCAGCGCTGCTCGACGGCCAGCTCGGCCAAGGCCGCGGCGACGTCCAGGGCGGCCAGCACCTGGGCAGTGCGCCCGATGCCTTCGCTCTCGGCCAGCACGGTCGTGACCAGGCCCTGGAAGATCTCAAGCTCCAAGGCCAGGGCCCGTTCGGCGGCGCTGGCGATCTTCTGCTCCAGCTCCGACAGTTCGACGGTGGTGAAGCGCATCGCCGAGGCGAGGGTCTGGCGGTGAATGAAGGGGCCCTCGCCGCCGGTCTTGATCTTGGCCGCGTGGGTCGGCGTCACCTCGATGAAGTAGCCGAGCACGTTGTTGTGCTTGATCTTCAGGCCGGCGACGCCGCTCTCATTGGCATAGCGCGCCTGCAGACCGGCGATCAGCTTGCGGCTGTCGTCGCGCAGGGCGCGCAGCTCATCCAGGTTCGGGTCATAGCCCGGCGCGATGCTGCCGCCGTCGCGGGCCAGGAACGGCGGCTCCTCGGCGAGGGCCGCGGCGAGGCGTTCGACCAGGGCCCGGTGGCCGCCGAGAACCTGAAGGTCCGCGGCCTCGAGACTGGGCGGGTTGAGGCCGGCCTTCGCGGTGATCAGGCCGTGCAGATCGCCGGCGACAACGAGCGCGGCGCGAATGGCCGCCAGGTCCCGCGGCCCGCCGCGCCCGAGACTGAGGCGAGAGAGCGCCCGCTCGATGTCCGGGCAGCGCTTGAGCCGGGCCCGCAGATCGGCGCGCAGATCACCCTCCTCGACCAACCAGTCGAGCTGGTCGTGGCGCGCCGCGATGGCCTGAACATCGGTCAGCGGCGCCGCCAGGCGTGCCGCCAGCAGCCGGGCGCCGGCCCCCGTTACCGTCCTGTCGACGGTGGCCAGCAGCGTGCCCTCGCGTCCGCCGCTGAGGGCCTCGGTCAGTTCCAGATTGCGCCGCGTGGCGGCGTCGATCTCCATCACCGCGCCGCCGGCCAGCCGCCGCGGCGGCAGCAGGCGCGGCATCTTCCCCTTCTGGGTCAAAGCGACGTAGTCGACGAGGGCGCCGGCGGCGGCCAGTTCGGCCCGCCCGAAGGCGCCGAAGGCATCGAGCGCCTTGGTCTCGAAGACCTCCTCCAGGCGCCGGCGGGCATTGCCGCTGTCGAAGCGCGCGCCGGGCAGCGGGCTGAGACGGTCCCGCAGCTCGGCGAATACGGCGGAAAACTCGGCGCGCGCGAGCAGCGCTTCGGGCAGGATCACCTCGCCGGGGTCGAGGCGGGCCAGGGTGGCGGCCAGGCCGCGCGGCTCCAGCGGCTGCGCCCGGAACACGCCGGTGGAGATGTCCAGCCAGGCGATGCCCAGTGCGCCGCCGGCCTCCGCCAGCGCCGCCAGGTAGTTGTTGGCGCGGGCGTCGAGCAGCGCGTCCTCGGTGATGGTCCCCGGGGTCACCACCCGCACCACGTCGCGCCGCACCACCGACTTGCTGCCGCGCTTCTTGGCTTCGGCGGGGTCCTCCATCTGCTCGCAGACCGCCACCTTGAAGCCCTTGCGGATCAGCCTTGCCAGATAGCCGTCGGCGGAATGCACCGGCACACCGCACATGGGGATGTCGGCGCCCTGATGCTGGCCGCGTTTGGTGAGCGCGATGTCCAGGGCGACAGCGGCCTTCTCCGCGTCCTCGAAGAACAGCTCGTAGAAATCGCCCATGCGATAGAACAGCAGGCTGCCCGGATGGGCCGCCTTGATCTCCAGGTACTGCGCCATCATCGGCGTGACCGCGGACTTGGCGGGGCCGGCGCGCGGGCTGTCCTTGTGCTGGGCCGCAGGAACGGATTGTGCGGTCATCGATCCGGGGGCAGGGGTCGAGGGTTTCTTGACTTTGGGGCTTTCGGCTCGGGGAAAGGTTATCACAGGCGATGGCACTCTAGGCAAGCCGGGCCGCGACCGTCAGAATGGGAGACCATGCCAGGGAGCGCCGGCAGCAGGGCCGCGCCGAGCGCTCGACTGGTCCAGGGGAGGAGGCCCCGCCGTGACGCAGCACGAAGACGCCCACAACCAGGCCTTTCCGGCCGACCGCGAGGTCGAGGTCGTGGGCCGCTTCGCCGAACGCCACAGCTTTACCGCGGCGGTGGAGTCCCTGCTGGCCGCGGGATTCGCCCGCGAGGATCTTTCCGTCCTCGACACCCACGAGTCCCTCAGTGCCAGCGGCACCCCAGGCGAGGCCTGGCAGGAGTCGCTCGCCGGCCTCGTCGGCGAGATCAACTACGTCGGCCCCCTGACCGCTGCCGGCCTGATCGCCATCGCCACCGGACCGGTGGGCGCCGCCATCGCCGGCGTGCTGGCCGCCGGGCTGAGCACCGCGGCGGTGGTGGAGGTCCTGGACAAGGTGCGGGCGACGCCCCACACGGAGGCCTTCGCCCGGGCGCTGGAGTCCGGGGCGATCCTGCTGTGGGTGCGGGTGCCCGACGAGGCCGCGGCGGTGAGGGCAGAAGGCCTCCTCGCCGACGCCGGCGCCGCCGACGTGCACCGCCATCTCCGCGGCTAGCCCGCAAGGGCGGCTATTGGGCCCGATGGCCTTTGACGCTCCCAACAGGGCTCTCTAAGATTTCTGAAAAAACAAGGCCCTCTGCCAGAGGTCCCGAGGCGCCGGCACCCCAACGGTCGGCCATGCGGGGAGACGCGGGAGTCTTGGGGAACCCTGGAGGGAGGACGTCATGGACAGGACCCGCATCACCGAGGCCGAAGCGCTCGATCTGCACGCTTCCGGCCGCCCTGGTAAGTTCGAGATTCAAGCCACCAAGCCGCTGACCACACAGCGCGACCTCTCGCTGGCCTACTCGCCGGGGGTCGCGGTCCCCTGCCTGAAGATCAGCGACGACGAGTCCAAGGCCTACGACTACACCGCCAAGGGCAACATCGTCGCCATCATCTCCAACGGCACCGCCGTGCTGGGCCTCGGCGACCTGGGGGCCCAGGCCTCCAAGCCGGTGATGGAAGGCAAGGCGGTGCTGTTCAAACGCTTTGCCGATGTCGACGGCATCGACCTGGAGGTCGACACCCGCGACGTCGACGAGTTCGTGAACTGCGTGCGCTTCCTCGGCAAGTCCTGGGGCGGCATCAATTTGGAAGACATCAAGGCCCCCGAGTGCTTCGTCATCGAAGCGCGCCTGAAGGAGCTGATGGACATTCCCGTATTCCACGACGACCAGCACGGCACCGCCATCATCACCGCCGCCGGCTTCATCAACGCCCTGGCGCTGACCGGGCGGTCCATCGAAGAGGCGCGGGTGGTGATCAACGGCGCCGGGGCGGCGGGCGTCGCCTGCGCGGAGTTGATCAAGGCCATGGGCGTGCCGCACGATTCGGTGCTGCTCTGCGACACCAAGGGGGTCATCTACCGGGGCCGCGAAGCGGGCATGAACCAGTGGAAGTCCGCCCACGCGGTGGAGACCGAGGCCCGCAGCCTGGCCGAAGCCATGGCCGGCGCCGATGTCTGCATGGGCCTTTCGGTGAAGGGCGCCTTCACCGCAAAGATGATCCGCTCCATGGCCGACAAGCCGATCATCTTCGCCATGGCCAACCCCGACCCCGAGATCACGCCGGAGGAAGTGGCCGAGCTGCGCGACGATGCCATCGTCGCCACCGGTCGCTCGGACTATCCGAACCAAATCAACAACGTGCTCGGCTTTCCCTACATCTTCCGCGGCGCCCTGGACGTGCGCGCCTCGACCATCAACATGGAGATGAAGATCGCCGCCGCCCGGGCCCTGGCCGAACTGGCGCAGGAAGACGTGCCCGACGAGGTGGCCCAGGCCTATCACAGCAAGGCGCTGCGCTACGGACCCGACTACATTATTCCAGCACCCTTCGATCCCCGACTTATCGTGGCGGTGCCGAAGGCAGTCGCCAGGGCGGCGATGGACAGCGGCGTCGCGCGACAGCCCATCGAGGACATGGGGACTTACGAGCAGCAGCTCTCGGCGCGGCTCGACCCCACGGCCTCCAGCCTGCAGCGCATCTTCGACAAGGTGCGCCAGAACCCCAAGCGCGTGGTCTTCGCCGAGGGCGAGGAGGAGCGCAGCATCCGCGCCGCCCTGGCCTTTCAGCAGGCCGGCTACGGCACGCCGGTGCTGGTCGGCCGCGAGGAGCAGGTGAAGGAGACCATGCGCGCCATCGGCCTCGACAAGAACACCCTGGAGATCCACAACGCGCGGCTCTCCAAGAACAACGCGCGCTACGTCGACTACCTCTATCGGCGTCTCGGACGGCTGGGATCTCTGCGGCGGGACTGCCAGCGCATGGCCAACCAGAATCGCAACGTCTTCGCCGCCTGCATGGTGGCCTGCGGCGAGGCCGACGCCATGGTCACCGGCCTGACCCGCAGCTTCAGCGTCGCCTACGAGGACATCCGCCGGGCCATCGACCCGCAGAAGGGCCAGCGCGTCTTCGGCCTCTCCATCATGGTGCTGCGCGGGCGGTCCATCTTCATCGCCGATACCTCGGTGCACGAACTGCCCAACGCCCAGCAACTGGCCGACATCGCCATGCAGGCCGCGGCCCAGGCGCGGGCCATGGGCCACGAGCCGCGGGTCGCCCTTCTGTCCTATTCCAACTTCGGCAATCCCCTGCACCAGGCGGCTCAGCGCATCCGCGACGCCGTCCAGGAACTCGACCTGCGCGAGCCCGGCTTCGAGTACGACGGCGAGATGCAGGCCAACGTCGCCCTGAACTACGACCTGATGCGGGAGATCTATCCGGTCTCGCGGCTCTCCGGGCCGGCCAACGTGCTGGTCATGCCCGGGCTGCACTCGGCCAACATCACCGCCAAGCTGGTGCAGCAGACCGGCGGCGGCTCGGTGATCGGGCCGATCCTCATCGGCCTCGACAAGCCCGCCCAGGTGGTCCAGCTCGGCGCCACGGTGAACGACCTGGTCACCGCCGCCGCCCTTGCGGCCTACGAGTCCCTGGCCACCGGCGAGCTGCTTTGACCGGGCTGAGCGAAAACGGGAAAGAACCGCCGACACAGCAGAGTTCTAGCAAACGCCCCCTGGGAGTCACCCTTCTCAGTCTGCTTATGGCCTGGCTGAGCTTTGCGGGGTTTGCCAATGCGGCGGTTGCGCTCTTCGGCGGCATCGGCATTTGGCCAAGCTACATCGCCATCTTCATGATCGCCTACGCCGCCACCTCGGCGGCGGTAACGATTGGGCTCTGGCGCTTGAGTCCCTGGGCCCTGGCCGGCTTTCGGGCTTGGGGAGTAAGCTGCCTTGCACTCATGATCGCGATGCTCGTTCACGTCGGCTTTTTCCCGCTCCTGATCGAGAGACCGGCCGAGTTCCTGCCGCTCTTTTTGATTCCCAGCAGCGTGATGGTCGTCCTCTACTGGCTGTTGCACCGCTATATCCGCTCGCGCTTCGTGTCTTGATCGTCCTGCAGTTCCGCCTCGCGCATGAGGCGCATGCGGCTGCGCAGGGCGGCCAGGATATGCGCGCGGGCGGCCCGGTCGGCGCGGGCGCCGTCGCGGGCGCGGATGGCTTCGAGGATTTCCTGATGCTCGGCGAAGGCCGCCTCGGTGCGCTCCCGGTCGCGGAGCGTCGTCCCGCCGAGCACCGCCAGGGCATTGGCCAGGGCGGTCACCGACTTGATGAGGAAGGGGTTCTTGGCTGCCTGGTAGAGGTCGTCGTGGAAGCGGCGGTTGGCCTCGGCCACCTTTCGGTCATCCCCCGCGGCAGCCCGCATCAGGGCGTTCAGTTCCTCCAGTTCCAGGATCTCCGCCTCTGAGGCGTGCTGGGCGGCCATCTGCGCCGCCGTGCCCTCCAGGGCCGCGCGCATCTCGTAAAGCTCGATCACCTCGCGCTGGTCCATCTGCTTGATGACCGCGCCCTGGCGCGGCACGTGCACCACCAGCCCTTCGCTTTCCAGCCGGCGAATGGCTTCGCGCACCGGCGTGCGGCTGATGCCGAAGCGCTCGGCGATCTCCACCTCGCGCACCCGCATGCCGGGCTTCAGCAGCCCGGTCTGAATCGCCTCGAAGAGGTGCCGATAAGCCGCTTCGCCGCGCGGTACCGCGCCGTTTTCCGTGCTTTCGTCCTGGGCCATCGCGCCAACCAAGTCCAACTGTCGAGGGCCAAGACTGCGCGAAAATCTTCGCTCTTGCAATATCGAACACAATTGGATACAACTGGATACAAGAAAGACAAAGAGAGTGGATCAGGCTGTGAGCGAGACGACGGTCTTTGACGTGCTGGTGATCGGCGGCGGCCATGCCGGCCTGACGGCGGCGGTCTGCGCCGCCGAAGCGGGGGCCAGGGTCTGCGTGTTGGAGGCCGCGCCCCACAGCCACCGCGGCGGCAACAGCCGTCACACCCGCAACCTGCGGGCCATGCATGAGGCGCCGACGGCGGTGCTGACCGAGGCCTACCTGGAAGAGGAGTACTGGGAAGACCTGCAGCGGGTGACCAAGGGCCGGACCGACGAGGCCCTGGCCCGCATGACCATTCGCCGCTCCTCGGAAAGCGTCGGCTGGCTGGGCGCGCACGGCGTCCACTTCCAGCCGGCCCTCGGCGGCACCCTGCATCTGGGGCGCACCAACGCCTTTTTCATGGGCGGCGGCAAGGCGGTGATGAACGCCCTCTACCGGGCCGCCGCCGACCTGGGCGTGGTGGTTCACTACGACGCGCCGGTGCACGACCTCCTGTTCGAAGACGGCTTCTTCCAAAAGGCCCTGGTGGGCCGGGAGGGCACGCAGCGCTCTGCGGTGAAGGCCAAAACCCTGATCGCCGCCGCCGGCGGCTTCGAGGCCAATCTGGAGTGGCTGACCGAAGCCTGGGGCGAGGTGGCCCGCAACTTCCTGATCCGCGGCACGCCCTACAACCGGGGCGCTCTCCTGAAGCTGCTGCTGGACAAGGGAGCCCAGCAGATCGGCGATCCCAAGCAGTGCCACGCCGTGGCCATCGACGGGCGCGCCCCGAAGTTCGACGGCGGCATCGTCACCCGGGTCGACTGCGTCTCCCTGGGCGTGGTCGTCAACACCCTGAGCGAGCGCTTCTACGACGAGGGCGAGGATTTCTGGCCCAAGCGCTACGCCATCTGGGGGCGCCTGGTGGCCGCCCAGCCCGACCAACTGGCCCATGTGATCATCGACGACAAGGCGACCGGCCGCTTCATGCCGCCGGTCTTTCCGCCGGAGCGCGCCGGAACCATCGCCGAACTGGCGGTGAAGATCGGCCTCGAGCCGGCAACGCTGGAACGCACCATTTCAGAGTTCAATGCCGCGGTGCGCCCCGGGACCTTTGACCACACGGCGCTGGACGACTGCCGCACCGAGGGCCTGGCCGTCGATAAGAGCCACTGGGCCCAGGCCATCGACCGGCCGCCCTTCAGGGCTTATGCCCTGCGCCCCGGCATCACCTTCACCTACCTGGGGGTCGGCGTGAACGCGCGCGCCCAGATGCTCATGGCCGACGGCAAACCCTCGGCCAATGTCTTCGCCGCCGGGGAGATCATGGCCGGCAACATCCTGGGCGAGGGCTATCTCGCCGGCATCGGCATGACCATCGGCAGCGTCTTCGGGCGCATCGCGGGCAAGGAGGCCGCCGCCCATGCGCTTAACTGACATCCGCGACCAAGACGTGCTGGACGAGGCTGAGCGGATCATGACGATCTGCAACGCCTGCCGCTACTGCGAGGGCCACTGCGCCGTCTTTCCGGCCATGGAGCGGCGCCTCGACTTCGCCGCGCCAGACCTCGAATACCTGGCGAACCTCTGCCACAACTGCGGGGCCTGCTATCACCACTGTCAGTACGCCGAGCCCCACGACTTCGCCGTCAATGTGCCGCGCACCTTCGCTAAGCTGCGCAAGGAAACCTACGCCGCCTACGCCTGGCCGGCCTTCATGGGCCGCGTCTTTCATGGCAACGGGACCTGGGTGGCGGCGCTGGCCACGCTGGCGCTGGTGGTTTTCATCGCCGGCACCGCCCTGATCGGCGGCCCGGCCGATTTCTTCGCCGTCCATCCCGAAGGGTTCTATGGCGTCATCCCGCACCAGGTGATGGCGGGACTGTTCGGGCTGGTCGGGCTCTTCGTGCTGTTGGCGCTGGTCATGGGCGTCGTCCGCTATTGGCGGGCGCTGGGGCTTCCGGCGCCGCTGGGCGTCGGCGGGCCTCAGGTCCTTCAGGCGGTGCGCGATGCGCTGACTCTGAAGTATCTCGACGGCGGCGCCGGGGAGGGCTGCACCTACCCCGGCGAGCGGCCCTCGCTGGCACGGCGGCGCTTTCACCACCTGACCTTCTACGGCTTCCTGCTGTGTTTCGCCGCGACCTGCGTCGGCACGCTCTACCACTACGGCTTCGGCTGGATCGCGCCCTACGGCTACACGAGCCTGCCGAAGATCCTGGGGATCAGCGGCGGCATTGGCCTGCTGATCGGGCCCGCCGGCCTGCTCTGGCTGAAGCACAAGGCCGACCCGGCGGCGGTCGACAAGGACAGCGGCGGCATGGACCGGGCCTTTCTTTGGCTGCTGCTGCTGACCAGCGCCACCGGCCTCGCCCTCATGCTTGCCAAGGGCACGACGCTTCTCGGCACCCTCTTGTCGATCCACCTGGGCATCGTCCTCGGCCTGTTCCTCACCCTGCCCTACGGCAAGTTCGCCCACGGCTTCTATCGCCTGGTGGCCCTCATCGCCCATGCCTTGGAGACCCGGCACGGGGCCAGGATGACCCCCGCTCCCGCCGCTGCCCCGGACCCGGAGGCCGCGGCAAGCGCTCGGCGGGACGCGGCCTGACGTCTCGGACCGAGGCCGGGGTCCTCGCGCAGTGCCAATCCTTCGCACGACAAGGCTTTGCGCTTATATGCGAATCTTGTCATAGAGAGTTGCTAATCTGATGATTTGGATTAGCCGTGACGGACGGGCAGGCCGGCTGAGACTGGATGAGCTTAGATTCCCGACCCAATACTCCTGAGCATCAGGCAGCGGACGCGGCTTCCGGGACCGCTTTGAATGCCAGCCAGAAGGGCGGCGCGCTGCTGCTCGTGACCCTGGTGCTCTCCGCCCCGATCGTCCTTGTGCTGCTGGTCCTGGTCTTGACCGGCAAGCTGAGTCTTTCCGATGCGGCGATCAGCGGTGCGGTGATCGCGCTGCTGATGGCCGCCATGCTCAATCAGCACCTGCGCCGCGTGCGCTCGCTCACCCGCTATCTCAGCCGCCTGCGCGAAGCCGGCGACGACGGGCCGCTGCCCGCCGCGCCCTCAGGCGGCGACCTGCTGTCGCCGGGCCTGAGCGACGCCATCGCCGAGACCGCCCGCGAGCAGCGCGCGCGGCGCCGCGACCTGCAAGACACCATGGCCATGAACGCCGCGGTGCTGGCAGGGCTGCCGGACCCGCTGATCCTGGTGGCCGAGAACCGCCGGGTGCTGCGCCTCAATCCCGCCGCCGAAGCGCTGCTGGGCCACGACCCGGCCGGGCGGGACCTGGCGCTCAGCATCCGCAATCCCACCTTGCTGGCCGCCGTCGACGCGGTGCTGGAAGGCGGCGAGCAGGAGGCCGTGGAGTTCGCCATCCCCGGCAAGGTCGAACGCAGCATCGCCGCGCGGGTGCTGCGCCTGCCGATGACGGCCCCCCAGCAGGCCCGTGTGATGATCGCCCTTTACGATCTGACCGGGGTGAAACAGACCGAGCGCATGCGCGCCGATTTCGTCGCCAATGTCAGCCATGAACTGCGCACGCCGCTGTCCAGCCTGATCGGCTTCATCGAGACCCTGCGCGGCCCGGCGCGCGACGACCTGGAGGCGCAGGGGCGCTTCCTGAAGATCATGGAGGTCCAGTCCCATCGCATGTCGCGCCTGGTGGACGACCTGCTGTCGCTGTCGCGCATCGAGCTGCAGGAGCACACGCCGCCGGACGGCCAATGCGATGTCGAGCGAACGCTGCGCTCGGTGGCCTCGACCCTGGAGCTGGAGGCCGCGCGCAACGCCATGCGCATCGAGATCGCTTGCGAGCCGCTGCCCCCGGTGATCGGCGTCCACGACGAGCTGACCCAGGTGTTCCAGAACCTCTTCGACAACGCCCTGAAGTACGGCCAGGAGGATACGGTGATCCGCGTCTCGGCGCGCCCCCTGGCAAAGGGCGGGGCCGGGGAGCGCCGCCTCGGGCGGGCCGGGGTGAAGATATCCGTCTTCAACGAGGGCGAAGGCATCGAGCGGGAGCATATCCCGCGCCTGACGGAGCGCTTTTACCGCGTCGATTCCCGCCGCTCGCGGCGCCTCGGCGGCACCGGGCTGGGCCTGGCCATCGTCAAGCATATTGTCAACCGCCACCGCGGCGTGCTGGAGATCGAAAGCCGCCTCAACGAAGGGGCGACCTTCTCGGTCTACCTGCCCAGCGCCGCGAAACCGGAAATATCCTTGTCCGCCTCACAGCCCCAGGCATCGTAGAATTTCCCTGGCCGGTCAGGATCTTAAAATTCCACTACTTTTTTGCAGAATCCCGGTTTCTGTCATCTAAGTGTAACAAAACTGCAGTAATACCATCGCCGAGCAAACGTAGGTTGGGCCCGCCGGTGAGAGGCCGGCACATGCGTTGTTCCGAGACCGCGCCAGTCTCTGGCCGGCAAGCAACGTTGAGACGGTTTTCACTAATGGGCATTCAGCGGAGGTATTCCCCGTGATCAAGAAATCGCTAGCCATGGCGGCAGTTGCCGGCCTGGTCGTGGTGGCGCCTGCCATTGCCGAGGCGCGTGATCAGATCCGCATCGTCGGTTCGTCGACGGTGTTCCCCTTCTCAACCGCAGTGGCTGAGAACTTCGGCCGCTCGAGCGGCTTCAAGACCCCGGTGGTCGAGAGCACCGGTTCCGGCGGCGGCATGAAGCTGTTCTGCGCCGGCGTCGGCACCGAGCATCCGGACATCACCAACGCCTCGCGGCGTATCAAGCAGTCCGAGTTCTCCAAGTGCACCGAGAACGGCATCACCATCACCGAGGTGAAGATCGGCTTCGACGGCATCGTGCTGGCCAACTCCAAGGCCCACAAGCCCTTCGCCCTGACCAAGAAGCAGATCTTCCTGGCGCTGGCCAAGGAGATCCCGGTCGACGGCAAGCTGATCCCCAATCCGAACAAGCTGTGGAGCGACATCGACCTGTCGCTGCCGGCCGAGAAGATCGAGGTGCTGGGCCCGCCGCCGACCAGCGGCACCCGCGACGCCTTCGTCGAGCTGGTGATGGAGTCGGCCGCCAAGCAGTTCCCGGAGATCAAGGCCCTGGACAAGGCCGCCTTCAAGGCCGCTGCGCACTCCGTGCGTGAGGACGGTGCCTTCGTCGAGGCCGGCGAGAACGACAACCTGATCGTTCAGAAGCTGGAAGCCAATCCGCAGGCTCTCGGCATCTTCGGCTTCAGCTTCCTCGACCAGAACGCCGACAAGCTGCACGGCGCTACGGTCGGCGGTGTCGCTCCGGAGTTCGAGAACATCGCCTCCGGCGAATACGGCATCTCCCGCTCGCTGTACTTCTATGTGAAGCAGGAGCATGTCGGCACGATCCCCGGCATCAAGGAGTTCGTTTCCGAGTTCACCTCGGACAAGGCCTGGGGCGACGAAGGTTATCTGGTGGAAAAGGGTCTGATCCCGCTGCCGTCGGATGACCGCAGCGCCATGATGAAGGCTGCCAACGGTCTTGCGCCGCTGAGCATGTAATCGAAGTGTCGCCGGCGGAGCCGATCGAGCGCTCCGCCGGCGGACTTTCGGTCCTTTCTTTAGTGACTTTAACGGTGCAATCGAGAGACAGGGGACAGCGAGGACCCGCAGGGGCCGGCGTCGTGGGCAACGGAAGAAGACAGGCGGTTCGATTAGACCGCCGATAATCCCCAGTCTGCCGAGCCTGTCCCAGTGGTCCTTAGATCCGGTGGGTCGCCATGAACAGCTTCATTCTCATTGCCATCCTGCTGACGCTGGCGTCCTTCGGCTACATGTTCGGGCAACGCCGGGCGCGCTCGGTCAGCGGCGGCCATCCCTCGACCCTGCACTCGCGGCCGCCCTACTACGGCCTCTACGTGGCCCTCTGGTGCGGCATTCCCAGTCTGGTGCTGATGGCGCTCTGGCTGATCATCGAGCCGCGGGTCGCCGAGTGGATGCTGGTCAACAGCCTGCCGGCGGACGCCAAGGCCCTGTCCCCCGAGCGCCTGTCCCTGCTCATCAACGACGTCAAGAACCTGGCCTCCGGCAACATCGTCAGCCGCGAGGTCGACACGGCGCTGCAGAGCGCGGCCGACGGCTACGCGACCGTGCGCCAGGTGGGCAACGCGGCCATGGTGGTGGTCGCCATCGCCGTGGCGCTGGCCGGGCTGGCCTTCGCCCGCAAGCGTATCGCGCCGACCCTGCGCGCGCGCAATCTGGTCGAGCGCACGGTCAGCATCCTGATGATCATCGCCTCGACCATCGCCATCCTGACCACTGTCGGCATCGTGCTGTCGCTGCTCTTCGAGGCCATGCGGTTCTTCGCCCGGGTCCCCTTCACCGAATTCCTCTTCGGGCTGGAATGGAGCCCGCAGACCGCGTTGCGCGCCGACCAGGTCGGCGCCTCCGGCGCGTTCGGCGCCATTCCGCTGTTCGCCGGCACCTTGATGATCACCTTCATCGCCATGTGCGTCGCCGTGCCCATCGGCCTCTTCTCGGCGATCTACATGTCGGAATATGCGCCGCCGCGGATGCGCGCCATCGTCAAGCCGATGCTGGAGATCCTGGCCGGTGTGCCCACCGTCGTTTACGGCTTCTTCGCCGCCCTCACGGTCGCGCCCTTCATCCGGCGCACCGGCGAGTCCCTGGGCCTGTCGGTTTCCTCGGAGTCCGCCCTGGCCGCCGGCATGGTGATGGGGATCATGATCATCCCCTTCGTTTCCTCGCTCAGCGACGATGTGATGAACGCGGTGCCGCGGGCCCTGCGCGACGGCGCCTATGCGCTGGGCGCGACGAAGTCGGAGACCATCAAGCAGGTGATCTTCCCGGCAGCGCTGCCCGGCATCGTCGGCAGCCTGCTGCTCGCCATGAGCCGGGCCATCGGCGAGACCATGATCGTGGTCATGGCCGCGGGCCTGGCGGCCAATCTGACCGCCGATCCGCTGGAAGCCGTGACCACCGTCACGGTGCAGATCGTTACCCTGCTGGTCGGCGACCAGGAGTTCGACAGCGCCAAGACCCTGGCGGCCTTCGCCCTGGGCCTGGTGCTCTTCGCCGTCACCCTGACCCTCAACGTCATCGCCCTGAACGTGGTCCGGAGGTATCGAGAGAAGTATGACTGATAGCACGGCACCTGCTGCGCTCATACGCCGCGCCGACCTCTCGGAAGGGCGGTTGAAGCGCCGCTACGCGGCAGAGAAGCGATTCCGCCTCTATGGTCTGGTGGCCATCTTCGCGGCGCTGGGAATCCTTGGGCTGCTCATCGGCACCATCGTTCTGAACGGCTATACCGCCTTCGTGCAGACCCACCTGGCGGTCCCCGTCTACCTCGACCCGGAGGTCATCGACCCGCAGGGGACCAACGACCCGGAGATCATCGCCCGGGCCGACTTCCAGGGCCTGATCAAAAAGAGCCTGCGCGAGCGCTTTCCCGAAGTGACCGGCCGGCGCGACCGCATCAAGCTCTACGGCATCG
The DNA here is from genome assembly GCF_028289705.1 of Pelagibius sp. Lineage (GTDB taxonomy): Bacteria > Pseudomonadota > Alphaproteobacteria > Kiloniellales > Kiloniellaceae > Pelagibius. The sequence goes on from NZ_JANQOI010000169.1 coordinate 15,699, forward strand.
TCTCCAACGGCGCCGGGCTGGACGTCCGCGACCGGGTGCTGGACGATCTCTCCATCATCGGCACCAACCAGACCATCTGGGTGAAGTCCTCCGACGATATCGACAGTCTGGTGAAGGGTTACATCGATCGCACGCTGCCTGAGTCGGACCGCCGGGTGAAAGATAACGAGATTGTCTGGATCGAATCCTTCGAGGCGGACAACGGGGTCGAGACTCGGTTCAACACAACCTTCTTCACCGCCGGCGACTCCCGCGAGCCGGAGCAGGCCGGCATCTGGGGCGCGGTGGTGGGCTCCTTCTTTACCCTGCTGATCACCCTGGCCCTCACCTTCCCGGTCGGCGTGCTCTCGGCGGTCTACCTGGAGGAGTTCGCGCCGAAGAACAAGTGGACCGACCTGATCGAGGTGAACATCAACAACCTGGCCGCGGTGCCCTCGATCATCTTCGGCCTGCTCGGCCTCGCCGTGTTTCTCGGCTTCTTCGGGTTGCCGCGCTCGGCCCCCCTGGTCGGCGGCATGGTCCTCGCCCTGATGACCCTGCCCACCATCATCATCGCCGGGCGCGCCGCCCTGAAGGCCGTGCCGCCCTCGATCCGCGAAGCCGCCCTCGGCGTCGGCGCGTCGCGTTTGCAGGTGGTCACCCATCACGTGCTGCCGCTGGCGCTGCCCGGCATCATGACCGGGACCATCATCGGCATGGCCCAGGCCCTGGGCGAGACGGCGCCCCTCTTGATGATCGGCATGGTCGCCTTCATCGTCGACGTGCCCGGGGGCGTCACCGACCCGGCCACCGTGCTGCCGGTGCAGATCTTCCTTTGGGCCGACGCGCCGGAGCGCGCCTTCGTCGAAAAGACCAACGGCGCGATCATGGTGCTCCTGGCCTTCCTGATTTTCATGAACGCGCTCGCCGTCCTGCTGCGCAAGCGCTTCGAGCGTCAGTGGTAGAGAGAGGGAAAAGAGAATGGAGAGCGTGATGGAAGCCGTCGCAGACGCCACAGCCTCGCAATCGGCCCTGCGCCCCTCACCGAAGATGAGCGCGCGCAATGTGGACGTCTACTACGGCCAAACCAAGGCCCTCAAAGAGGTGGACCTGGACATCGGCGAGCACCAGGTGACCTCCCTGATCGGACCCTCCGGCTGCGGGAAATCCACATTCCTGCGGTGCCTCAACCGGATGAACGACGTGATCGACGGCTGCCGGGTCGAGGGCGACATCGCGCTGGACGGGGCCGACATCTACGATGCGCGCCTGGACGTGGTGCAGCTCCGCGCCCGGGTCGGGATGGTGTTCCAGAAACCCAATCCCTTCCCCAAGTCGATCTACGACAACATCGCCTATGGGCCCCGCCTGCACGGCATCGCCGAAAGCAAGTCGGAGCTGGACGACATCGTCGAGATCAGCCTCACCCGCGCGGGGCTTTGGGAAGAGGTAAAGGACCGCCTGGCATCGCCGGGCACCGGTCTGTCGGGCGGTCAGCAGCAGCGCCTCTGCATCGCCCGCGCCATCGCGGTGAACCCGGAAGTGATCCTGATGGACGAACCCTGTTCGGCGCTCGACCCCATTGCCACGGCGAAAATCGAGGAACTGATCGACGAACTGCGGCAGAACTTCACCATCGTCATCGTCACTCACTCCATGCAGCAGGCCGCCCGCGTCTCGCAGAAGACCGCCTTCTTCCACCTGGGAATCCTTGTGGAGGTGGGCGACACCGAGCAGCTCTTCACCAATCCGCGCGACGAGCGGACCCAGGGCTACATCACCGGACGCTTCGGCTGATACCCGGTCAATGCGATAGCCCACCCCTCACCGCGAAGCCCGAGGACCCGCCTTTATGAACAGCGAACACATCGTCAAGTCCTTCGACGAGGAACTGCAGCAACTGAATGCCGTGGTGCTTCGCATGGGCGGCGTGGCCGAAGCACAGCTTGCCGGGTCCATCGACGCCCTGGTGCGCCGCGACACGGCGCTGGCCGAGAAGGTCGTCGAGGGCGACGAGGCGGTCGACCAGATGGACCTGGAGCTGGACGAGAACGCGGTGCGGACGCTCGCCTTGCGCCAGCCCATGGCCAACGACCTGCGCGAAGTCATCTCCGCCCTGAAGATCTCCAGCGATCTGGAACGCATCGGCGACTACGCGAAGAACATCGCCAAGCGCACCATCGCCCTCAATCAGTTGGCGCATCACGAGGCGGCGCGCTCCATCCCGCGCATGGCCAAACTGGTGCAGGCGATCATCAAGGACGTGCTGGACGCCTATGCCAATCACGACTCCGGCCGCGCCATGGACGTCTGGCACCGCGACGAAGAAGTCGACGAGATGTACACCGCCTTGTTCCGCGAGCTGCTGACCTACATGATGGAGGACCCGCGCAACATTACGCCGTGCACCCATCTGCTGTTCGTCGCCAAGAACATCGAGCGGATCGGCGATCACGCAACCAACATCGCGGAAACCACCTACTACCTGGCCACCGGCAAGCGCATCGAGGGCGGTCGCCCGAAGAGCGACACCACGAGCTTCCAGGTGGTCAGTCCGGAAGACGAAGGGGCGGAGGGCAAGAAGAGAAAGGAGAAAAAGGGAGCGTGAAACCTCTGGTTCTGATCATCGAGGACCAGGAAGCCCTGGTCACCATGTTGCGCTACAACCTGGAAGGCGCCGGCTTTCGCGTGAACAGCGCCGGCGACGGCGAAGAGGCACTGGTCGCGGCCGCCGAAGAGGTGCCGGACCTGATCCTGCTGGACTGGATGCTGCCGCTGATGTCCGGGATTGAGGTCTGCCGCCAGTTGCGCAGCAAGCCCGACACCCGGCGGGTGCCCATCATCATGCTGACCGCCCGCGGCGAGGAGACCGACAAGCTGCGCGGTCTCGACAGCGGCTGCGACGACTACATCACCAAGCCCTTCTCGCCGGCCGAGCTGATCGCCCGCATCCACGCGGTCCTGCGCCGCAGCAAGCCTGAGCTCAGCAGCGAGATGCTGACCTTCGAGGATCTCGCCATGGATCTGGCGGCGCACCGCGTGCGCCGCAACGGCCACGACATCCATCTCGGGCCGACGGAGTTCCGCCTGCTGCGCCATCTGATGCAGAACCCGGGGCGGGTCTTCACCCGCGAACAGCTTCTCGACTCGGTCTGGGGCCGCGATGTCTACGTGGAGCCGCGCACCGTCGACGTGCACATCCGCCGGCTGCGCAAGGCCCTGAACCAGGACGGCAGCAACGACCTGATCCGCACCGTGCGCTCCGCCGGTTATTCCCTGGATCGGCCCGGCCACTGAGCCGCACCGCTCTCGTCAAGACACCTATCGGATCGACGAAGGGCTCCAGGCCACAGCGACCGTGCCCTCGATCGTCGGCGCCGCGGTGAAGCCCAGCTTGCGGCAGAGCCCGAGCATGGCCGTGTTTTCCGAGAGGACGGTACCGCAGACCTGGCCGATGCCGCGCTCCTGGGCGTAATCCAGGATCGCCTCCATGAGCGCTGAGCCCAGGCCTTTCCGCTTGATGTCGGAGCGGACCAGGATGGCGAACTCGGCGCGGGCGTTGTCCGGATCGGCGGCAAGGCGCACGACGCCCAGCCCATCGCCGCCGGGTTCCCCGGACGCAAAGGCCGCCAGCGCCATCTCCCGGTCGTAGTCGAGCTGCGTCAGCCGCGCCAGCATCTCGTCCGAGAGATCGTTCAGCGGCATGAAGAAACGCATGCGCACATCTTCGGGGTCCAGCCGCCGAAAGGCTTCGCGCAGGCCCATCGCATCGCTGGGCCGCAGGGGCCGGATGAAGATCGGCCGCCCCTGGGGCAGGGTCAGCGCCCGCTCCAGTTCGCGCGGGTAGGGCCGGATCGCCAGCCGCGCCGTGGCCGCCGCCGCCGGATCGCGGCGGGCCGCCACCCGCACCCGGGCGTCGAGGGCGATCACCCCCTCGGCATCCGCCAGCAGGGGATTGATGTCCACCTCGGTGATCTCCGGCAGGTCGGCGACGATCTGCGACAGGCGCACCAGGGCCCCGGCAATCTCCGCGATGGCGGCCGGCGGGCGGTCGCGGTAGCCCTTGAGCAGGCGATAGACCTTGGTCTCCGCCATCATCGCCTCGGCCAGCATCGGGTCCAGCGGCGGCAGGGCAAGGGCCTTGTCGGCGATCACCTCGACGGCGGTTCCGCCCTTGCCGAACAGCATCACCGGCCCGAACTGGGGGTCGTCGACGACCCCCAGGATCAGTTCTTCGGCCTGCGGGCGCCGGCACATGGCCTGCACGGTGAAGCCTTCCAGCCGCGCTTCCGGCAGCGCCGCCGCGATCCGCTGGTTCATCGCCTCGGCCGCCCGGGTGACCGCCTCCGCACCCTCGAGATCCAGGGCGACGCCGCCCAGGTCGCTCTTGTGGGTGATGTCGCGCGACAGGATCTTCAGGGCCACCGGACCGCCGATGTCCGCCGCCGCCGCGCCGGCCGCCGCCGGGTCGGCAACCACCCGGGTGGCGACCACCGGAATCCCGTAGGCCTGGAGCAGCGCTTTGGCCTCCGCTTCGCTCAGCCACTCCCGCACTTCGCCGAGAGCGCCCGCCAGGATCCGCTGCGCCGTCTCCCGGTCCGGTTCCCCGACCTCCCGTTCGGGATGGGGTACCCGCATCAGCAGCGCCTGGTTGCGGCGGTAGTGCTCGAGGTGCATGAAGGCGCGCACCGCCTGTTTCGGCGTGGGATAGCCAGGGATGCCATGGCGGGCGAAGAGGGACCGCGCCTCCGCCACCGCCTGCTCGCCGACCCAGGCGGTCAACACGGGGCGGGCGGAAGGCGGGGCCGCGGCCAGGGTTTCGATCACCGCCTCGGCGGCCTCCGTGGCCGAGGCAACCGCCGTGGGACAGTGCATGACCAGGGTGGCATCGGCGTTGTGGTCCTGCAGCAGGGCCTGCAGCGCCGCGCGGTAGCGTTCGCCCGGCGCGTCGCCGATGATGTCCACCGGATTGGCGCCGCTCCAGGTCGCCGGCAGGCAGGCGTCCAGCGCCGCCTTGGTCTCCGGCGCAAGCTCGGCAAGCCGCCCGCCCTCGTCAATCAAGGCATCCGTCGCCAGAACCCCCAGGCCGCCGCCATTGGTGAGGATGGCGAGATGCCCGCGTCCGTCGGGCCGGTGCCGCACGGCGGAGAGGTTGGCCAGGGTCTCGGCGGCATCGAACAGCTCCTCCAGGCTGTAGACCCTGAGCATGCCGGCGCGGGCGAAGACGGCGTCGTAGACCGCATCGGCCCCAGCCAGCGCCCCGGTGTGGGAGGCCACGGCCTTCGCCCCCTCCGCGTGGCGCCCGCCCTTGACGACGATCACCGGCTTGTTGCGCGCGGCGATGCGCCCGGCGGAGAGGAACTTGCGCGCCTGGGCGACGGACTCGATGTAGAGCAGGATGGCATGGGTGTCGGCGTCCATCGCCAGATAGTCCAGCAGGTCGCCGAAATCGACGTCGGACTTGTCGCCCAGGGACACGACTTTCGAGAAGCCGATGCCGCGCGGGGTGGCCCAGTCGAGCATGGCCGTCACCATGGCGCCGGACTGGGTGACGAAGGCCAGATTGCCGGGCAGCGGGGCGATGTGGGAGAAGCTGGCGTTGAGCCCTATCTCCGGCACCATCATGCCCAGGCAGTTGGGCCCGACGACGCGCAGCAGATGCGGCCGGGCGGCATCGAGGATGGCCTGGCGCCGTTCACCGCCCAGACCGGCGGTGATGATTACCGCCGCGCGGGTGCCGCGGGCGCCGAAGTCCGCGACGAGGCCGGGTACGCTCTCCGGCGGGGTGGCGATGACTGCCAGATCCGGGGTCTGCGGCAGGGCCTCCACCGAAGAATAGGCGAGCACGCCTTCGACCGACTCATGGCGCGGATGCAGCGGCAGGATCGGGCCCTGAAAGCCGCCGGAAAAGAGGTTGCGGGCGAGCACGGCCCCCAGCGATCCGGCCCGCCGGCTGGCGCCGACGATGGCCACGGACTGCGGTTCGAAGAGCGCATCGAGATTGCGGATGGTCACCGGAGTCTCACATCCTTTTATTGTTTGAAAACAAAGCTTTCCGTCACCTCCAGCCTAGCACGGCGGGATGACGGAATGATGATCCGGATCAGCGTCCGAGGGTGCTTTTGTAAGCGGCTTCCGCTTCGGCCCCGAAGACGCAAAAGACGACCCGCTCGACGGCCTCTTCCTCGGCCAGATAGGCACGCACCGTCGCCACCGCAATCTCTGTCGCCCGGACCAGCGGGAAACCGTAGACGCCGGTGGAGATCGCCGGAAAGGCGAGGGAGCGGGCGCCGATCTGCTTGGCGATCTTCAGGGAAGTGCGGTAGCAGGAGGCGAGCAGGGCCTCCTCGTTCTGCCCGCCGCCGTGCCACACCGGCCCGACGGCATGAATGACGTAGTTCGCCTTCAGATCGAAGCCGTCGGTATGCACCGCATCACCGGTCTCGCAGCCACCGATCCTGGCGCAGGCTTCGCGCAGGTTCTTGCCCGCGGCGCGGTGGATCGCCCCACAGACCCCGCCGCCCGGCTGCAGCCGGGAATTGGCCGCATTGACGATGGCGTCGACATCGAGCTGGGTGATGTCGCCGGGATGGATCTCTATGCGGGTGTCAGGGGTTCCCTTGGGCGCTTCGCTCATGGACCGCCTCCTCCGATCGATCCGGTGCGGCGTCTTGCTGCCGCTGATGGCGCATAAGATAGAGCACCAGAAGGATCGCCGGAATACCGAGGACGGAGGCGTAAATGAAAAAGAAAACGTAGCCCTCGGAATCGACGATGGCGCCTGAGAAGCCAGCTACCAGCTTTCCGAAGAGCGTGAAGAGTGAGGAGAAAAGGGCGTACTGTGTGGCCGTGTAGTGGCGATTTGTCAGGCTGGAGAGGTAGGCGATAAAGGCTGTACCTGCGATCCCGGCCGAGAGATTGTCGGCGGAGATGGTCATGACCAGTAGCCAAATATCCGGCCCCTGGGTGGCAATATAGGCAAAGAGCAGGTTGGTAGCCGCAACCAGCAGCGCGCCGAGAAACAGAACGCGCATGATGCCGACGTGTGCGACCAACACGCCGCCTATGAGCGCGCCCGCAATGGTGACGAAGATGCCGAAGGTCTTGGTCACGTTGGCAATATCGACCTTGGTGAAACCCATGTCGTCATAGAAGACGTTGGCCATAACACCCATGGTGATATCGCTGAGGCGATAGACCGAAACGAAAGCAAGAATGATGATTGCGAAGTGCCCGTTGCGTCTGAAGAAGTCGGCGAAGGGGCAAGCCACCGCGCCGTAGAACCAGCCAGCCAGACGCCGTCTGCGATCGGTGAGGTTCGTTTGCGTCGCCATAAAGGCGACAACGTGGTCCTCTTCCAGAATCGATCCGGTTTTTCGGCTGGCCTCAGGCTCGCGAATGATCAGGACCGTGGCCATGCCGATCAACATCAGCGCCGCCATGACGCTGTAAGACAGCTGCCACGACCAGAATTCCGCCAAATAGAGCGCGCCGGCGCCGGCGGCAAGCAGGCCGATGCGGTAACCCAGCTGATAGGTCGCCGCCATGCCGCCTTGCAGGTCATCGGGCGCCGCTTCGATACGATAGGCGTCGATTGCGACGTCCTGGGTCGCCGAGGAAAAGGCGACCCAAAGCGCGGCCAGCGCCACCGCGACCACCCAGATGCGGTCCGGCGAAACCACATTGATGAAGCCGTTGTCCGGCGACACGATCGCCTCGGCCTGCAGATTGATGACGGTGATGGCAAGTAGGCCAATGATTACGCCAATCTGACCCACCAGGATCCAGCTTCGCCGCTTGCCGAGAAGCCGTGTCAGATAGGGTATCGCCAGGTGATCCACGACCGGCGCCCAGAGCACCTTGATCGAAAAGGTGATTCCGACCCAGGCGAAAAAGCCGACCGACGTGCGCGTCACGCCGGCGTCACGCAGCCAGAGCGAAAGGGTGGAAAACAGAAGCAGGAACGGGAGACCGGCGGAGAAGCCGAGAAACAGCATGCCGATGACGCGGGGATGGGCATAGACCTCGAAAGCCTCGCCCCAGGAGCGGCGTTTCGTTTCGGCGGCTTCAGACGGCATCCTTGATCCGGCTCTCCTTCTTGCGGGCGTGGGGGTCGAGCAGGCGCTTGCGCAGGCGGATCGATTTGGGCGTCACCTCCACCAGCTCGTCGTCGGCGATGTAGGCCAGCGCTTCCTCCAGGCTCATCACTCGCGGCGGCGTCAAACGCACGGCCTCGTCCTTGCCGGCGGCGCGGATGTTGGTGAGCTGCTTGGCCTTCATCGGGTTGACTTCCAGGTCGTTGCCGCGGCTGTGCTCGCCGATCACCATGCCCTCGTAGACCGGCTTGTTGGGTTCGACGAAGATCTCCCCCCGTTCTTCCAGGTTCCACAGCGCATAGGCCACCGCCTTGCCGTTGCCGTTGGAGATCAGCACGCCGTTGCGCCGGCCCTGGATCGGCCCCTTGTAAGGCGCGTAGCCGTGGAACAGACGGTGCATGATGCCGGTGCCGCGGGTGTCGGTGAGGAACTCCCCGTGATAGCCGATGAGGCCGCGCGCCGGCGCCAGAAAGGTGATGCGGGTCTTGCCGCCGCCCGAGGGGCGCATGTCGGTCATCTCCGCCTTGCGCAGACCCATCTTCTCCACCACCACGCCGGCATAGGCCTCGTCCACGTCGACCTGCACCTCTTCGATGGGCTCCAGGCGCTGGCCGTTCTCCGGATCGGGGCGGAACAGCACCCGGGGGCGGGAGATGGAAAGCTCGAAGCCCTCCCGGCGCATGGTCTCGATGAGCACACCGAGTTGTAGTTCGCCGCGCCCCGCCACCTCGAAGGCGTCCTTGTCCTCGGTCTCGGTGATGCGGATCGCGACATTGCCCTCGGCCTCGCGCAGCAGGCGGTCGCGGATCATGCGCGACGTCACCTTGTCGCCCTCCTGCCCGGCCAGCGGCGAGTCGTTCACCGAGAAGGTCATGGCCAGCGTCGGCGGATCGATGGGCTGGGCCGGCAGGGCCGTCCCGGCCTCCGGCGCGCAGATGGTGTCCGCCACCGTGGCTTCGCTGAGGCCCGCCACGGCGACGATGTCGCCGGCCGAGGCCGCGTCGATGGGCTCGCGCTTCAGCCCGCGGAAGGACAGCAGCTTGGTGAGGCGCCCGCCGGTGAGCGTCGTCCCGTCGCGGCGCAGCACCTTCACCGGCATGTTGAGCTTCGCGGTGCCGCTGTGGATCCGCCCGGTAAGTACCCGGCCGAGGAAGTTGTCCGCCTCCAGGGTGGTGGCCAGCATGGCGAAGGGCCCGGCCGGATCGGCCTGCGGCGCGGGAACGTGGTCCACGATCAGGTCGAAGAGGCTGCGCAGGTCCTTGCGCTCGTCCTCCAGATCCGCCACCGACCAGCCCTGCTTGGCCGAGGCGAAGAGGGTGGGGAAGTCGAGCTGCTCGTCGGCCGCCTCCAGCGCCACGAAGAGGTCGAAGACCTGGTCGTGCACCCAGTGGGCGCGGGCATCGGGCTTGTCGGCCTTATTGATCACCACGATGGGCCGGAGGCCGCGGGCCAGGGCCTTGGCGGTGACGAACTTGGTCTGCGGCATCGGCCCTTCGGAGGCGTCGACCAGCAGCAGCACGCCGTCGACCATGGAGAGGATGCGTTCCACCTCGCCGCCGAAATCGGCGTGGCCGGGGGTGTCGACGATGTTGATCTTGGTCTCGCCCCAGGTGACCGCCGTGCACTTGGCGAGGATGGTGATTCCGCGCTCCCGCTCCAGATCGTTGGAGTCCAGCGCCCGCTCCGCCACCTGCTGGTTGCTGCGATAAGCGCCGGACTGCTTCAGCAGCTCGTCCACCAGGGTCGTCTTGCCGTGGTCGACGTGGGCGATGATCGCGATATTGCGGATGTCGCTCGCTTGTACCGTCATGGTGCTTTTACCGTCATGCCGCCGTCACGCGCGCTGGGCCTGCGCCAGGCCGAGCTGGCCGGAGACCAGCGTTGCCAGGTTCTGCTCCGGGCGCGCGCCGACATGGGAGATCACCTCGGCCGCCGCGATGGCGCCCATGCGCCCGCTGTCGTAGAGGCCGTAGCCGTTGGTGATGCCGTAGAGGAAGCCGGCGGCGAAGAGATCGCCGGCGCCGGTGGTGTCGACCACGGCGGGCACCGGGGCGGCATCCACCACATGCACCTCCTCTCCGCTGACGATCACCGCGCCCTTCTCGCTGCGGGTCAGCGCCGCCGTCTCGCAGGTGGCGCGCACGGCCTGCAGGGCCGCATCGAAGTTCGGCACATCGAAGAGGCCGCAGACCTCCTCCTCATTGGCGAAGACGATATCGACATGGGCGGCGATGAAATCCTTGAGCTCCGCCTTGTAACGCTCCACCAGGAAGGGATCGGAGAGGGTGAGGGAGATCTTGCGCCCGGCGCCATGGGCCAGGTGCGCGGCCCGCAGGAAGGCGGCCTTGGCCGAGGGCGAGTCCCAGAGATAGCCCTCCATATAGGTGACGGCGGCGGCCTCGACCTTCGTCAGATCGACATCCTCCGGGGCGAAGTGGACGGCAGCCCCCAGGAAGGTGTTCATGGAGCGCGCCGCATCGGGGGTCACCAGGATCATGGAGCGCCCGGTGGCCGGCCCCGTGGTCGCATGGGCCGTGTCGAAGGCCACCCCGGCGGCGCGGATGTCGTGGGTGAAGATGTTGCCGAGCTGATCGTCGCGGACCTTGCCGAGAAAGGCGGCCTTGCCGCCCAGGGAGGCGACGCCCGCCGCGGTGTTGCCCGCCGAACCGCCGGAAACCTCCACCGCCGGACCCATGGCGTCGTAGAGCTGGGTGGCCCGATCCTCGTCGATCAGGGTCATGCTGCCCTTGGGGATCTGGTGGGCGGCGAGAAAGGCGTCCTCGGCCTTGGTCAGAATATCCACCAGGGCGTTGCCGATGGCCACGACATCAAGCTGCGCTGCCGTCATCGATCTTCCTGCTTTCGTCCGTGATCGTCGCTCCGGCGGGCCCGAGGCACCGCCCCTTTCGCACCGCTGTCCAACAGCGGGCCTCCACGCTCCACGCCCCTGCCGGGGCCTGCGCGGTCCGGCCCCCTTTTAGAGCCAGAGCCGCGCGGCGGCAAGCCCGGTGGGTCCCGTCTGACCGCACGGCCAGCTCCCTTGTCGGAGCCGCTGGGGCGGGTTACATAACCGGCCATGTTTCAAGCCCTCTCCCGCGCCGTCCGGCAATCCTTCGATCCGGCATTTCGCAGCGTTTTCAACCGCTCGCTGCTGTTCTCCCTCGTCACCTTCATCGCCGTCTGGCTGGTCTCCTGGTTCGCCCTGGACTGGGCCGGCGCCTGGCTGGTCGCCTGGATGCGGGACTGGGCCGGCGAAGGCTTCTGGGTCGGGCTGCTGGAGTGGCTGGTCGATATCGCGGCCATCGGCGCCATCGCCGTCGCCTCCTTCTTCCTCTTTCCGGCCGTCATGGTCTCGATCATGGCGCTGCTCCTGGAGGAGATCGCCGCCGCGGTGGAGCGGCGCCACTACCCGGAATTGCCCCCGGCCCGGGCCCAGCCAGTCTCCGAAGCGATCCTCGGCAACCTGATCTTCGTCGCGGCAACCTTAATACTTAATTTACTTGTGTTACCGCTTTACTTGATTCTGATCTGGATACCGCCGCTCAACCTGGTTTTGTTCTATCTCTTGAACGGATATCTCCTGGGCCGGGAGTATTTCGAACTGGTGTCCGTGCGGCGCCTCGCTCTGCCGGAAAGCCGCAGCCTGCGCCGCCGGTTTCGTGGCAAGGTGATCCTCGCGGGGGTGGTTATTACCTTCCTGCTAACCATTCCATTGGTAAACTTGGTGACACCGATTGTCGCCACCGCTTTCATGCTGCACGTTTTCGAAGACCTTCGCCGGCAGGCGGCATGAAACCGGGAGCGGACGGAACGGGATCGAGGCGGCCACAAGAGCCGGAAAGGACAGTCTATGTTTGGTAAGCGCAAAGGCAGCGGCTCCTCCCATGGCCCCAACGGCGAGCAGAACGCGGTAGAGTCCGGTCCGCTCACCAGTTCCTTGCCCAATTCCTTGCCCGGCCACCCGGAGGGGGACCCCGCCGCCGAGAGCCGCAATGCCGAACTCGCCGCCAAGCCCTCGGTCGGCCTGGCCGGCATCAAGGCGCCGCGCCGGCCCGAGCCCCGTAGCGCCGGGGCCGTTGAGGGGCGCAAGCTGGTGGTGGGGCGCGAAATCTGCCTCTCCGGCGAGATCAAGACCTGCGAGAAGCTGGTGGTCGAAGGCCGGGTCGAGGCCGATCTGAACGACAGCCAGAGCCTGGAAATCAGCGAACCCGGTCTGTTCAAAGGCCACGCCACCGTGGAGGACTGCGAGGTGCGCGGCACCTTCGAGGGGGAGCTGACCGTCACCGGCTGCCTGGTGATCCACGAGACCGGCCAGGTCAGCGGCAAGATCCGCTACACCGATATCGAGATCGTCAAGGGCGGGCGCCTGAGCGGCGACATCGACGCCCTGGAGGTCTCGCTGAAAGGGCGCCTGCGCGGCGAGGGGCCGAAGCTGGCCCACAGCAGCGATGCGCCCGACCAGCAAAGCAAGACCCAGGCCGGCACCGCCGGCAGCAAGGCCGGCTGACGGCGATGCGGCGCGCCGGGCGCAGCTCCGCCCTCCTCTCGAGCCTGCTGCTCGGCGCCCTGGCGCTCAGCGCCTGCCAGACCACCAACACCGCCGGGCCGAAGACAGCGAGCCCGCCGGCGGCCCCCGTTGAGGCCGTCCCGGCGCCTACAGTAAGCGCCGCTCCAGATGCAGCAACGCCGGCGCCCGCGCCGGCACCGCAGATCGTGGCCCGGCCGCCGGCCGCCGCGCCGCCGGAGCCGGTGATCGACGACGACCCCAAGCAGCTCATGGGCCTCGACCGCGGCGCCGTGACGGCGCTGCTCGGCCAGCCCAGCCTGGTGCGCCGCGAGAAACCGGCGGAAATCTGGCAGTACGTCACCGCGGACTGCGTGTTCGACGTGGTGCTCTATGAGCGAGGGCCGCAATACCGGGTCACCTACCTGGAGGCCCGCGACGCGGCGGCCGACCGCCTGGAGCTGCGCCCCTGCCTCAACGGCCTGCTGCGCGCCCGCATGGACGCGCCGGTGAGTTAACGTCGTTTCGACTGCCGTCGAAGCGGTTCCAGCCCGCTCCCCCACCCGGCCACCCAGCGCCAGTATCCTATGGGTGGCCGGGTGGGGGAGCGGGCCGGCACCGAGAAACACAAAAAGAGCTAGCCGGCCTTTCGTTTCACCATCTTCGCGACCCTTTTTTTGGCCGCGGCCTTCTTCGTCTGGTTGGCCGGCGCCTCAAACGTGGTCTTGGCCTTGAAGGCACAGAGGTCGTGCACCACGCAGGCCGGGCAGTCGGGCTTGCGTGCCTTGCAGACATAGCGGCCGTGCAGGATCAGCCAGTGGTGGGCGTGTAGCTTGCGGTCCGCCGGCACCACCTTTTCCAGCTTCTGCTCCACCGCCAGCGGGGTCTTGCCCGGCGCCAGGCCGGTGCGGTTGCCGACCCGGAAGATGTGGGTGTCGACGGCGATGGT
>NZ_JANQOI010000177.1 GCF_028289705.1 Pelagibius sp.
CGGACGATGGCGATTTCTAGCTGAAGACTGGCCCGCGACCTGCGCTCCGAGGCCGGCAGCGTCCACGCCAGCAGCCGGCGCACCGCGCGGGTCGCGGGCCAGGTCCTCGCTGATGATGCCGGCGCCGCGCAACTGCTCGATCTGCTCCAGCTCTTCGCGGTAGGCGAAGCGCTCCAGCACCTCGTGGTCCAGCTCGCGGGCGTAGTTGGGGTACTGCAGGCGGAGAGCCGCCAGGTGGCGCTCCACCTCCTCCAGGCGCAGGTTGACGATCTCCCCCAGCACCTCGGTCAGGCGGTCGCCCAGGAGCCCGGCGAGGCGGAACTCCAGGAAGTAGATCAGCTCCAGGATGATGATCCGGTTGATCAGCAGGAACTGGAAACGCTGGCCCAGGTAGAGGGCGAGCGGCCGGTTGATGCCGAACTTGAAGTGCAGCCAGGAGATGGCGCGGAACCAACGGGTCTGGCGGTGCGGGCGCCGCGCGGCGCGCAGGTAGCCGAGGCGCCCGTCGGCGCGCACCGCATCGATCATCGCCTCCACCGAGAGCAGGTAGCGGTCCACCAGGGTGGAGCGCAGGCCGCCGCTCCAGCCCTGCTGCAGCAGCAGCGCCTTTTCCTGGTTGGCCAGGGCGATGAGGCCGACGGTCAGGCGGTCGCGGTCGGAGATCGCCTCGCTGAAGGAATCGTCCTCGGCGACGCGCGAAAGCCGCTCGTTGTAGGGGCGGATCGCCTTGTCCACCAGCTCGTCTTCCAGCTCGTAGCGGCCGGCGAAGGACCTGAGGCTCGATCCGACGCTGGAGAGGGACTGCTGCAGCACCTGGCTGCGGAAGGCGCGGTCGATGGCGGAGAGCTGGTCGAGGCCGAGACGGCGCATCAGGAGGCTGAGCGTGGTGCCCTGGACCAGCAGGGTGAAGAGCGCGAAGCCGGTGGCCTGGATGGCGATGAAGCGCTTCACCTCGGCGGCGACGATGAAGTTCTCGGTCACTGCCAGCGCCAGGGCCAGGGTGACGGAGCCGCGCAGCCCGCCCCAGATGATCACAGTCTTGGTCTGGGTGGTGATGCGCTGGGTCACCCGGGCGATGGAGAGCAGCGGGAAGACCCCGAAGAGGATCACCGCGCGGGCCACCAGCGCCGCCGCCACCGCCACCAGGAGATAGACCAGGTCCAGCAGGGTGACGTCGGCCAGAAGCCGCGGCACCAAGAGCGCGGCCAGCAGGAACACCAGGGAGGTGGCCCAGAAGGCGAGCTGCTCCAGCGTCTCCTCGAAGAAGCGGAAGGTCTCCGTGGTGAAGCGCGAGCGCCCGACGGCGGAGAGCACCAGCCCCGCCGTCACCACGGCGGTGACGCCGGAGACGCCGAGGTAGCTGTCCGCCAGCACGTAGACGGCATAGGGCAGCGCCACGGCGATGGTGAGCTGGGCGGCGCGGTAGAAGCGCAAACCCTCCAGCATGCGCGCCGCCAGGTGCCCGGCGACGAAGCCCGCCAGCGCCCCGCCCAGCAGGCCGACGGCGATGTTCTCCGAGACCGACCAGAAGTCCAGCTCCCGGCCGGTCAGGATGACGCCCAGGAAGGCGGTGAAGGCGGCGATGGCGGTGGCGTCGTTCAGCAGGGACTCGCCCTCCACCAGCCGGGTCAGCCGCGCCGGCGCGCCGAGGTCGCGGAACAGGGCGATGACCGCCGAGGGGTCGGTGGTCGCGACGATGGCGCCGAACAGTAGGCAGACCGCCAGCGGCATGGGTGCCACCAGCCAGACCGCCCCGCCGATGATCCCGATCGCCACGATGACGGCGAGCACCGCCAGCAGGATCACCGGGGCGATGTCCTGCATCAGCCGGCGCGCATCGATGGTGACGGCGCCCTGGAACAGCAGGATCGGCAGGAAGACGGTGAGGAAGATGGTGGAGGAGACCGGGATGTCGATCACCAGATCGGCCACCTGGTCCAGCTCCTCGGCGACGCGGTGGCCCTGGATCCACACCGCGGCGGCGCCGATCAGCACCCCGGCCAGCGCCAGCACCACGGTGAACGGCAGCCCGCTGCGCCGCGCCAGGGGCTGCACGCTGGCCACCACGATCAGCAGCGCCGCCGTGGTGAGAACGATTTCCGCCGTGCCCATGAACAGGCACCCTTCCTCAACAATACGGCGGGCCCAAGGCACACCGCCCGGACCGCCCAACGGGACCTACGGTCCCGGCGGCCCGTTCAGATCCAATCCCCGTCAACAAGCCATGAAAAATACCGGACTCGGCGGGAGTCTAGAGCAAGCAGGGGGATTTGGACAGATGGGGGATGGGGGCAGGGATTAGGCGATCGACCATCGCACCTGAAGCCAAGATCAGTGACGCCGCAAGAGGTCGGACTTTATGGTATCTTCTCAGCGGTTGTTGACATCTTCAGTCGTCATATCACCCTATCTGATCAGTCTTAGTGAGGTGCTATCATGCGAGGGCTATTCGCTACGGGGCTTCTATGCCTACTTGCCTGCTTGCTGCCACTTGGAAACAGCAGCAGTGCGGCTGCGAAAACAGATTCAGGCTTCACAAAGTACATAGGCATGTGGGGAAGCCATAGCGAATGTAACCATACATTCAGCAGACGAATTTACCTGATCGAAGGCTATTTGATCGAGTTATCGCAGCAGGAGGTGAGGTTCTCTCAGATGATAGAGCCAGAGGTAAGGGGGGAGTACCTCATTTTCGAGCAGTATGTCGAAGACAGCGCATCAGGCAGAAGCAAGATCTACTTGCGGCACTACCTTGCCACAACACCTGAGGGAAAACTGAACCAATGGAAAGCAGTTTTAGAGTCAGAAGGGGATACATTGGAGGGCAGAGCAAATCAACCTGCTGACGACCCCGACGTGTTGAGACCTGTTCAGATTTCCAGACTAATATATAATTCGTGCGAATCGCTTCCCGACCAGTGGGCGCTGCCACATGCAGAGGCCATTGCGTTTCTTGGCAGCGTTCAATCTGCGATCGACGCCTGTAAAATAATCAACGAAGAACTGTGTTTCAAGGCCATCTTCAATAGCCTGGAAGTTGTCGAAAACGACAAACTTTCGGTTGCGGAAATTGCTCGACTCATACGCATCGCAGCTTACTTCGCCGCAGCCTCCAGAGATACAGGAGTTAAAGTTGAGGAATTGGGAACGGGAATCATCTTTGGAACACTGCTTGGGCCATTGGTGGCTCAATCCCTTGTATCTGGATCAGATTACGACGCGGATGGTCAGTTAAGCCTGAAAGAATTTCTGCAGGATAAGCCGCCTGGAGCGTTCATGGTCGCCGCAAAACAGGTAAGCCTTCAAACTACCGTCGGTCTTCTCGGAAAGCTCTTTCAGCAGCTCGCGCCCATGATGCCGCTCAAATAGGCGGCCTTTCAGACCGAAGACAGGATAGGATATTTCATTACATGGTGGTACATTTGTGTGCCGCTGCCAAATTCTCTGCATCAAGATTTCTCTGGTTATTAGAAACTCTGATATCTTATCTTTAATATAATTTGCAATTATGACAGTGTTCTATTTTCATGTCGAAAATAGATATCGTACGAATCATGAATTTGGCTCTGTTAAGCTATTTTCCCGTGCCTTGGAGTGATGGTACAGTTGACCGGCATAAACTACCTCGATTGACAAAACAACGATGAGGACTTTGAATTTATCGAAATAGTAGAAGCTACGCCACGGAAGTTTGAACCACAGGATACTGTAATCACTTGCATCGGGCGCTCAATTTACATCTCTAGCTGACATCCTCCCCCTGGATACGCGACAAGTGCATTGAAGTAGGAGTCGCCGTGCACCCATAAATTGCTGATCTCGCGGTGAATGAAGGCAATCGCGATTCCGTATCCCGCAAGTGATCTCCCCCGTGCAACTCGCCCAACGCTGATCCAGGTAGGTTGCATGTCCTCTGGCGTTGGGTCACTATCGACTGAGAGGTGACGCTTCACAGAGGGAATCCCGGCTCGGTTCCGTAACATCAACTGACTCAACTTTTTTCTGATACACACAATCTCGCATTTCTATCATCGCCATGCTCTTAGCCGCCAAGATCTTCATTGCTGTTCTTTTTGTAGTTACAGGCGGCGCTGTATTCACAAACTGGGGTCGCCGGCATAGGGTTCTTGTAGCGATTGCTGGGATATTCGCAATTGCTGCGTCGTACTTTCTAGTCAACGATATTGTATCTGAGTTTGATAAACACCTTAGCCATTCAGAGCGTCAAGTTGAAGATGTCGAGAATTCGGTCAATACAGCCCCCGATTGTCTTGGAACCTTTTTTTCAGTTCGATCAGATGAGACAATCTGTGAATTTTATTTAGATGAAGGCGGATCTATATACTTTAAGTCGAATAAAATATCTAACAGAATTTTGGTCTCAGATCTCTCAAATGGTGAAAAATATTATGCTGGATCACTAATTATATATCCATCTTCACGATCGGGCCGATTCTATTATATAAAGGCGTGCGAAGAGTACATTGAAGATTGGGGCTCTCCCTTATGTTGGTCGCAATTTCTTTTCGACTCGGAGAAGACAGTACTTAAACCGATCACGGCTGGCAGATATGGAGCCCTTCCATTTGCATACTGGTCCCCAGACGATAGATTAATTGCATTGTTTGCTCGAAGTGACGGATACGATCAACTAAACATATTTGATGGCGAAACCGGTCAAGCGTGGCGTTATCCAAATTGGAGCGGGAAAATCAATCACGATCTGTTGATGAAAGCCGATCAGAAGTCGTTCCGATGGATAGGTCCCAGACAATTCGAACTTGATGCGGTGATATGTAAAGTTGATCCTCAATACAATTTGGAGAAATGCGATCTGGAAAAGTTAGATAGCGTGGAGCTTACGACAACCAGCTTTTATCTAGATGCAACCTTTATCAGAAAGGCGTATTAGGTCAGAATGATTGTTGCTTCGGCAGCTATGGACTTGAGTTTTTCAAGGTCGCTGTTGAGGATCTTAGCGACGCATACAAGGCTGTAGTGATCTCAACTCCGGCCACTTATTCACTTTCAGCGGCCATGAGCTTTGAGGGCTCGGACCGACCGTTGCCCAAATCAGCACATCATTGCCTTGCGGCCCGCAGGTTATGAGGGTTGGCCCCTACCCCTCCGGGTTTTGAGGCGGAGGCCGGGGCCGACGACAATGCCGACGGACTCCTGGGTAAGGGACAGAACCTTGACGGTGCCGGTGTCCTGCTTACGCCCCTCCCTCCCCCTAAGCCCGCGTCAGCACCAGGTCGAAGTCGACTTTGAGGTAGGGGGCCTTCACCTTGCCTGACAGCTCGAAGCCGTCGGGGAAGGTTTCGGCGGGGTGTTCGACGTAGGTCATCACCAGGTCGTCGCGCACGCCGAAGACGGTGTCTTCGTCCAGGTAGGGGTCGTCGTCGGGGAAGACCTCGGTGACCAGGGGGCGGTAGCCCTCGGCGGTGACGATGTAGTGCAGGTGGGAGGGGCGCCAGGGGTGGCGGCCGGTGGCGTTCAGGATGTCGCCCACGGGCCCGTCGGTGGGCACGGTGTAGCTGACCGGCTTCACCGTGGTGAAGGCGTAGCGGCCGTCGGCCCGCGCGGTCATGATGCCGTGGAAGGAATAGGTCTCCTGCTCCGGGTCCTGGCTGGAGTAGAGGCCGTTGGGCGCGGTCTGCCAGATGTCGAGCCGGGCGCCGGGCACCGGGCTGCCGTCGGGCGCGCGCACGCAACCCTCCACCAGCAGCAGCGGGCCCCCGTAGTGGCGCTTCAGATCGCAGCCGTAGGCGATCTCCGGCGCGCCGGCGATGTGGAACGGCCCCAGCACGCTGGAGGAGGTGCCCTCCGGGTTCGAGTGCACCATGTCCACCAGAGAGGAGACCCCCAGCACGTCGGAGAGCAGCACGAATTCGTGGCGCTCCTCATCGGAGATCGCGCCGGCCCGCTCCAGGAGCTCGATGCCCTGGCGCCACTCCGCATGGGTCAGCCCGGTCTCCTTCACGAAGGCGTGGAGGTGGCGGGCCAGGGAACTCATGATCTCCTTCAGGCGCGGGTCGGTGTCCGGCCCGAAATAGCCGAGGAACACCTCGGTGATGCTGTCTTTGGTGACGGAGCGCATGGCTTTCCCCGCTCGATCGTTGGCCGCCCGCCGGCCGGCGGCGGTCTGGGCTTACAATAAATCGATATTTATCAGATTTGGAGATAAAATTCGATAATTATACCGGATGCCCTGAGCGCCGGCGCGACCAAGTCGTGGCGGGATGGTCATCTCACCGAGATCCCCGCTTGTCTGATTGTTTAGAAAATCTTACATTTAGATTAAGTTTTTCTCCAGAAAGCTTGCCCGAAAGACGCCCGGATGAGCCGCGAACCAAGCCTGAACGGATACCTGCACTTCGAGGCTGTTGCGCGCCGGGGCAGCCTGTCCAAGGCCGCCGACGAGCTTTCCGTGTCGCCGTCGGCGGTGAGCCAGCAGATCAGGCTGCTCGAACAGCAATACGGGCTGAAGCTGTTTCGCCGCGAGGGCCGCAACATGAGCCTCACCATCGAAGGCGAGCAGTTGTTTCAGGCGAGCTCCGTGGCGATCCGGATCCTGCGCGATGCACGGCGCCATCTCGGCAAGACCCATGAGTCCCGGCGCCTGAATTTGCGGGTGGCGCCGAGCTTCGGGGTGCGGTGGCTCGGCCCGCGCCTGTCGGGTTTCCTGGCCAAGAACCCGGAATGGGATATTCGCGTCGACGCCGCGCCCTATCCGACGGATTTCGACCGCGAGGTCATGGACCTGGATATCCGCTACGGCCTGGGAAACTGGGCCGGCTATCACCTGAGGCCGATCCTGCCGGATCTCGTCCTGCCGCTCTGCAGCCCGGCATACCGCGACCGGCTCTTGGCGGAGACCTCCGATCCGGACAGCGTTCTGCAGGAAGCAAAGCTGATCGATAGTGCCCGCGCCCTCTGTCAGTGGGACTACTGGCTGGCGCGGCATGAGATCGCCGGTGTCTCGAACCGAAAGTCGATCCTGATCAACCGCTCTTCGATGGCCATTCAGCTCGCCGTGGACGGCATGGGCGTTGTCCTGGAATCGCTCACGCTGGCGGCCCAGGAGGTGCGGTCGGGCGCCTTGGTGCCCCTCACACCGTCCATCGGCGTGGTCAGTTTTCCGGCCTACTGGGTGGTCTGCCCGAACCGCTATGTCAACCGGCGGATCGTCAAGGTCTTCACGGACTGGCTGTCGGCGGCCGCCGAGGCCCATGGCCGGGACATGCAGAAGCTGATCCGCCGGCACAAACTCACCATTCAGGAAATCGACGGCCTGTCGGAGCTGGCCGCCAGCAACGAAACCGAGGTGTGACGACCGCGCCGGCCCGGTTCCGGCCGTCCGGCGCGCGGTTCGTCAGCGCCCCTGCAGGAAGGGCGCGCGCGCCATGGCCTCAGGCGCCGGGTCCCGCTGCCGGCTGTAGATCCTTCGAACGTCCTCTCTCGGCTCATAGTCCCAGGAGGTTTCGTTGATCTTCATGGCGGGATCGATGATCAGGCGCCGCTCGGCACTTGCCCGCGCCTCGCGGTCGATGCGGTCGGGATCGAAGGTCTGCAGCACATCCTCCCGCAGCTTCGCCTCGACGTCCGCCACGTCGGCCTGCCCGGCGATGTTGGTCCACTCCTCGGGATCGCTTTCCAGATCGAAGAGCTGAGCGGCGTGATCGTGGATGTAGATGTACTTGTACCGCCCGCGCCGGGCCATGAAACAGGGCGCGTAAACGCCGTCGGCGTGCTGCTCGCTGAAGACCGTGCGCTCCGGGCTCGCCTTTCCGTCGATGAGGGGCAGCAGGGAGAGGCCGTCGTGCGTATAAAGCGCGTTCGCCGGATAATCCGCCAGCGCCGCGAAGGTCGGTAAGAGATCGATGAGGGAGACCGGCTCCCGCGCCACCGAAGCGGCGCCCCGTCCGTCCGGGAAGCGGAAGATCAGCGGCACGCGGGCCGACTGTTCATAGAAGCAGCGCTTCTGGATCATCCCCCGCGCGCCCAGCATCTCCCCGTGGTCGCTGGTGAAGACGATCAGGGTGCTCTCGGCGAGGCCCTGATCCTCTAGTTCGCCCATCAACTCTCCGACCAGGGTATCGATATAGGAGACCAAGCCGTAGTAGCAGCGGTGCATGAGCTTGAGGTTTTCCGGGTCGGCGACGTTTCGCTTGTTGAGCCCATGCGAATAGTGCAGCCAGTCGTCGAGCTTCGACCGGCGCTCCTCCATGCCGTCAGGGATCTCCGGAAGCGGAATCTCCACGTCCTCATACATGTCCCAGTACCGCTTCGGAACCTGGAACGGCTGGTGCGGGTGATGATAGCTGACGGTGAGAAAGAAAGGCCGTTCACTATCCCTATCGTCGGCCGGGGAAATCGGCGTTGCGTGATACCAGTCGTCGAGGCGGCGCCGGCGCAGGAATTCCAGCGCCTGTGCATGGGTGCGCTCGTCGTATTCGAGATGCCAGTTCCAGCGGCGCATGCCCATGCCGTGTTCGTTGTCCCGGTGGCCGGCCACATAGGCCGGCCCCAGGCGGTCCGGGAAGGACACGGGCTTGTCCTCCCAGGCGCGCGACCGGGTCCAGGAAAAGTCCGCGGGATAGATGTTGGTGGTCAGCCGCCGGTTGAAGCCGTGCAACTGGTCCGGTCCGATGAAGTGCATCTTGCCAGAGGCCACGCATTCATAGCCGGCGTTGGTCAGGTAGTGCGCGAAGGTGGGCTGGTCCGCCGGGAACAGGGAGGAGTTGTCGAAGGCACCGATCCGGGAGGCATGGCGGCCGCTCATCATGGCCACACGGGCCGGCGCGCAGAGCGGCGATGGGCTGTAGGCTGCGTCGAAGCGCACGCCAGTTGCCGCGAGGCGGTCGAGATTCGGCGTCTTGACCGCCGGGTTCCCGTAGGCCCCAACCATGAAGGGCGTGAGCTGGTCGGCGATGATGAAGAGGATGTTCGGACGCATCGGAGCCTTTCCTAGTTGTGCTTCACGCCTCTGGTCGAGGCCTCTTCATGCGGTCGGGGCCCGGGCGTCTCGCTCAGGGGCCCAGGAACAAGCGGGGCACGATCAGAACCATTTCCGGTGCATAGGTGATGAGGATCAACACGCCGACCAACGGGAAGAAGAACGGGACGCAGTGTTTGAAGCCGGTGAGGATCGGCATCTCGGCGATCCGGCAGGAGATGAAGAGGGTCGATCCCACCGGCGGCGTGAACAGGCCGATGGCGAGATTGGCGATCATGATGATGCCAAGGTGTACCGGGTCGATCCCCAACGCGGTGGCGACCGGCAGCAGGATCGGCGTGATCAGAATGATGGCCGCACCGGTCCCGCCGATGAAGGTGCCCAGGAACAGGCAGATGACGTTGACGAACAGCAGGAAGAGGACCCGGCCGCCCTCCAGCGCGTTGAACCAGGCCACCAACTGGCCCGGGATCTGTTCCACGGCCAAAATCCACGAAAAGGTCGTGGCGGCGCCGATCACCAGCATCACGGCGCCGGTGGCATAGGTCGCCTCGAGCAGCACCCCCGGCAGCGCGCGCATGGTCATGTCGCGGTAGACGAAAATGCCCAGCAGGAAGGCATAGAACACGGCGACGACACCGGCCTCGGTGGGGGTGACGACGCCCGCCACGATCCCGCCCAGGACCAGCACCGGAAACAGCAGCGCCAGGAAGGACTCGCGAAACGAAGTGACCACGCTTCGCACCGTCGGAACGGGCTCCCGCGGGAAGTCGCCTCTCTTAGCGAGAATGTAGGTGACGACCATCTGGATGAGGCCGAACAGGAGGCCCGGGACAAAACCGGCCAGGAACATGCGGCCCACGGAGACATCGGCCATCCAGGCGTAGATCACCATGGGGATGCTGGGCGGAATGATGATCCCCACGGTGGACGAGGCGGCGTTGATCGCCACCGCGAAGCCCTTCGTGTAGCCCTTGCGCTCCATCTCCGGGATCAGGATGTTGCCAATGACCGCCGAGTCGGCCGCGGAGGAGCCTGAGACCCCTGCGAAGAACATGCTGCCGACGATCGACACCTGGGCGAGCCCGCCCCACATGAAGCCGACGACCTTGTTGGCGAAGTCGATCAGGCGGCGGGCGATCCCTCCGGTGCTCATCAGCACGCCGGCGAGAATGAAGAAGGGAATCGCCAGGAGCGGGAAAGACCCGGCGCCGGAGGTGAGCTGTTGAATGAAAATGCTGACCGGAACACCGGAAAAGACGAAATAGGACCCCGCCGAAATCGCCAGCGCGACGGCAATGGGCACGCCCAGGAAGATCAGCCCGAAGAGGACGGCGAAGATCGCGAGAATCACGGCTTTTCATCCTCTGCAGCGGACGCCGTGAACAGCCTGAAGAGCTTTTCCAGCGTGAACAGGGTCATCAAGGTGGCGGAGAGGGGAACGCTGAGATAGACGATGCCGAAAGGCAGGCCGAGATAGGGGGTGAGCTGCGCCATCTGCTGCATGGCGATCTCCCAGCCGAAGTAGATCAGCCCGAGAAAAAGCACCAGCTCCACCGTGTGGATGACGACCTGCAAGGCGGTGCGGGCGCGCCCGGCGGCGTTTAGAACCACATCGACAACGAAGTGCTCCCCCTGGCGAAAGCCGAGGCTTGCCGCGAGAAAGGAGAACCAGATGAAGAGGTAGGGGACGAACTCCCCCGACGCCACGAAGCCGCGGTTCAGCAGATAACGCATCGCGACATCGATCAGCACACTGATCACAATGGCGCCGAGGAGAACCTGGCAGGCGATCACGTTCAGTTTGTGAAGGAATTTGAGGCCGGCCATCCGCCTATTTCTTTCAAGGGCTTTTGTCGGTGCCAGGAGTGGCGGCGCACTCCTGGCACAGGACCTGGACGCGGTTATTGCGCGGCGCCGGCCGCCTTCAGGATTTCGTCGACCTTGACATCGCCGAACCGCTCGCGGTAGCCCTTCCACACCGCCGTCGCGACCTTCTGGAAGGGTGCGATGTCGGCGGGCGTGTTGATCTGCATCCCATTTTCCTCAAGCACGCCGATCAGAGTTTTGTCGGCCTCCTGCACCAGCGCGCGATGATGCGCCGCGGCTTCGCTCGCCGCCCTTTGGATCTGCGCGCGCATGTCCGGGGACAGCTCCTCCCAGACCTTGCTCGAGACGGCCAGAGGCAGGGCGCCGTAAACGTGGCCGGTCAGGGAGAGGAATTTCTGCACCTCCCAGAACTTCGCGCTGTGGATGTTCGTCAGGGGGTTTTCCTGCCCGTCCACGACGCCCTGGCTGAGCGCGAGATAAAGCTCGCGGAAGGCGATGGGGACCGGCGAAGCGTCGAAGGCGGAAAAGGTCGCCATCCGCACCTTGCTCTTGCTGGTGCGGATCTTGATGCCGGCAAGGTCTTCAGGCGTGTTAATCGGGCGCACGTTGTTGGTGACGTGGCGGAACCCGTTTTCCCAGAAGGCCAGGATCTTGATGCCCTGGCTTTCGACGGGTTCGATGAGTTTGCTTCCGATCGGGCCGTCCAGCACCTCCCAGGCTTTCTCGTAGCTCGAAAACAGATAGGGCATGTCGACAAGTTCGAGCTCGGGCGCGTAGGCAGCAAAGATTGGCGTACCGGCAACGGCGAACTCGATTGCGCCGGAGGACAGGGCTTCGAGGTACTGACGCTCGTTGCCCAACTGGCCCGAGGGGAAGATGGCCACCTCGGCCTTCCCGTCCGTGTATTTGGCAACGAGATCGGCGAAGTGCTCCGCCGCCGCGTGGCGCGGGTTCGTCGGCGCCGCGCCGTGCGCGAACTTGAGCTTGATGGGACTGGCCTCCGCGATTGCGGGCATGACCCATGACAACGCGACGGCCGCAACCAGCGCTCTTGCAATGTGTTTCATCCTTTCCTCCCCTCCCAGGTTACAAACCACCAACTCGATCAGCGGACAGATGCGCGGCGGTCTCATGCCGTGCCTTGAAGCACCATGGCCCAGGCTGTGCGGAATGCTCGCCCGGCGGACCGTCAGCGCACAATCTAGAAAACTTAAAAGATGTTGAAGTTTTACTTCATTTTGAAGACGGAGATGCGCCCTCTTCTTTCGGCGCGGGGGGCGTCGCGCACCCAACGGGCAATCGAGGGGTCAGGCCGAGGCTGCGACGCGAAAGCCGTTGTTGCCGGCCGAACTGTCCGGGTCGTTCTGGGTGCGCGAATGCACGTGGTAGCGGTCGCAGTAGCTGTCGTGGCAGAGGTAGGAGCCGCCGCGCTGGACCCGCGCATAGCCTGTCGCCGGCCCTTCGGGGTCACGCTCGGGGCTTTCCGCAGGCCCGGGACGCGGCCCGAAGCGGTCCGAGACCCACTCCCAGACGTTGCCGGTCATGTTGTAGAGGCCGTATCCGTTCGGCCGGTAGGCCGTGACGGGTGCCGTGCCGGCATAGCCGTCCTCGGCGCTGTCGTGGTCGGGAAAGTCGCCCTGAAAGGTGTTCATGGCAGGGGCGCCGTCGGGCATCAACTCATCACCCCAGGGAAACCTCCGCTTCGCCAGCCCGCCCCGTGCGGCATACTCCCACTCCGCCTCCCGCGGCAGGCGCAGGCCGGCCCAGGTGCAGTAGGCCAGCGCGTCGTACCAGGCCATGTGGACCACCGGGTGGTCGCCGCGGGCGTCGAGCGTGCTGCCGGGCCCTTCCGGGGCGGCCCAGCAAGCCCCCATGACCTGGCGCCACCAGGGCAGGCCAGGCGGAGAGGCGGGCCATCGGGCGGGGTCGGCAAGCAGCAGGTAAAACACGTAACTCCAGCCCTCCCTTTCGGCGACGGTCCGGTAGCCGGTGGCGGCGACGAAGGCCGCGAACTCGGCGTTGGGCACTGCGGTGGGGGCGATCAGGAAGGGGGAGACGGAAACCGCTCGCCGGGGGCTATCGAAATCCGCCGGGAAGGTCGATAGGTCCGTGCCCATCTCGAAGATGCCGCCGGGAATCCGCACCAGCCGTTCGCGCAGCGCTCGCCTTGTGGCGGCTTCAACGGAGGGAACGGCCCGGGCGGCAGCCAGGTAGTCGGCATCGGCGCCGCGCTGCCCATCGCCGGACCGTCCGGGGAGGCAGCAGGC
Organism: Pelagibius sp.; assembly: GCF_028289705.1. Taxonomy (GTDB): domain Bacteria; phylum Pseudomonadota; class Alphaproteobacteria; order Kiloniellales; family Kiloniellaceae; genus Pelagibius. The sequence goes on from NZ_JANQOI010000177.1 coordinate 13,057, forward strand.
TTGGGGTTCGTCGGCCGTCATAGTGTGCCCTAACTAACCCTCAGCCGCGTCCGAGAAAAGGCGGATCAGTCCTCTCCGGCCTCCTCCGGTCGGCGCTCGTCTTCGCTCTTCGGACCGGGCCCGCGCATGAAGTGCCGCTCGGGACGGTATCTCTGCCCAAGGGCCACCAACACTTGGGTGAGCGGCCTGGGGAGGATCTGCAGCCAGGTCCTGGTCATGTCCGGGATCGCGACACGCCGGTGCTTCCATGGCCGGAGGCCGATGCGTCCTTCTCCGCCAGGTGGAAGCGGACGCGTTTCAAGGTGCCGGTGAACTCGAAGGGGGCCTCGTAGTCGCCGACGGGCGAGTTCAGATCCAGGCCGATGTCCAGCGTCTCGCGCGCGAACATGCGCGGGACGGTCCGCTCGATCCGCTGGCGCGCCACGGTCTCGCCGCCGACCGACAAGGTGAAGTCACCGCCCTTGCCCAGCCCGCCGCCGTCGTAATCGAAATCGAGGCGGGCGGCGATGTCGCCGAGCGGAAGCTCGCCGGCGGAGACCACGCGGGTCAGCTCGATGCCGCAGAAGTTATAGAGGAACTCCAGCTTTCGATTGCGGACCAGCAGGGCATAACCGCCGATCCGGCCGCCGAGCGCGACGATGACGCCTTCCTCCGCGGCGTCGTTCAGCGCGAATTCCGCCTCCAGCGCGAAGGACCGGTTCTTCACATCCGGCGCGCTGGTTTCGAGGATACCGAAGATGCCGGGATAGAAGTCGTAGACCGGCCGCTCTTCCTTGCCCAGGGCAAGGGCGTCGACGATGCGCTCGCTGCCGCGCGCGTCCAGGGGCAGCACCTGGTTTTTCGCCGCTTCGATCCAGAAAAGATCCTGCAGACGCCGCAGGAGGTCCGGCCTTTCCGCGGCCAGATCCTCGGCCTGCGAGAAGTCCTTCTCGAGCTGATAGAGCTCCCAGACCGACGTGTCGGGGTCGAGCGGCTCTTCCTTGGCTTTCCAGGGCAACACCTCGCGCGTGCCGGCCCACCAGCCGTTGTCGTAGATGGCGCGGTTGCTGAAGGCCTCGAAATACTGAACCTTGCGGGTTTCCGGCGTGTCGGGATTGTCGAACGACGGAACCATGGACACCCCGTCGATGGGCCTTTGCGGCGCACCGTTGATGTTCACCGGCATGGCGATGCCGGCCGCATCGAGCACCGTCGGGAAAATGTCTATGGCGTGGTGGAACTGCGTGCGCAGCGCCCCCTTGTCGGCGATGCGTTTCGGCCAGCTCACGACCAGCGGGTTGCGCACGCCACCGAGGTGGGAGGCGACGCGCTTCACCCACTTGAAGGGCGTGTTCATCGCCCAGGCCCAGCCCGCCGGGAAGTGGTTGTAGTGGTCGGGGCCGCCCAGGGCGTCGTAGTGCGCCAGCATGTCCGCGATGGTCTCGGGCACGCCGTTGAAGAAGCACACGCCGTTGGCGTTGCCCGTCAGCCCGCCCTCGCCGCTGGCGCCGTTGTCGCCGACGACATAGAGAACCAGGGTGTTGTCCTTCTTGCCGATCTCTTCCAGCCCGTCCATCAGCCGGCCGATCTCGTGGTCGGTCTGCGCCGTGAAGGCCGCGAAGACCTTCATCATGCGGGCGAAGAGCCGGCGCTCGTCATCCGACAGCGTGTCCCAGGCCGGAATCTCCTCGGGGCGCGGGGTGAGCTTGGCGTCCTGGGGGATGACGCCGAGCTTCTTCTGCCGCCGGAAGGCTTCCTCGCGGTAGACGTCCCAGCCATCGTCGAACCTGCCTTCAAACTTCTCGATCCAGTCCTTCGAGACGTGGTGCGGGGCGTGGGTGGCCCCCGGCGCGTACCACAGAAAAAACGGCTTGTCGGGCTTGGTGACGTCCAGCGCGCGCACCCACTCCAGCGACTTGTCGGTCATCTCGGTGGTGAGGTGATAGTCCTCCGATTTCGCGCGGTGGCGCACCGGGCGGGTGTTCTCGAAGAGCGTCGGCTTCCACTGGTTGGTGGCGCCGCCGACGAAGCCGTAGAAGTACTCGAAGCCCAGGCCGGTCGGCCAGCGGTCGAAGGGGCCATCGGGCCCGCTTTCCCAGTTGGGGGTGTTGTGCCACTTGCCGATGGCGCAGGTGCCATAGCCGTTCTGGCGCAGGATCTCGGCGATGCAGGCGACGCTCTTGGGCCAGGCGCAGTTGTAGCCCGGAAAGCCCGAGGACATCTCGGTCACCGCGCCGTTGCCCGAGACATGCGCGTTGCGCCCGGTCAGCATGGCGGCGCGGGTGGGCGAGCAGATGGCGGTGGTGTGAAAGCGGTTGTAGCTCAGCCCCTCCGCGGCGAGCCGGTCCAGCGCGGGCGAGGGGATCAGCCCGCCGAAGGTGCCGAACTGGGCGAAGCCCACATCGTCGAGCAGGATCACCACGACGTTGGGCGCCTCCTCGGGGGCCTTGACCGGTTCGGGCTGTTCGGCCCGGGACTCCGCGAAGGTGCGCCCCACTTGGCCGCGAAACGCGGGCTCCGGCCGGGGATAGCTGGCGGAGTTTTTGAGTGTCTCGGCAAGGGGACGGCGGGACTCATTTCTCTGGGACATGTCTCTGGTATCCGTTTCCTATCGTCCTGCCGTGGAGGTGCCGACCCAGCTCCTGACCGCCTGCACGATGGGCCATACGAAAAGGGCGAAGGACGCGAAGAGAAGCACGAGGCTCAGCGGCGTGGTCAGGAATGCCACCACGTCGCCGTCGCTGGCCATCAGGCCCGAGCGGAGGCTCTTCTCCGCGATGGGGGCCAGGACGAAGCCGATCACCAGCGGCGCCATGGGAAAGCGGGCGCGCTCGAAGAGCAGGGCTGCGAACCCGAAGGCGATCATCACCCAGACATCGAACATCCGGTTGGTCGTCGCGTAGACTCCGACCACGCAAAACACCAGGATCACCGGCAGAATGCCCTGCTTCGGCAAGCCGATCAGCCGGCTGATCGGCCCCGTCGCATAGATCATGGTGAGCAGCATCAGCACGCTGGACACCAGAAGCGTCGTCACCAGCGTCCAGGCGACGGGCGCGTTGGTGATGAACAGCATCGGCCCGGGGGCGATGTCATGCATCATCAGCGCGCCGATCAGAAGCACGTCGACCACGCTGCCGGGGATGCCGAGGGTGATCAGCGGGATGAGCGCGCCGCCGACCGAGGCGTTGTTGGCGCTCTCGGAGGCGACGATCCCCTCCTCGGAGCCTTGGCCGAACTCCTTGGGCTTGCGCGAGAGCACCCTTGCGGAGGTGTAGGCCACCACCGAGGCGACATTGCCGCCGACGCCCGGCAAGATGCCGACGATGGTGCCCAGGGTCGATGAGCGCAGGATCAGGTTCCAGAAGCGCTTCACGTCCGCGAAGGAGAACAGGAACTTCCGGCTGTGGCGGTACTGCGGTTCGCCTGCCCGGCTATCGAGGTCCAGGATGTCGCCCAGGATCGGCGCCACGGCGAAGATGCCCACCAGGACCGGCAGGATGTGAAAGCCTCCGTTCAACTGCCAGAACCCCATGGTCAGCCGCGTCACCCCGGTGGTGGGGTCGACGCCGGGCAGCGCCAGGATGATCCCCACGGCCCCCATGATCAGGCCCTTGAGCATGGACCCGGAGCTGACCGAAGAGATCAGCGCGAGGGCCAGCACGACCAGCGCGAAGAGCTCCGCCGAGCCCACCTTGATCGCCACGTTGGAGAGCGGCTTGGCGAGGATCGCGAGCGCCAGCCAGCCGAAGATGGATCCCGCGAAGGAGGCCGCGATGCCGAGGCTGAGGGCGCGCTGCGCCTGGCCCTTGCGGGCCAGGGGGTAGGCATCCAGCGTGGTCATGACGTTGGACACCGTGCCCGGCGTGCGCATCAGGGTGGCCGAGATCAGGCCCCCGGTGATCGATCCGGTATAGATGGCGACGAGAAGGACGACCGCGCTGACCGGCTCCATGTAGAAGGTGATCGGCAGGCAGAGCGAGATCAGCATGGTCCCGCTGAGACCGGGGATCGAGCCTACGAAGACGCCGCCGACGGTGCCGACCACCGCCAGCAGAAAGAGCTGCGGTGCGAAAAGCCCGATGAGCGATGCGAGAAAGCCGTCCACCGGTCCCTCCCTGAACGGCGCGCGATCAGATGTCGATGTAGAAGACGGTGGAGGACAGGAGTTCGATGGCGAACCCCAGCGCCAGGCCGATGAGGGCGAACAGCCAGGCCTTGCGCAGATTCCGGAACAGCAGCGCCATGGACAGCGTCACGAAGAGGCAGGTGCTGGCCGTGAAAGGAAGCGCCTTCTCCGAGACCACCCAGACATAGAGGCTGATGCAGACCAGCATCAAGGCACAGTCCAGGAAGCGGCGGTTGACCGCCAGGCCCTGCCCCAGGGTCCGACCGCGGCGTCTCAGCGCCGCGGCGCCGATGGCCAGGTTCAGAACGCAAAGGCCGATCAGGCAGAGGCTGATGGCGACCGGCGCGAACCTTGCGCCGAGGGGTTCGAAGGCGTTGTCCGGGATCGGTTGCGCGACGGCATAGATCAGGCCGCCGGCTGCAATGAGAAACAGCGTTAAGGCGATTTCGAGAAAGAGAGCGGGCTCATTCCTGTGGTCCGGCATGATCCTGCTCTCTTTCCCCGGTGGTGCTTACTTGTTCTTCAGCGCAGACTTCGCCTTTTCGGCGATCGGCACGATCTTCTCCCAGGTGGCCTCGATGTCGGCCACGAGTTCCGGGCCCTTCAGGAAGTCGTCCGTCAGGCCCTTGGCGTCGAGCCACGTCTGCATGTCGTCGCTAGCAATAGCCTTTTCCAGCGCGGCTGCAAATCCGTCAATGGCTTCCTGCGGCGTGTCCTTCGGCGCGAACCACCAGTAGTCGTAGGTGATGCCGGCTTCGACGCCCGCTTCCCTGAACGTCGGGATTTCGGGCAGGGCGCCCAGACGGGCGGGGCCGGAGTACCCGAGAACCCGCAGTTCGGGGTCTTGGAAGGTCAGGATGTCCTGAGAGGTCATGATGCCGGCCTGGATGTGGCCGCCCTTGAGCTGCGGGTACTGCTTGCCGCCGCCGCCGACCTGAACCAGCTTGAAGTCGGAGCCCGGCCAGGCATCCATCAGGTCGATGTAGGTCAGGTGATTGATCGCACCGAGGTTCACCCCGAACTTGATGTCGTGGTCGCCGACGGTCGCCGCCATCAATTCGGGAAGGGTCTTCCACGGCGAGGACTGGTTGACGACGATGGTCAGGCCGAAGTTCGAGGTCTTGGCGACCGGCGCGTAGTTGCGCCATGACACGCCGGAATCCGGGTTCACCACCTCGGCCGACATCAGTGCGGCGTGGAGGAACAGGAACGTATAGCCGTCCGGCCTGGCGTTCTTGGCTTCCGTGGCGCCGACCGAGAAGTGGCCCTCGACGTTCACCACGTTCACGGGCTCGGACAGAAAACCGTTCTCGGCAAGAACGGCCGAGAACTTGCGCGTCAACTGGTCGGGCGAGCCGCCCGGCGAGTAGGGCACGATCACTTTGATCGGACGTTCGGGCCAATCGGCCTGCGCGGCTCCGATGCCGGACATTGCGAGGCCGACCGAAATGGCGCAGGCGCCAATGACGGTCTTGATCTTGTTGGACATGGTTCCTCCTAGTGCATTTGATCAAGCCTCGGGACCGCGACGGCGCGGGCTTCCCCAGACAAGATCCTCCTCCCATTCCCGGCCACGTTCTCCCATGCCCCGGGCTCATTCCAGTCAGAAAATTTAAAACGTTTGTAAGATGGGCTAAAAGATCGGCCTGTCAGCGGGCCGAGGCGGCGCGCAGCGGAACCAGCGCCCTGCCGGTCTCGGCGATGCGCTCTGCGGTAATGCCGAAATGCTCGTAGAGCGCTTCGCTGCGGTCCGACGCACCGAATCCGGTCATGCCGATGAAGCGGTCCTCGGGGCGCAACCAGCGCTCCCAGCCGAAGGAGAGCGCGGCCTCGATCGCGATCCGGGGCGCGCTCCCGAGGACCTCGGCGCGGTAGCGCTCGTCCTGCGCCTCGAACAACTCCCAGCACGGCATGGAGACGACGGCCGCGCAGATGCCTGCCTCGGCAAGCAACCCGCGCGCCTCCATGGCGAGACCCACTTCCGTTCCGGTCGCCAGCAGCGTCAGATCGCGCGGACCGTCGCCGCCGCTGAGAAGGTAAGCGCCCTTGCGCGTCCGGTTCTCCGTCGCCGTCCGGCGCACCGCCCGGGCCGGCTGGCGCGAGAGTGCGAGAAGGCTGGGACCGTCCCGCGTTTCCATGGCGATCTGCCAGGCCTCCGCCGTTTCCACCGCGTCGGCGGGCCTGAAGACACGCATGTTCGGCATGGCCCGGAAGCTCGCCAGGATCTCCACCGGCTGGTGCGTCGGCCCGTTGCTGCCGACACCGATGGAGTCGTGACTGAAGACGAAGAGCGCCGGCAGGCCCATCAGGGCGGCCATGCGCATGGCCGGGCGCTCGTAGTCCGAAAAGGCGAAGTAGGTGACGTTCACCGGACGCAGACCGCCGTGGGCGGCGATGCCGTCTGCCATGGCGCCCATCAGGTGTTCGCGCACACCGCAGTGGATGTAGCTTCCGGAGCGGTCGGACGCTGTGAAGGCCGTGCGGCTGCGCTTGTGGTTGGTGGGCGCTTCGAGGTCGGCGCAGAGCACCAGCGTCTCCGGCAGCACCTCGGCGAGCGCATCGCAGACGTCGCCGGAGGCGAGGATCGTCGCTTTGTCCTCCGCCGCCTTGGCGGCGTTGGCGGCAAGGCGCGTGGCAAGCGCACCCCAATCCGCGGGCAGGCGGCCCTCGCTCCAGGCCCGGAACGCCTCCGCCTGCGGATAGCTCTCCAGCTGTGTCTCCCAGGCGGCCCGGGCGGCGGTGCCCCCGGCCATGGCGTTCTGCCAGTGCCGGCGAACCGCGTCCGGGATGTCGAAGGCGGCGTGGGGCCAGCCCAGCGCCTGCCGCGCCTCCGCGGAATCCTCGGGCGTCAGCGGCGCGCTGTGGCCGCCGCGCAGGCCCTGCAGGCGCGGAATGCCCCGGGCAATGACGGTCCGGCAGGCGATCATCGAGGGGCGCGGATCGGCTTTGGCCGCGTCGAGGGCGCTGGACACGGCCTCGATATCGTGCCCGTCGACGGCTTCGACGTGCCAGCCGGCGGCCCGAAAGCGCGCCGGCACGTCCTCGCTGATGGCGAGCGCCGTGTCGCCGTCGTCGGTGATGTGGTTGTCGTCCCAGAGGAAGGTGAGCTTGCCGAGTTGCAGGTGGCCGGCGAGGGAGATCGCCTCCTGCCCGATGCCTTCCTGAAAGCAGCCGTCGCCGACGAAGGCCCAGGTGCGGTGATCGACGAGATCGGGACCGAAACGGGCCGCCAGGCGCGCCTCGGCGGCCGCCATGCCGACGGCGCAGGCAATGCCCTGGCCCAGAAGGCCGCTGGTGATCTCAATGCCCGCGTCCTGTTCGATTTCAGGATGGCCCGCGCAGACCGACCCCAGACGCCGGAAGCTCTTCAGCGAGTCGAGCGAGACATGCTCATAGCCCGAAAGGTGCAACAGCGCATAGAGCAGCATCGAGCCATGGCCGTTGGACAGCACGACCCGGTCGCGGTCCGGCCAGAGCGGGGCGGTGGGATCCACTTTGAGATGGCGCGCGTAGAGCGTTGCCGCGATCTCCGCCATGCCCAGAGGTACGCCCTGATGGCCCTCGCCAGCATTAAGGATCGAATCGAGTGCGAGGAAGCGGATCGCGCTCGCCATGTCCTGGATGCTGGCCGTCATGTCCTCCTCCGGGGCCGCCTCGCGCACAATATGACGCACTACGCGCTGATTAGCCCGCTTTGCCGGCTGGCGGTATTAAGTTTTGCTTAACAACTGTTGAATGTTTCGCAAATTTCATCCCTGCTTTGACGTGCTAGCACTCTCAGTCGCCAATCCCGAAGGGGAGGAGATTATGACGCCGCCCGACCGCTCCGGTCGCAGGTCGAACGTTTCGCTGGAAGAGCGTGCGCTGAACATACGGCGCAAAGCCCTGCGCATGGGCGAGATTCAGGGCCAGGGATATATCGGCCAGGCGCTGGGCATCGCGGATGTTCTGGCGGCCACCTACTTCCACGCCCTCGAATACCGCCCCGACGATCCGGAGTGGGAGGGCCGCGACCGCTTCCTGCTGTCGATCGGGCACTATGCCATCGCGCTCTACGCGGCGCTGATGGAGGCCGGTGTCCTGCCGGAGGAGGAGATCGAGACCTACGGGATGGACGACAGCCGGATGCCGATGTCCGGCATGGCCTCCTACACGCCGGGGATGGAGATCACCGGCGGATCGCTGGGCCACGGGCTCGGCATTGCCGTCGGCATGGCTATGGGACTGCGGCGAAAAGGGAACCCCGCCCTCGTCTACAACCTGATGTCGGACGGCGAACTCGGCGAGGGCTCCACCTGGGAGGCCGTCATGTCGGCGGTCCAGTGGAAGCTCGACAACCTGATCTGCATCGTGGACTTCAACAACCAGCAGGCCGACGGCCCGACGCGCGATGCGTTGGCCGTCGCCGCGGAACCGCCGAAGTGGGAAGCCTTCGGCTGGCACGCGCAGGAGGTCGACGGCAACGACATGGATGCGGTGGTGGCCGCGCTGGACGCCGCGCGCGCCCTGGCCGAGCCAAAACCGCGCGTGATCATCTGCAACACGACCATGTGCAAGGGTGTCGACTTTTTGGAACGGCGCGAGATCACGCATTTCGTGCGGGTCGAGCCGGACGAGTGGTCCAAGGCATTGGCCGTTCTGGAGGAAGGGAAGCCGCAATGACTCTTGCGTCCATGGCCCGCAAATACGAGGCGCGCAAGGCCCCGGAGCGGAAGGTCGCCACCTCGGCCATGATCGCCTCGCTGGCCGCCGAGGGCTACGACACCGTCGCCGCGCCCTTCGGGCATGCGCTGGTCGAGGCCGCGAAGACCGACGACCGCATCGTCGGGCTGTCGGCGGACCTGTCGAAATACACCGACCTGCACGTCTTTGCGGATGCCATGCCGGAGCGGTTCTACCAGATGGGCATGGCCGAGCAGCTTCTGATGTCGGTTGCCGCCGGCATGGCGCGCGAGCGGTTCCTGCCCTTCGCGACGACCTATGCCGTTTTCGCCGCGCGCCGGGCCTATGACTTCATCGCCATGGCGATCGCCGAGGAGAACCTGCCGGTCAAGATCGTCTGCGCCCTGCCCGGCCTGACCACCGGCTACGGGCCGAGCCACCAGGCGACCGAGGACCTGGCGATCTTCCGGGGCCTGCCGAACATGACGCTCATCGATCCCTGCGACGCCGTGGACGTGGCCGGGATGGTGCCGGCGATGGTGGCCCATGAGGGGCCGGTCTATGCCCGGCTTCTGCGCGGCAAGGTGCCCAGCGTCCTGACGCGGCACAGGCCTGACTACCGTTTCGAATTGGGGCGCGCGCAGGTGATCCGCGAGGGCGGCGACGTTCTCGTGATCTCCTCGGGCATCATGACCATGCGCGCGCTCGACGCCGCGGAGAAGCTGGCCGGCGACAGGATCGACGTCGCGGTGCTGCATGTGCCGACCATCAAACCGCTCGACGTCGAGACCATCCTTGCCGAGTCCCAGGCGGGTGGACGGCTGGTGGTCACCGCCGAAAACCACACGGTGAACGGCGGGCTGGGCGAAGCGGTTGCAAGGGAGCTTCTGACCGCCGGCGTGGCGTCGCGGTTCCGGATGATCGCTCTGCCCGACGAATTCCTCGAAGCCGGCGCCCTGCCGACGCTTCACGAGATGTACGGACTCTCCGTCGACAGGGTCGCCGCGCAAATCAAGAGCTGGCTGTGAACCGGCCGCGAAAAAGGGGAAACGCCCATGGGGCTACTTGAGAACAAGTTTGCGATCATCACCGGTGCGGCCAGCCCGCGCGGGCTGGGCAGGGCAACCGCGGAGCTTTTCGCCGAACACGGCGCGACGGTCGCGATCCTGGATCTCGACGAGGATCAGGCCAAGGCCGTGGCGGCGGAACTGAACGGGGGCCATATCGGCCTTGCCTGCGACGTGACTGACAAGCAGAGCTGTGAGCACGCCGCAGCCGCACTCAGGGACAAGTGGGGCCGCATCGATATCCTCGTGAACAACGCGGGGATCACCCAGCCGTTGAAGGTTATGGAGATCGCGCCCCAGAACTACGACGCCGTCACCGACGTCAGCCTGCGCGGCACCCTCTACATGAGCCAGGCGGTGATACCGACCATGCGCGCGCAGAAATCCGGTTCCATCGTCAATCTCTCCTCGGTCTCGGCGCAGCGCGGCGGCGGCATTTTCGGCGGCCCGCATTACTCGGCGGCCAAGGCGGGGGTGCTGGGTCTGACCAAGGCGATGGCGCGGGAACTGGCGCCGGACAACGTGCGCTCCAACGCGATCTGCCCGGGCTTCATCGCCACCGACATCACCGCCGGCAAGCTCACCGACGACATGCGGGCACAGGTGCTGGCGGGCATCCCCATGGGCCGCGCCGGCGAGGCGTCGGACGTCGCGGGCTGTGCCCTCTTCCTCGCATCCGACCTGTCGGCCTATTGCACCGGCACCGAGGTCGACGTGAACGGCGGCGCGCTGATCCACTGAACGCAGGGCCTGTGTAGCCTTCACCACCGGGCCGGAACCAATTCGCCGTCAGTCGAGAACGCTTCAGTCGCTGTGCTCCGGCGCCTCGCCGAGCAAATCGCCCGCGGCCACCTGTCGGAAATGGCATCCCTTTTCCTGCAGCAGCGTTCTGACCCGGTCTTCATGATCCGTGCAGGCCGCTTTCAGCCAGTCGAAGAAGCGGCTGACGATTCTGCGGTTGAAGTGGCGCGGCGGACAGACGAACCAATAGGCGGGAAAATTGACGACCGCGAAATCGGTGCAGAAGGGCACCAGTTCGCCGCGCTCCAACTCCGGAAGGCAGAGCGACACGCTGTCGAGCGCCAGGCCCCCGCCTTGCTTCGCCATCTCGATGGCCATCGATGAACGGTCGAAGCGGAAGGGATAGACGAGGTCCGGCAGCTTGATGTTGTTCGACGCCAGCCAGATGTCCCAGCGGTACAGCATCTTCACGCTGTCGATCAGGCGCGCCGCCGCCAGTTGCTCGGCGGGGTCGTCCGATACAGCGCGCAGCTTTTCGAGGTATTCGGGGCTGCACATCGGCAGAACGGAGTCGTTCATGAACTGCTCGACCGCCAGGCCGGACCAGCCGCCGGCCCCGTAGCGCAGGTCGAAGTCGATCACCTCGGTCTCGAAGGCGGTGAAGTCCGGCGCCGCATCGATGCGGATGTTCCATTCCGGATGGGCCGCGGCAAAGCCTGCGATCCTGGGACCCAGCCAGCGCACGCCGAAACTCGGACTGACCCGGATGGTCACGCTTCTGAGATCGCGCTGCCGTCCGATGGCACTGCAGGCATTGCGCAGCGCGCCGAACGACTGGGACGTGGTCTGGAACAGGCGATCGCCATCCAGGGTGAGGATCAGCCGCCGTTTTTCGCGGCGGAAGAGCCGCGCACCTAGTTGCGTCTCCAGGACCTTGAGCTGCTGGCTCACGGCGGATGCCGACACCTGCAGTTCCTCGGCCGCCTTGGTCACCGTGCCAAGCCGTGCCACCGCTTCGAAGTACTCCGTGGCTTTTAAGTTGATATCGCGCATCGACGCCCGCTTTCATTGTCATCGAGGGCATCGTTGCGCCATTCGAACAGGAGAACAACGGTGTTGTCGTCGCCACCCCGAAGATCAAATCGGAGACGACAGGCCCGGCCCGCCGATTTCTTCTCTGCGATTGCCGAAAACAGGGAGAAAACATGGTGGGCGCACTAGGACTCGAACCTAGGACCCGCTGATTAAGAGTCAGTCGGCTTCAATACACAGTGAAACGCGATGGAACGCGGAGTCCGGCAGGCAGGCAAAGCTTAGCGGTTCAGCCGAAACCGATGCTCTCGCTGCGCGCCTCCGGTTCGACCCGCGCCCACAGGCTGGAGGCCCGCATTGACTTTGTCAGCGTCGCGCCCAGACCGGGGTCCGTGGGCAGCGGCATCAGACCGTCCCGGACGCGCAGTTCCAGGGGGTCGTCGATCACCGGTTCGAAGCCCGGCTCCTTGTCGAAGTCGGGAAAGCACTCAAGAACCATGAAGTTCGGAATGCAGGCGCTGAGCTGTGCGGCGATCACGGTCGCCAGCGCACTGCCGTAGTTGTGCGGCGCGACCCGTGCGTTGTAGATCTCCGCCAGGGCGGCGATCTTGCGCCCTTCCATCAGGCCGCCGGTGTTGCAGATGTCCGGCTGGACAATGGTCACCGCACCGCTCTCCAGGATGGGGTGGATGCCGTAGCGCGTGTAGTGCCGCTCACCCGCGGCCAGTGGGATCGAGGTCTTGCGACTGATCAGTTCGAGCGCCCTCGGCAATCCTGGGTCGACGGGCTCCTCGATGAAGGCGACGTTGAGCGGTTCGATCCGCTTGAGAATCCGGCCAAGCTGGTCCGATGTGAGCCCTCCGCCGAAGTCGAGCATGATGTCGACGCGCTCGCCGACACGCTCGCGGATCCTGGCGATCCGGTCATAAACCCTGGTGTCGATGTCATCGGCCGCCCGGCGCCGTGAGGGATGGCGGATCACGGTGTCGGGGTCGTGCTCCCCGAGCGGATAGTACTTGAGCCCGCGATAGCCGCGGGCGACCATCGCCGCAGCGGCTTCGGCGTAGTCGTCATCGGTCCGGCAGTCGTGCCACCAGCCATTGGCATAGACGGGCAATTGGTCGGTGACGACCCCGCCGAACAGCTCATAGACCGGAACGCCGAGAGCCTTGCCCTTGATGTCCCACAAGGCATGCTCGATGCCGCTCAGCCCGGCCATGGCGATGGCGCCGCCGCCCTTGGTCCAAAAGCCGACATCGTAGATCGTATTCCAGATCAGTTCGATTTGCGCCGCGTTCTTGCCGATCACGAAACGCGTCAGCATTTCCTCGGCCATGGCGGCTGCCGCCTGCGTGCCCGCGCCATAAGCGATCCCCACCTCGCCGATGCCGGAAATGCCGGCGTCGGTCTCGATCTCCACGATGACCGCGCGCCGATACCCTGTCTTCGCGACGAAGATGTTGGCAGCGGTTATCAGCAAGGGACGTACTCCTTCGTTCGCAGGGTTGCCGCATGGCTGCCGCGCTGGCCGCGAATCTTCAACGGTTCCCGGTATTTGGCAATTGAATTTGTTTCCGCCCAACGGACCTCTTTGGAATATATGGCACAGAGCCGAGGTCAGAGCATAAGGTCCAGGTCCCGTTCCTCGCAGCGCATCTGTTCAATGAGCCATGCGCGCACGGCCTGGACGATCGGGCGCTGGTTCGAGGTGACGAAGTGATAGTTCCGGTCAGTCACCATGACCGCGTCGCTTGCCTTCTTCAGCATACCGTCGAGGATCAGGCGCGAGGCGACCGACGTCCAGGCCAGCGCCACCCCTTGTCCGCTCAGCGCGGTCTGAATGACCACGGAATAGTCCGAGAAGGCGATCTTGTCGTTCTGTTGCGGCAGAGAGATCCCGGTCGCGGCGGCAAACTCGCTCCATCCGAACCAATGCTCGGTCAGGTTGATCAGTGTATGCGGCCGGCGCGGCCGCTCCAGTGGCCCGTGACGCTCCAGATAGCCCGGCGTAGCGACCGCCACGACACGTTCGCAGGTGAAGCGGCCCTCCAACCGCTTACTTGCCTCGCCCTCCGCCACGCGCAGTCCAAGATCGCAGTTGTGCAGCGGTCCGCCGACGGCCCCGGGCATAAGCTGGAACTGCAGATCGGTTTTCGGGAAGCGCTCGCGGAACGCGCCATAACGCGGCATGAGCCAATGGGTTGCCATGCCTGAGGAAATCGAAAGCATGACGACATCGCGGGTATCGTCGTGGGCCTGAATTTCTTCCAGCGCGTCCTCGATTGCCATGAAGGCGCGTGTCGCCACGCGGCTCAGCCGCTCTCCGCTGGGCGTCAGTTCGAGCTTGGGTCCGGCGCGCATGAACAGCGCCTGCCCGATGTGGCGCTCAAGCCGGGATATGGCGTGACTCACGGCAGGCTGGGTGATGTTCAGTTCGCGCGCGGCCCGCGAAAAACTGCCCAGCCGGGCGGCGGCTTCGAAGGTGAAGAGGGCCGAGGCGGATGGCAGACGCCGTCTAAGTTGCATGACTCAATTTTATACTCAGGATGAGACTTTTGCACCTTTTCTCCTGCTCAGGCTGGTGGGATCATTTCCGATAACCAACCGAAACCATGCCATGAATTCGGCAGTGACCAGCGGAGCGATGGCGCCTGATGGCGCGGCGGGCGGCCTATCCTGGCATTAATGGTTTCGGCTCAAGCATCGGGAAAATGCATCTTGCCGAGGTTAGCAAAGAGGCATGTTGTGTAGGGCCATGCCCCTTCGCGCGACGGCCCGGCAAGGAATCCATCCCGAACAAGCCACTAAGGGAGGCCGGGGAGGCCGTTCCATCGACAAGGAGGCAGCGATGAAAGACCAACTTACCCGTCGAAGGATGATACAAGGTGCCAGCGTTCTGGGCGCGACCGCCCTGGCTGCACCGGCCATCATCGGCAGAGCCCGCGCCGAAAGCCGGAGCCTCAACGTCTGGTCCTATGACGGCTTCATCACGGATGCGTTCCGCGAAGCCTTCTCCGATCAGACCGGTATCGACGTCAATGTCAGGCTCGTCAGCGACCAGGCGGAGCAGTTCAACCTGATGGCTGCGGAAAAGGGTGACTTCAGCGCCGATATCGTATGCGTTGCCGGGCACCGCTTTTACCAATTCATCGATGCCGACTTTCTGGAACCCATCGACATGGGTCAGCTCGATAACTGGTCGCTGGTGCAGACCGAGTTCGCCAAAGCCGAATGGGTGTCGCGCAGAGACCGCGTCTGGGGTGTGCCGGTGGTCGTGGTCAGCACCGGGCTGATCTACAACACCGAGGTGCTGGACCGCCCGACGAGCCTGTCAGCAATGTTCGATGAGGCGAATACCGGAACGACCAGCTACCAGATCCAGGACTTCTTTCCGCTGGTGATGAATTACCTTGGC
Source organism: Pelagibius sp. (assembly GCF_028289705.1). GTDB lineage: Bacteria > Pseudomonadota > Alphaproteobacteria > Kiloniellales > Kiloniellaceae > Pelagibius. The sequence continues at coordinate 28,082 of NZ_JANQOI010000177.1, forward strand.
TATGACGGAACCGGCAGCTCTTATGCCGGCAATACCGATATCGCCCAGCGCGCCGTCGATGCAACGCGCGACTTCCTGATCGAGCACAAGAACAAGGTGCGCCGCTATTACGATGCCGCCACGGAAGTCCAGCAGATGATGCTGACTGGCGATGTCGCCCTCGCCGCCGGCAGCTCCGGCCCAGCCGCGCAGCTCATTCTCGAAGGCTTTCCGGTCGGCTTCACGATTCCGCGCGAAGGCGGACTGGCCTACGCCTATGGCTTCAACATCGCCCGCAACGCCAAGAACATGGAGAACGCCTACGCATTTCTGAATGCGCTCTTGTCCTCACCCGAGAACGGCGCAGCCATGGTGCGTTCGACAGGTTTCAACTCGGCCATGAAGGGTGTCGAAGAGCTGTTGACGGATGCCGAACGCAAGGTCCTGTCGCTGAGCGACGAGGAGCGAAGCCATTTGACCTGGGTGGACGTCGAGACGGCTGCCTTCATCTTCGACTTGGTCGACAAAGCGGCCGAGGAAATCCGCGCGGCATGACCATCTTTACGCCCACCCCGCGCATCCGCGGCACCCTGTCCGCGGATGCGGCGCGGGCGCTCATCGGCCGCCAATGACACGGCTGCTCGTCAGCGCACGGCAGTTCGGTCCTTATCGCAGTGCGGTAGACACGCTTGCCCGGCTGCCCGCACTGCGATTTGCCCTGATCGCCGCCATCCCGATTGGCTGGATTGCAGTCGCCAATCTGGCACCTCTGGCGCAGATGGTGGCGATCAGCTTCCAGGACCGCTATCCGCTTCCGCCGGGCGAGCCGACCCTGTGGACGCTGAACCACTATGCCGCCTTCTTCGAGACGCCGCATTATCTTGCCGCGTTCATCCGCTCCTTCGCTTTTGCCACCCTGGCGACGCTGCTTACGCTCGTCGTCATGTTTCCGATCGCCTACTACCTCTCCAAGGTTGCGCCCCGGGACAGGCGCATTCGGCTGCTGCTGCTGGTGATCGCGCCGTTCTGGATCAGCGAGATCGTCCGCAGCTTTGCCTGGATCCTAATGTTGGCCAATCGGGGGGCGGTGAATTCTGCGCTCGGCCTTCTCGGCATTCCCGGCGCGCCACTCGATTTGCTCTACAACAACGTCTCTCTGACCATCGGCGTTCTCTACCTGACCTCGCTCTATATGCTGCTGCCGCTCTACGCGGCCTTGGAGAAGATCGACGGTTCCCTGCTCGAAGCGGCGGCCGGCCTTGGCGCATCCCCTCTCAAACGGCTGTGGCGGATCGTCCTGCCGCTCTCGCGCGACGGGATCGTAGGCGGCTGCACGCTCGTCTTTCTCCTCGTCATCGGCCTCTATGCGATGCCGCAGCTCCTTGGCGGACCGGACGACACGCTGTTTGCGGCCACAATCGGTTATGTGTTTTCCCGCGCGGGCGACTCCTGGCCGCTCGGCAGCGCTTTCTCGATGATCCTGATTGGTGTCGCGCTGGCCTATGTGGGCCTGTTTGCGGTCCTGTTCCGCAGCCGAAAGCCTGCGAGGCCGACATGAAGCGGCTCTCCGGCACTGCCCTCCCGATCTGGTTCTGGCTGTTTGTGGTCTACCTCTTCCTGCCGCTCTTCGTCATGGCGGCGATGGGCTTTCGCGATTCCAAGTTCATCGCCTTTCCGATCCATGATTGGACGACAGCCTGGTATCGCAGCGTTCTGGCAGACGAGGAAATCCTCTCCGCGCTCTGGATTTCGCTTCAGGCCGCCCTCTACTCGACGGTCATCGCCGTTGCGATCGGCCTGCCGATGAGCTTTGTCGTGGCTCGCACGCGGGGGCTGTTGCGCGGACTGATGATCGCCGCAATCGTGTTGCCGGCGTTCCTGCCCGTTGTCGTTTCGGCCATTGCCATCCGCATGTTCCTGGGAAACCTGGGCCTGGAAACGGGCATTGCCGCCATCTCTTTCGGACATGCGATCAGCTCGGTCCCTTTTGTGGTCATCATGCTCCTGACCCGGCTCAACGCGATGAGCGAGAACATGGCCGATGCGGCGCGAAACCTGGGTGCCGACGATCTCATCGTCCTGTTTCGCATCGTCCTGCCCTTTCTGGCACCGGCGCTGTTCGGCGCGATCATGTTCTGCCTGCTGTTGTCTTTTGAGGACTTCGTGCGGTCATTCTTCCTCGGCGGCAACAAACCGACCTTTCCGGTCTTGCTCTATGCAAAGCTGCGGTTCGGTTTCGATCCAGGCCTTGCGGCGATCTCGACCATCGTGCTGATTGCGAGCACGGCACTCGGGCTCTATGCGGAGCGCCATATCAGACGCCGAAAGCTGGGCCGATGACCAAGCCCATCCAAATGAAGGAGCTGAGCGTGAGCCAGCGCCATCCGGCCATCGAGCTCCGAAACCTCGTCAAACGCTACGGCAACCATGCCGCGGTCGACGACGTCTCGCTCAGCGTCGAGGCCGGTGTCTTCGTGACCCTTCTTGGCCCCTCGGGTTGCGGCAAGTCTACCTTGCTGCGCTCGATCGCGGGATTCGCGACGCCCACCAGCGGCAGCATCGTCGTCGACGGCCGCGACATCACACATGAACTCGCCTACCGTCGACCGGTCAGCATGGTCTTTCAGGACTATGCCCTCTTCCCGCATATGACCGTTCGGCAGAACATCGCCTTCGGCTGCGAGATGCAGGGCCAGGCGCAAGTCGCCATCGACGAGCGCTGCCGGCAGATGCTGGCGCTCATCCACCTGCCCGATGTCGGCGACCGCTATCCGGCCCAGTTGTCGGGCGGCCAGCAACAGCGCGTCGCATTGGCACGTGCCTTGGCACCCGATCCCGTATCGTTGCTGCTCGACGAACCTCTGGGCGCGCTCGATCTGAAGCTGCGCCGCCAGATGCAGCGGGAACTCAAGCACATCCAGCGGCAGACCGGAAAGACCTTCGTCTTCGTCACCCACGATCAAGAGGAGGCGATGTCGATGTCCGACCGCATCGCGGTCATGCGCGAGGGCCGCATCGAACAGATCGGCAAGCCGAAGGAGATCTATCGCAATCCGGCAACGGCGTTCGTCGCAGGCTTTATCGGCGACGCCAATATGGTTGGCGCCCGCGTGGTAGAGGCCGGCAGCGAGACGCTGCTGCTGGAAGTTGCCGGCCTCAGGTGGCCGGTGCCCGCTGCCCGCGTAACCGCCCCCGCCATGCCGGCAGCCGGCGCGTCGGTCATGATCGTGATCAGACCGGAGGATATGCGCGTTTCGGGACGCAGCGGCGAAGAGGATCTGGTCCTCACCGCCCGGCTTAAGGACCGGACCTTTCTCGGTGGCCGGGTGCGCCTTGACCTTTGTGCCGAAGACGGCACGGCGCTCATCGCCGAAGCCCGCCAGCAAGTCTTCGAGCAGATTGCCGAGGTGGTCGAATTACGCTGCGCTTCTTCGGACGTGGCGATCGTACCCGCCGCCAGCGATCATTGAACGGTATGGCTGAAAGCACGCAGATACGGGTCTAAGAGCGAACAGATGGGAGACAAGCGATGGAAGTGATCGGTGCGGAACGGGTGCATGAACTCCTCGAGTTCGAGGGACTCGTCGCGGCGCTGCGCAAGGCGCACCTCGGCGGCATGCCGAAACATACCGACCGCACAATGTACTCCGAGCCCAACCCCAGTGGCCATCCGGACAATTTCATCATACTGCCAGCCTGGCAGCCGGGCGAGGGGATCCTGGCCAAGCTCACCACCTCGTTTCCCAACAACAAGGTCCGCCACGGCGTGTCAAACGTCAACTCGACCTATGTCTTCATGAACGGTGAGACCGGCGTAACCGAGTCCGTCATCGACGGCGAGGCCATGATCTTCCGGAAAACCTCATCGGACTCGGCATTGGGGTCCTCCATTCTGTCCAGAGAAGACGCCGAGACCTTCCTGATGATCGGCGCAGGCAACCTGGCGCCCTATCTCGTCGAGGCGCATCTGACGGTCCGGCCGAACATCAAGACCGTCAGGATATGGAACCGGACGCATGAGAACGCGGTGAAGCTGGCGCGGCTTTTGGGCGAAAAGGGTGTGTCGGCCAAGGCAACCGAAGATCTCGATGTCGCTGTCGCAAGCGCCGATATCATCTCGAGCGCGACCATGGCGAGCAGCCCGCATCTCAAAGGCGCCCTGCTCAAGCCCGGCGCGCATGTCGATCTGGTCGGCTCGTTCACGCCGGAGATGCGCGAGGCCGACGACGACGTTCTGCGCCGTGCCACGGTCTTCGTGGACCACCGCCAGACGACCGAACGGTCAGGAGAGTTTCTGGGGCCCTTCGAGCGCGGAGTGATTGCGCTGGATGACATCAAGGCCGATCTGTTCGAGCTCTGCCAGGGTCGCGCCGAAGGGCGGCAGTCGGCAGACGAGATCACAGTGATGAAGAACGGCGGCGGCAGTCACATGGACTACTATGTCGCCAAATACCTCGTGGACCGCCACAATGGACGCGAATTCTCAACCACCTGCTCAAGCTGAGCCGGCCGAGGAGATCGAGGAAACAGGCGCGGCCAAAGTACCGCCGTTGGCCGGGCCCCGCCGGGCAGTGCCCTCGATCTCCGGGCTGATCGCTTTTGAGGCTTCGGCGCGGCATCTGAGCTTCTCCTATGCGGCGCGGGAGCTGACCTTGACACAGGGCGCCGTCAGCAAGCGGGTCCGCCAGCTCGAGCACGTTCTCGGTGTATCGCTGCTGGCACGATCGCGGCGCAAGGTGGTGCTCACCGAGCATGGCGAACGCTACCTGATCCACGCCCGTCGCGTGCTCGGCGAAATCCAGGCGGCCGCCCAGTCGCTACGGGCCGACAACGAAGGAGCGTCAATCACCCTCGCCGTCCCCCCGGAAATCGCCAACTATTGGCTGATGCCGCGCCTCGGCGACTTTCATGCCTGCCACCCGGACGTCGCCGTCAATCTGGTTTCCTGGAGACCCACGGAGGACGCGGCGCGGCCGGGCGGCTTTGAATGCGCAATCTATTGCGTCGAAGATCTGTCCGCATGCGTTTCCGCCGTGGTGCTGTTCGCGGAAGAGCTGTTGCCGGTCGCGACACCGCGGTTCCTGGCTGCCAATCCGATAGCCATGCCCTCCGCGCTGCTAGGAATGCCGCTCATCCAGCAAAGCAGCCGCCACGGCCTTTGGCGCGACTGGTTCGCCGCGCTTGGCCTCGACTCCGACGGCCGGCTGGATGGCAGCAGTCATGACTGCCTGTCGCTGGTGATCGAGGCGGCGCTCAACGACCATGGCGTGGCGCTGGCGCCGGTCCATGCCGTGCGCGATCTTCTCGACCGCGGACGGCTGCACGCCATCTTCGACGCACCGATCGCCACAGACCGCAGCTATGTGTTTGCGGTCCATCCTGCCTTTGTGGAGCAGATAGCGGTCCGCCAGTTCCGACATTGGATTGCCCAAACGGCGGAAACGTCCCTGTGACGCTTCGGTAGCCGCGGCATGATGCGTTGCTCATGAGCGAGAGCCAGGGGCAAGATTACACCAGCTGAGCGATCCGGATCCCAGACAGCGGACGTCCTGGTCAATCAAGACGGGGGGGGGGTCGGCTAGGAGATCTCTCGCCTGGACCTCAGGTTCCACTTGTAGCCTATCGCAATCGGCTGGTCCCAGATCGCGACCAGGCAGGCGATGTGGCAGCTTTTCCGGGTGCCCCGGAAAGAAAGGGTCCTACAAAGGCTCGCTACATCAGCCCGATCGTGGGACAGACGGTCGAGGCTTTCAGCCACCACGACCTCGAAGGCCCCGCCTTGAGCATCGGTCAGCAGCTTCTGGTAGGCCGGACGCAAGACGGAAGTCCCGATCGGGCGATGTCTCAACCTGACCCCATCTAGACGGTCGGACTATTCACCGACAACAACTCCGGAGCGTTAAACATGTGGAAAAGGACAAGCGCCGTCTTGCCGGCTCTCTTGATCGGTTCTGGTGGATGGTGGTTCTATCTTGTCGTCGATTGAGAACGTGAGCCTCACAGTGGGCCCGGGTAGTCGCGTGATTGCCACCACCGTGCTGGCGTGAGAACGCTGAAACGAGGATGACTGCGCCATGTCCAATCTAGTTCCGCCACACGGCGCAGAAACTCTGAGGCCGCTGTTGCTGCCGGAGACGGAGCGGCCGGAGGAGCTGAAGCGGGCGGAACATCTGAAGAAAGTCCCGCTGTCGACCCGCGAAGTCTCTGATCTGTTCATGTTGGCAATGGGCGCCTACACCCCGCTCGAGGGATTCATGGGCGAGGAGGACTGGCGCGGATGCTGCGTCGACATGGCGCTATCGAATGGCCCGTTCTGGCCCATCCCAATCACGCTCTCCTGCGAGACGGACCTCGCCGGGAGCATCCAGATCGGCGAGGAGGTTGCGCTGCTGGACGGCGAGAACGGCGACATTCTCGGCGTCCTTACTGTCAACGAAAAATACCCGATTGATAAGGAATTGGAGTGCTCGCGCGTCTACCGGACCACAGAGACGGCGCACCCTGGCGTGCAGAAAGTGATGGAACAGGGTCCGATCAATCTCGCGGGACGCGTCATGGCGCTGTCGGAGGGGCATTTCCCCGAGACCTACAAGGGCCTCTATCATCGACCGGCGGAGACCAGGGCGCTGTTCCAGGAAAAGGGGTGGTCCAGGGTTGCCGCATTCCAGACGCGCAACCCGATGCACCGCAGCCATGAACATCTGGCCAAGATCGCCATTGAGATCTGCGACGGCGTGCTTATCCACCAGGTGCTGGGCGCTTTGAAACCGGGCGACATTCCGGCCGAGGTTCGCGTCAAGGCCATCGATGCCCTGGTCAACCACTACTTCGTCCCGGGAACGATCATACAGGCCGGCTATCCGATCGAGATGCGATACGGGGGCCCGCGTGAAGCTTTGCTTCACGCCGTCTTCCGGCAGAACTTCGGCTGTTCCCATCTGGTTGTGGGGCGTGACCATGCCGGCATCGGCGATTACTACGGTCCCTTCGACGCCCACCACATCTTCGACACACTGGAACCGGGCAGCCTGAGAATCCAGCCGCTGAAGGTCGGTGTCACCTTCTACTGCAGCAAATGCGACGGCATGGCCACCGACAAGACCTGTCCGCACGGCGAGGGAGACCGGCTGACGATCTCCGGGACCCGCTTGCGGGAGATGTTTGCCCAGCACGAGACCGTCCCGCCCGAGTTCAGCCGGCCTGAAGTCCTGGAAGTGCTGCAGGCCTATTATGATTCCCTTCACTGACCCACCCCCATAAGGTGTTGCGGCAAGACCAGACGCTCGCCCTGATACGTGAGAGAGGGCTGCATTCGGGGCGTGCCGGCGGAATCTTTGCTACGGCAACGTTTCGACTGAGTTGCGTTTGCGGGTATGGTACTGTTTGTTTTGGCTGATTGGCTGGTCTGAGTTGGGAACTGGCACATGAAGCGACTGTACTGGGGCCAACTCAGAACGTTGGGAACTGGCTGATATCCGGGGGGAACCCAATGCTCACCACCAATCCCTTCGCCGAGCTTTCGGCGTCCATTTCGCCCGCCGTTATGCAGGCATACGTCGTCATCATGATCATCCTGGTCGCCGGTGGCACGCTTTTCGACGTCTGGCATAAGAAAAGCGCCAGGTACTTCTTCGACAACTGGCGGAAAGCGAGAAGCAAAGGCACGGAGCAGGTCGGTAGCGGGGAAATGGCGTCGCTCGCGATCCAGACCGCTGTGGTCGATGTCGCGACATCCGCCGAGTTCTGCAATCCGCACCGCAGGATCGCCCATCTCCTGACCATGTACGGTTTCCTGATCTACGTGATCACCACCGCGATCATGGTTTTCGGCTATCCGACGCCGGCTGCTCCCACGCCCGCCATTCTGCCGCTACTCTGGGTTCTCGGCGCCCTGATGGTCTGCGGCGGCGGCTACTGGTTCTGGTTTGTCATCCGGGTCGACGTCGCCGCCGAGGGCCATCCGCCCTACCGCCTTGTGCGTGCCGATCTGTTCATTCTTTCGCTTCTGGGAAGCGTGACCTTTGGGTTGATCTGGGCCTTTCTGCAGGCGGTGAACGGTCCTTTGACGACCTTGTTTCTCGGCTTGTATCTGATTGCGACAACCATCCTCTTCGGATCGGTTCCGTGGTCGAAGTTCTCACACATGTTCTTCAAGCCGGCGGCTGCGCTCCAGAAAAGGGTTGCCAGCGCTGACGGCTCGCGCAGCAACCTGCCCGCCCCGGCCGACAAACCGGCAAACCTGGGTGATCCCCGCAGGCAGCCCAGCCACTACTAATAAAGCTACTACTAATAAGACGAAGGCGTCGCTGGTCTTCGGTACAGGAGGGAACTGACAACAATGCCGACATTCGTTTACATGACCCGCTGTGACGGCTGTGGACATTGCGTCGATATCTGCCCGTCCGACATCATGCATATCGACACCACCTACCGCCGCGCCTTCAACATCGAGCCGAATATGTGCTGGGAGTGCTATTCCTGTGTGAAGGCCTGTCCGCAGAACGCCATCGATGACCGCGGTTACGCCGACTTCGCGCCCTTGGGCCACAGTGTCCGCGTCCTCAGGGAACCGGAGAAGGGGGTCATTTCCTGGCGGCTGCAGTTCCGCGACGGGCGCGAGAAGAATTTCGTGTCGCCGATCCGGACAACGGAATGGGGATCGATCAAAGGGCCGGCCGAGTACGACGCGCCCAGCGCTGAAGATTTCGACAAACAGGAACTCGCCCACGAGCCGGAGTACCTCAATATCGAGGGCGGGCTGCCGGCCTTGCGCCCGGATCAACTGAAGCAGGGGTTGGTCTGATGGGACTGTTCGGGGGCAGGAAGACGGTCTTCGTCGATTCCGACGTTCTCGTCATCGGCGGCGGCATGGCCGGCTGCGGGGCGGCATATGAATCCAGGTACTGGGGACGCGACCTGAAAATCGTCTGCGTCGAAAAGGCGAACATCGAGCGCAGCGGCGCCGTCGCCCAGGGCCTCTATGCGATCAACTGCTACATGGGCATGCAGTGGGACGAGAATCAGCCCGAGGACCACGTCCGCTACGCCCGGAACGATCTCATGGGCCTGGTGCGGGAAGATCTCGGCTACGACATCGCCCGCCATGTGGACTCGACGGTGCACAAGTTCGAGGAGTGGGGCCTGCCGATCATGCGCGATCCGAAAACGGGGCGGTATCAGCGCGAAGGTAAATGGCAGATCATGATCCACGGCGAAAGCTACAAGCCGATCGTCGCCGAGGCCGCCCGCAAGGCCGCCACGGAAGTCTACAACCGGATCATGGTGACCCACCTGCTGATGGACAAGACGAAACCCAACCGGGTCGCCGGGGCCGTCGGGTTCAATGTCCGCACCGGTGATTTCTACGTCTTCCGCGGCAAAGCCGTGATCGTCTGTGCCGGCGGCGCCTCGCACATCTTCAAGCCTCGCGCGGTGGGCGAAGGCATGGGGCGGACATGGTATGCGCCCTGGTCGAGCGCGTCGGCTTATGCCTTGCCGATCCTTGTCGGCGCGAAGATGACGCAGATGGAAAACCGCATCGTCCTCACCCGCTTCAAGGACGGCTACGGCCCCGTGGGCGCTTACTTCCTGCACCTCAAGACCTACACGGAAAACGTCTACGGCGAGGAATACGAGTCCACCTGGTACGAGGATACCAAGGCGCTGGTCGGCGACTACATCGACCGCCATCCGGTGCCGACCTGCCTGCGCAACCATGCAATTCTCAAGGAGGTCGCAGCGGGGCGCGGCCCCATCCGCATGGTCACCAAGGAGGCTTTCCAGGATCCCCACAAGGAAACCGTGGGCTGGGAGAACTTCCTCGGCATGACCATCGGCCAGGCGGTCGTCTGGGCTTCACAGAACATCGATCCCAAGCACATCAATCCCGAACTGACCACCTCCGAGCCCTACGTCATGGGCTCCCACGCCACCTGCTCGGGCGCCTGGGCGAGCGGGCCGGAAGACTACGCCCCGTCGGAGTATCAGTGGGGATACAACCGCATGATGACCGTCGACGGACTCTTCGGCGCCGGCGACACCATCGGCGGTACGGCGCACAAGTTCTCCTCGGGTTCCTTCACGGAAGGCCGGATCGCCGGCAAGGCGGCAGTGAAGTACGTAAACGACATGGGCAAAGACCAACCCGAGGTCAGTGAGGCGGAGTACGAAGACCTCAAGAAGGTCGTCTTCCAACCCTTGGAGAACTACGAGGTCGGTCGCAATGAGATCGTCGCGGGCACCGTGTCACCCAACTACATCCTGCCGATACACGGTCTTCAGCGTCTCGAGAAGATCATGGATGAATACGTCGGCGGCATTGGCACCAACTACATGACGAACGAGTGGCAGCTCAATCGCGGCCTCGAATTGCTGGGCATGCTGAAGGAAGACATGGAAAAAATGGGGGCCGAAGACCTCCACCAGCTACAACGGACGTGGGAGCTCCACCACCGGATCCTGGCCTCGGAGTCCGTGACCCAACACACGCTGTTCCGCAAGGAAACGCGGTGGCCGGGATACTACTATCGCGGCGATCACATGAAGCTGGATGACGAAAACTGGCATTGCTTCACCGTCTCCCAATATGACCGGGATTCCGGCAAGTGGGAATTGGAGAAGGCTCCCGTGTACCACATCGTCGATTGATCAAGATCGGTCAATGACGTCCACCGCCCTGCTCCCCGCGGTCAGGCAAGCGGAATGCGGCCGCAGCTCCAGAGACCGGGGGCGCAGGAGCGAAGAGAGCGCCTGTTCCGTCAAAGTTCGGTGTATTTGCGGGCGTTGCCGCGCGCCTTCTCCACCGGGTATTTGCGCTCATTGATTTCGATCTTGTCCATCGCTGCCGCGTCGAGCTCGAACCCCGCCCGCTCGGCGATCAGCAGCAGATAGAGCAGCACGTCGGCGCATTCTTCGGCGAGGCGAGCCCGGAATTCCGGCTCGTCGATCCGGGCTTCGACCTCATCGTCGTCCTGCCACTGGGTCAGTTCGAGAAGCTCTGCGGACTCGATGCTGGCCGAAAGCACAAGATTCTTGAGCGAGTGAAAGCGCCGCCAGTCACGGGCGTCGCGAAACGCGATCAGGCGGTCGGTAAGCTCCGCAAGCGTCGTTGGCATCGTATGATTCTCCGCCGTGATGCTCGATTTTCGCTGCGGCTCCTTAGAGCGCTCAGCCGGCGTTCCCGGCCGGCAACGCCTGGCGCTGCCGCGCGGCTCGGATCTCGCTGACGAAGCGCTGCTGGGCATCCAAGCGATGGAGCTTGTAGAGGGGAACCGACTGCAGTTCGTCCGAATAGCTGCCGAGCCGCAGATCGACAGCGACGCTTGGCATGCTGCTCACCGGCACCCCGGCGATCTCGCCCGCTGCGTCGCGGTGGGTATGGCCGCAGAACACTGCGACGACCTGCCGCTGCCCCTCGAGCACGCGGCTCATTCTTTCAACCGATTCCCAGGCTTCGAACTGAAAAGGATACTTGGACTCGCGCACCTCGAAGGGCGGATGGTGCATGAAGATCGCGGTCGGCTTGGTCGTGTCTTCGGCGAGGGCCGCGCGGAGGTTTTCCGCCCGGATCTGACAAAAGTCCCCCTGGTTGCTGCTTTCGCTGAGCGTATCCACAGCGATCAGCCGCACCGGGAATGCATCGCTGCGGTACTGCACGAAGAGCGTATCGGGCAGGAGATAGTCGTCGGCGGGAAAGGCTGAGCGTAGCGCGGCACGCTCGTCGCGGTTCCCCGCCGCGACATGAAGCGGGCAGCGCAAGGCGTCGAGAAGGCGCCTCGCCGCCTCGTATTCCGCCGGCTTCCCGTTCTGGCTGAGATCGCCGGTGTGGATAACGACGTCCGGCAGCGGATCGAGGCGGTTGATGTCCACCACGCAGTCTTCGAGATTGCGGAGCCGGGCAGCACTATTCGGGCCATCCAGATCGATATGGGTGTCAGAGATTTGCGCGATGATCATGCCGCTCCACATATACCAGTCGTCGCCACATTACGAACAGCCCTGATGCCGTTCTTCCGGCCAGGTTGGGCCCCAGTGTGCATTGAGATCGTAATCACCTGACAGTGGGTCATCGCCGGGCGGCAGCCTCTCATGGGGCCGGCGGACCTGTTCGTGTCGAATCTGGATTTGGGTGGCCCCCACGCCCGATCGCCATCGGTTCGGCCCACCGCGTGCGAGGCGGCGGCGCTCAATAGTGATGGTGTGGGACGCCTCTCGATTCTTCCTTGGCTGGCTCTCGTGGAGGCAGGATCGAGCGAGGGTGATAGGACAACCCATGCTCCTTCATGAAACTGCGCACCTGGTCTTGCGTCCACGACGCCAATGGGTTGATCCGAATGAGTCTGCCTTCCTCAATCACCCGCGGCTTCGGCGTCTCGGTGTAGGGGCCATGGTACACCCCGCTGATCCAGCAGTCGAAATCCGCCAGCGACCGGTTCAGATCGACAAAATCGTAGACGCGGGTGTGATCATCCGCTTTTACCGCCCACAGGCCTTCGCCGTGACTGCAGTCGTCGGGCAGAGGTTTGCCTTCGTCCTCGGCAGGTCCGCGGATGTCGCGCAGGCCGAGTTGGCTGACAAGTTTCGTCCGATACTCCAGGCTGTCGGGATAGAGGTTTGGCGCATGGCAGAACACGATCGGCGTGGCGGGGTCGATCAGCGAGATCATCTTCAGCAGCACGACACTGCGCCCCCTGAGCGAACAGGTCGCCACTGTCTTCCGCGGAAAAGCTTCAGTGATCAAGAACCGCAGAAGCGCAAGGGCATCCATATCCCGGGTGCGTTCCCGAAGTTCTTCGACATCGAGCATTGCAACCTCCCTGGGTTGCCCGACCGGCAAGCCGTACGTTCGAGCAGGATCGCCTCTGGTGCCTGACTATACCGGCTTCCAAGTCCCTGTACATTCCCAAGCTGCATACCGCCCCATTGCCAAGATCAATCCCGATGGCTGACATCCCCTGGCACTATCTCGACTATGGCCATGAGACAGTTCGGTAGAGGTGGTTGCGTGCCCGGGATCTGAACCTAACAGGCGTCGGCTGTGGCAACGGCACATCCGTGTCGCAACTGAACTGCTCTCAGCTTCAAACAGGCGGACTTCGATGTAGCGATGGCCGGATCGCTACCCAAAAACGCTACCCAGAGTCTGGAAATAGCAACCTCAACTGCTGGAATCTGGGAGAAAGCTTGGTGGGCGTACTAGGACTCGAACCTAGGACCCGCTGATTAAGAGTCAGCTGCTCTACCAACTGAGCTATACGCCCCCAAGGTGGGGTCCCGGCGGCTGGCGGCCCCGTTCGGGCGCGCAGTCCGACTTGTCCGGAGAAGGCTCCGGCGGCCGGGATGCGGGGTGATAGCAAGTCCGCCCCCCTTTGTCGAGAGGAGTTTGAAGAAGATCTCTCGCGGGCGGTTCCGGCCCCCTACCCCTCCGAGGTTCCCCGGCGGGAGATGCGGATGTCGCGGTGGATGTAGCAGGAGATGATGAGGCCCATGGCGGTCATCACCGTGAGCAGCGCGGTGCCGCCGTAGGAGACCAGCGGCAGCGGCACGCCGACCACCGGGAAGACCCCCATCACCATGGCCATGTTGATGAAAACATAGAGAAAAAGGTTGGTGGTGAGGCCGATGGCCAACAGCCGGGCGAACTGGTTGCGGGCGCGGAAGGCGATGGCGAAGCCGTAGGCCAGCAGCAGGAAATAGAGGCCGAGGAGCCCGAGGCTGCCCACCAGGCCGAACTCCTCGGCCAGCATGGTGAAGATGAAGTCGGTCTGCTTTTCCGGCAGGAAGTTCAGGTGACTCTGGGTGCCCTGGAGGAAACCCTTGCCGGTGACCGCGCCGGAGCCGAAGGCGATCATCGCCTGCAGGCTGTGATAGCCGGCCCCCAGGGGATCGTTCTCCGGGTTGAGGAAGGTCATCACCCGGGCCTTCTGGTAGTCGCGGAGGAACTGCCAGGCGACGGGAACCGCCGCGCAGCCACCGACGAAAACGATGGCGAACTTCCACCAGCGCACCCCGGCACAGAACAGCACCGCGGCGGCGGCCAGCAGCAGCATGCCGGCGGTGCCCAGATCCGGCTGCTTCAGCACCAGGGCCGCCGGCGCCAGGATCAGGGCCAGGGGCAGCAGCAGGTAGGTGGGGCGGCCGATTTCCTCGGTGGAAACGCCGTGGAAGTAGCGGGCCAGGGCTAGCACCAGGCAAACCTTCATGACCTCCGAAGGCTGCAGGCGGATGAAGCCGAGGTCGATCCAGCGCTGGGCGCCCATGCCCACCGAGCCCATCACCTCCACCGCCACCAGAAGGGCGAGGCTGGCCAGGTAGATGAGGTAGGCGTAGCGGAACCAGAACCGCACGTCGATCAGCGCCACGGTGAACATGATGACGACGCCGAGGCCGAAACGCACCATCTGGCGCGAGGCCCAGGGCTCGACCGAACCGTTGGCCGCCGAGTAGAGCATGGCGAAGCCCACCGCGGCGATCAGGCAGAGCAGGATCACCAGGCCCCAGTTGAGCTGCCAGATCTTCTGGCGCAGGGTCATTTCCGGGTTGCGGGTGGAGAGGAAGGTATCCGCGGGCATGGCTGGGACTATCCCCGCTTCACCGACAGCCCGTCCGCCAGGATCGGCAGGGAGGGATGCGCCACCGGGTCGCGGCGCTGGGTTTCGATCAGGATGTCGCGGGCGATCGGCGCCGCCACCTTGGAACCGCCGCCGCCGTGTTCCACCACCACCGCGCAGCAGTAACGCGGCTTGTGCACCGGCGCGTAGGAGACGAAGAGCGCGTGGTCGCGGCGCCGCCAGGGCAACTGTTCGTTCTTGGTGACGCCCGCGGCGCGCTCGGCCATGGTGATGCGGCGCACCTGGGAGGTGCCGGTTTTGCCCGCCAGCTCCCAGCCCTCGTCTTCGATGCGGGCGCGGTAGGCGGTGCCGCGGGGATGGTTGCTGACGGCGTCCATGGCCTCGCGCATGAGAGCCAAATGCGCTTCCGGCACGTCCAGGGGGGCGAAGTCCGGTGCCGGCGGCGGTGCCGCGGGGTCCTCGTTCTCGGCACGCACGCCGCGGGTCAGGCGCGGCACCACGGCTTTGCCGGTGGCCAGCCGCGCGGTCATCACCGCAAGCTGCAGCGGCGTGGTGAGGACAAAGCCCTGGCCGATGGAGGCGACAAGAGTCTCGCCGCCCTGCCAGGGCTCGCCGATATTGGCCAGCTTCCAGTCGCGGGTTGGGATGACCCCGCCCTTCTCGCCGAAAAGATCGATGCCCACCGGTTCGCCGAGGCCGAAGGTGCGGGCCATGGCCGCGATGTTGTCGACGCCCACCTTGCGGGAGACGTCGTAGAAGAAGACGTCGCAGGAATGCTGGATGCCGCGGATCATGTCGACCCAGCCGTGGCCGTGGCGCTTCCAGCAGTGGAAGCGGGCACGGCCCAGGGTCATGAAACCGGGGCAGAAGGCGCGGTGGTCCGGGCCGATGCCGGCTTTCAGCGCCGCCAGGGCGACGATCATCTTGAAGGTCGAGCCCGGCGCGTAGAGCCCAGCGATGGCCTTGTTGTTCAGGGGCTTCAGCGGATCGTTGAGAAGGTCGTTCCACTGCTTGACGGTGAGGCCGATGTTGAAGGCGTTGGGGTCGTAGCTGGGCACCGAGCCCAGCGCGAGCACGTCGCCGGTCTCGATGTCCATGACCACCGCCGAGGCGCTCTTCTCACTCATCAGGCGCTGATGCACGAAGGTCTGCAGCCCGCCGTCCACGGTGAGCACCAGCTCGTCGCCGGGCTTGCCCTCCTCGCGGTTCAGCTCGCGGATGACCCGGCCGTAGGCGTTGACCTCGATCTGGCTGTTGCCGGCGGACCCGCGCAGGGCCAGGTCGTACTTCTGCTCGATGCCGTTCTTGCCGATGCGGAAGCCCGGCAGCTCCAGCAAAGGATCGCCGGTGAGGTCGCGCTCGGCCACGGCGGCGACATAGCCCAGCACGTGGGACATGCTGGAGGCGTAGGGATAGTCGCGGATCTGGCCCATCTCGATGGACACACCCGGCAGGTCCGGGCCGTTCACCTCAACCCGGCTGACCTCGTCCCAGGTCAGGTTCTCGCGCACCGTCACCGGCACGAAGCCGCGCTTGCGCGAGACCTCGCGCAGCACCCGCTTGTAGTCGTGCTCGTCGAGCGCCATGAGCTGGGAGAGAGCGTTCAGCACCCGCTCCACGTCGCCCGCCTGTTCGCGCACCAGGACGACGCGGAAGTTCTGGCGGTTGCTGGCCAGCGCATAGCCGAAACGGTCGAGGATGCGCCCGCGCGGCGGCGGCAGCAGGCGCAGGTTGATGCGGTTGTCTTCGGCCAGGGTCCTATAGCGGTCGGCCTCGACCACCTGCAAGTAGTACATGCGCGCCGCCAGGCCGGTCAGCAGCAGCGCCTGGGCACCGCCCAGCAGGAGACCGCGGCGCGAAAAGGCGCGCTGGCGTTCGACGTCCTCGTTCTTCTGCAGCATGGCCCGTCCCCGCTGCCCGCTCTAGCGCTGGAAGAGGCGCTGGCCGCGCAGGAAAAGCCAGGCCAGGACGGGGTAGAGAGCGACGGTCATGAGGAACTGGAAGAACACCGGATCGGGGTCGATGTAGGTCAGCATGGCCAGGCAGGTGAACAGCCAGGTCACCGCCATGGCGGCGGCCGCCACCAGCATGAAGACGCACCAGATCAGGATGAAGGAGGCGGAGAGGAAGAAGCGGTGCTGCCAGACCACCAGGGCGTGGGCCAGCAGGAGGCCGAGGATGCCCGGCCCCCAGACCCCGCCGGCCAGCAGATCCTGCACGAAACCGATGAGAAAGACCGCCCAGATGGGCATCAGGTCGGGACGATGCACCGACCAGAAGAAGACCCCCACCAGGGCGACCGCCGGCATGATCGGGGCGAAATCGGTGACCCGGAGCGGCAGCAGCGCGAAGAGCACCAGCAGAAGGGTGACGAAAAACGGCGAGATGGTGCGGGCCACGCCGTCCAGGCGATGCAGCACCCCCTGTCTCACTGGACCTGCCTCACTGCCCCTGCCTCATTGCCCGGGACCCTCAGCAGCGGCCGCGGCGGTTTCCGCCTCGGCCGAAGCCGCCCGCGCGGCTTCCACGGACTGGAAGTCGAGGATCCCGCTCATCTCGAAGTCGACGATGCGCAGGAATTCCATATGGGCCCAATCGACGAAGGGCTCGACCCGGACGCCGGTATCGCCGACGGCGGAGACCACGCCGATGGGCAGGCCCGGCGGAAAGACGCCGCCGTGGCCGGAGGTGGTCACCTGGTCGCCGATCCGCAGCTTGGCGGTGGGACCGAGATAGAGCAGCTGCGGGGCGTCAGTGTTGTCGCCGGCGAGGACCGCCCGGTCGCGCCCCTGCCCCACCACCACGGGAATGCGGCTGTTGATGTCGGTGACCAGCAGCACCCGTGAGGAGCGCAGCCCGACCTCGGCGACCCGGCCGGCCAGCCCGGCCCCGGTGGTCGCCGCCTGTCCCTTGGCGATGCCGTTGCGCTCCCCGGCGTTGATCAGCACGCTGCGCACGAAGGCGCCGCCGGGATCGCCCACCACCCGCGCGGTGATGAAGCGCATCTGCGGGTCCGGCACCATCTGGCTGAGATTGCGCAGGGCCGCGTTCTCGGCCTCCAGGCGGCGGGCGACGGCCTGCCAGTGCAGCAGGCGGGCGTTCTGTTCCTTGAGGGCGACGTTCTCGCTCTGCAGGTTGGCCAGGGCCTCGGCCTGATCGATGACGCCGCTCAGGGTGTCCACCGGCTGCGAGACGGCATCCAGGATCGGCGTCACCATGTCGGTGACGGCGGTGCGGGTTTCTTCGACGAGAAAGGAATTGGTGCGGCCGATGAGCATGAGGCCGAAAGCGGCGCCGACCAGGAGCAGCAGAGCAAAACGACTTGCCCAGGCCTTGAGCGGCGAGGCAAGGCGAATCTCTGAGCCGGTCGGTTTGTTCACAGGTCCTCCTGTCGTGGCCATCCCCCCATGGGCCTACGAGCGACCGATTCGGGCTAAGCTACCGAATGATCACAACAAATTCAAATGAAGAAACCATTGACCGCCAATAATCAGGGCACTCAATACATGGAAATGAGGACGTTCTTCAGAACCTTCATTTCCTCGAGGCAACGACCGGTGCCCAGGGCGACGCAGGACAGCGGGTCGTCGGCGATGGAAACCGGCAGGCCGGTGGAGGCCCGCAGCACGTAGTCCATGTTGCCCAGCAGCGCGCCGCCGCCGGTCAGCACGATGCC
>NZ_JANQOI010000179.1 GCF_028289705.1 Pelagibius sp.
AGGACGACCTCATCGAAGACGCCTCCGACCTCGGTGACGACGACGACATGGGCGATGTCGTGATCGAAGAGGACAAGCAGGACAACTGAGCGGCCTTCCCCGGAGCCGCTTCCGAGGGCATTAGCGGCGGGTCTCCCGCCGCTTCTGGCCGCGAGATTTTCCTTGCCTTGCGCCGGCCGGATACCTACCTTCCCGCCGTTCCCCAGCCGGAGGGCCACCGAGGCCCGCAGGCTGGGCCCATGGGGCCGTAGCTCAGTTGGGAGAGCGCTACAATGGCATTGTAGAGGTCAGGGGTTCGACTCCCCTCGGCTCCACCACCCTACGCTCTTCGAGCTTCGGGTGGCTTACGCCAGTAAGCCGCGCGAAGTCGGTAGAGCTAGGAGTGTCCGCCGAAGCCTCGGCGTAGGCGGACTGGTTCCAAATCTCTCCCGTCAGTTCCAACAGCTTTCAATTCCCCCGGCCCTGGCCGGGATTTTGCATTTGGCGCCGGACTGCCGCCCGGCCCGCTTGGTGCCGGCGCATTGGGGGCAGGCTATCCCGATCCGGCTTTCAGAGTCCGTGTCTCTTGTGATTGCCCTGGGAATCCATGCAACCTCACGGAAGCGGGGGAGGGACGCGAGCTGACAGAGATGTACTTTGTGTGATACACTTGTATCTTGTGAGGTGCAGTGCCAGAGCTAAAGAAGCTCCCGGCCGCGTTTTACGCCACACCCGGCGGAAACGAGCCTGTAAGGGAGTGGTTGCGCAGTTTGGATGAAGAGGACCGGCGGGTGATTGGCCTGGACATTGCCACCGCTGAGTTCGGCTGGCCGGTCGGCATGCCGCTGTGCCGGTCGCTGGGAAAGGGCCTCTGGGAAATCCGGTCCAATATCAGCTCCGGCCGGATCGCCCGGGTGATTTTCGGCGTCGCCGATGAGCACATGGTGCTCCTGCACGGCTTTGTGAAAAAGACGCAGAAGACACCCAGGTCCGACCTGGAACTGGCCGCGAAACGATTGAAGGAGATAACATCATGAGCAAGCAAAAGGGACGGATCGGCTCATCCTTCGAGGACTTCCTGAAAGAGGAAGGCACTCATCAGGAAAGCACGGCAATCGCCGTGAAGCGCGTCCTGGCCTGGCAGTTGAAGCAGGCCATGGAGACGCAGCAGATGAGCAAAAACCAGATGGCCAAGGCGATGAAGACCAGCCGCAGCCAACTGGACCGGATACTGGACCCCGCCAACGAGAACATCCAATTGGACACGCTGATCAACGCCGCGCGCGTGCTGGGCCGCGAACTGCGCATCGAGCTGGTTTGACGATCCCCTCTATAGAAACTTCCCATAGATAGATAACAATAGGGGTTGCCTGAATAGGGGCGTGTACATTGTTAGTACGGAAGGCCTTATAGCTGGCCGCCAAGTAGCCCCGCATCAGCCGCCGGGACCTATGCAGAGCTCGACGCGCACAGGCTTATCTTCGAAGCCTTGGTGTAGGCGGACTGGTTCCAACTCTCTCCGTCAGTTTCCACAGGTTTTGAAGTCCCCGGCCCTGGCCGGGGTTTTTGCATTTGGGGCCGGACCGCCGCCCGCCCCGCTTGGTGCCGGCACATGGGGGGCGTAGGCTGTCCCGCATTCGGGTCCAGGCGGTTGCGGGGGAGAAGGCGATGTTCGAGGGGTTCCGGGCGTTCGATCTGCCGGGGGAGGGGGCGACCATTCATGGGGTGGCCGGCGGGGCGGGCCCGCCGCTCCTGCTGCTGCACGGCAATCCCCAGACCCATGCCATGTGGCACAAGATCGCGCCGCGGCTGGCGGAGCGGTTTTCCGTTGTGGCGGCGGACCTGCGCGGCTACGGCCGCTCCTCCAAGCCGCCGAGCGATGCCGATCACGTGCCCTACTCCAAGCGCGCCATGGCCCGCGACATGGTGGCTGTGATGGAGCGCCTGGGCCACGAAGACTTCATGATCGGTGCCCACGACCGCGGCGCCCGGGTCGCCCACCGCCTGGCGCTGGACTGGCCGCAGCGCGCCCAACGCATCGCCCTCCTGGACATCGCGCCGACGCGCGAGATGTACCGCCACACCGGCGAGGCCTTCGCCAAGGCCTACTGGCACTGGTTCTTCATGATCCAGAAGGCGCCCCTGCCGGAACAAATGATGGCCGCCGACCCGGAGGCCTTCTGGCGCTGGCGCTGCGGGAGCGGGGCGGCGGGCCTCACGCCCTTTAGCGAGGAGGCGCTGGCGGACTACCTCGCCGCCTTTCGCGACCCCGCGACCATCCACGCCACCTGCGAGGACTATCGCGCCGCCGCCGGCATCGACATCCGCCACGACGAGGAGGACGGCGGGCGCAAGGTGGCCTGCCCCGTCCTCGCGCTCTGGGGCGCGGAGGGCGCCGTCGGCCAGTGTTTCGACGTTCTGGATCTCTGGCGCCAGCGCGCCGAGGACCTGCGCGGCGGCCCGCTGCCCGGTGGCCACTATCTTGCCGAGGAATGCCCCGATGCCGTATGTGACGCCTTCCTCGAGTTCTTCAGCGAGCAAAGTTCATGACCCAGCGCAAGTACCGCATCGCCGTCATCCCCGGGGACGGCATCGGCGAAGAAGTGATCCCCGTGGGCCAGCGCGCCGCCGAGGTCGCCGCCGACAGGCACGGCTTCACCATCGAGTGGGAGCGCTTCGACTGGTCCTGCCGGCGCTATGCCGAGACCGGCCGCATGATGCCCGAGGACGGTATCGAGCAGGTGAAGGGCTTCGATGCCATCTACCTCGGCGCCTGTGGCTGGCCGGGGGTGCCGGACCACGTCTCCCTCTGGGGGCTCCTCATCCCGCTGCGCCGGGAACTGGACCTCTACGCCAACGTGCGGCCGGTGCGGCTGCTGAAAGGCATCGCCTCGCCGCTGGCCGGGCGCGGGCCGGAGGACATCGACTTCATCGTCGTGCGGGAGAACGTCGAGGGCGAGTATTCGGAGGTCGGCGGGCGGCTCTATCACGGATCCGATGCGGAGATGGCCTCCCAACTCTCCATCTTCACCCGCCGCGGCACCGACCGCATCCTCGACTATGCCTTCGAGCTGGCGCGCAAGCGCAGACGCAAGCACGTGACTTCTGCCACCAAGTCCAACGGCATCGTCCACACCATGCCCTATTGGGACGAACGCTTTGCCGCGGCGGCCGGGCGCTATCCCGACATCGAGACGGCGCAGTACCACATCGACATCCTGACCGCGCACTTCGTGCAGCACCCCGACTGGTTCGACGTGGTAGTGGCCTCCAATCTCTTCGGCGACATTCTCTCCGACCTCGGGCCCGCGGTGGCCGGCTCCATCGGCATCGCCCCCGCCGCCAATCTGAACCCCAGCGGCGCGTTCCCCTCGCTGTTCGAGCCGGTGCACGGCTCGGCCCCCGATATCGCCGGCCAGGGCATCGCCAACCCCATCGCCGCGGTCTGGACCGCCGCCATGATGCTGGATCACCTGGGCGAAGTTGAGGCTGCCGCCGCGCTGGAGGCCGCCATGGAGTCAGCCCTTGAAGACCCCACCACCCGCACCCGCGACCTCGGCGGCACCGCCGACACGGCGGCCTGCGGCGAGGCGGTACTGCGCGCGCTGGTCTAGGAGTTTCGTTCGCCCGTCATCGCTTGACCTTCATGTTGCGGCAACCTCTAGATTCGCGATGGTAGGCAAAGACAATTCTGAGAAGGTCCGGGCCGATGGCATTGCGCAGCGCATGGATAGGGGTATGCCTTTTGGGCCTGATCGGTGCGGGCTTGGCCGAAGGCGTGCAGGCGCATTCCAAGGCGCCCAAGGTGACACCGGCGGACGGCAGCGTGCTGGCCGAGGCGCCGCCGGCGCTCGGCTTTTCGTTTTCGGAGGCCATCCGTTTGACCGCCGTGCGCCTCTACGATGAAAGCGGCCGGGAAGTCGAACTGCCGGGCCGGCGCGACATGACGGCGGCGCAGGACCGGGAGATCGCCCTGCCGCCTCTGGACGCCGGTCTCTACAGGGTGGAGTGGCGGGCCCTCGCGGCGGACGGTCACCCCATGAAGGGTGCGTTCTCTTTCACCATCGCCCCGGCCACCATCGCCCCGGCGAACTGACTCGCAGCGGAACCCGAGCGCGTGACCGGCCTTGCCTTCTCCGCCGTCGAGGTCCTGCAGCTCGTGGCCAAGATCCTGGCCTATGCGGGGTCCCTTGGCGCTGTGGGCGCGCTCGCCTTTATCGAGGCCTTTCGCGACTTGCTCCGTGACGGGGACCTGCCGCCGCTGCATCTGTATGCCGCTGTGCTCCTGCTTGCCGGGCTGCTCGCTTCGCTGCTCATGCTGTTCGGCACCGTCGCCATGTTGAACGGCCTTGGACTGATCGGCGGATTCGATTGGGAGCTCTGGGGCCTGATCGCGAAGACCCCCGCCGGGGACAGCGTCTGGATTCGTGTGGCAGGGTTGCTTGTCCTCCTCGCCGGACTGCTGTCGGTCCGTCTAAGGCGGTTGGCGGTCGTCCTGGGCGGACTTTGCGTTGCCGCCTCCTTCGGCCTGGTCGGCCATGTCCAGGACGAACCGCAGTCGCTCTTGCTTCAAGGGTTGCTCGTGCTGCATCTGCTGGGGGTCGGCCTCTGGATCGGCAGCCTTTGGCCCCTGCTGTCTTTGGCGCGTGTCGGGGAGCAGCCACGCGTCGCCCGAATCATGGCGCGCTTCGGACGCCTGGCGGTCGTCTTCGTCGGCACGCTTTTGGCAGCCGGGGTCGCTCTGGCCTGGTTGCTGCTCGAGGACATCGGACACCTGGCGGCCACGCCTTACGGACGCTTGCTCCTCATCAAAATCGGTCTGGTGACGCTCCTGCTCGGCCTCGCCGCTCTGAACAAGCTGCGTCTCGTGCCGGCGCTCGCTGCCGGCGAGAGGTCGGCTTCGCTGCGCCTGCGGCGTTCGATCCGGCTGGAGATCACGATGGTCCTGCTGATCCTGACCGCCACCGGCCTGTTGACCACGGCCTTCTCGCCGTCCTGAGGGTATCAGGCCTTGACCTTCCTGTGACTGGAAGCGTCAGCCTGCGGCCCGTCTCGTGAGTCAATTGCAGGAACTGAAATGACGGCGATTCGACGGCGCTGGGTGGTTCCCGGCTTTGTCGCGGTGATCGTCGCGGCGGCGGCGGTCGGAACCTTCGCGCTTCTGTCCTCGCAATCCGGCGCGCGCATCGATCCCGACAACGCCCGGTTGGTCGCGCTGGGCGGGGCGGTCTACGCGGCGGAGTGCGCCGTCTGCCACGGGGCAAATCTGGAGGGCCAGCCGAACTGGCGCCAGCGGCGGGCCGACGGGCGCCTGCCCGCACCGCCCCACGATCCCAGCGGCCACACCTGGCATCATCCCGACGAACAGCTCTTCGCGCTGACCAAGTACGGCCCCGCGGCCCTGGCCGGCGGCGGCTACGAAAGCGACATGCCGGCCTATGCCGGGACCCTGAGCGACGACGAAATCTGGGCGGTGCTGTCCTACATCAAGAGCCACTGGCCGGCGCAGATCCGCGAACGGCACGACCAGATCAACCGCGCTGCGCAACAGTGACGGCCGGCCGGCAAGGCCGCGACACATCGTCCCGGTGAACCTCTGCGGGCTGCGCACTACCCTGGCGGCAAATGGGGACCGGGCGGCGGGGGCCGCTCCGCACGCTGGGACGATCATGAGCTTTATGCTGCGCGGCCACAGGGCCTTGACGGGCATGCCGGCGAGACGCCGGCTCACGGCCCTGGTCGTGTTCGTCCTGGTCTCGCGTCTGCTGCTGCCCTGTCTTCCGGCCCAGGGGCATACCGGGTCCGACCTCGGCAGCGACTTCTATGTGATCTGCACGCCATACGGCCTTGTCGACCTGCGGACGGTCGATCCGTCCCAAGGTGGCCTCGGCGGCAGCGGCGAAAACGACGGGCAGGAGCGCCTGCCGAATGACGCGGATCCCTTCCGGATCTGTACCGGGTTCTGCGGTCTCTCCCTCTCCGTGCCGGCGCCCGATGCGGCGTTCCTCACCCAGGTGTGGGCCGCCGGCAGCGACAAGCCGGCGCCACGGGACGGCACTTTCGTCGTCGCCGCAGAGTCTCACCACAGCCTGGGCGCCAGGGCGCCGCCGACACTTTCCCGCTGATCTTTCGTCCCGACCAACGACACCTCAGCGCCGCTGACCTCGGTCAGCGGAAAAAGGGAAAGCCGATCCATGAACAGCCATCCTGCGTCTTCTGGCGCCTCTGCGGATGCTGCCCCTGCGGCATTCGAACCCGACGCCACGCCGTCCTTCTCCCGAAAATTCTACCTCGCCGCCTGGCGCTGGCACTTCTATGCCGGGCTCTTCGTCGTGCCCTTCCTGATGATGCTCGCGGTGACCGGGCTCATCATGGTCTATTTCAATTCCGTCGAGACCCGCTTCGGCGAGCGCCTCTACGTCGTGCCGCAAGGCGAGATGACCTCCGCGGTCTCTCAGGCCCGGGCGGCGCTTGCCGTTCATCCTGAAGGAACGGTCAGCCAGTACATGCCGCCCCCCGCGCCCGACCGGACCGCCCTTGTCAGGGTAAAGGCCGACGGCCTCAACTGGATCGTCGCGGTCGATCCCTACACCAACGACGTGCTGTCTTCGGTGGACAAGGACTCGACCTGGTATTACTTCGCCAGCGACATCCACGGCACGCTGCTGATCGGCGACCTCGGCGACCGCCTGATCGAAATCGCTGCCGGCTTGGCCATCGTCCTGGTCGTGACCGGCCTTTACCTCTGGTGGCCGCGCGATGGCATCGGCCTGGTCCGCGTCCTCGTTCCGCGACTCAGTTCAAGGGGCCGCGCGCTGTGGAAGGAACTGCACGTCACCATCGGCTTCTACATCTCCCTGGTGCTGGTGTTCTTTCTCATCTCGGGTCTCGCCTGGGCCGGCATCTGGGGCGGCCAGTTCGTCCAGGCCTGGAGTACCTTTCCGGCGGAGAAATGGGACAACGTGCCGCTGTCCGGTGCGACCCATGCAAGCATGAACCACGGCGCCCTGAAGGAGGTGCCCTGGGGGCTTGAGCAGACGCGGATGCCGGCGTCCGGGTCGCAGGCCGGCGTGACCGGGGTTCCGGAGGGGACGCCGGTCACTCTCGACAGCATCGAGATGCTGGCCCGCGCGCTCGGCTTCGATGCCCAGTTCCGCATCAACCTGCCGGAGGGCGCGGAGGGCGTTTACACGATCTCGGCGGACTCCATGGACGGGGACACCGAAACCCCAACCGGCGACCGCACGGTCCATGTCGACCAATACAGCGGCAAGGTGCTGGTGGAGGTGGGTTTCGCCGACTATGCGCTCGCCGCCAAGGCCATGGCGGTGGGCATCGCCCTGCACCAGGGCGACATGGGCCTATGGAACACCGCGTTCAACGTGCTGTTCTGCCTGGCGGTCATCTTCCTCTGCGTGAGCGGCGTGGTGATGTGGTGGAAACGGCGTCCGCGGGGCGCGTCGCGTTTGGTGGCACCGCCTCTTCCGGCGGACCTGCCGCTCTGGAAAGGGGCGGTCTTTCTCATGCTGCTGCTGTCGCTGGCCTTTCCTTTGGTGGGGCTCACCCTGCTGACAGTGCTTGCCTTCGACGCTCTGATTTTGTCGAAGGTCCCGGCGCTGCGGCGCGCTTTGCAGTAGCGCAGCGACAACACGGGGGGCGGGCCTTTGCGGTCCGCCCCGGCTATTGAGGTTGCTCTATCCTCCTTGGTTTGAACAAACAAAGAACAAATGACTCGTATGATTGCATTACAATCAATATAATTGCGGTCGGATTGAAAATGCAGATGGCAGGGCTTTGCGATGGGAATGATGCTGCGCGGGCTGGTGCCGGGGGCGTCGACGGCGATTGTGGGTCTTGCCTGCGCCATGTTGCTGGCGGGCTGTGCTGCGCCGAAACCTGTCGACGAGTTCGAGTCCCGACACGAGTACTTCGAGGTTGAGGGCTGGCATACAGGTGCGGTGTTCTTCGAAGCGGACGGAGCGTTCAGTTCTTGTTTTATATCGTCCGATTACCTGAACGGTATCTCTCTCGAAATTGCTCGGCACGAGCATGGGTATCACATCAACCTGTTCAAGTTTGAATGGTCGCTGGAGGCGGGCAAATCCTATCCTGTTCGATTGCAGATAGACGACCTTTGGCAAAGAGATTTCGAGATCACGGCTGTAACTGAAAAGGGTATTCTTATCTTTCTTGGATTCGATGCGGAGGCTCTAAGGGCACTACGTCAGGGCTCTTTGTTAACTGTCTTTGCCGAGACGGAGACATTCAGATTCAAGCTGTACCAGGGACGGGCAGCACTTGATCGCTTGGAGCGTTGCCTCCGCGAAAACCTACCGCAGGCCGTCACGGACTATCGGAACCCATTCGCCGCGGAGCAGAATCCCTTCAAGGCAAGACCGCGATCGGCTTCCGGCGTTAAGCCGTCGAGTCTGAAGAAGATTCTCAAAGGCGCGACCGGCGTCGACTTCGACGTGGACCAAGCTTCGGAGTTCACGCCCGATGTGGAACTCGTCTACTTCCTGGACGAAGCACTGTATGGGCTGTTCTGGCAAAACTCCGGTCAGGGGAACAGCGCCGACGATGTTTTGGCGATAACCCTCGCCTACATGCAGACAGACTGTTCCGGGCGTGCGGTCTCTGGCCAGAATCCGGCTAGGGATGGTGATATCGGGCGGGTTCGTCAGGGTTTTGTCGCCTGCGATACGGACGATCTCTTTGCCGATGTCTTGGTTATCGAATCCGATTCGGTCAATAGTGTCTTCGTGACGTCATCGTCGATGGGCGATGCCGAGCTTGCCCAAGAGGTCGGCAGTGCGGTCGGCCGCTTCTTCGTGCCTTAGTTCGCAGTTCCGACGCGGCCAACTCCACACTCGTTTTCCTGGACAGTTGCTGCGGCCCCTCACGCTCTTCAGAGGCAGGAGGACGTGCTATGCGTGTCAGCCCTTGCGCCAGGCCGCCAGGTCGTGGGGGCCGATCTGGCGGTTGCCGAGAACGAAGGCGGCGTCGCCCGGCGCCGGTGCCGGCAGCGGGCGGTTCCCGTAGTTGAAGGCGAAGGTGAGGTCGCCCAGGCGGCGCAGGCGCAGGGCCTCGTCGAGGCGCTGCACGGGCAGGCCCCTGGCCTCCGCCAGCGCGGCCAGATAGTCGGTGAGAAAGGCCTCGTCGGGCCAGAAGCCGAGGTAATGGCCGCGGTTTTGCACCAGGATCGCCGCCTCGCCGTCGTCGAAGGACGCCACGGTTTCGGCGGCATCGCTGGCGACCCGCTCGCGCCAGGTGCCCACGGGATAGCGCTTGTTGCCCCAGGCGAGCTGGTCCTGGACCGCCGGCGGCAGGCTTTCCACCCGGGTCACCTGCATGTCGATCAGGCGCCGCAGGCCGCCCGGCGGCAGGCCCTGGGGGATCTGGAAGGACTCGGTCTTGGAACCGCTGTGCGGGCCGAACAGCAGCGTCGCATCGCACTGTTCGAGTGCTTCCACCGCGTCCTCGCGGACGATGGGCAGGCTGGGCGCCACCACCAGGGCATAGCCGTCGAGCGCCGCGCCGGGCGGCAGGATGTCGACGTCGAAACCGAGCCGGCGCAGACAGCGGTAGAAGAGATGCGACAAGGACTTGTAGTCGAAGTCCTGGCCCTGCGGCTGGATCTCGCAGGTCCAGACGGCTTCATAGTCGAACAGCATCGCCACCGGCGCCTGGCGGCGGCTGGCCAGGGCGCCGTCCAAGGCCGCCATCTCTCCCGCCACCTGCCGTGCCTCCTCGCCGCCCTGGTCGAGAGCGCCGTCGGGCCGGTTGAGGCCGGCGTGCATCTGTTCCTGGGCGAAGGGAGCCTGGCGCCAGCGGAAGTAGGACACCACCTCGGCGCCGTGGGCAAAGGCCTCCCAAGTCCAGAGCCGCACCATGCCGCGGGCCGGTGCCGGATTGTAGGGCGCCCAGTTCACCGGGCCGGGCTGTTGTTCCATCACCCACCAGCGGCCCTCGCCCATGCCGCGGTAGAGGTCGTGGTGGAAGGCGGCCACGTCGGGGTGGCCGCTGCGGGCCCAGCGCCTCTTCTCCTCGGCGCTTAGCGGCAGGCGCTGATCGGTGTGCCCCAGGGGATAGCTGTCCCAGGAGGAGACATCGAGATCACGCGCCACGGGGTAGTGGTCGAACTCGGTGAAAAAGCCCATGAAGTTGTGGACCAGGAAACGGCCGGGGGAGAGGCGGCGCAGGATTGCCGCCTGCAGGCGGTTGTAGGCCGCCACCTGGTCGGAGGAGAAACGGTGAAAGTCCAGCCGGTGGGAGGGATTGGCCTCGGTCACCGTGAGGTTGGGCAGGTCGATCTCCTCGAAGGTGCGGTAGGTCTGACTCCAGAATGCCGCGCCCCAGGCGGCGTTGAGCTGGTCGATGGTGCCGTAGCGGGCCTGCAGCCAGGTCCGGAAGGCCGGCAGGCAGTGCGGCGCATAGGAGAGCACGGTGAGGTGACAGCCGTACTCGTTGTCCAACTGCCAGCCGGCAACGGCGTCGTGCCCGCCGTAGCGTTCGCCCAGGATCTCGACAATGCGCTTTGTCTCCTCAAGCCAGACCGGGCTCGAAAAGCAGGAGTGACGGCGGGAGCCGAAGCGGCGGGGGCGCCCCTCCGCGTCGTGGGGCAGGATCTCCGGATGTTCGTCGATCAGCCACTTCGGCGGCGTTGCCGTCGGCGTGCCGAGCACCACCTTCAGGCCGGCGCCGGCCAGGGTGTCGAGGGCGCGGTCGAGCCAGCCCCACTCGAAGGCATCGCGCCGCGGTTCGATGCAGCTCCAGGCGAACTCGCCGATGCGCACATAGGCGATGCCGAGCGCGGCCATGGCGGCGGCATCGGCGGCCCAGGAGTCCTCCGGCCAGTGTTCGGGGTAGTAGCAGACGCCAAGCATCGCGGCTCAGACCTTCTCGATGTGCA
>NZ_JANQOI010000190.1 GCF_028289705.1 Pelagibius sp.
TCCAAGTACGGCATCGAGGAATTCCTGGAGACCAAGTACCTCTGCATGGGCGGGGTGTGAGCGGGGCGTCTGGCGCGTCTGCCTCACTTCGGTCTTCTCCCACCCGGTGCTTCATGTTGGGTGAGAGAAAAAGCAAAAGAGCTCCGCTGTGCGACCCTCTCCCCTTCGTGGGAGAGGGAGGGGCCCGCGAAGCGGGAGGGTGAGGGGCCTATCCGCCTGGTGAGGCTTAACCGCAGAGTCTTCGCTCGCAGGATTCACCCTCACCCCGACCCTCTCCCATCAAGGGAGAGGGGGAACCAACACGGGGAATCGTGCCAAGTGACCTTCTCCTCTTCGTGGAAGAAGGTCGGGGTCAGGGGCTCTTTGTCCCGTTCGGCCTCTACTCCGCCGCCTGGCTGGCCGCGCCGGCGCGGTCGTGCTCCCACTCATAGATGTAGTCGCGGGTCTGCGGCACCGCAGTGGGGCTCTTGGTGATCTGAATCTGGAAGACCATCAGGCCCTGGTGGCGGAAGCCCATTTCGCAGCCCACCAGATAGGCCTCCCACATGCGGCAGAAGCGCTCGTCGTAGAGTTCGGCGATCTTGTCCCGGTTGGCCTGGAAGCGTTCCTCCCAGTGGCGCAGGGTTTCCGCATAGTGCAGACGCATTACCTCCACATCGGTCACCTCCAGCATACAGTCCTCAATGACCGGCAGGACTTCGCCCAGGGTCGGCACGTCGGTGCCGGGGAAGATGTACTTGCGGATGAAGGGATTCACCGGGCCCGGGTCGTTCACCCGCCCGACCGAGTGCAGCACGAAGACACCGTCGTCGGTCAGCAGGTCGCTGACCTTCTGGAAGAACTCTCGGTAGTTCTTTTTGCCGACATGTTCGAACATGCCGACCGAGACAATGCGGTCGTAGCGGTCCTCGTCCTCGCGGTAGTCGCGCAGGTGGAACTTTACCCGGTCGTCCAGGCCGGCTTTCTTGGCCCGCGCCTGGCTCACCTTGTGCTGCTCGGTACTAAGGGTGACGCCGGTGACGTTACAGTCGCCGGCCCGCGCCATGTAGAGCCCGAGACCGCCCCAGCCGGAGCCGATGTCCAGCAGCTTCAGGCCCGGCCTGTTCAGATAGAGCTTGGCGGCGAGGTGCAGCTTCTTGTCGGCCTGGGCCTGTTCCAGGCTCTCGTCTCCGTTACGGAAGTAGGCGCAGGAATATTGCCGGTCGTCATCGAGAAAGAGGTCGTAGAGTTCGCCGGAGAGGTCGTAGTGATGGGCGACGTTCTGCTGGGCCTTGCCGATCGGGTTGTACTGTTTCAGGTGGCGGGTGTGGCGGGCCAGGGCGAAGCCCAGGGAGACCAGCCGGTTGTTTTCCAGAACATGGTAATTACGCGCCAGCATTTCGATGAAGCCGCGCAGGCTGCCTTCCTCCACTGTGATCTCGCCGTCCATGTAGGCTTCGGCCAGATAAAGCGGTGGATTGAGAACGAGCTTGTATTCAAGAGCGCGATTGTTGAGGCGCAGGGTGCAGCGCTGGCCGCTGCCGTCGCCGCAGTCGTAGGTTCGTCCCCCAGCATCGATCAGGCGCAGGTTGCCCCGCTCGACGACCTTCTGCATCAGCTTCTGGAACAACATGGTTCAACTCCGGATATCCGTCCCTGTGTGGTGGTTTTCTTGTCCCCACCGTTTCATTTGTTGCTTTTGTTACATTATCTTGGCGCGGTGTGATAAATCGCGCAACTCTTTGAGATTCTAAGCATCTAAGCATTCAGCGTAGCTTCGGGCGCGGCGCCCAGGAGCCGGTGAGCCTTGCGGCCTCTGGGGGCTCTGCCTAGATTGGCGCCTGACCAAGCAGAGCCCTGTGCCTGGGCCTTTCGAAGGACAAAAAATGGCCGGATATGACTATGATCTTTTCGTTATCGGTGGCGGATCGGGCGGAGTCCGGGGCGCCCGCATGGCGGCTGCAACCGGCGCGCGCGTTGCCATAGCGGAATCCTACCGATACGGCGGTACCTGCGTCATCCGCGGCTGCGTGCCGAAAAAGCTGCTGTCCTACGCCAGCCATTTTCACGAGGACTTCGAGGACGCCGCGGGCTTCGGTTGGACGGTGGCGCCGGCCAGTTTTGATTGGGCCACTTTGATCGCCAACAAGGACAAGGAAATCGATCGCCTTGAAGGCATCTACAAGAAGCTGCTGAACACGGCGGGGGTCGAGATCTACCAGGGCCATGCCCGCCTGCTGGATGCCCACCGGGTCGCGGTCGGCGAGGAGGTGTTCTCCGCCGAGACGATTCTGATCGCCACCGGGGGCACGCCGACCTTTCCCATGGAGCCGGGCTGGGAGCACGGCATATCCTCCAACGAGGCCTTTCATCTGACCGAACTGCCCAAGCGCGTGGTGATCGCCGGTGGCGGCTACATCGCGGTGGAGTTCGCCGGCATCTTCAACGGCCTCGGCAGCAAGGTGACGCAGATGTACCGCGGCCCGCAGATTCTGCGCGGCTTCGACGACGACGTGCGCAACACCCTGGCCGGAGAGATGGTGAAGAAGGGCATCGACATCATTGTCGAGACCATCATTGACCGGGTCGAGAAGCGCGAGAAGGACCTGCTGCTGCACCTCTCCGACGGCTCGACCCTGGAGACCGATCTGCTGATGGCGGCGACCGGCCGCAAGCCGAACGTGGGGAACCTCGGTCTTGAGGTTGCAGGCGTTGAATTGAACGAGCGCGGCGCCATCCAGGTCGATGCCTATTCGCGCACTACGGCGGACAACATCTACGCCGTCGGCGACGTGACCGACCGCATCGCCCTGACGCCGGTGGCGATCCAGGAGGCCATGGCCTTCGTCGACACGGTCTATCGCGGTACGCCGCGCGCAATGGACCACGCCGACGTGCCCTCCGCCGTCTTCAGCCACCCGCCGGTCTGCACGGTCGGCCTGACGGAGGTTCAGGCGCGGGAGGAGTACGGCGCCCTCGACCTCTACCGCTCCACCTTCAAGCCGATGAAGCACACCCTTTCCGGCCGCGACGAGAAGACCATGATGAAGCTGATTGTCGAGCGCGCCGGGCAGAAGGTGGTCGGCGTCCACATGGTCGGCCTCGACGCTCCGGAGATCGTCCAGGGCATGGCCGTCGCCATCAAGGCCGGCGCCACCAAGCAGCACTTCGACGCCACTGTCGGCATCCACCCGACAGCTGCCGAAGAATTCGTCACCATGCGCGAACCGCTGCCCGACACGGAAGCGCAGGCGGCGGAATAGGGACGGGCTGGTGACAGCACAAGACCGTACGGCAAGAATTCTCAAACACTACGAGGACTACTTTGGTGGCCACCGGACAAAGATGGAACGGTGGGAACAGGGGCCAATCAATGCTGTAGTTCCTGGTTTCGAAGTGTTTTGCGCAGAGCCGGGGCCCGTCATCGGTCTTTGGACCTACTGCTCAATCGGCGCGAGTCGACTTTGGCATGATCAGTCAGGGTTGATGGAATTTGTCATTCATGCACAAGACTATAGTATTCGCATTGTCGAGCTTCTGGCGATGACTACCCACTATCATGCAAGGCATGACCTTGGCTTCGGCCATACCCTGCCAATTGGGGAGCCTTGGCTGCCCGGTTCCTACTGCGACTATTGGTTGGTCTCGAAGCCTTATCCGTTAGGGCCTGAGTTCGAGATTTGCGGCTTGGGTGATACTCACGCTCATGTTGCGTGGATGTTGCCTATCACCGAATGCGAACGAAACTATGGAGCCGACCACGGATTGGAAGCGCTCGAGCAGAAGTTCGAAGATGCCGGCTTGAAGTACTGGGAGGTTGGTCGCGAATCAGTCGTCTAGAGTTGGGAGTTTTGTTCGCCAAGAGGTTTTAATCGGGACAATTGCCACCAGCCATTCCCCCTCACCCAGCTTCGCCTAGGTTCGATCTGCGATCTCACCAAGGCTGCGCAACCCTCTCCCACCAGGGGAGAGGGTCTTTCGTTTGGGGTTCGTTGTTTTTCCCTCTCCCCTTCGTGGGAGAGGGAGGGGCCTGCGTTAGCGGGAGGGTGAGGGGGCTTTCTGCTTGGTGAGATTGGGCCGCAGGGTTTTCGCTCGCGAGCATCACCCTCACCCCGACCCTCTCCCATCAAGGGAGAGGGCGAACCAACAAGGGGGAGCCTGCAAGATTCCCTCTCCTCTGCGTGGGAGGGTGAGGGGGCTCTTGTTGGCGGAGCGTATTGCTGTTCGCCCTTCGAGACGGCGCTGAAGCGCCTCCTCAGGACGAGGTCATATCCACTACCTCATCCTGAGGAGCGGCGTAGCCGCGTCTCGAAGGATGAGCGCCGCCTCAATCCGCCCGTTTCCAGGTGGTGCCGCCGGGGCCGTCTTCCAGGACGATGCCCTGGGCCTGCAGCTCGTCGCGGATGCGGTCCGATTCCGCGAAGTCTTTGGCCTTGCGGGCCTCGACGCGGGCGGCGATCAGCGCTTCGACCTCCTCGGCTGAAAGGCCACCCTCCGCCGTGTCGCCCTTGAACCAGGCCTCCGGGTCTTCCCAGAGCAGGCCAAGCAGTTCGCCGCCAGCCAGCAGCGCGCCGGCCAGGGCGGCGCGATCGCCTTCGTCGCTCGCCTTGTTCAGGTTACCCGCCACCTCGTGCAGCGCCGCCACGGCCAAGGGCGTGTTGAGGTCGTCGGCCAGGGCGTCGAGCAGCTTGGCCGGGGGATGTTCGGCGCTCGGCTTGATGCCGCGCAGGGCGCCGTAGAGGCGGTCGAGCTGGCCTTTGCATTCGGCGATCTTTTCGCGGGT
>NZ_JANQOI010000191.1 GCF_028289705.1 Pelagibius sp.
GAACAACCTGGGCAACGCCTTTCAATGCCTCGGGACCCGCGAGAGCGGCACGGCGCGGCTCGAAGAGGCGGTCGCCGCCTATCGCGAGGCACTGAAGGAGTGGACCCGCGAGCGCGTGCCGCTGCAATGGGCAGGGACCCAGAACAATCTAGGCAATGCGCTTCAAAGCCTCGGCATACGCGAGAGCGGCACAGCGCGACTCGAAGAGGCGGTCTCCGCCAATCGGGACGCGCTGAAAGAATGGACCCGCGAGCGCGTGCCGCTCGACTGGGCCATGACCCAAAACAACCTGGGCAACGCGCTTCGGAGCCTCGGGGAACGGGAGAGCGGGGAAAAAAGGCTGGAAGAGGTGGTCGCCGCTTTTGGCGAGGCGCTGAAGGAACGGACCCGC
This sequence comes from Pelagibius sp., assembly GCF_028289705.1. Taxonomy (GTDB): domain Bacteria; phylum Pseudomonadota; class Alphaproteobacteria; order Kiloniellales; family Kiloniellaceae; genus Pelagibius. The sequence continues at coordinate 392 of NZ_JANQOI010000191.1, forward strand.
GAGCGCGTGCCGCTCGACTGGGCGGCCACCCAAAACAACCTCGGCTCCGCGCTGGAAAGCCTCGGGAAGCGGGAGAGTGGGGTAAAAAGGCTGGAAGAGGCGGTGGCGGCCTATTGCGTGGCGCTGGGCGTCTTCGAGGCTGCAGAGGCCAGCCATTACATAGCCTTGACCCGAGGGAACCTCGAAAGGGCGCAAGCCCTGTTGACGGAACGACGAGACAGTTAGGCGCTCGCAGTCGCCCGATCCACGCGGATCACCGAGGCACGGTCCCCCGCCCCCCGGCCTCGCAGAGCCTCAGTCCAGGCCCATGCAGTTGGCGTAGTAGGTGACGGTGGCGGGCCAGTCGGAGAAGATGCCTTTCACGCCGACGTCCTGGGCCAGCACGTGGACCAGCTCGAACATGGCGCCGTCGGAATCCGTCACCTCCTTGATGGACTGATAGTACCAGCCGCCGCCGCTGCGCAGCGGGCCGGAGCGCTCCAAGGTCCAGGTGATGAGGTTGAGGCCGGCCTTGCGCGCCTCGGTGGCGTAGGCCGAGGGCAGGATCTTGCCGTCCCTGGCGGTCACCAGCATCCACATGGGTGGGGCGATGTAGTTCACGCCCTTGGCCTTCAGTTCCGCCATGGAGGGCTCGAAGGTCTCCGGGTTCATGGGGTCGAAGCCCTCGACGTTGTAGCGGCTGTCGAGAAAGACCGCCTGCTTGCCGAACTCCGGCTCGTTTTCGATCCAGTAGAGCACGTCGTTCAGATTGAAGGACTGGGCCCAGACGTCCTCCGGCGGCACGCCGGCCGCCTTGTACTCGTCGATCAGCTTCTGGGCGTAGTCCTCCTGGCTGAAGCCCTCGAAGGGCATCTCCACGGCGGGGGACTTCAGCTCCGGCGTGAACTTGGCGCCCAGCTTGCGGAACAGCGCAATGGACTCGGCGTGGGTCATCAGGGTGCCGGTGCTCTTGGCGTAGAGGTCGGTGCGCCAGTTGGCGGTGCCGTCCATATAGCCCTCGACGGTGGTGGCGGACTTGTCGGCGGCGTCCATCTTGCCGACCAGGGACTTGTACTCGGCCAGGGTGATGTCGCTGGTGCGGCACTCGGCGGAGGCGGGCCTGCCGCCGGAGGCCGGGGTGAAGCCGGCGGTGCACTTGTCCGCCAAGGGTGAGGCCAGGATGTTGGTGGTGGTGTGCAGGTCGTTCTGGGCGTGGCGGCAGACCAGTTCCTTATCCCTGGTGAAGGTGACGTCGCACTCCAGGATGCCGGCGCCCATGCGTGCCGCCGCCACGTTGGATTCCACCGTGTGCTCCGGGAACATCAGGGGCGCGCCGCGGTGACCGATGGAAAACAGGCTCTTCTCGAAGGTCTTGCCGGCGCAGGCCTGCAGCCTGGTCTTGAGGTCGCCGTCCTTCATCTGGTCGATCAGAAAGAAGGGGCGGGGGCCGAGCTGCACGCTTTCGGCCCGCGCCGTCTCGGCCTGGACGGCAGCGGCGCAAAGCACGGCGCCCGCCAGGGCCATCAGCCATGAGTTTCTCGTCATCTTCCGGGCTCCGATTTTCCAAACTCACCGAGGCAACAGTGGGGCAAGGATGCATGACCCAGGTGTGACCACTCGGTGACGTCGCGATGAAGACGCGACACGGCGGCGACAAGGGTCGCGCCGGACAGTCTTCACTGCTGTCCGGTTACACGCGCCAGTACGGCAAACAGGCGGTCGTCGAGTATGCAAGTCACGCCCCTCCCAACCTCCCCCCGTCAAGGGGGGAGGAGGTTTTATTCAGCCGCTTCAACAACTTCCCCCTCCCCCTTCGATGGGGGAGGGCTGGGGTGGGGGTGACTCCCCTTCCGCCGCAAGCCGTTCGTCACGGCGTGTTCGATCTCCTGTCCTGCGACCACCCCCTTGGCTCCAACACGCTGCAAACCAAACCGGACAGCCTTCAAGTCTGACGGATCGGAGGCGGAAACGACAGCCCGGAAACCGAACCGGCGCCGCGGTGATCCACGGCGCCGGTGCTGTCAAAACCCAAAAGGGCTCTCGGCGATCACCAGTCGGGGATCGAGTTGCCCGAGGGATCGATGCAGTCGTAGTTGCCGTCCTCGCCGGTGATCATGCCGCCGCCGGCGTCGTTGCAGCGCTGCACCCAGATGTCGAGCTGGGCGTCGCTGTCGTGTTCGTAGCCGGCACGCTGGGGCGGACCGCCCGGCTTGGTGGCGAAGCCGATCGGTGCCTTGGGCTTGTGGACCCCCGGCTTCAGGTGCTGGGGCCCGGACTGCGCCGCCGCGGCGGAGATGCCAAGGGCGACAAGGGCGGTGGCCAGAACGGCCCGCGAAAGAAATGCACGCTTGTTCATCGTAAGTCCTCATCATTGACGTTGTTGCGGCAATGGCGATGAGGCGTTGTGGCGGGCTTCCGGGTTCAACACAGAAGCCTCAATTAGGGGGTATGGCGCCGTATTGGCCGCATGGGCGCGCAGCGCGGAAACAACGCGTCGCAACAATCAACCGTGAAGGGCCTGGACCTGGCGCGGGCTCAGTCCGTCAGGTCTTCCCAGAACTCCTTCACCCGGGCGAAGAAGCCTTCGGACTCGGGGTTGGTCTTGCGGCCCTTGCCCTCGTCCTCGAACTCGCGCAGCAACTCCTTCTGGCGTTTGGTGAGGTTGACCGGCGTCTCGATGCCGACCTCGACATACATGTCGCCGACAGCCGAGGAGCGCAGCACCGGCATGCCCTTGCTGCGCAGGCGGAACTGCTGGTTGGCCTGGGTGCCGGCGGGCACGGTGATCTTGGCGCGGCCGCCGTCGATGGTGGGCACCTCCACCG
>NZ_JANQOI010000011.1 GCF_028289705.1 Pelagibius sp.
CCACCCATAGGATACTGGCGCTGGGTGGTCGGGAGGGGGAGCGGGCCGGAACCGAATTCGACGTCAGTCGAAGACACTCTAGCCAAAGTGCGCCCGGTCCTCCTCGATCCCGTAGGGGTCCTGATGGAGGATGATCTCCGCATCGGGAAACGCCTTCTGCAGATCCGCTTCCACCTCGTCGGCGATCTCATGGGCCTGCAGAAGGCTCAGTTCACCGTCCATCTCGATATGCGCCTGGATGAAGATCTGCCGGCCCGAGGCGCGGGTGCGCAGGTCGTGCAGGCCGATGACCGAGGCATGGGCCAGGGCCACCTCACGGATGCGCTGCCGCTCCTCGTCCGGCAGTTCGCGGTCCATGAGCATGTCGAGCGCGCCGGCGGCGATCTGCTTGGCGTTGTAGACGATGTAGAGCGCAATGGCGACGCCGATCAGCGGATCGGCATAGAGCCAGCCGAACTGCAGGGTCACCAGCAGCGCCACGATGACCGCCGTGTTGACCAGCAGATCGCCGACGTAGTGCAGCGAATCGGCCTGGATCGCGAGCGAGCCGGTGCGCCGGATCACGTAGCGCTGCAGCGCCACCAGCACCAAGGTCGCCGCAATGGAAAAGACCATGACGGCGATCCCGATTTCGCCATGCTCGACGCTGCGCGGCGTGATGAACCGCTGGCTGGCCTCGATCATCAGGAAGATGGCCGAACCGGTGATGAAGGCGGCCTGTCCCAGGGCGGCCAGCGGCTCGGCCTTGCCGTGACCGAAGCGGTGCTCGCGGTCGGCCGGGACCAGCGCATGCCGCACCGCCACCAGGTTGATGATCGACGCGGCCGCATCGAGCAGCGAGTCGATCAGGGTCGAAAGAATGCTCACCGAGTCGGTGACCAGGAAGGCGACGAACTTGACGACGATCAGCAAACAGGCGGTCGCCACGGAGGCGGTGGTCACAAGCCGCAGCAGCCTGGCGGCCTCCGGCCCGCTGACCCGCTCAGAGGCCGCCGTCATGGAAACAGCCGCTCCGTCGTCCAGCCTCCTTCGCTGCGCGTGTAGACCAGACGGTCGTGCAGGCGAAAGGCGCCGTCCTGCCAGAATTCGATCAGGCGTGGTATGACGCGAAACCCGGACCAGTGCGGCGGGCGGGGCACCTGGCCGACGGCATAGCGGGCGCCGAAGAGCGCCACCCGCTTCTCCAGTTCGAAGCGGCCCTTCAGGGGCCGCGACTGCTCGCTGGCCCAGGCGCCGATCTGGCTCTGCTTGGGCCGGGAGGCGAAATAGTCGTCGGCTTCCTCGGCACTGACCTGTTCCACCTCACCCTCGATGCGCACCTGGCGGCGCAGGCTTTTCCAGTGGAACAGCATGGCGGCCTTGGGATGGGCGAGAAGCTGTTCGCCCTTGCGGCTCTCGTAGTTGGTGTAGAAGACGAAGCCGCGCGCGTCGTGGCCTTTGAGCAGGACCATGCGGGCGGACGGCATGCCGTCCTCACCCACGGTGGCGAGAGACAGGGCGTTGGGGTCGTTGGGCTCGGCCGCCTCGGCCTCGCGCAGCCAGACGTCAAAGATCTCAAAGGGATCGGCAGGAATATCCGCCCGAATCTGAATTGACGCGGTCATCGGCTGGCCCTGGCGCTGGATTGTTGCCTTATTTCCACCATATAGCGGCGATATAGCCTAGAAAAAGCGCGAAAACCGCTTGATCGCGCAGATTTCCGGGCCGATGTCATAATTGGGGATGATCTTGGCGTTTATCGCGTAGTACCGCTATACCGCCATGCAAAGAATTTCGGGCCCCGCTTCACGCCTGAACGGGGCCCTTCTCGAAGAGAGGTATTTCATGAAGCTCAAAGTCGTCATTGCCGCGGCGGCAATCGCCCTGACCACCGCCGCCTGCGAGAACAGCAGCCTCGGTGGCACCAAACAGACCATCGGCACTCTGGCGGGTGGCGCCGCCGGCGGGCTCTTCGGCGCCCAGTTCGGCAGCGGTTCGGGCCAGCTTGCGGCCACGGCGGCCGGCGCCCTGCTCGGCGCCTTCATCGGCAGCGAAATCGGGCGCACCATGGACGAGGTCGACCGCCAGAAGGCGCAGCAGGCCTATAACAGAGCGACAACCGCGCCGGTCGGCGAGGAGATCACCTGGAGCAATCCGAACACCGGCAACAGCGGTTCGGTCACCCCGACCCGCGAGGGAACCTCTTCGACCGGCGCCTACTGCCGCGAGTTCCAACAGACCGTCACCATCGGCGGCCAGCAAGAGGAGGCCTATGGCGTCGCCTGCCGGCAGCCGGACGGGGCCTGGGAAATCCAATAGCGCCGGAGCCCAGCGGGGCTCCGGGGGCTTGGCCGGCAGTCCCCTTTCCCTGCGGGTGTGAGAGAGCGCCTTGGGTCGCAGGGACGAAGAGGCTATCCTTGCCGCATGTTCCCTGTCGCTGTCCGTCCCTTCCTGCGCTGAGACCGGCGTATGCAAGATCCCTATAAGCTCTTGAACGTCGAGCGCGGCGCCTCTCAGGAGGAGATCAAGCGCGCCTACCGCAAGCTGGCCAAGGAACTGCACCCCGACATCAATCCGGGCAATGCGGCGGTCGAGCAGCGATTCAAGGAGATCTCCCAGGCTTACAGCATTCTGGGCGATACCGAGAAGCGCAAGCGCTTCGACCGCGGTGAGATCGACGCCAGCGGGCAGGAAACGCCCTGGAAGGGCGGCTTCTACCGGAACCACGCCGGCACCCGGCGCGGCGCCAAGTACAATCCCTTCGATTTCGGCGAGAACGTCAGCGCCGACGACATTTTCGCCGACCTCTTTGGGGCCAAGACCCGGCGGGTGCGCCGCCCGGGCGCCAACATCTCCTACACCGTCCCAATCTCCTTTCTGGAGGCCGCGCAGGGTGCCAAAAAACGCATCAAGCTGGCCGACAGCAAAACGCTCGACGTCCAGATTCCCGCCGGCACCGAAGACGGCCAGAGCCTGAGACTGAAGGGCCAGGGCATGCCGGGGGTCGGCGGCGGCCCGCCGGGCGACGCGCTGGTGGAGGTGCAGATCCAGCCCCACCCCTTTTTCGAGCGCAAGGGCACCAACGTCCATGTGGAGCTGCCGGTCACCCTGCAGGAAGCGCTGCTGGGGGCCACCATCACGGTGCCCACGGTGCACGGCAACGTCTCGATGAAGATCCCTGCCGGGTCGAACTCCGGGACCACTCTGCGCCTGAAGGGCAAGGGCATCCAGGCGAAGGACAGCGCCGAGGTGGGCGACCAGTACGTGAAGCTTCGGGTCATGCTGCCGGACCGGCCGGATCAGGAGTTGCAGGACTTCGTGAAGAACTGGAGCCAGTCTCACGGCTACGACCCGCGGCGCAAGGCGGGCATGACCTAAGCGAAGGGCGGCGCCCCTGACTGGCAACTCCGCCTCGGCCCAAGAGTCTGGTTCGAACTGAATGGTTTGGTTTCAATGGCTTGCCAACGTCATCCCCACCGAGATCGTCACCCTCGGGCTCGTCCCGAGGGTCCATGGAAAGAGCGGGACTCGGACCGCGATGGATTGCCGGAACAAGATGCTATGTGGGTTGGCGGCGACGGGATCGGCTATCTTTTAGGTCGGCAAACCAGGAAAGATAGGAGCGATC
>NZ_JANQOI010000084.1 GCF_028289705.1 Pelagibius sp.
CGATGTGGTGATCGTCGAGACCGTGGGCGTCGGCCAGTCGGAGACCGCGGTGGCGGAGATGGTGGACATCTTCCTCTTGCTGCTGCTGCCCGGCGGCGGCGACGAACTGCAGGGCATCAAGAAGGGCATCGTCGAGCTGGCCGACGCGGTGGTGGTCAACAAGGCCGACGGCGATCTCGCCGCGGCGGCGGAGCGGGCGGCCGCCGAATACCACGCCGCCCTCGGCCTCCTGCGCGCGCCGGACCCGGACTGGCGCCCGCCGGTGCTGCGCTGCTCGGCGCTGACCGGCCAGGGCATTGCCGAGGTTTGGGAGACCGTGGAGCGGCACCGGGCGGTCATGGAGGCCAAGGGCGCCCGCGCCGCCAAACGCGCCGCCCAGGCCGGCGCCTGGATGTGGACCGAGGTCGGCGACGGCCTGCTGCGGCGCTTCCGCGGCGATCCGGCGGTGGCCGCGGCCCTGGAGCGCCTGGAGGCGGAGGTTCGCGCCGGCACCACCACCCCCACGGCGGCGGCCCGGCGCCTGATCGGACTGTTTCTGGAGGATTAGGGGAGGCCTGTGCAGGTCCCCCTCACCCAGCTCCGGCTAGGCTCGCCCGAGGGCTCGCCAAGCCTGCGCAGCCCTCTCCCACGCCGGGGAGAGGGCAAATGAGGCGGCGGGCGTTGGGTTTCCCTCTCCCCGGCGTGGGAGAGGGAGGGGCCCGCGTGAGCGGGAGGGTGAGGGGGCCCTCGCTGGGGCTTGACCTGCCGGACCGGCTGGCTTAGAACCTCTCGCGCTGCGGGCGGCTCGGCCGCCCGCCCTTCATTTCCAGGCCCTGCCGGCGCCCCGGGCGCTGCGGCCGACAACCCAGGACGAGACCCATGGCACGACGCTGTGACTTCACCGGCAAGGGCGTTCAGGCCGGCAACAACGTGAGCCACGCCAACAACAAGACCCGGCGGCGCTTTCTGCCCAACCTGCAGGAAACCAGCCTGCTGAGCGACGCGCTCGGCCGTACGGTGCAGCTCAGGCTCTCCACCCGGGCGATCCGCACCATCGAAAAGCGCGGCGGCATCGACGCCTATCTGATGTCCACCAGCGCCGACAAGCTGGGCAAGCGCGCCCGCGAGCTGAAGCGCCAGATCAAGAAGGCCCTGGCCAAGCAGGCCGCCTGACGGCCGAGCGGCTTACAGGTTTCAGAAGAGGCCCGCTCCGGCGGGCCTTTTGCGTTTCATGGGCTCAGCGTTCGGGCAGTAGCTCGAACTGCACGATCAGGCTGCGCTGCAGGGCGTTGAAGTTGTCGTCGGCGAGCAGGGTGAGGCGGATGGCGCCCGTCGGCGTCCGGTGGACGGCGACGCCCTCGAAGTTGTCGAGGGTGAGCGGCGGGCGCAGTTCGGCGATCTCCGCGCTCTCCAGCACCGCGCCGGGCTGGATCGTCTCCAGCGGAATCCGGCTGAGGCGGATGCCGAGGCCGCCGAGCAGGGTGAAGCGGCGCTCCAGCAGGAGCACGTCACCGTCCGGCAGCAGGGTGGCGCCGGTGGGCTGAAACAGGCCGCTGGGCTTCAGGGCCAGCCGCGCCCAGTTCCCACTACTGCCGCCTTCCCCTTTCCAGAGATAGACGGCGGTGTTGTCGCCGTAGCGCTGGCCCTCGGTGAAGGCCAGCAGCCGCCCGTCGTTCAGCGCCACCAGGGCCTCGACCCCGGCGTTCAGGGCGGCCCCTGCGAGCGCCCGCGGCGCCGGAAAGGGCCTGGGCCGGGCGGCGAAGGAGTTCTGCGCCGGCAGGCGGCGAAAGCGGTGGTCCCGCTCATAGCCGACGACCAGGCTGCCGTCGGCGAAGCGGGCGAGGGATTCGGCGTCCTTGTGGCGGTCGCGGCTGAGTGGCGCGCCGTCGTCTCCCTTAAGGTGCCCGAGACGGCCCCCCTCGATGCCCGAGAGATGCCCCGCCGCATCGTAGGTCAGAGTCGCGGTCAGCCAGCGCCCGCGGTCGCTGATGGCCGCGAGCCGGGTTCCGGATTTGTCGGTCAGCAGATCGGAGAGGCCGCCGAAGGCCGAGGCGGAGGAGCTCAGGGCAAGTCCGCCGCGCCAGACCAGGCGGCCGACCTGCTGTTGCGCCCGGTCCTCGGGATTGAGGACCAGGGGACGGCTTTCGAGCGGCAGCGGCGATCCGCCGTCCGGCTGGCTGGCCGCCGGGACTGCGGCGAGCGCGACGGCGACGCAGAGGGCGGCTCCGAGGAGCGCGGGCAGCGTCGGTTTCACGCGGCGTCGTTCGCTCTGTCAGTCACGCTCTGCCCCCGTTCCGATCCCATCAAAAAGACGCGAGCCCGGCTCGCCGGGCCCACCTCCCAGTCTATATTGACCCCTCAAGGCCCGCCGCAAGTGCCGGACGCGGGCCACTTGTCGTTTCGATCAGGGAGACCAAGACATGCAGACCCTTGCGCGCCGTCAAGTCCTGACCTCTTTGGCGGGGATCCCGCTGGCGACCATCCTGGCCAACCCGCAGCTTGCCCGGGCGGCGGCGGCCGGCCTGGAGGAGGTCTCCATCACCACCGAGGGCGGGCGCAAGGTGACCGCTTCCCTGGCGCTGCCGGAGACGACGCCGGCGCCGACCATCGTGGTGATCCACGAGTGGTGGGGCCTCAACGACCAGATCAAGACCGTGGCCGCCGAATACGCCAGAGAAGGCTTCGTGGCGCTGGCCGTTGACCTCTACGGCGGCCAGGTGGCGAGCGATCCCGATGGCGCCCGCGCACTCATGCAGGCCACCGATCCCGTGGCGGCGACCGACAGCCTCAAATCCTGGATCGCCTGGCTGAAGACCCACGAGAACAGCACCGGCAAGGTGGGCACCGTCGGCTTCTGCTTCGGCGGCGGCTGGTCGCTGAACGCCTCCATCGCCGCGCCGGTGGACGCCACGGTGGTCTACTACGGCCGCGTCACCCCCCCGGCCTCCGAACTGAAAAAACTGGCGGGTCCGGTGCTCGGCCACTTCGGCACCGAAGACGCCTTCATCAACGAAGCCATGGTCGGCGGATTCGAGGCGCAGATGGCCAAGGCCGGCAAGCCCTTCGAAAACCACTGGTACGTCGCCAACCACGCCTTCGCCAACCCCTCCTCGGCGCGCTACGACCAGGAGGACGCGGCGCTGGCCTGGAGCCGCACCCTGACGTTCTTCAAGAAGCATCTGAGCTAGGCGACCAGCCCCCCTCACCCAGCTTCGCCTAGGTTCGGTCTTCGCCCTCACCAAGGCTCTGCAACCCTCTCCCGCGGAGGGGAGAGGGAACCAAATGTGCGGCTGAGATGTCCCTCTCCCCGGCGTGGGAGAGGGAGGGGCCCGCGTGAGCGGGAGGGTGAGGGGGGCTTGGTTTCGCTACGTCGACCTAGTGCAGACCAGCCCGCCGGCGGCGGGTGTGGTGGACCGCGTTGGGGCCCTCTTCGTCGAACAGCTCGGCGAGTTTTTCCATCACCGTGCCGCCGAGCTGTTCGGCGTCGACGATGGTGACGGCGCGGCGGTAGTAGCGGGTCACGTCGTGGCCGATGCCGATGGCCAGCAGCTCCACCGGCGAGCGGTTCTCGATGTAAGCGATGACGTCGCGCAGGTGGCGCTCCAGATAGTTCCCCGGATTGACCGAGAGGGTCGAGTCGTCCACCGGGGCGCCGTCGGAGATGACCATCAGGATGCGCCGCTGCTCGGGCCGGCCGATGAGGCGGTTGTGGGCCCAGAGCAGGGCCTCGCCGTCGATGTTCTCCTTCAGGATACCCTCGCGCAGCATCAGGCCCAGGTTCTTGCGCGCCCGGCGCCAGGGCGCGTCGGCGGACTTGTAGACGATGTGGCGCAGGTCGTTGAGGCGGCCCGGGTTGGCGGGCTTGCCGGCGCCGATCCAGCGCTCCCGCGACTGGCCGCCCTTCCACATGCGCGTCGTGAAGCCGAGGATCTCCACCTTGACCCCGCAGCGCTCCAGCGTGCGTGCCAGGATGTCGGCACTCATGGCGGCCACGGTGATGGGTCGGCCGCGCATGGAGCCCGAGTTGTCGATGAGCAGGCTCACCACGGTGTCGCGGAAGTCCATGTCCCGCTCCTGCTTGTAGCTGAGCGAGTGCATGGGGTTGACCACCACCCGGGCGAGGCGCGCGGTATCGAGGATGCCTTCCTCCAGATTGAAGTCCCAGGCGCGGGTCTGCTTGGCCAGCAGGCGGCGCTGCAGGCGGTTGGCCAGGCGCGCGATGACGCCCTGCAGGTGGGCCAACTGCTGATCGAGCAACTGGCGCAGACGGGTCAGCTCGTCGGGATCGCAGAGCTCCTCGGCCTCGATGGTCTCGTCGAACTCCTGGGTGAAGGCGCGGTAGGCATCCTGGTCCGCGGCGTTGTGGCCGAAGAGTTCCGGCAGTTGCCCGGGGCGCCCGGGGTCGTCCTCGCCCTCGCCCTCCATCATCTCGCTGTCGGCTTCTGCGGTCTGCGGGTCGCTGGTCTCCGCTTCGCTGCCGTCGCTGTCCTCACCGTCCATGGTGGTCGGCGTCTCGGCGGACTCGTCGCCGTCGGTCTGGCTGCCGTCGTTGTCCTGGTCGCTCTCGTCCTGCTGCTGCGAGTCCTCGCTGTCGTCCTCCTCCATGTCCTCGTCGAGGCCCATGTCGATATCCAGATGCGAGAGCATGTCGCGCACGGCCTCGGCGAAGGTTTCCTGATCCTCCGCGCGATGGGCCAGTTCGGCGATGTCCTGAAAGATCTCCGGGCCCAGCACCGGGCGCCAGAGGTCGACCAGGGCGCGGGCGTCCGGCGGCGGCGGGGTGCCGGTGATGGCCTCGCGCGCCAGGAGCCGCAGCGCCTCGCAGAGCGGCGCGTCCTCACGGCTGGTCGCGCGGTTGAAGCCGCGGTTGCGATACTGCTCGCTGAGGGCCGCGTCCAGGTTCTGGGCGACGCCGCACATGCGCCGCATGCCCAGGGCCTCGCAGCGCGCCTGCTCGACGGCGTCGTAGATTTCCCGCGCCTCCTGGGAGCGCGGCCGGCTGCCGGCGTGGACAGCGCCGTCGTGATGGCGCAGGCGCAGCGCCGCGGCATCGGACTCGCCGCGCACCAGGGCGGCATCCTCCGGCGGCAGGTTGCGCGCCGGCAGGGTCACCTTCACTTCCTTGCCGACCAGGCCCTGGCCGCGCGGCGCGAAGTTGACATTGATGTCGTTGCGCTCGGCAATCGCCCGCACCGTCGCGGCGGTGGTCCGCCTGAAGAGATCGAGCGGGTTCTCCGGCTGGCTCATGGTGGAGAGATCAGGCCAGGTTTGCCGAGACGCCCGACTCCGGCAGCTCGCTGCCGAAGCAACGCTGATAGTACTCGGCGACGATGGGGCGCTCGATCTCGTCGCACTTGTTGAGGAAGGTGACCCGGAAGGCAAAGCCGATGTCGTTGAAGATCGTCGCGTTCTCGGCCCAGGTGATCACGGTGCGCGGGCTCATCACGGTGGAGATGTCGCCGTTGACGAAGCCGCTGCGGGTGAGGTCCGCCAGGGCCACCATGGCCGAGATGGTCTCCTGGCCTTCGGCATTGTCGTAGTCCGGGCACTTGGACAGCACGATGTCGGACTCTTCGTCGTGGGCCAGGTAGTTCAGGGTGGCGACGATGTTCCAGCGGTCCATCTGGCCCTGGTTGATCTGCTGGGTGCCGTGGTAGAGGCCGGTGGTGTCGCCCAGGCCGATGGTGTTGGTGGTGGCGAAGAGGCGGAAGGCGGAATGCGGGCGGATGACCCGGTTCTGGTCCAGAAGGGTCAGCTTGCCCTCCACCTCCAGGACCCGCTGGATCACGAACATGACGTCCGGCCGACCGGCGTCGTACTCGTCGAAGACCAGCGCCGTGGGGCGCTGCAGCGCCCAGGGCAGCAGGCCTTCGCGGAATTCGGTCACCTGCTTGCCGTCCTTCAGGACGATGGCGTCCTTGCCCACCAGATCGATGCGGCTGATGTGGCTGTCCAGGTTGATGCGGATGCAGGGCCAGTTGAGGCGCGCCGAGACCTGCTCGATATGGGTCGACTTGCCGGTCCCGTGGTAGCCCTGGATCATGACCCGGCGGTTGTGGGCGAAGCCCGCGAGAATTGCCAGGGTGGTATCGCGGTCGAAGCGGTAGGACTCGTCCACATAAGGCACGTAGTCGCTGGTCTGGCTGTAGGCCGGTACGTGGATATCGCTGTCGATGCCGAAGGTCTGGCGCACCGAGACTTCGATATCCGGGCCCTGCTCCGGCATGTCGCTGCCTTGGGCCGTAGGATCTGCTGTGACCATTGGGTTAGGAATTCCGTCGTTCTGGGTTTAGCGGCCGGGACTGGGTGTCGGACCTGCACCAGCCCTGTTGAACATCACTAGAAGGCGGCCTTCAAGTCCGAATACGCCAGGTTAATGATTTTCAACCGTTCTTCGGCCTGGAGGTCGCCGCCGTTGCGGTCGGGATGCAGTTCCTTGGCCAGGGTCTTGTAGCGCGCCTTGACGTCCTCGAAGCTGGCGTCCGGGTCGAGGTTGAGGACCGCCAACGCCTTGGCCTGCTTGCTGTTGGGCGGGAAACGCCCGCCGCGCTGTGCCGTAGCCTCCAAGTCCTCGCCGAAGAGGCCGAAGTCGTCCCGGAACTGGCTGCCGGGGTCTGCATCTGCCCCTTTTTTGCGGCCTGCGAAGGGCCAAGACGGCCGCTGCCAGACCGCGTCGCGGCGCCGGATCGCCTCGATGGAATCCGCGTCCAGGTCCTTGAAGTAATCCCAGGCCGCGTTGTACTCGCGGACGTGCTCCAGGCAGAACCAGTAGTAGCTGTTCAAGGTCTCGCGCGAACGCGGCGCACGGTAGAGGCCTTCTTCCGTACAGCCCGGCCGGTCGCAGAGGCGCGTGTCGCTTTGCGCGTTGCGACCCCTCAAAGGGGGCAGACTCTCACTGGACCGGATCATGGGCGAAGTATGAAGATGGGCCCTGATCGGTGCAAGGCAAGGCAGGGTTGCCGGAAACGCAGAGGAAGCGCCGGTGCCCGCCGTGTCGGCCCCGTTGACAGAACGCGGCGAGAGCGACACCTTCGCCGCCGGACCAGACTTGAAAGGAGCAGGCTTTTGGCCGTCGCCGAGACAATCGAACGGAAACTGACGGAGGCCCTGGCGCCCCTGCGCCTGAGGATCGTCGACGACTCGGAAAAGCACCGGGGCCATGCCGGCTACCGCGAGGGCGGCGAGACCCACTTCCGCGTGGAAGTCGTCTCGCGGGACTTTGCCGGTCTCACCAGGGTCGCCCGCCAGCGGCGGGTGTACGAGATCCTCGCCGCGGAACTGGAGGAACAGGTCCACGCCCTGCAGCTCAAGACCCTGACCCCGGAAGAAGATCGACCGTCGGATTAGGGTCTCCGCGTCATGAGCATCGGGGCGTAGCGCAGCACAAAGACCAGGAAGCCGGCGGTCCATGCCGTGGCGCCGAGGTGCAACAGGGCGGTCGGTTCGGCCGCCCAGTCCGCCGCCACCCGCGCCGCGGCGCCGGCCAACACCAACAGATAGGCGAGACTGGTCGCCCAGCCCGCCCGCAGTGGCCGGCCGGAGTGGCCGAGGCTGGCACGGGTCATCACCGCCAGGGTCAACAGACCCATGGCCCCCGCCCCCAGGGCATGCAGGGGCTGTTGGGCGGAAGCCAGGTCCGGGAACAGAATGGCCAGGGCGAAGAGGGCAAAGGCCACCGGCACCCAGGCGTAGGCCAGGTGCAAGACCAACAGCAGCGGTTCGGCCAGCGTCGCCGACCCGCGCCAGCGCAGCAGACGCCAGACGTTGGCCGCGGCGGCGAGGGCGAAGGCCAATCCTGTTATCCTGCCGCCCGGTACGACAATCCAGCAAGCGAGCGCGACGAGGCTGACGGCGAGAGCGGCCTTGTCGGGGGCGCCGAAAGGCGCGGGCAGCGCCCTTGCCGCCCGCTTCTTCAGCCAGTTGCCGGTGAAACTCGGAATGATGCGCCCGCCGATCAGCATCATCATCATCGCCGCCATGGCGAAACCGATTCGCATGCCCAGGTCCTGCGGGCCGAACAGAAAGACCGCATCGGCTGCCGCCAGCGCGGTGACCAGAAGGCAGAGCGGCAGATTTCGACGATTGCCGCCGGCCAGGATCTCGCGCCAGACCACCAGCGCAAGGATCACCGGAAACGCCAGAGCCGCTGCGCTGCCGAGCGGACCGTCGCCGTCGAGCAGCATGGCAGCGCGCCCGGCAAGCCAAAGGGCGAAGAGCGCCATGAGGGGCGGGCCGGCGATGGGCAGGCGGCCGGTCCAGTTGGGGATGGCCGTCAGCAGGAAGCCCGCCAGGGCCGCGCTCAGATAGCCGAACAGCATTTCGTGGATATGCCAGGCGCGGGGATCGGCCATGCCCGGCAGATCGAGGGCGCCGAAATAGAGCAGCATCCACAGCGGTAGTGCGGCAGTGGCGAGGATGCCGGCGCCAAGAAAAAAGGGCCGGAATCCCGCCGAGAAGATCGCCGGGCCCCGGTAGGCGCGGCGGCGCTCGCTGGAGGTGGGGAGTGCCTGAGCCATGGCAGGTTTGCCGATCTCCCTCGGCTTTGCTAGTGCTGCGGATCCGGGTGGAAAGCCTCGGCAAGCATCCATCGGGCGTCAATGTGCCGGGTGGTCGCACCATCTGGGTACTGCCCACTCCCCCGTTCTCAGCAGCGGTTTGGCGATGATCGAATTTGGCCTCTCCATCCTGGTCTTTCTCGCGGCGCACATCGCTCCCGCGGCCACCGGGCTGCGCGGCTATCTGATCGAGAGGATCGGGCGACGTGCCTATCTAGCGGTCTACTCCCTGGTGTCCCTGGCCACCATCGCCTGGGTAATCGCCGCGGCGGTCGCGGCCCCTTACATCGAGGTCTGGCCGCCGAGCGGCGTGGCGGCGCTGGTTCCGGTCGTGGCGATGCTGCCGGCCTGCCTGCTCATGGCGGGTGCGGTCTTGCGCCCCAATCCGCTGTCGGTTGCCTTCGCCGGCGGTATGACCGATCCGAGGGCGCCAGGGGTGCTGGCACTGACCCGCCATCCGATCCTCTGGGCCTTCTTTCTCTGGGCGGGAAGCCACGCTGTTGCCAACGGCGATCTGGTCGCCTTGATCCTGTTCGGCGCGCTGGCTGCCTTTAGCCTTAGCGGAATGAGACGGCTTGAGCGGCGGGCCGCCGGGCGCCTCTCGGCGGACGACCTGGCAGCCGCCAGAGCCATCGCCCGGGGCCCGGTCCTGGATCGGCTGCGCCACCTGGCGACGCTGCGCGCAGCTTTCGAGGCCCTGATCGGCCTGTTGCTCTATGGAGGGCTGCTACTTCTGCACGGCCCGGTAATCGGCGTCGAGCCCCTGGCCGCCCTCTGACGGCGTATCGTCGCCGGTGTAGACGTCCGGCCAGGACTTCTTCACCACCGGGCTGTCGCTGCGAAAGGCATAGCAACTGTCCAGCAGGCCCGGCTTCTCGCCGGGCTTGCGGGCGCCGGCCTTTTTGGCGCGCACCGGATAGAGAGTCTGGAAGGCCACCGTGGCCATGGCGCCCAGCAACTCGATCAGGTGGGTGCAGCCGTCGGTAGCGCCGATCTGCTTGCGCACCTGCTGGCGCCAGCCGGTCTTGATCTGGCAGCCGATGATCCGTTTGAAGTTCGGCGTCACATCCGGGCAGATGGCAAAGGGGCTGTCGTCGGTGGCGGCCTCGATGTCATGCACCACGAAGTCGTCGTCGATGGTCAGGCGGATCGACATGTCGTGCAGCGCCTCGCCCGGCTTGATCTCGCCGCGATAGTCGTTGGCGAAGGGATAGGTCTTGGTATCGACGATGCGCCCCTCGATGTCCCAGAGGCCGTCGCTGCGCTGATAACCCTGAAAATCGTAAGTCCGGTGGTGGAGCTTCTTGCGGTCCACAGGGGCGGGAGGCAGGGGCATGGCGAGTGACTACGGCGGCTGTTTCAGACGGACGCGGCGACTATAGGCGGCCAGCGCGGTGCGTCAACCGATGCCCAAAGCCAATGCCTGCCGAAAAAGCCGCCGGAGCGTCAGCCGGTGCCGTAGCCGGTATCGAAGATGAAGGCCTCGCGCTGCTGCAGGTCTTCTTCCAGCTCCCGCTTCACGGCGGCATAGAGGTCGCGGATCGAGACGATGCCGACCACCGCGCCGTCGTGGAGCACCGGCAGGTGGCGATAGCCGGAAGCGCGCATCCGCTCCAGGACGTTGAAGGCGATGTCCTCCGGGCCGACGGTGTCGGGATTGGGGGTCATCACCTGTTCCAGCCTGGTGCTGTCCGGGTCGAGCCCTTTGGCCACGACGCGGGTCAGGGCATCGCGTTCGGTGAAGATGCCTTCCAGCCGTCCTTCGGTCCCGACCAGGACGGCGCCGATATGACGTTCCGCCATGTTGCGGGCGGCATCGCGTACCGTCGTGCTTGCCGGCAGCAGCTCGATCCGCTGCTCGCTGACGATATGCGGAACAACCTTTCGGTGCATATATTCCTCCCGCCTGCACGTATCTCTGTGCGAGACCTATTGGTCTGATGTTGCATCCAATTGTGCAGATGCCCGCCAGGAGCGTCAAGCGACAGCCTGAGTCCCGCCTGTGGCAAAGGAACAGCCGCATTGCGCCCGATTCCGCCGAATTGCCCGCTATGCTTGAGGAACGGGCGGCCGTGCCAAAGCAAAAAAGAGGCTCAGCTGCGCACCGCACGGGCCAGGACCGCCACGTCAACGCCACGGGCGCCGGCTGCGAGGGCGGCGCGCGCGCAGGCCGAGACCGTGGCGCCGGTGGTCATGACATCGTCCACCAGAAGCAGCCGACGGCCGCGCAAGGCCTCCTGCCGGCCGGCCCGAACGGCAAAGGCTCCGGCCACGTTGCGGCGCCGCCGGTCGGCGCTGAGGCGCCCCTGGCTCGGCGTCGCCCGCCGGCGCACCAGGAGATCCGGCATCCCGGCCAGGCCGCTGCGCAGGGACAGGGCCTGTGCGAGGAGGGCCGCCTGGTTGTAGCGCCGGGCAAAGAGGCGCCGCCAGTGCAGGGGCACCGGTGCGATGAGGTCGCAGTCGGCGATCAACTCGCCTGCCGCCCGTTCCATCCATTGGGCGAAGGCGCCGGCCGCCTCGGTGCGGTCCGCGTGCTTGAAGCTGAGCACCAGCGGGCGGCTAGCCTCGTCGTAGCGCAGCACGGCCCGCGCCCTTTGAAACGGCGGCGGGCTGCGCAGGCAGGCTCCGCAGGTCATGGCGTCCGCCTTCGCTGGCGCCGGGTCATGGTCGAAGGGCAGGCCGCAGTGGCCGCAGAGCGGCTCGGTGACAAAGGAGACGTCGGTCCAGCACGACACGCAGAGCGTACCGGGCTGCTCGACCAACAGGCCGCAGCGCAGACAGCGTGGCGGCAGCACGAGGTCGACGAGCCCGCGCAGGGGTGCGGTTAGCGCTCGCGCGGCGTTCCGGCCAACGGCGTTTCGGGCGGGGCGGCTGGCTCCTTGATGCTCCATCTCTTCAAGTCTGGTCGAGGGCTGCAGGTCGGTCAATTCCCGGCCAAATCTCTGCGGGCCGCCCCGCCCTTTCCCCGGCCGGGGCGAGCCGCCATAGTGGCGGCGATGAACGAGGCGCCGAAGATCTTTGACCGTGCGACCCTGCGCCAGCGCCGCGACCGCGCCGCCCGGGGAATTGCCGCGCACGACTTCCTGTTCCGCGAAGTGGCGGACCGTCTCTTGGAGCGTCTGGACGATGTCCGCCGGACGTTTCCGCTGGCCTTGGACCTGGGGTGTCACAATGGTCTTGTCGGGCAGATCCTGGGGGCCCGGTCCGGCGGAACCGGGGCTGTCGACCGGCTCATTCAGTCGGACCTCTCGCCGGCGATGGCCGGTCTCGCCGCCGCGACCGGCAGCCCCGCGCTGGCCGCCGACGAGGAGGCCCTGCCCTTTGCGCCGGCCAGCTTCGACCTGATCGTCTCGGTGCTCAGCCTGCACTGGGTCAACGACCTGCCGGGTTGCCTGCTGCAGGTCTGCCAGGCCTTGAAGCCGGACGGCCTTTTCCTTGCCGCGATGATCGGCGGCGACAGCCTCGCCGAGCTCCGCGCTGCTCTGTTGCAGGCGGAGATCGACGTCGAGGACGGCGCCAGTCCGCGTGTGTCGCCCTTCGCCGACGTCCGCGACATGGGCGGGCTGTTGCAGCGCGCGGGCTTCGCCCTGCCGGTTGCCGACGTCGACAGCATCTCCGTGACCTATCCCTCGGCGCTTGCGCTGATGCAGGAGCTGCGGGGCATGGGCGAATCCAATGCGGACAGCAGCCGCCGGCGCGCGGTGACGCGCCGCGAGATACTGTTGCGCGCGGCAGCGCTTTATGCGGAGCGTCACGGAACGGCCGAGGGCCGTATTCCGGCGCGCTTCGAGATCATCTATCTGACAGGCTGGCGCCCCCATGCCTCGCAGCCGCAGGCTCTGCGCCCAGGCAGCGCTTCGGCGCGCTTGGCCGAGGCCCTGGGCGGCAAGGAGCAGGCTGCCGGCGAAAGCGCGCAGCCGAAGGACAAGAGCTGAGAGCCCGACAACAAGACCTTCGTAAATGTTCCAATGACTTGAGCGGTCGATCCAGATCGCAGTGCGGGCAGCTAGGGTTTCGAGCCGTGAGAAACCATGGCATGACCTTCTTCGGTCGCTGCGGAGCGGTAGTAGTTGAGAATGAACACGCGGACACCGGCCGTCAGACCCGACTGGGTCCGCTCCCGGTCGACTTGAGTACAGATGTCGTGGACGGTTCGCGATTCGCGCTTGCAGATTTCGTTCAGCGCGTCCCACATTTCAGGTTCCAACCGAATGCTCGTCCGTCGATCGGTCAGCGTAACGTTGCGACTGATAAGAGTGGTCACGATCCCCTGAATACTTTCCCCTAAGGACGAGTTCCTGCCCATATGCAGGACAATCATAACGTCTAACAACCACCAGTAGCAAGCGCCGAAGGGACGTACTCGGATTTGTCGAGATCGTCCTGGACACACAACGGTGCCGTGCAAATGTGGATTGATGGGCGCCGATCAATTTCGGCGCAGCGGCGCCCTAAAGGAGGTCGCGCAACAGGGCGACCAAGGGCGCATCCGCGGGCGGCATGTCGTAGTCGCCCAAACGCGCGGGTTTGACCCAGGCGAGCGCCTGTCCTTCGCGCGCTTGCACACGGCCTCGCCACGTGCGGCAGGCGTAGAGCGGCATCAGCAGATGGAAGTCGTCGTAGCCGTGAGAGGCAAAGGCGATGGGCGCGAGGCAGCTCTGCCGCGTATCGATTCCAAGCTCTTCCTGCAGTTCGCGCACCAGCGCCGCCTCGGGCGTTTCACCCGAATCGACCTTGCCGCCGGGAAACTCCCAAAGCCCGGCCAGGGCGCGGCCCTCGGGGCGCTGCGCGATCAGCACGCGGCCGTCGACATCGATCAGGGCGGCGGCGGCGACCAGCAGCAGGCGGGCGGGCGGACCCTGCCGTTCCTCGGCCTCCCAGCAACCGCCGGAACCTGTGTCGAGAGGGTCAGGCGGCCGGTCGGACAAGCGGTCAACTCCGATAGTCGGCATTGATCGAAATGTAACCGTGGGTCAGATCGCAGGTCCAGACCGTGGCCCGGCCGCGGCCGATCCCGACGTCTACCTGTATGTCGATAGTCGCGCCTTTCATGTGCGCCGCCACCGGCGCTTCGTCATAGCCCGGCACAGCCTCACCCCGCGCGGCGACGGCGATGCCGCCGATCTGAATGGCCAGGCGGTCGCGGTCGGCGCGTTCCCCGGACTTGCCCACGGCCATGACGATGCGCCCCCAGTTCGCGTCTTCGCCGGCGATCGCCGTCTTCACCAGGGGGGAGTTGCCGATGGCCAGACCGATACGCCGTGCGGCGGCCCGCGAGGCCGCACCGCCCACGGTGATGGTCACGAACTTGCTGGCGCCCTCGCCGTCGCGCACCACCTGTTGCGCCAGGTCGCAGAGCAGATCCTGCAGGGCGGCCTTGAACGGCTTGAGCCGGGGATCGGCGGCGTCGGTGATGCGCGGATGCTTCGCCTTGCCGCTGGCCGCCAGCAGCAGGGTGTCGCTGGTCGAGGTGTCGCCGTCGACGGTGATGCAGTTGAAGCTCTGGTCCGCGGATTGCCGGAGCAGGCGCTGGAGGACCGCCGGCGGCAGCCGCGCGTCGGTCGCGGCGAAGGCCAGCATCGTCGCCATGTCCGGCGCGATCATGCCGGAGCCCTTGGCGATGCCGCAGAGCGTCACCGCCTGCCCGGCGATCTCGGTCTGGCGGACAGCGCCTTTGGGAAAGGTGTCGGTGGTCATGATGGCCTCGGCGGCCGCCTGCCAGGGCAGCGGGTCCAGTTTCCGGGGCAGCCTTGCCAACTCTTTGATCACCAGCCCGTCGGGCAGCGCCTCGCCGATGACCCCGGTGGAGGCGACGAAGACTTCGCCGCGGCGGCAGTCCAGGCTCTCCGCCGCCGCCTTGACCACGCGGTCGACCGAGGCCGTACCCTTCTTGCCGGTGAAGGCATTGGCGTTGCCGGAGTTCACGACGATGGCGCGGACCCGCCCCCGCGGCAAGCGCGCCCTGCACCATTCCACCGGCGCCGAGGCTGTTTTGGAACGGGTGAGGACCCCGGCGATGCTGCTGCCGGGATCGAAGGCAATCAGACAGAGATCGGTCCGGCCTTTGTACTTGATGCCACAGGAGGCGGTTGCGAGGCGCACGCCGTCAACTGGCGGCATGGCCGGAAAGCCCGCCGGCGCCAAAGGCGATTTCTTCATCGACAAGCCCTACGTTCCCCCTGCGGCTCCCCTGCGGCTGCGACTGTCGGCCGGACGCCGGTCTACTCGGGCGGTGGTTTATTGGGCCGCCGGCTCGCTCTCCACCGGCGCCTCTTCGCTTGCCGGACTGTCCTCGGTCGCCGGCGCCTCCTCAGCCGCCGGTGCCTCCTCCGGCTGGGGGCGGCCCAGCAGGATCTCGACTTCCGAGCGCTCGCGCAGTTCGGTATAGAGTTCGCCGACCACTTCCTGGGCGAGTTGTTCGCGCAGCTGTCCGTCCAGGGCCTCGATGCTCGGCGGCTCGGTCATCTGCCGGTTCTCCAGCTTGATGATGTGATAGCCGAACTGGGTCTTCACCGGCGCGCTGGAATGACTGCCGACGTCCATGGCGAAGGCGGCGTCGGAAAACTCCTGCACCATGTCACCAGCGACGAAGGGCGGCAGTTCCCCGCCATTGGTCTTGCTCGGCCCGATGGAGTGCTGCTCGGCCAGGGCGGCGAAGTCGGCGCCGCCGTCCAGCTCCACGATCAAGGCCTTTGCGGCCTCTTCGTCTTCCACCAGGATGTGGCGCGCGACGAGCTGCTCTTCGGGCGGGTTCTCGGTCAGGAAGGTCTCATAGGCCGTCTCGATCCGCGCCTGGGTGACCCGCGCGTCGATGGTGCGCTGGATGAAGACCTGGCGGATGACGATATCCTCGAGCTCGGCCAGGCGGGCCTTGACTTCGGGGTCCTCGGCCATATCCGCCTTGCGCCCGGCGCTGGTGACCAGGGCGTTATTGACGACCTGCTGAACGAGCTGGGGCATCAGAAACGGCGCCTGGCTCTGAAGCTGCGGCGGCAGGGTCTGGATGAAGGCGATGAGGTCTGACTGTTTGAGATCCGTGCCGTCGACCCGCGCAATCACGGCATCCTCAGGGGCCTGCGGCGCGCTCTGCTGCTCCGTACTGTCTTGCGCGAGAGCCGGCGCCGCTATCGCAATCCCGCATGCCAGCGGGATCGCGGCCAAGGACGTTCTGAACATAAGGATTTCCTCCTTGCGGGCCGCTAGGCCAGGATTGGCCTGAGTAAGCGGCATGGGTAACGGCTGGGCCGGCTCATCCGGGGGGATTGGCTCATCTTGAGGGGCGCAGAGCGGGCGCCCCGGGCAGCGATGCCCGGATCATTGGTCCCGTTCCTCCGGGGCCGCCTCTTCGGCACCTTCGGCACCGGCGGCGCCGTCTTCGGGAAACATTTCCAGCGCCGCGCGTTGGCGCAGGCCGCCGACCAGCTTGTTGATGGTTTCCTTGTTCAGCTCCTCGCGCAGCTGGGCCTGCATGTCCAGGAACGAGGGGATGTCGTCGTCGCGGCGGTCAACCAGCAGGATCACATGCCAGCCGAAGTCGGTTTCCACCGGTTCCGCCGTGTAGCTGCCCGGCTCCAGGGCGTCGAGCGCTTTGGCAAAGGCCGGGTCCATGCGCCGGGCGAAGAAATAGCCGAGATCGCCGCCACGCTCTGCCGAGGGCCCGATGGAGCGTTCACGCGCCAGCGTCGGAAAGACCGCGCCGCCGTCGAGGGCGGCGATGGCCTCCTGCGCCGCCTCCTCGCTATCGACCAGGATGTGGCGGGCCCGCACTTCGCGGTTGGCGCGGCGCAGCGTGACCAGGGCGTCGTAACGCGCCCGTAGCGCCGCGGTGGTCACCTGCGCGGCCAGATAGCGCTCGAGCAGCAGGTTCGACAGCAGGCGATCCTCGAAGGCAACGACCTGCTGGCGCAGCCCCGCGTCCTCCTGCAGGCCCTCCGCGCGCGCCGCGTCGGCCAGGAGGCGGACATCCACCAGCCGGTCCAGCAGGGCCGGAAAGACGGATTCCAACTGGTCGTGGTAGCGCGCCGGCAGGTCCTCGGCGGAGGCGAGCACGGCGGCCCAGCGGATCTCGTGGCCGTTGACCCGCGCCACAACGGGATTCTGCGTTTTCATCTGCTCCAGCGCGTCGCCCAGACGGGCGAGCCGGGCCTCCGCTTCGCCAGCGTCCCGGCCGGTTTCGCCGGCGTCTTCGGGCAGGGCCAGGGGAAGCGTCGTATTGGCTGTTCCAGAGGTCGCCTGAGCGGCGAGCGGCTGCGCCGTGAGCAGACTGAGAGCCGCGAAAATCAGGAGGAAAAGGCAGAGAATTCCTGGGAAAAGGCCTTGCCCGACCGCCGACGCGGTGCTGGTCGCGATCTCTGGGTGGCGAGGCTCCATGGCTACGCATCATGCACGCTGGCGGGCATATCACAAGGGCCGTGAAGGGCGCGCCGCCATCGTTGACAGGGCGTATCCTGGGGCCTATGTGTCACACCACGAATATTCCGGCTTCGGACCCCTCTTTGCCTTAAGGATTCTGCATGTTCGGCGCGCTTGCCAAGCGGCTGTTCGGAACCGCCAATGACCGGTTCCTAAAGGGCCTCGACCCCACGATTGCCGCGATCAATGCCCTGGAGCCGCGGCTTCAGGAGCTGAGCGACGAAGATCTGCGGGATCAGACGGCGAAGCTGCGCCAGCGCCTCGGCGCCGGGGAAAGCCTGGAAGACATTATCCCGGAGGCATTTGCCACGGTCCGCGAGGCGGCCAAGCGCACCCTGGGCCAGCGCCACTACGACGTCCAGCTCGTCGGCGGCATTGTCCTGCACCAGGGCATGATCGCCGAGATGAAGACCGGCGAAGGCAAGACCCTGGTGGCGACCCTGGCGGTCTATCTGAACGCGCTGGGCGGCCAGGGCGTTCACGTGATCACGGTGAACGACTACCTGGCCCGCCGCGATTCCGAGTGGATGGGCCAGATCTACCGCTTCCTGGGCCTGGAGGTGGGCTGCATCGTCCATGGCCTGAACGACGAGGAACGCCGCGCCGCCTATGCCGCCGACGTGACCTACGGCACCAACAACGAGTTCGGCTTCGACTATCTGCGCGACAACATGAAGTTCCGGCTGGAGGATATGGTCCAGCGGGATTTCAACTTCGCCATCGTCGACGAGGTGGACTCCATCCTCATCGACGAGGCGCGCACGCCGCTGATCATCTCCGGCCCGGCGGAGGACTCCTCGGAGGCCTATATCGCGGTCAACAAGCTGATCCCGAGCCTGGTGGAGGAAGACTACGAGAAGGACGAGAAGGCCCGCTCGGTCACTTTCACCGAGCGCGGCGCCGAGCACATGGAGGAACTGCTGCGCGGCGCCGGGATGCTCGACGAGGGCGGCCTCTTCGACATCCAGAACGTCAGCCTGCTGCACCATGCCAACCAGGGCCTGCGCGCCCATCAGCTTTTCCAGCGTGACACCGACTACATCGTCAAGGACGGCAAGGTCGTCATCATCGACGAGTTCACCGGGCGCATGATGGAGGGCCGGCGCTACTCCGAAGGCCTGCACCAGGCCCTGGAAGCCAAGGAAGGGGTCTCCATCCAGCAGGAGAACCAGACCCTCGCCTCCATCACCTTCCAGAACTACTTCCGGCTCTATCCCAAGCTGGCGGGCATGACCGGCACCGCCATGACCGAGGCGACGGAGTTCCAGGAGACCTATAGCCTGGAAGTCATCGAGATCCCGACCAACGTGGCGGTGGTGCGCGAAGACCACGACGACGAGGTCTACCGCACGGCGAAGGAGAAGCATCAGGCCATCATCGACCAGGTTCGCGACTGCCAGGAGCGCAAGCAGCCGATCCTCGTGGGCACGGTCTCGATCGAGAAGTCGGAGCTGCTGGCCAGCCTCCTGAAGAAAGAGGGCATCAAGCACCAGGTGCTGAACGCCCGCTTCCACGAGCAGGAAGCCTTCATCATCGCCCAGGCCGGGGTTCCCGGCGCAGTGACCATCGCCACCAACATGGCCGGCCGCGGCACCGACATCCAACTCGGCGGCAACATCGACATGCGGGTCAGCCAGGAAGCCGACACCATCGAGGACGAGGCGGCGCGCGCCAAAAAAATCGAGAAGATCCAGGAGGAAGTGGCGGCGGCCAAGAAGGTCGCCCTGGACGCCGGCGGCCTCTTCGTCATCGCCAGCGAGCGCCACGAAAGCCGGCGCATCGACAACCAGCTTCGCGGCCGCTCCGGCCGCCAGGGCGACCCCGGCGCCTCCAAGTTCTTCCTGTCGCTGGAAGACGACCTCATGCGCATCTTCGGCTCGGAGCGCATGGACACCATGCTGCAGAAGCTGGGGCTGCAGGACGGCGAGGCGATCGTCCACCCCTGGGTCAACAAGGCCCTGGAGAAAGCCCAGCAGAAGGTCGAGGCGCGCCACTTCGAAGGGCGCAAGTACCTGCTGAAGTACGACGATGTGATGAACGACCAGCGCAAGGTGGTCTTCGAGCAGCGCAAGGACATGATGCGCGCCGAGGACGTGCAGGACACCGTCGTCGAGATGCGCAACGAAGTGATCGAAACCCTCGTCGAACGCTGCATCCCGGCGAAGGCCTATTCCGAGCAGTGGCAGATCGACAGCCTGCACGAGGAAGCTATGCGCCTCTTCGGCCTCGACCTGCCGGTGCAGGACTGGGCCAAGGAGGAAGGCATCGCCGATCAGGAGATCCGCGAACGCCTGGCCTCTGCCGCGAACCAGAAAATGGCCGCGAAGACGGCCAACTTCGGCCCGCAGATGATGCGCGGCCTGGAAAAGCAGATCCTGCTGCTGGTGCTGGACCGGCAGTGGAAGGACCACCTGCTGTCCCTCGACCACCTGCGCCAGGGCGTGCAGCTGCGCGCCTTCGGGCAGCGCGACCCCTTGATCGAGTACAAGCGCGAGGCCTTCGACCTCTTCGAGAACATGCTGGGCGAGGTGCGCGAGGAGACCATCAGCCTGCTGAGCCGCGTCGAGCTGCGGGCCTCGGCGGAGGAGGTGGAGGTGCCGCGCCCGCACCAGGAGATGCACGAGGGGCGGGAGGACGTCGCCCTGGTGGGCGCCGGCGCCGAGGCCGAGGGCCCGGAACAGCGGGAGCCGAGCCGCCAGCCCGTGGCCAGCCGCGCCGCCGCCGCGCAGATCGACCCCAACAACCCCGCGACCTGGGGCAAGGTCGCCCGCAACGCCCCCTGCCCCTGCGGCTCCGGCAAAAAATACAAGCACTGCCACGGCAAGCTGGGCTGAGCTAACCCCCCTCACCCTCCCGCTCACGCGGGCCCCTCCCTCTCCCGCGCTGGGGAGAGGGAAGACTCAACCGCGCATTTCGTTCCCTCTCCCCGCCGTGGGAGAGGGTTGCGCAGGCTTGGTGAGCGCAGCGAATCTAGCCGAAGCTGGGTGAGGGGGTAGGGGCTCCTACTCCCCCGTCCTTACTAGGTTCAGGTAGCCGTCGCGGGTCTGCGGCGGCTTGCGCGCCAGAATGCGCGGAGATCATGAACAGTGGTAACGCCTAAGGGCCTGCTCAGGCGGATTGAAAATGCGAGATGATCTCATCCGCATCTTCCTTGCCGCGGAGCGTGAGGAGGCCGCTCTCCTCAGGTATTTGCATATGTTCTCCAGCGAAAACTCTGACGCCGAAGATTCGGAAGGAGTGCTCCTTGGATTCTCCGATCCTGTAGAGTTTCAGTTGATAGCCGAAAGGAACCTTGAAGGCCTCAATTTCGGCTACTTCGGATGGCCGATAGACCAACTCCACTCCGCTCCGCTCGTTCACCACTGCCAACTCGCCGTTGCGAAAGACATAGGTCGTTTCCCTCAGATCCGCCGCTTCCTGCCTCCATTTGCGCAGGCCCCGGAAAAACTGGATAACCCCCGCTAACCCAGCACCGGCGGCGATGAAGAATCCGACACTCCACAGCTCGAACTGGGTCGCCATCCATGCCCCAACCCCGGCGAACAAAGCGTAGAAGAAGGAACTCAGGTAACCTTGGAAGATCGCGGCCTTCGCATAAGGCTTGAGAACTAGCATTGGGGCACACCACCAGACTGGCTGAATTCAATTAAGGTGGTGTTCGATGTGGGCACCCCTTTGCGATTGCCCGCGGACACGTATCACTCCCCCGCCCTTGCCAGGTTCAAGTAGCCGTCGCGGGTCTGGGGTAGTTTGCGGTTCAGGATGCGCCCGGCGATCATGGTTCTGAGGATCTGGGCGGTGCCGCCGCCGATGGTGAACATGCGTGCATCGCGCACCATGCGCTCCAGGGGATTGTGGCGTGAATAGCCGGCGGCGCCGAAGAGCTGCAGGGCGTCGTTGGTCACCTTGATCGCCATTTCCGAGGCGAAGACCTTGGCCTGGGCCGCCTCCAACGCGTCGGGGAAGCCGTCGCAGTCGGTGGCGTGGCGGATCAGGGCGCGGGCGGCGGCAAGCTGGGTTGCCATGTCCGCCAGCATCCACTGCAGGCCCTGGAACTCGCAGATCGGCCGGCCGAACTGTTCGCGCTCGCAGGTGAAGGCCAGGGCGCGCTCGTAGGCCCCCTGGGCGATGCCGAGGGCCACCGTCGCCGCGCCCACGCGTTGGGCGTTGTAGGCGGACATGAGGGCCGCGAAGCCGCGCCCGAGGCCCTGTTCGGGGCGCAGCAGGTGCTCCTCCGGCACCTCCAGATCCTCCAGCAGGATCTCGGTCTCGGGGATGCCGCGCAGGCCCATGGTCGGCTCCCGCCGGCCGATGGTGAGGCCCTTGGGGGTTCCGGTCTCGGGATCGCGCACCGCGATGAAGCCGCCGATCCCCTGGTCCACCCCGTTCTCGAAGACCCGCGCGAAGATCAGATGCAGCCGCGAGACCCCGCCGCCGGTGATCCAGTGCTTGCCGCCATTCAGCACATAGCGGTCGCTGCGCCTCTCGGCCCGGGTGGTCATCTCCGTGGCGGCGCTACCGGCGGCCGGTTCGGTGATGCAGATCGCCGGCTTGTCGCCGGACAGCACCTGCGCCGCCGCCAGCCGGCATTGGGCCTCGCTGCCATAGGCCATGATGGCGCCGATGGCGCCCATGTTGGCTTCCACGGCGATGCGTCCGGTGACGCCGCAGACCTTGGCCATCTCCTCGATGACCAGGGTCGCCTCGAGATAGCCGAGGCCGGGGCCGCCGTAGGCCTTGGGGATGGTCATGCCGAAGAAGCCGGCCTCCCTGAGGGCGCGGCAGTTGTCCCAGGGATAGGCCTCCTCCCGGTCCACCGCCGCCGCGCGCGGCGCGATGACGGCCTTGGCCAGTTGGCGCGCCTGCGCCTGGATCGACTCCTGTTGTGCCGTCAGCCGTGTCATCCCGTCTCCGCCTCGCCATCGAACCCCGGCGAGTATGGGGAGCGTGGCGCGGAGGGGTCAAGCGGCTGCGGGCTGGCCCCGCCGCTCCGAACCCTCCCTACCGCGCTGCCAGGGCCAGTCGGCCTTCGCTCACCTGGTAGAAGACCAGCCCCGGAAGCCCGATCAGGAGTTCGCGCAGGCGCTTGGCGAGGGAGACGGAGAGGGCGATCTCCGCTGGGACCCCGACCAATGCGCCGAGCAGGATGAAGCCGCCCTCCTGGACGCCGTAGGCGCCGGGCACGGCAAAGGCGGCGGAGCGCAGGGTCTGAGCCAGGCATTCGATCATCAGGGCCTCCAGAAGGCCGATGGGGTGGCCCATGAAGGCGAGGGTGAGCCAGACCTCCAGGGCGATGATCAGGCGCGAGGCCAGACGGATGGCCAGGTGCGCCACCAGGGGGGCGGGGGCGGCACAGGTCTGGCGGACCGCGGCGTCCAGTTCGCCGGCCCGCTCAGTCAGGGAGAAGGGGCGGTTGTCCCCCGCCATCCGCGCGCGCGCCGCGGAGCGCTGAAAGGCCCGCTCCGCCATGGCCGCCAGGCGCTGGAACAGGCCGCGACGCTGGGCGCGGTAGAACAGCGGGATCAGGGCCAGAAGGAAGACGGCAAAGCCCAGGGAGACCGGCACCAAGCCGCTGTTGCCCACCAGCAGCAGCGCCAGGACCACGCCGATCAGCGCCACCACGGCCTGGCCCACCGTCTGCAGCAGTTTGTCGACGATGGCGGTGGCCACCATGGTCGCGGCGGGGGCCGCGCGGCGGCCGAGCCAGGCCGCCTTGGCGATCTCGCCGCCGATCTGGGCCACCGGTAACAGCCAATTGATCGAAAGTGCGATCCACGTTGCCGTGCACAGCCGTTGCAGGGAAGGACGGGTCCCTTCCGGGAAGATGACGGCCCAGGCCAGCGCGGAGAGGAGCAGCGGTATGAGAAACAGCGGAACCAGCCACAACAGCCGGAATCCGGCGCGACTCAAGGCATCCGCGACCTCGCCCAGGCCCTGCCAGGCGACGATGCCGATCGCAAGGGTAAGGCCGAGAAGGAAGGCGGGAAGGAGCAGTTTGCGCATGTCACGTCGGGGGTTGGCCGTCCCTGGGGCCACCGTTGCAAAATCCGGCGGTCCGTCATAAATATGTAACTATTCAACCTGAAGTAATTCGAACCGGTTCAAGCCTCTTTGAATGCGGTCAGCGTTACCTATCTAGAGTTTCCGCAATCCACAACAGCGGGCGGTGCCCGCTCCGTCTCTTTCGTAGTCTCCCCGAGTGAACACCAGCTATGGATCTGAACCGAAAACACAAACCGCATGAGCGGGTGAATCTGCCGAACCTGGCGCAGGCGAAACCGGCGCCGGTGCGCTTTGCCCGCCTCGGCTACGCGTTCGACGGGCTCAGGGCAGCCTGGCGCGAGGAGCCCGGCTTCCGCAACCACGTCCTCGGTGCCCTGGCCATGGTGACGACGCTGCTGGTGCTGAACCCGGCGGCGCACTGGTGGGCCCTGGCCCTGCTCTGCTCGGCCCTGCTGCTGGCCCTGGAACTGGTGAACAGCGCCATCGAGCGGGTCATCGACCATATCGACGGCCAGCGGCATCCCCGCATCAAGGCGATCAAGGACATGTCCGCCGCCGCCGTCATCGTCGCCTCAGCCGGTGTCTTCCTGCTGGGCATCGTGATGATCGTGGACACCCTCGCCTGAGCGCAGTTGCCGGGCGCGCTGTCGTGCCTATTCCCGCCAGTGGTGGCAGGCGATGAGGTGGCTGTCGCCGCTGCCGTCTTCCTCCAGGGGCGGCGTTTCCTTGGCGCAAAGCTCGCTGGCCTTGGGGCAGCGGGTGCGGAAGACACAGCCCGAGGGCGGCGCCATGGGCGAGGGTAGGTCGCCCTGCAGCACCACGCGCCGCTTGTTGCGCTCCTTGTCCGGATCGGGGATCGGCACGGCGGAAATCAGCGCCCGGGTGTAGGGGTGGCGCGGGGCGGCATAGATTGAGGCGCGGTCGGCGATCTCCATGATCTTGCCGAGATAGAGCACCATGATGCGGTGGGAGATGTGGCGCACCACCGAGAGGTCGTGGCTGATGAACAGCAGCGAGAGGCCGAACTCCTGCTGCAGGCGCATCAAGAGGTTGATGATCTGCGCCTGGATCGAGACGTCGAGGGCCGAGACCGGCTCGTCGCAGATGATCAGCTTCGGCCCCAGCACCATGGCCCGGGCGATGCCGATGCGCTGGCACTGGCCGCCGGAGAACTCGTGCGGATAGCGGTTGATCATCTGCGGCAGCAGGCCGACCTTGGCCATCATGTCCTTGACCCGCGCCTTCATCGCCGCCTTGCCGATGCCGGGCTCGAAGGTGCGCAGGGGCTCGCTGATGATCTCGCCGATCGTCATGCGCGGGTTGAGGCTGGCCAGGGGGTCCTGGAAGATGATCTGCATTTCCTGGCGCTTGGCGCGGAGCGCCTCGGCATTCAAGTGCGCCAGATCCTCGCCCAGCCAGACCACCTTGCCGTCGGTGGGCGGGATGAGCTGCAGAACGGCGCGGCCCAGGGTCGACTTGCCGCAGCCGGACTCGCCGACGATGCCCAGGGTCTCGCCGGGCTGCAGCTCGAAGGAGACGCCATCGACCGCCTTCAGCGGCTGGTAGCGCCCGGCGAGGATGCCGCCGACGCGGATGTCGAAGTGGACCTTGAGGCCGTGGACGGAAAGGATCGGGCCGGTCATGGCTGGCCCTCCTGTACGGCGGTTTGCGATGAGGCGGCTTCTGACGAGGCGTCCGGCGCGCCGGCGCGCCGATCGGGCAGGGCCTCCAGGTGGCAGGCCTTCTCCCGGCCCGCCTCGATCCGGTGCAGCCCCGGCTCGTCGATGCGGCAGGCATCGAAGACAAAGGGGCAGCGGTCCTGATAGGCGCAACCCTCCGGCAGCGCCTGCAGGTTGGGCGGCTGGCCGGGAATGGTGTTGAGCTGCGTGGCGCCGGCCTGGTCGAGACGCGGCATCGAACTGAGAAGACCCAGGGAATAGGGATGCTGCGGGCGGTAGTAGATATCGCGCACCGCGCCCTTCTCCACCACCCGGCCGGCATACATCACCATCACCCGGTCGCAGAGCCCGGCGACCACGCCCAGGTCGTGGGTGATCATGATGATGGCGGTGCGGAAGTCGCGTTTCAGGTCGGCCATGAGTTCCAGGATCTGGGCCTGGATGGTCACGTCGAGGGCCGTGGTCGGCTCGTCGGCGATCAGCAGGTCGGGTTCGCAGAGCAGCGCCATGGCGATCATCACCCGCTGGCGCATGCCGCCGGAGAACTCGTGGGGATAGAGATCGAAGCGCGCCTTGGCGCCGGGGATGCCGACCCGGTCCAGCAGCTCGATGCCGCGGGCCCGGGCCTGGTCCTCCGTCATCCCCTTGTGTTCCACCAGCACCTCGGTCATCTGCTTGGAGATGCGCAGGAAGGGATTGAGGGAGGTCATGGGGTCCTGAAAGATCATCGACATGGTGACGCCGCGGATCTTGTTCAGCTCGCGGGCCGGCAGGCCGAGGATCTCCTGGCCGCGGTAGCGCACCGAACCGCTGGCGCCGCCGTTCTTGGCCAGGAGCCCCATGATGGAGAGGAAGATCTGGGTCTTGCCGGAGCCGGACTCGCCGACCACGCCGACGCTCTCGCCCTCGTCGATCCCGAAGCTCACCGAATTGACGGCATGCACCTCGCCGTCGGGGGTGGAAAAGCGGGTGTCCAGGTCCGTGACCTCAAGGACCCGGGCGCCGGTGCCGTTCGTTGTCGCAGCCATGGTCACCGGTCCTTGGGATCGAGCGCGTCGCGCAGCCCGTCCCCGATGAAGTTGAAGGCGAAGAGCGTGACCGCGAGGAACAGTGCCGGGAACATCAGCATCCAGGGCGACTGCTCCATCACCCGCGCACCCTCGGAGATCAGGACTCCCCAGGAGGTCAGCGGCTCCTGCACGCCGAGGCCGAGGAAGGAGATGAAGGACTCGGTCAGGATCACCTGGGGAATGGTCAGCGTCATATAGACGATCACCGGGCCCAGCACGTTGGGAATGATGTGGCGGAAGATGATCTTCACGCTGGACACGCCGCCGGCATGGGCGGCCTCGATGAACTCCTTGCGTTTCACCGAGAGCGTCTGGCCGCGCACGATGCGCGCCATGGTCAGCCATTCCACGGCGCCGAGGGCGATGAAGATCAGAAAGATGTTCCGCCCGAAGATCACCATCAAGAGGATGACGAAGAACATGAAGGGCAGGGAGTACATCACGTCGACGAAGCGCATCATCAGGTTGTCGACGCGCCCGCCGACATAGCCGGCCACGGCGCCGTAGGTGACGCCGATGATCAGGCTGACGGTGGTGGCGAGAATGCCCACCATCAGCGAGACCCGGGCGCCGTAGAGCGTGCGCACGAAGAGGTCGCGGCCGTTGCCGTCGGTGCCGAACCAATGGGCGTTCTCGAAGTCGGGGCCCATCTGGATGCGCTCCCAATAGACTTCGTCGTAGGGATGCGGGCTCAGGTAGGGCGCCAGGACCGCCATCACGGCGATGATCCCCAGGACGACCATGGAGACCACGGCGGCCTTGTTGCGGAACAGACGGATGCGCGCATCCTGCCAAAGGGAGCGGCCTTCCAGTTCTTCCATGCCGGCCATGGCATCGGCGGAGGCGGTGGTGTGGATCATCACGTGTACCTCACCTTTGGATCGAGCACCGCGTAGAGCAGGTCGACCACCAGATTGAGCACCATGATGAGCACGGCGTAGAAGATCATCACGCCCATCACCAGGGTGTAGTCACGGCTGAGGGCGCCCTGGATGAAGTAGCGCCCGATGCCGGGGATGTCGAAAATCGTCTCGATCACCACCGAGCCGGTGATGACCGCGGCGGTTGCCGGGCCGAGGTAGGAGACCACCGGCAGCAGCGCGCCCTTCAGCGCATGGCGCACCACCACGAGCTGTTCGCGCAGGCCCTTGGCGCGGGCGGTGCGCACGAAATTCGCGTTCAGCACCTCCACCATGGAGCCACGGGTGAGGCGCGAGATGTAGGCGATCTGCGGCAGCGCCAGGGCGACGATGGGCAGCACCTTGTTGGCGAAGGCGCCGCCGCCCCAGCCGGCCACCGGCAGCCACGACAGATAGACGCCCAGCACCAAGGTGAGGAGCGGCGCCATGACGAAGTTGGGCACCGCGATGCCGACCATGGCCACGCCCATGACCGAATAGTCGGTCAGGCTGTTCTGGCGCAGGGCGGCAAATGCGCCCAGGGACACGCCGATCATCACCGCCAGCAGGATCGCCGTGCCGCCGATCTGCAGGCTGGCGGGAAAGCCGGACATGATGAGCTCGGCGACCGAGAAGTCCCGCACCCGGAAGGAGGGGCCGAAATCGCCCTGAACCAGGCCGCCCAGGTACTTCAGGTACTGCTGCCAGAGCGGCAGGTCGAGATTGTAGTGGGCCATGATGTTCTTCTCGATGGCCGGCGGCAGCACCCGGTCGGAATCGAAGGGCCCGCCCGGGGCCAGGCGCATCAGGAAGAAGGCCAGCGTGATGATGACGAAGAGTGTCGGTACCGCGACCAATAGGCGGCGTATCGCGTAGGCGAACATGGATCCAGCTCCCCTGATCCCTGTCGGCGACCTGCCATAGAGGAAGCGGAGCCGTCCCAGCGGCCCGCCGACCCCCCTACGGCGAGGCGGAAGGACCCTCCGCCGGGATCACCGGCGGAGGGCCCGCGCGATCAGGGCTTGATCGACAGATAGCGGGTGCGCTGAATGTCTTTCACGTTTGGTTCCCAACCGACCACGCTGTTGGAAACCAGGTTCTTGGACACATAGTAGTAGATCGGGATGACCGGCTGGTCCTCCATCGCAATGGCCTCAGCCGAACGCAGGTATTGCGCGCGCTTGTCCATGTCGGTGGTGTTGGCAGCCTTGGCCATGTAGTCGTCGAACTGAGCGTTGGAGTAGCGCCCGTAGTTCTGGCGACCGGTCCGTGTCTCCAAGAGGTAGAGGAAGTTCTGCGCGTCGTTGTAGTCGGCGATCCAGCCGGCACGCGCCACGTCGAAGTCGTTCTGCTCAAGCTTGTTGTAGTGCGGCGTCACTTCCTGATTGAACAGCTCGGCCTGCACGCCCAGTTGCTTCCACATCGCCGCCACGGCAATGGCGATGCGCTTGTGGTTTTCGCTGGTGTTGTAGGAGAGGGTCAGCTTGACCGGGTTGTCCGGGCCATAGCCGGCCTCGGCCAGCAGGGCCTTGGCCTTCGCAACACGCTCCTTGTAGGGCACGTCCATCCAATCGACGAAGGCCGGGTCGCCGTAATTGCCGGTGCCGGGCGGCACGAAGCTGTAGGCCGGAACCTCACCGGTCTTCAGCACCTTATCGGTGATGGCCTCGCGGTCGATGGCCATGGACAGGGCCTGGCGCACCCGCTTGTCGTCGAAGGGCGGCTTGTTGGTGTTGACGGGGTAGTAGTAGATCCCGAGGTAAGGGGCCACACGGGTCTCGTCCGGCAGGTTCTTCTTCAGGAAGTCGAACTGCTCGGAGGCGAAGTCCTTGGCGATGTCGATCTCACCGGAACGGAAACGCTTCTGCACGGCGCCGCGGTCCTCGGAGGGGAAGAACTCAACCTTGTCGATGGTGACGTTCGCGGCATCGTAGAAACCGTCGTTCTTGACCAGGCGCACATGGGTGTTGGGCACCCATTCGTCCAGCATATAGGCGCCGTTGCTGGCAATCGTGCCCTTCTTGATCCAGTCATCGCCGTGCTGTTCCACCAGGTGCTTGGGCACCGGGAAAGCGGTGTAGTGGGTCAGCTGTTCGATGAAATAGGGGGTCGGGGCCACCAGGGTGATTTCCAGGGTCTTGGCGTCGACCGCCCGCACGCCGAGCTGCGACAGGTCGGCAACGCTGGCGTTGTTGATCTCTTCGGCGTTCTTGATGGGATAGAGAAGCGAGGCGTATTTGGCCGCCAGTTCCGGCGAGAGGATACGGCGCAGCGCAAAGACGAAGTCGTCGGCGCTCACCGGGGTGCCGTCGGACCAGCTATGGTCGCGCAGCTTAAAGGTGTAGGTCAGGCCATCGTCGCTGATCGTCCAGCTTTCCGCGGCGCCGGGCACCACGCTGCCGTCCGGCCCCTCGGTGGTGAGGCCCATGAACATGTCGCCGATGATGCGGTTTTCCCAGGTCCCGGCCACGTGATGGGGGTCCAGGGTCGCCGGTTCGCCCATGTTGCCGACCCGCAGGACCGTCTCCGCTCCCGCCGTGCCGGCCAGCGCAACGGCAAGGCCGATGCTCAGCGAGGCGCGTTTGAAGTGTTTAAGGAACATAAAATCGCTCTCCCATTTTTGTTGTTTGAAGCCTTTCCTACCTTGCCCGCCGGTTCCCCCCGAAACCGGCCGCTTTGACGGTAGGCCGACGCCTGCACGCCGGGTCTTAACGCCATAATAGAGCCCCAACGCCCTAAGGTTACAAGTCTCCTTGTGCGGCAAATTGCAGGGGGAGGTTGTTATGTATACGTATGGAATGTGTTCCTACGCATTTGACACAGATGTGCCGCCGGGGCGACCGCGGGCGGGGCGATGCGGCCGGCGGGTCGGGTGCGGATTCTAGGCGATGCCGGGAGAAAGGGGCTCAGCCGAGTCCCTTCTTGCCCATCTCCAGGAACTTATCGCGTCGGTGCTGCTTGAGGTGGACGCCGCTTTCGCGCATCAGCTCGCGGATCGCCTCCTCCAGCTTATCGCCGACGGCAACAATGGTGCTTTCGCCGCCGCGATGGGCGCCGCCGAGGGGTTCGGGGATGATGTCGTCGATCACCCCCAGGCGCTGCAGGTCCTGGGCGGTCAGGCGCAGGGCCTCGGCGGCCTCCTGGGCCTGCTCGGCCGAACGCCAGAGGATGGAGGCGCAACCCTCGGGCGAGATCACCGAGTAGATCGAATGCTCGAGCATGAAGATCCGGTTGGCCGCGGCGAGCGCAATGGCACCGCCGGAGCCGCCTTCGCCGATGATCACCGACAGGAGCGGAACCTCGACGTTCATGCAAACCTCGATGGAGCGGGCGATGGCCTCCGCCTGGCCGCGCTCCTCCGCGCCGACTCCGGGATAAGCGCCGGCGGTATCGACCAGGGTGATGACCGGAAGCCCGAAGCGCGTGGCCAGGGCCATCAGGCGCTGGGCCTTGCGGTAGCCTTCCGGCCGGGCCATGCCGAAGTTGTGGGTTACCCGCGAAGAGATGTCCGCGCCCTTCTCGTGGCCGATGACGACGACGGAATAGCCGCGGAAGCGGCCCAGGCCGCCGATGATCGCCTTGTCCTCGGCGAACAGCCGGTCGCCGGCGAGCGGCGTGAAGTCCTCCACCAGGGCGGTGATGTAGTCGTGGAAGTGCGGCCGGTCCGGGTGGCGGGCGACCTGGGTCTTCTGCCAGGCCGAGAGTTTGCCGTAGGTCTGGCGCAGCAGCCGGTCGACCTTGCCCTGGAGCTTCTCGACCTCCTCGGCGATGTTGATCTCGCCGTCGTCGGAGAGATGGCGCAACTCTTCGATCTTGCCTTCGAGCTCGGCGATCGGCTTTTCGAAATCAAGGAAGTTGTGCATCAGGGCTGTCTAGCACAGGAATCCGGGCATCGCACGCCTTTGGTTGATCCCCGATGACCGGTTTTCCGAATACGGGCATGCGATGCCAGGCGGCGTCGGAAACGGGAAGGGCCGGCGCCGCGCGACGCCGGCCCCCGCAGTGGGTTTGCCGTTGGGTAGGCCGCTCTCAGCCCTTGGCGATCATGCGGGCCTTCTTGACCATCACCTCGGCCTGTTTGATCGAAGCGATATCGATCAGCCGGCCGTCGAGGGAGACGGCGCCCTTGCCCTCCTTCTGGGCCTGGCGCATGGCCTTCAGGATGCGCTTGGCCTTGTCGACCTCGGCCTTGGAGGGGCTGTTCACCTCGTTGGCGAGGTCGATCTGGCTCGGGTGGATGGCCCACTTGCCCTCGCAGCCCAGCACCGCGGCCCGGTTCGCCTGGGCGCGGAAGCCCTCGGGATCGGAGAAGTCGCCGAAGGGGCCGTCGATGGGGCGCAGGCCGGCGGCCCGGGCCGCCACCACCATGCGGGCGATGGCGTAGTGCCACATGTCGCCCCAGTGATAGAGGCGTTCGCCCTCGGCACCGGGGTCGGTGAGCACGCCGTAGAGTTCGTTGGGGCCGCCGATCACCGTGGTCCGCGCCTTCGTCGAGGCGGCATAGTCGGCGACGCCGAAGTGGAGGCTTTCGTTGCGCGGCGAGGCCTTGGCGATTGCGTCGACGTTGGCCATGCCGAGGGCCGTTTCGATGATCATCTCGAAGCCGATGCGCTTCTTGCGGCCCACCGCCTCTTCCGCCTGGCTGACCAGCATGTCGACGGCATAGATGTCCGCCGCGGTGCCGGCCTTGGGGATCATGAAGAGATCGAGGCGCTCGCCGCCCTGCTCGACGATGTCGATGACGTCGCGGTACATGTAGTGGGTGTCGAGGCCGTTGATGCGGACCGAGAGGGTCTTGTTGCCCCAGTCGACCTCGTTCAGCGCCTTGATGATGTTCTTGCGGGCCTGGACCTTGTCGTCCGGCGCGACCGCGTCCTCCAGATCGAGGAAGACGACGTCGGCGGCAGACTCCGCCGCTTTCTTGAAGAGTTTCGGGTTGCTGCCCGGAACCGCCAGTTCGCTGCGGTTCAGGCGTGCGGACGCCTGCTCGACAACGGTAAAGCTCATGGAAATCCCCCTGCTCGATCTGGAAAAGGGTCAAGGAATGGCGCGCCGCTTCGGACCTTGGAGAACCCCAGCCGCAGCGGCCCCATCACGTTCGCGGGGAAACTGGTCACACCACTTGGTCTTGTCAACCCGAGATCGCCGGGGCGGCTGCCGGCGCCGGCGAATCAGATCAGGAAGAGTCGTTTCCGGCGAGCGGGTGGTGGTCGTGCACCAACGATTTCAGGCGCTCGCTCAGCACGTGGGTATAGACCTGGGTGGTGGAGATGTCGGCGTGCCCCAGCATCTTCTGCAACGAGCGCAGGTCGGCGCCATGGTCCAGCAGATGGCTGGCGAAGGCGTGGCGCATCACGTGAGGCGATACCTTGGCCGTGTCGATCCCCGCCTGACCGGCGAGCTCCTTCAGAAGCTGGCCGACGCGGTGGCGGGTCAGATGGCCGCTGGCGCCGCGCGAGGGGAACAGCCAGGGGGACTCGCGCCTTACCGCCCTCTCCCCCTTGCCTGCCTTGGGCAGGAAGGCGGTGCGGACCTTCAGGTAGTCCGACAAGCTCTGCCGCGCGGCATCGCTCAAGGGGACCATGCGCTCCTTGTTGCCCTTGCCGCGCACGATGAGCAGGCGCTGGTCGCGCTGGGCGGCGGCGCTGCGCAGGGAAACCAGTTCCGAGACCCTGAGGCCGGTGGCGTAGAGCAATTCCACCAGGGCGGCCAGGCGCAGCCCCTCGGCGTCGCGCCGCTCGCGCACGGCGGCCAGCAGCGCATCGACCTCGGCTTCGCTGAGGATCTTCGGCAGGGCCCGGCCCTGGCGCGGCGAGTCGATGCCGGCACTGGGATCGTCGCCGCGCAGGTCTTCGCTGACCAGGAATCGGTAGAACTGGCGCAGGGCGGAAAGCCGGCGCGCCGCGGTGCGCGGTGCCATGCCGGCGCGTGCGAGTTTGCCGAGATAGGCCCGCAGGTCGTCCGCCGCCGCCGTTTCCAAACGCCGGCGCCGCGGCGCCAGAAAAGCATCGAAGTCCTGCAGATCGCGGCGATAGGCCTCCAGCGTGTTGGCGGCGGCGCCGCGCTCCGCCGAGAGCATCTCCAAAAACGGCTCCAGTTGCGGTGTCATCGCGGGGGCCCGGCGCGCCGCCACGAGCCGCCCCTATATCCCTGCGGCGAGGGCCGCTTCCAGGGCCAGCGCGCGGGCATCGCTGCTGAGGCCGACGGCGTTCAGAGCCGAGACCGCGTAGCCGAGTGCCAGCGGGTGCTTCTCTTCCAGGGGCCCCTCGCCCAGTGCGCGCAACGCCAGCAGCACGACTTCGCCGCGCCGTCCGGCGGCGGCGGCATCGCCGAGGGCGAGCAGGACCGGCAGCGGCTCCAGCGCCGCGGTCTCGAACCCCGCCGCGCCGAGGGTTCCGGGCCAGCCAGCGGGCTCATCCTGGCCGAGCGCGCGGGAGAGGACCATAGCGAGGAACTGCCGTGCGGCCTCTTCGCCCTCTGCCTCGCTGCCGCCGCCCAGGGGTGCCCCGCCCCCGATCAGGCGGGCATAGGGCATCAAGGCTTCAAAGGCCGCCTGCGATTCAGGATTTCGCGTGCCGTCCAGTTGCAGCACGGCAGTCCAGGCCGCAGCCCCTTCGTAGCGGCCGAGCCGATAGAGGGTCCGGCCCGCCGCCGGGGCGAACCAGGCCAGTTCCGCGCCCGGCAGGAGCGCTTCCACCTGCGGCAGAACCGCCT
Organism: Pelagibius sp.; assembly: GCF_028289705.1. GTDB lineage: Bacteria > Pseudomonadota > Alphaproteobacteria > Kiloniellales > Kiloniellaceae > Pelagibius. The sequence continues at coordinate 33,312 of NZ_JANQOI010000084.1, forward strand.
GGGCCATGGCAAAGCCGCGCCCGGCCTGGCGCGCGGCGGCCAGGGCCGCCTGCAGGAACTCGGCCTTCGCCGTGGCGATGGATTCCTGCCGCGCGGCATGAAACAGCAGGGCACGGCCACGCAGTCCGCCGGCTTCGCCGGCCTTGACCAGGGGGTCCGCCAGTTCCGGCTCCTCGAAGGGAATGGCACTGTAGGCTTCGGCCAGTTGTCTGCCCGGCACCAAGGCGGCCTGCGCCAGACGTTCCAGGGCCGCCGCCTTGTCCAGCGGCGAGGCCTTGTCCAGCGCGGCGATCCCGTGCAGCAGCAGCGGCGGCGCTTCTGCCGCCAGGTCCGCCGGCGGTTCGCCGGCGCCGAGGCGCAGCATCGCCAGGCTGAGCGGGGTCAAGGCGCCGGCCTCGATGGCTCCCGCCTCGCCGCCGATGAAGAGATTTGTGAGGGCGTAGAACAGGGGATCGCCCTCAGGATCCTGTTCGCGCAGCAGGTCGAGAGCGAAGAAGGCCTGGTCCCGCTCCTCGGCGAGGAACTGGCAAAAGACCAGCGCCTTGGACCAATAGACTTCCGCCGGGAAGCGCGCCGCGGCGCCGCGCACCTGACCACAGGCTTGCTGATCGCGTCCGGCCAGCAGCAGGCCGTCGACCCGTGCCTGGGCGAGGCGGGAGTCGTCCAGACGCTGGGGCACGATCCCCAGGAGCCGGTTGAGCCCGGCCAGGTCCCCCAGAGCATAGAGGCGGTCGACGCGCAGCCGCAGGAAGTCGGTCTCCTGCGCCGCCGCCACGGCGTCCGCCAGGGTGTTTCCGCTGGCCCGCTTGGGCGCGCGGGCGTTGCTGAGCACCAGCCGGACGGCAAGCCGTCGCAGCGTCGGCGAAGACGGATCGTCCGGCAGGGCCGCAATCAGGCCTTCCACCAGGGTTCGGTCGCTGCCGGCCCAGGCCTCGACCCCCAGACCGCCGTCCGCTGCCTCCAGAATCCCCAGGGACTCGGCATCCAGTTCCTGGAGCTTGTCCACCCGGATGCCTTCATACTGTGGGGTTTCCGTGGGGGGCAGTGCCGGGGCGCCATGGGCGGGGGCTGGGTTGGCGGGGGCTTGCGGGACGGCCGCGGGCGCCCCTTCGTCCGCCGTTTCACCGGGCTCCTGCGGGGCCACGGTCGGCGGAAACAGACTGATCGGCGCACTGGGCTGCTGCTGGGCAGCGAGCGGCGAAAGCGCGGCAAAGGTCAGGAAAAGGGCCGATGCCCAACCGGTTCCGGCGCGGAGTGCCAAGGCGCGGGCCCGCCCGTTGGCCCTAGCGCGGGAATCGCTCATCCGGCAGCACTCTCTCGACCGGGGCCGATGGCGGCGGAATGTCCCAGGTGAGGAGAAAGAAACCGCCGGAGACGATGAGTCCGGCAACGACGACGAGGGCGATCAGGCTGGTCTTCTTCATCAATACACTTGTCTGCGGGCCCTGGAGGCCGGTCTGGGCGCGATCCTGTTCTTCGGTCCGCGCCGAACAGCGCCGCCGTACTACTTGCACCGCCCTGAAGATTCTATGATATGGTCCGAATCTGGCGCGGAAACGGCAGTTTACCGAGCGCCTACTGGGGTTGCAACGATCAGCAGTGACGTGAGTCGCGCTCAAGTGAGTCAGAAAGGTTCAAACAGTCCGCCGCCGGACTCGGCGGCACTCGAGGCACCGCGCACCATCGCCTTCGTCGGCTTGATGGGCGCGGGCAAGTCGTGCATCGGGCGCCGACTGGCCGCGGCGCTGGAGCTGCCCTTCGTCGATGCCGACAAGGAAATCGAGGCGGCGGCCGGCTGCTCCATCGAGGACATCTTCGCCGAACACGGCGAGGCGGCCTTTCGCGCCGGCGAGCGACGGGTGATCGCCCGGCTGCTGGATCAGCCCACCATGGTCCTGGCGACCGGCGGCGGGGCCTTCATGGATACCGAGACCCGGGCCTTGCTCCGCGACCGTGCCATCTCGGTCTGGCTGCGTGCCGATGTCGAACTGCTGCTGCGCCGCACCTCGCGGCGCGATCACCGGCCCTTGCTGAAGCGCGGCGACCCGCGGCAGATCCTCAGCGACCTGATCGACAAGCGCTATCCCGTCTATGCCGAAGCCGACGTGGTGGTGGACTCGGTCGACGGTCCGCCCGAGGTGACCCTGGCGCGGGTGACCGAAAGCCTGCAGCGCTATCTCGACGGGACGGAACCGGAGGCACCGGGGCAAGCGGAGGCGCCTGCCAAGGGCCGGAGCGCCGCAGAGTGAGCAGCCATCAGCGCCTCACGGTCGAGCTCGGCGCGCGCAGCTACGACATTCTGATTGGCACCACCGTGCTGGCCGAGGCCGGCACGCTGATGCGGCCGCTGCTGCAGAGCGATCGGGTGGTCGTCGTCACCGATCAGACGGTGGCGGAACTGCACCTCGCCCGCCTCGAACGCGCTTTGGACGATGCCGGCCTGGAGCATTTTGCGATTTCCGTGCCCCCGGGGGACGCCAGCAAGTCGTTGGATCAACTCGGCCGCCTGATCGACCGCCTGCTGGAGGCCAGGGTGGAGCGCAGTACCACCGTGATCGCCCTGGGTGGCGGCGTCATCGGCGATCTCGCCGGCTTTGCCGCCGCCGTCACCCTGCGCGGCCTCGATTTCGTGCAGATCCCCACCAGCCTTTTGGCCCAGGTGGACAGCTCGGTCGGCGGCAAGACGGGGATCAACAGCCGTCACGGCAAGAACCTGATCGGCGCCTTCTACCAGCCGCGCCTGGTGCTGGCCGACACCTCGATCCTCACCACCCTGCCGCGGCGCGAGATGCTGGCCGGCTATGCCGAGGTGGTGAAGTATGGCCTGATCCAGGACGCCGCTTTCTTCGGCTGGCTGGAATCCCACGGCGCCGACCTGATCGAGGTGGATCGCGCCGCCCTGCAGCACGCGGTGCTGACGAGCTGTCGCTGCAAGGCGGAGATCGTCGCCGCCGATGAGCGCGAGGGCGGGCGCCGCGCCCTGCTCAACCTTGGCCATACCTTCGGCCACGCCCTGGAGGCGGAGGTCGGCTACAGCAGCGAACTGCTGCACGGAGAGGCGGTGGCGGTGGGCATGGTCATGGCCTTCGGAGT
>NZ_JANQOI010000037.1 GCF_028289705.1 Pelagibius sp.
CGAAGAGACGACGCATTTCTCCATCGTCGACGCCGATGGCAATGCCGTGGCCAACACCTATACGCTGAACTTCAGCTATGGCACCGGACTGGTGGCGGACGGCACGGGCATCCTGTTGAACAACGAGTTGGACGACTTTTCCGCCAAGCCCGGCGTGCCCAACGCCTACGGCCTGATCGGCGGCGATGCCAATGCCGTGGGGCCCGACAAGCGGCCCCTTAGCTCGATGAGCCCGACCTTCGTCTTCGACCCTGAGGGCGCGCTGTTCCTGGTGACGGGCAGCCCTGGCGGCAGCCGCATCATCACCACGACCCTGCAGGTGATCATGAACGTCATCGATCACGGCATGAATATCGCCGAGGCGACGAATGCCGTCCGGATCCATCACCAATGGCTTCCCGACCAGCTGCGGATCGAAGAGGGGCTGAGCCTCGATACCGTAAGGCTGTTGGAAGGGATGGGCCATGCCGTGGAGGTTCGCGATGCCATGGGCAGTACCCAGTCGATCCTGGTGACCGAGGGCCGGCTGGCCGGTGCGTCAGACCCGCGCCGGGCCGGCGCGCTGACCCTCGGCTATTGACGCGCCCATCGTCGCTCGCTTGATATGAGGCGCTGGCGCTTTCAGAAAGGGCCGACTGAGGCGCGCTCAAGCGCCGCACCTCGCAACCACGTCCGGCATGATGCCCCGGCCGGCGGTCGACGGACGGTGTCGATGGCCAAGGAAACAGGCTTCTGGGATGGCGAACTGCCGAAGGTCGCGATCTCGGAGAAGATCCGGTCTTTCTATCGTCTTTGGCAGGATAAGCGCGGCGACCGGATTGCGCCGGCCAGATCCGATTTCGAGGTCGAGGACTTCAGGCCCTGGATCGGCCGGCTCATCATCTACGAGGTGGTCGGTGAGGCTGAGGATTTCCGGTACCGGCTGGTCGGCACCGATCTGGTGCGCGTTCATGGCCTGGACCTGACCGGCCGCGTCGTCAGCGAAGCCTGCTATACGGCGGGGAATGAACGGACGCTGGTCAATCTGGCCGAGGTCTGCCGCAGATGCGAGCCCAGGTACCGCAATGATGGTCAGGTGACGGTCAAACAATGGGCGCGGGCGATGGAGCGCCTGTTTCTGCCGCTGTCCAGCGATGGCCGGACGGTGGACAAGATCATCTGCTTCGTCGCCATGGAAGAAGAACTGGTTCCCCGCTACGAGCGTCCGGACGCTTCCTCGATCTCGTGGCCGTTCGGATAGCAGCGGGGCCGGCGGCGATGCACCGCCGGCCCAGGCACTGCAGATCGGCAAGGACAGCCGGCCTTGGCCCTACTGCCCCCGGACCAGGCTCTTCAACATCCAAGCCGCCTTCTCGTGCTGCGCAATCCGGTCCACGGCCATGCCCTCGGTCACAGCGTCCCCGGCCTCTCGCGCCGCGTCCAGGACCGCGCGGGCGGTGCCGATGACGTTGTGCTGGCCCGCCAGCAGGTCGGCCACAAGCTCTGCAGCCGGCGCCTGCTGCAGCGGTGCCGCCAGCGTTCCAAGCCGCTGGAACTCCGCAAAGCTGCCGGGGGCTGGTGCCCCAAGCGCGCGGATCCGCTCGGCGATCTCGTCAACGGTGGTGGCAAGGTCGTTGTACTGCTCCTCAAACAGGCTGTGCAGCTGGGCGAACTGCGGGCCCTCGACATTCCAGTGATAGTTCTGCGTCTTCAGGTAGAGCGCATAAGTGTCTGCCAGAAACCGGGCGAGGGACTCCACGACGGGCCCGTGGCCATGGTTCGACCCTGCGTTCATGCTGTTCACGATGCTGTCC
>NZ_JANQOI010000058.1 GCF_028289705.1 Pelagibius sp.
TTCAGCAGTAGCCAGGCATAGAGGGTCACCAGGTAGGCCAGCACCCCGTTCATCGGCAGGCGGCGCCCCGCCGCCCACCACTTGCGCAGCAGCATCCACAGCATCGCCGCCGTGCTGCCGGCCGCGAGGCCGAGGCCCAGGGTCAGCAGCACCTCGGGAACGTCGAAGGTGGAATAGGACAGCCCCCAAAGATCGTTTTCGTGCAGCGCCCGGTTGGCGATCAGCCAGTCGGCGATCCAGACCAGATAGGCGTTGACGAGCAGAACGCGCTTTTCGGTCTCGTCGAAGAACTGCCGCTTCAGCACCGAGCAGACGATCAGCATGCCGTAGCCCTGCTTCACGTAGTGCCAGCCGACCAGGAACAGCATCAGGTTGACGAAGAGGCCGAGGGCGCGGGGATCCTCCAGCAACACCGCCCCCAGCAGATAGGCGCCCAGCGCCAGCGGCACGACGAGCCCGGCGAAGAGGTAGCGCAGCCGCAGCAGCGGATCGTAGTGGCCGCCGAAGGCCTTCTCGGAGAAATTCCGATAGAAGATCTGGTAGGAGTGGGCGAAGTGCGGATTGTTGATGACGAAGGCGAGGGCCAGCATCGCCACCGCCACGCTGTGATGGCTGCTCTCGGGCGGCGGGAAAAGGGCCAGCAGGGCGAAGACGATCAGCGAGCCGCCGCCCAGGCAGAGGAAGTCCACCGCCGGGTGGAACAGACAGCCTGCGGTCCCCGCCTGCCGGGCCGCGGGGGCGCCGGATCCCAGGCCCGGCACCGTCTCCTGCATCGCCATGACTGTAGAACTCCCAAGCGCCAGCCCCGCCCATCATGAGCCCGGGCGCGCGAGGATTTCGTTAAGTCAGGGCGGGAATTGCCCGGAATTTGCGGCAAATGGGCCGGATGGCCCGGCGGACGGACCGACGGAGCCGGGCCGCGATGACCCGGCATCGGCCACGAAAAAAGCGCCCCCTGGTTGAGGGACGCTTTTCTGTCGCGGCCATCTTCAAGAGAAAGGCTGCGAGAAACTGGAGCGGGCGATGAGATTCGAACTCACGACCCCAACCTTGGCAAGGTTGTGCTCTACCCCTGAGCTACGCCCGCATCGGCGAAGCGGGGAGATACCCCCTTTCGCCCGTCATTGCAAGTCCCCCATGGCGCAAGTCCCCCATGGCCAGGCCCCCTCTGCGCCCGGGCCGATTTCCGGGCGGCGGCGCATTCCGGCTTGCCGGACCTGCGCCACCAAGGCTATTAGCCTTTTGCTACACAAGGCTTAACGGCCACAAGGCCCGGGGTTCGCACGTCCGATCCCCGGCAATCCAACGCCAGGAGCACGTGCGATGGCCGAAACCGGCCCCTCGGAAGACACCGACGGTCAGGACCTGCCGACCACCCCGGAGGCCCTGCTGGCGCGGCTGGCGGCGTTGGGAATCGAAGCCAAGACGGTGACCCACGCGCCGGTCTTCACCGTGGAGGAGGCCAAGGCCCTGCGCGGCGAGCTGCCCGGCGGACATATCAAGAACCTCTTCCTGCGCAACAAGAAGGGGGCGATGTGGCTGGTCACCTGCCTGGAGGACCGCAGCATCGACCTGAAGGACCTGGGCACACGGCTGGAGGCCGGGCGCTTTTCCTTCGGCAGCGCCGAGCGCCTGATGACCCACCTGGGCGTACGCCCCGGGGCGGTCACCCCCTTCGCTATCGTCAACGACACGGCCGGTGCGGTCACCATGGTGCTGGATCGGGGGGTCATGGACCACGACCTGGTCAACTGCCACCCCCTGGTGAACCACCAGACCACCGCCATCAGCCCGGCGGATCTGCTGCGCTTCCTGGAGGCCGAGGGGCATGCGCCCCGGATGATCGATCTCGATTGAGCGGCCGGGATGGCGGGGGGCCGGGCCCACGACGGCCTGCCGGGCTTGCCTAACCGTGGCAAAATAGCCATTTATGGTGGGGAATCGAGTTCTTCAGACGCCGGCGAAACGCATCGCGCTCGGCCTTTCCGCCACAGCACAGAAGCGCAGCAGCCAGACCTAACAGCAGTTGAATGGAAATACGTGAGATGGAACCGATAATCGGCGGCGACGGGCTTGCCGCGGGCACAATGGGCGAAGCGCCCGCCGACCTGGTGAAGGACAGCTCCCAGGAGGCCTTCGCCCAGGACGTCATCGAAGCCTCCATGACCGTGCCGGTGGTGGTGGATTTCTGGGCGCCCTGGTGCGGCCCCTGCAAGCAGCTTGGCCCGCAGCTCGAAGCCGCCGTCAAGGCCGCGCGCGGGGCGGTGCGCATGGTCAAGATCAACGTCGACGAAAACCAGCAGCTCGCCGCGCAGCTGCGCATCCAGTCGATCCCTACGGTCTACGCCTTCTTCCAGGGCCAGCCGGTGGACGGCTTCCAGGGCGCGCAGCCGGAAAGCGAGGTCAAGGCCTTCGTCGAGCGGCTGCGCAAGGCGGGCGAGGCCGGCCGGGGCCCCAGCCCCGTCGAACAGGCCCTGGAACAGGCCCAGGCCGCCCTGGACGGCGGCGACCCCGGCGCCGCCTCCGCCCTCTATTCACAGGTCCTCAAGCACGAACCGGAGAACGCCGAGGCGCTGGCCGGCCTTCTGTCCTGCTATCTGGCGAGCGGCGATCTGGAGACGGCGCGGGAGATGTTCGACGGCCTGACCGAGGAGATGCGCAAGGACCCGGCCTTCGCCTCCGTGGCCGCGCAGCTCGACCTGCAGGCCCAGGCCGGCGATGCCGGCGAGATCCCGGCGCTGATGGAAAAGGTGGCCGCGGACCACAACGACCACCAGGCGCGCTTCGATCTCGCCATGGCCCTGCACGGCAGCGGCCAGGAGCAGGCGGCCGCCGACGAGCTGCTGGAGATCGTGCGCCGCGACCGCATGTGGAACGACGAGGAGGCCCGCAAGCAGCTCGTGACCTTCTTCGAGGCCTGGGGCCCGACCAACCCCCTGACCATCGAAACGCGGCGGCGGCTGTCGTCCCTGCTGTTCTCCTGACCTCTTTCCTGACCCTTGGGGACCCGCCCGTGGTGCCGTCATGACCCGTACCGCCTTTGACCCGAGTTTCGAGGAGCTGCCGCGGGCGCTGCCGATCTTTCCCCTGGGCGGGGTGCTGCTGCTGCCGGGCGGGCGCCTGCCGCTGAACATCTTCGAGCCGCGCTATCTGGCGATGTTCGACGACGCCCTCTCCACCAACCGGCTGATCGGCATGATCCAGCCGGTGGAGGAGAGCGAGGAACAGAAGGTGCCGAAGATCTACGATACCGGCTGCGCCGGGCGCATCACCGCCTTCAGCGAGACCGACGACGGGCGCTATCTGGTGACCCTCTCCGGGCTGATCCGTTTCGACATGGCCCGCGAGCTGCCGAGCGACAGCTACCGGCTGGTGGAGCCTGACTTCACGCGCTTCCGCGAGGACCTGGAGGAGGACAAGGGCGACATCGACCGCGACCGCCTGGTGGAGGTGCTCGGCGCCTACTTCGAGGCCAATTCCATCGAGGGCGACTGGGAAGCCATCGAGCAGACCGGCGACGAGCGCCTGGTCACTTCGCTGGCCATGATCTGCCCCCTGGGCGCCCCGGAGAAGCAGGCCCTGCTGGAGGCCATGACCCTGACCGAACGCGCCGAGACCCTGACCGCCATCATGGAGATGGCGACCCACGACGCCGACGGCGAAAGCGAAGCCAAGCATCACTGACCAAGCACGATCGAGCAGCGCAGCCATGACCCAAACCCCGATCGACCCGAAGCTGCTGGAAATCCTGGTCTGCCCGCTGACCAAGGCGCCGCTGGACTATGACGCCGCCGCGCAGGAGTTGATCAGCCGGCAGGCGCGCCTTGCCTATCCGATCCGCGACGGCATCCCCATCATGCTGGTCGACGAGGCGCGGCGCTTGGACGAGCAATAAGCCGCGGAGGATCATCGTGCCGGTTCAGGAGGACAACAAGCAGGACTTCGGCAGCGAACACTGGCCGGAGGAGATCCGCTACATCTCCGAGGACAAGACGCTGGTGATCCGCTTCGACAGCGGCGAGACCTTCACCTTCGCGGCCGAGTTCCTGCGGGTCGAAAGCCCCTCGGCGGAAGTCCAGGGCCACGGCCCCGGCCAGAAACAGATCGTGCCCGGCCGCCGCCACGTCGGCATCATGGCCATCGAGCCGGTGGGCAACTACGCCGTGCGCATCAAGTTCGACGACCTGCACGACACCGGCATCTACTCCTGGCAATACCTGCACAAGCTGGGCCACGAGCAGGACGACCTCTGGCAGGCCTACCTCGACCATCTCGCCGCCCGCGGCCTCAGCCGCGATCCCTGAAGGCCTTTTGGGCCTTGACGGCACCGGCCCACTCCCCCGCCCGACCACCCGTTAGGATACTGGCGCTGGGTGGTCGGGCGGGGGAGTGGGCTGGCACCGCTTCGACGTAAGTCGAAACGCCACAAGCCGTCCTTTGCCATCCCCGCCATGGCGCGCGTCGCAGGCGGGCAAGACGCCGCCCCCGCCCCTGGCAAGCTTTTGCGCATCCAACCGCAAGGGAGCAGAGGCCATGGCACCCGACGGCAGGCTGACGGCCGAAAGCGGCGCACCCGCGACCCTCAACCTCGAAACGGGCGGCGTCGACCGCGCCGCCCTGCGCGCCTATCGCCTGGCCCGGGTGCGCGCCGAACTGCGCCGCCGCGACTATGCCGGCGCCCTGCTCTACGATCCGGTCAACATCCGCTATGCCTGCGACAGCCGCAACATGGCGGTCTGGTAA
>NZ_JANQOI010000153.1 GCF_028289705.1 Pelagibius sp.
AAGCACAGAACGACTGGGGTACAGCTGCTTGCGTTTTGGAGCTTCTCGTCAATGAAAATGAACTCGACGAGGAGCCTCAAATTAAACCAGAATTCATAGTAGACCGCCAGCCGGGTCTGTATGTCGTCGGCCACCTCGCGCAGCGCCCGCTCGCGGGCATTGCGTTCCGAGATGGTGGTCGCAAAGGGATTCTCGAGGATGTCGTAGCTGGTGGTCGAGGTTGACCGGCCGGTAAGCAGCGGCTCGGCCTGGCCGGATTCCAACAGGGAGAAATTCGCGGTCAGCTTCAGATTGGCCCGCGTCGCCGTTTCGTCCCGGCGCACGCCGAGTTCGCTGAGGACCTCGGTCAGGCTCAGACGCAGGTTGTAGCTGGGCGACACCGGCTGGCCGTTGGGGTTCAGGCGGTCGCGCAGAAAGTTGTGCATCTGCTGGCCGACACGGTCGCGCAGCGGCTCGATGCGGATCGCCGCGAGCTCCGCCGATACTCCGTCAGCGCCGTCGCGCGGGCCATAGAGCGGCTGGAAGCCACAGGCGGCAAGCGGCAGCAAGGCCGTTGCCGCGGTGACCCGCGGCAGGAGAACGCAGAAAGCCCGTCGAGATCTATCCATGGCTCAGACTACCACATTGACGATGCGGTTCTTAACGACAATGACCTTGCGGGCGGCCTTGCCGTCCATGGCGCGCTGCACCGCCGGCTCCGCCAGGGCCAGTTCCTGCGCCTGTCCCTCCGGGGCGTCCATCGGCAGCGAGACGGTCGCGCGCTTCTTGCCGTTCACCTGAACGGCGAGGGTCACCTGCTCGTCGGCGACCAACGCCATATCGGCGGCGGGCCAGGGCTCGTCGGCCAGCAGCGACTCGTGGCCGAGGCCGTGCCAGAGCTCTTCGGCCAGGTGCGGCATCATCGGGCCGATCAGGCGCACCATCATCTCCAAGGCTTCGCGCAGCACGAAGCGGCCGCCGTCGTCGTCCGGAGCAAAGCCAGCCAGCGCATTGGCCAGCTCGTGCACCCGTGCGACGGCTCGGTTGAAGCGAAACTTCTCCAGATCGTCACTGAAGGCGTGCACCGTCTTGTGGACCGTGCGGCGCATCTCCAGGGCGGCCGCCCCCAGGTTGGCGGGGGCCGGGGTGCCGCCTGGCGCCATCTGCCCGTGATTCTCCGTGACCAGGCGCCAGAGGCGCTGGGTGAACCGCCAGGCGCCCTCGACGCCGGCGTCGGTCCACTCCATGTCGCGCTCCGGCGGGCTGTCGGAGAGCATGAACCAGCGGGCGGTGTCGGCGCCGTAGGTGTCGATGATCGTCTCCGGGTCGACCACATTGCGCTTGGACTTGCTCATGGATTCGGAGCGGCCCACGCTCACCGCGCCGCCGGTCTCCACCTGCCGCGCGCCGCCGTCCGCCAGCTTCTCCACCTGCTCCGGGAACAGCCACTTGCCCGCTGCGTCCCTGTAGGTCTCATGGCAGACCATGCCCTGGGTGAAGAGCCCGGCGAAGGGCTCGCTCACGCTCACCTGATCGACCTCGGCCAGGGCGCGGGTGAAGAAGCGGGCGTAGAGCAGGTGCAGGATCGCATGCTCGACCCCGCCGATGTACTGGTCCACCGGCAGCCAGTAATCGACGGCCTGGCGGTCCATGGGCGCCTCCGCCCGCGGGCTGCAGAAGCGTGCGAAGTACCAGGAGGAATCGACGAAGGTGTCCATGGTGTCGGTATCGCGTTCGGCCGGCCCGCCGCAGGCCGGGCAAACCGCTTGCTTCCAGGTGGGATGGCGCAACAGCGGGTTCCCCGGCGTGTCGAAGCTGACGTCCTCCGGCAGGGCGACCGGCAACTGGTCTTCCGGCACCGGGACCGGCCCGCAGTCGGGGCAGTGGATCACGGGGATCGGACAGCCCCAATAGCGCTGGCGCGAAATGCCCCAGTCGCGCAGGCGGAACTGCACGGTGCCTTCGCCGTTGCCGTCGGTCTCCAGCCGCTCGACGGCGGCGCGCTTGGCGGCTTCGACCCCCAGGCCGTCAAGGAAGCCAGAATTGATCGCGGTGCCGTCGCCGACATAGGCTTCGGTACCGATCTCAAAGCCCGCCGGGTCGGTATCGGGCGGCAGGACCACGGGCACCACCGGCAGCGCGTACTTGCGGGCGAAATCCAGGTCGCGCTGGTCGTGGCCGGGACAGCCGAAGATTGCCCCGGTGCCGTATTCCATCAGCACGAAGTTGGCGATATAGACCGGCAGGCTCTGGCCCGGCAGGAAGGGATGGCGTACCCGCAGGCCGGTGTCGTAGCCCTGCTTTTCGGCCTTTTCGATCGCCTCCTCGCTGGTGCCAAGGCGGTTGCAGGCCTCGATGAAGGCCTGGGCCGCGGGGTCCTTCGCCGCCACCTCGGCGGACAGCGGATGGTTGGCCGCCAGGGCGCAGAAGGAGGCCCCGAACAGGGTGTCCGGCCGGGTCGTGAAGACCGTCAGGCGGTCGCTGCGGCCCTCGATCTCGAAGTGGATCGTGGCGCCCTCGGAGCGCCCGATCCAGTTGCGCTGCATCAGCCGCACCTTCTCCGGCCAGCGCTCCATCTCGTCCAGGGCGGACAGCAGCACGTCGGAAAAGGCGGTGATCTTGAAGAACCACTGGGACAGCTTGCGGCGCTCGATCAGGGCGTTGGACCGCCAGCCGCGGCCGTCGATCACCTGTTCGTTGGCCAGCACCGTCTGGTCCACCGGGTCCCAGTTCACCGAGGACTCCTTGCGATAGACCAGCCCCGCCTTCATGAAGGCGAGGAACAGCCGCTGCTGTTGCACGTAGTAGCCGGGATGGCAGGTGGCGATCTCGCGGTCCCAATCGATGGAAAGGCCCATCAGCTTCAACTGGGCGCGCATGGTGGCGATGTTGTCGTAGGTCCAGCGCGCCGGATGAATGCCCCGGTCCATGGCGGCGTTCTCCGCCGGCAGGCCGAAGGCGTCCCAGCCCATGGGGTGCAGCACGTTGAATCCGCGGGCCCGTTTGTAGCGGGCGACCACGTCCCCGATGGTGTAGTTGCGTACGTGCCCCATATGGATCTTTCCCGAGGGGTAGGGAAACATCTCCAGCACGTAGTACTTCTCGCGCTCCGGGTCTTCCTGAACGGCAAAGCAGCCGGCCTGCTCCCAGGCCTTCTGCCACTTTTCCTCTATGTCCTTGGCGTTGTAACGGCTCATGATCTGGTGCACTTGGAGGGGATGTTCACGGTCCCGGCGGGTCTGCCGCCCGCCCCGGTATCACCCCGGCGTGGGCGTACGATGGCTGGGCGTACGGCAGATGGGCTGCTGGTCTGCGGGAAGCCGGCGGTCGCCCGGCTTACTGAAGCGAGGCGATGCGCAGTTGCCGCGCGCGCGTCAGGATCGCGTTTTCGATCTCCACCGGGGTCTGGTCCTCGACGGCCGCGTCGACCCAGGCGCCGCTGCGCGGATCCTGGAGCTGGCGGAACACCGCCGCGCGCACGCCGTCGGCCCGCAGATCGCGCCCAAGGATGTAGACGTTGATCTTGAAGCGTTCGGCCACGGCGTCGGGCGGCGAGTACCAGTCGGTGATGATCACCCCGCCGAAAGGATCGGCCGAGGCCAGGGGCATGAAGGACACGGTGTCCAGCGACGCCCGCCAGAGATAGGAGTTGACCCCGATGCCTGCATCGCCGCCGCTGGCGTCCGGACGGTCGCGCTCGCCGCCGATGCCGATCTGGTCGTCGCCGAGCAGCGAGCCTCTGGTCTCGGCAAGCTTCTCCTCGGTCTCGTCCGGATAAATGGCTTGGCCGCCAAGCCCGCAGCCTGCCACGACAAATGCCAGGGCGAGGCTTGCCAGGCATTTCGTCATGCCGTCGAAAGCCGTCCTTGTCATCGCTCTTCCGTCCCTTGTGTCCGCTCTTCGCCGGAGTTTTACGCCGCGAGCGCCGGAACGAGTAGATATCACAGGGCCTTGACCGGGGCAAAATAAATGGGCGGCACCCGAAGGTGCCGCCCAACGCACTTTTCGTTTCTGATCGGGATCAGAACGAAACAGCGATACCGCTGGTCAGAGCGACAATGTCGTTGTCGTCCCGGCCCTCGTCCGCCGTGGTCCCTGAGCCGTAGTCCTCGTTGCCGACGAAGCCGGTCAGGAAGACGCGCACGCCCGGGGCGACGCTGTAGCCGATGTTGGCCGAGCCAGCCAGCAACTCATCCGAAGAGTCGTCGTCTTCGGAGTAGATGCCGTTGACGGAGAACGACCACGGGCCCTGCGAGTAGCCGATACCGGCGTCGAAGGCGTAGCCTTCACCACCGTTGCCGTCGGCGTCGTCATAGATCGCACCGGCCGCGAAGGTGAACCCGGCATAGCTGATGGCGAAACCACCGCCGATGCCGTAGACGGTGTCTTCCGGCTCGGCATCCGCCTCACCGATCGCACCGACCAGGCCCAGCTCGACGCCAACGCCGTTGAACTCACCGTCGAAGCCGAGGCCGATACCCACGTGATCGTGGATACCACCGGTGTCTTCGTCGTTGAAGCCGTTGCCGTCGTCACCGTCGGAGGTGTCCGGGCTGTAGCTGATGCCGGCGCTGAAGCCGTTGAAGTTCGGCGTGGTGTAGGTGATCTTCGTGCCGTCACTGGAGTCGACGCCATTGGCGAAGTCCACCGAGGTCCGCGCCTCACCCTGATAGGCATCTTCCATGAAGTTGGACGTCGGGTTGCCAACGCCGCCGTAGTCGACGCCGGAGTTCGAGCCGTTATGCATGAAGGTGTCTTCAGCACCGTCATTGTTGCCGAACTCGATCTTACCGAAGCTGCCCTGGGCGTAGATGCTGTTCTCGTCAGTGTTGGTCGTGCTGCCCGTGTCGGCCTCAAACTCGACGCGGAAGCCGAAGGTGATGCCGTTGTCGGCCATGATCTCGCCCTTGACGTGCACTTCCGTGTTCGTCGAGAAGGCGAAACCCCGGTCCGAAGTCTCCCTGTCTGCATCACCGCCAGAAACCACGAACACCTGGAAGGCGTTCAGCGACAGCTCCTGAGCGGCAGCAGGCGAGGCAGCCAGAACCGCAGCTCCGACAATGGCACTGCTTGCCATTAAAACCTTTTTCATTTCCGAAAAGCTCCAAATACGGTGTCTATTGTGGGTACCCCAAGCCACGGGATGATTTGTTGGTACAAGCCTGGGCTTGGGATCGCAAGGGAGAGCAATGGGGTTAAGTTGTTTTTCCGACACACTGTGCCTTTGCTGCAACAGATCTGATTTTCAGCGCCATACCAGACACTTCGCGGCTCCCCTTATGATTGGGAAATAACCGCTGTTTGCGCGTTTTCGCAGAATATTGGCCCTCACTACTCGCTTAAAGCGATAGAATGGTGCCCTTTCTCGGCCCCAGGTCAGTGGCTCCGGGTCGTCGGCCTTGCATCAGGCAGGGCTTTTCCCTAGAGGATGCCCGACCGCCGCGTCTCTGTGGCGACACCGTTCCCTCGTTCCCAAGGCTGGCCCCGATGCCCGGAATTCTGTGGCTTGCTTCTTACCCGAAGTCCGGCAACACCTGGATGCGGGTGTTTCTTGCCAATCTCATCCTGGCCGGCGACGAGCCGCTGGCACTGCCCCGGATCAACGAGGTCTGTCCCAGCGAGCCCAACGAGATCTGGTTCAAGCCTTTCAGCAAGAAGCCGGTGCACGAGCTTTCGCGCGAGCGCCTGGCCGCCCTGCGCACCAAGGCCCAGGACCGGGCGGTGAGCCTGAACAAACACGTCATCCCCATGAAAACCCACAGTTATCTGGGTGAGGATTTCGGCCACCCGATCATCTCAATGGCCGCCACCAAGGCGGCGATCTATATCATTCGCGACCCGCGCGATGTGGTGATCTCGGCCGCCGACCACTACGGCATCAGCATCGACGAGACCATCAGGCTGATGAACGACCCCGAGGCCCGGGGCCGGGGTATTCCGGGCCAGATCGTCTATGAGCGCATCGGCAGTTGGTCGGTGCATGTCGATTCCTGGACCAAGTGGCGCCACCCCGGGATTCTTGTGGCCCGCTACGAGGATCTGCTGGCCGATCCGCTCGACCAGTTCACCCGGGTGGCCAAGCACGTCGGCATCCCGGCGAGCCCCGAGCAGATCGAGCGCGCGGTCACCTTCGCCTCCTTCAAGGCGCTGCAGAAGCAGGAAGCCGAGTCCGGCTTCGCCGAACGTTCCGAGCACAGCCAGCGGTTCTTTCGCTCAGGGCGCTCCGGGGGCTGGCGCGACAAGTTGACCGCGCAGCAGGTGCGCCAGATCGAGCTGGACCATGGCGTCCAGATGAACCGCTTCGGCTATCACTGAGGGCCGCCGCCGTGGGACGCATTGCCGAGAATCTCGCCGAAGTGCGACGGCGCATCGCCGAGGCCGCCAGGGCGGCGGACCGCGATCCGCTGGCGGTCGAGCTGGTGGCGGTCAGCAAGGTTCACCCCGCGGCGGCGGTGGAGGAGGCGCTGGCGGCGGGCCAGCGGACCTTCGGGGAGAACCGCGTCCAGGAGGCCAAGGCCAAGTACCCGCCGCTGCGCGAGCGCTTTGCCGACCTGCGCCTGCACCTGATCGGGCCGCTGCAGACCAACAAGGTGAAGGAGGCGCTGGGCCTCTTCGACGTCATCGAGACCCTGGACCGGCCGAAACTGGCCAAGGCATTGGCACGGGAAGCAGAGAAGACCGGCCTGAACCCCGCCTGCTTCATCCAGGTCAACACCGGCGAGGAGCCGCAGAAGGCGGGCATTGCCCCCGCCGAGGCCGACGGCTTCATCGCCGAATGCCGGGCCCTCGGGCTCAATGTCCAAGGCCTCATGTGCATCCCCCCGGTCGATGAGGAGCCGGCCCTGCATTTCGCCTTTCTGCGGGAGATTGCCCGGCGCAATGACAGCGCCGACCAGCCGCTGGCGCTTTCCATGGGCATGAGCGGCGACTATGAGACGGCCATCGCCTTCGGCGCCAGCTTCGTGCGCGTGGGCACCGCAGTGTTCGGCCCGCGGCCGGTCAGGCCGGAGGCGGCACCGTCAGCGGCCGAAGGCGGGGCGGCCTGAGCCGCGGCGCCTCAATCGCAGATCCGAAACAGGCACTCCTTCTCGACAACAGGGTTGTTGCGGGGCATCACCTGCCGGCCGATGGTCCCGACGAACTCGCCGAAGGCCCTGGACTCGATGTCGGCATTGGCCCCGGCCGAGCCCTCGGCGATGCTGACGTAGCGCTCGCCGCGGCACAGCGCCACAACGGTCCGCCGGTTTTCGGCATCGCTGCCGACGTCGCCCGCCACCAGATCCTCGGCGCAGAGATCGCTGCGCGCGAAGGCGTTCGGGGCGCCATAGGCAAACCGCAGGCGGTACGGCGGGTTGGGCGCGTCGGAGGGATCCGCGCTGTAGCCGATCTGGGTCCAGCGGGGCCCCGAATTGCGAAGTCCTTCCACGGTGGAGGCCGTCACGGCCTCCTGGGAAACGCCGGCGGCGGGGGCGCCGAAGGTCTCCACCAGCAGCGGCGTGCGCAAGGCGGCCAGGCTACTGGGCGAATAGCCGGCGGTGAAGTTCTTGTTGTAGACCACGCCCTTGCTGCCGGCACAGGCCGAAAGGCCGGTCAGGGCCACGAAAGCGGCGGCCAGCAGAAGACCGCCTGAGCGAAGGCGATTGGGACTTCCCGAGCGAAGGCGATCGGGATCTTCGGAGCGGAGGCGATGCGGGCTTTGGCTTGCGTTCATTGCAGGGACTCCCTGGTGTTCGTCGGTCATGCCCTGTGAATTACGTAAGCGCCCGCGCGGGCGTTTCCATAGATCGTCGGGGTTAGGGATCACATGTTCTTGAGTTCCGACGCACTTTCCGACCCCTTGGGGTCCGCGTTTAGCACCTCTACGCAGTCTCCAAGCCGCGCTTCGCCCAACACGGCCAGAAGGTCCGGCGCCGCCAGGGCAACGCAGCCCTCGGTCCCGGCATAGTCCTCCCGGGCGACGTGCAGGAAAATCGCGCTGCCGCGCCCGTCGACCACCGGGTCGTCGTTGTAGCCCAACACCACGAGCAGATCGTAGATGGCATCTTCGCGCATCAGCACTTCATGGCTGGCTGCATAAGGGAGTTGGACCGGCTGGTTGTAGGCCGGGTCCCCGGGCGCGTCGCACCAGCCGTCTGTATCGGCGATGGCCCGGCTGGACAGTGCCGTGACCGGCTGCGCCAGGCGGTCGCTGCGATAGAGCAGGCGGCGCATCGGCCAGCGCCCGACCGGCGTCGCGCCGTCGCCTTCGCGCTTTGCCGAGGTCAGACCGCTGCGGCCGACGGCACAGCGCAACCGCCGGCCCCGCCAGTCGGCGCAATAGCCGTCAGCGCTCGGAAAAACGATCAGATCCATAAGGCCAGATCCAAAGGGTCCGTCCCGCGACGGCCGGGTTTAGAAGGGGCGCTAGCATGACCGCAATGGCATGCCCGCTCCAGACCGTTTTGAGGCAGCGGCAGCCGGCTTAAGGTTTGGGGGGCTGGGAGCGGGTTTCATCCGGCGCGTTGCCTGGGATCGCACCGGGGCGCTGGCCGGCCATCGCCTGATACTTGTCGAGCGCCTGCATCATCTGCTGGGCAAAGGCGGCTTCCGGCGCCCCGGCAGCCATCATCTGGGGGTGCGCTGCGGGCTGGTGGTGCGTCGAAGCCGAAGGCTCCGGACCGGCCGCCTGGGCCAGGTTCGGCGCCGCTGTGGGTGTCGGCGGCACCACGGCGGTGGACTGCTTCGGCGGCGCGCTCGGTGACGTGGGCTCGGCTCCGGTCAGCGCTTCAGCCGCCGCCGCGGGCAGGCTCGGCGTCGCCGGGGCGCGCCCGCCGCCATGGAGGTCGTTGAACAGGGCGTTCAGGGCATCCTGGCCGGTGAGCGGTCCGGCAGGCGCGTTAGTGTCGCGCGCCGGCACGGATGGTGTCGCACCCGCGGCTGTGATCAGGGGCGCCGCCGTCATGGCGCCGCTCGCTGTGGTGGCGCCTGCCGCCGCACTCCCGGCGCTGTCCGGCCCGGAGGGCGGGTTCGCAAGTTGCGGCTCCGCCGGTGCCTCTTCACCGTCGAACAAGGCTACGGCGGTGGCGCCCAGGTCCTCGCCGGCCACTTCATCGAACAGGGTGTTGGCGACCGCCGCGACGAAACCGCCCGGCCCGCCGAAGAGGGTGCCGCCGAAGACGCGTGCCGGGGCGGAGATCTCGTCGCCGGTGATCTCACGGTAGAGGGTGGAGACGATGGGGATATGCTGCAGCGGATTGATGATGTCGAGGAAGTCGCCGAAGGTGAACTCGGCATCCGCGCCCTCCCCTGCCGGGGTCTCTGCCGATGATTCGGCGGACGCCAGGTCCGCCGCCGGCGCCCCGAGACGGCTTGCCGCGGCCTGCTGTGCGTTCACGTATCCGCCGTAGAACTGTATATCGCCCATAACCCCTCCACCCGCGCAGGCTGCAAGTCCCGCGCCAAATAGTGAATGTGTGGAAAGTCAAGGAGTTAGCGGCGAGGCCCCGGGCCGGACGGCCCAGCGGACCGGCAAGATCTGCCCCCCGCGAGGCGCCGGGCCGGGGAATTCATTCCGGCGAGCTAGAACAGGTGGCCGAAGCGTTCGGCCTTGGTCGCCAGGTAGATCTCGTTGTGGCCGTTGGAGGGGAAGCTGTGGGCGACCCGGTCCTCGACGGCGATGCCGAAGCGGCTGAGGGCGGCCACCTTCTGCGGGTTGTTGGTCATCAGCCGCACCTTGCGGAAGCCGAGTTGGTGCAGCATCTGGGCGGCCGGAAGGTAGACCCGCTCATCGGCGTCGAAGCCGAGCTGCTCGTTGGCGTCCAGCGTATCGGAGCCCAGGTCCTGCAGGGTATAGGCCCGCAGCTTGTTGACCAGTCCGATGCCCCGGCCTTCCTGGGTCAGGTACAGCAGGATGCCCGAGCCGGCCTCCGCCATCGCCTGGATCGCGCCGCGCAGTTGCTCGCCGCAGTCGCAGCGCAGCGACGACAGCAGATCGCCGGTGAAGCATTCGGAATGCAGGCGCAGCAGCAGCGGCTCGTCGCGGCTCGGTTCGCCGATGATGATGGCCAGATGTTCGGTGCCGCCGTCGTCCGGGCGGAAGGCGACGATACGCGCGGTCTCGGCATCGGCCAGGGGCACGGCGGCGGCGGCCACCTGGGTGAGCGAGCGGGCCGCGGCATAGCGGTACTCGGCCACGTTGGCGGCGGTCACCGCCATCAGGTCGTGGGCATCGGCCCAGGCCCGCGGGCTCTGCACGGGGGTTCTCGGCAGCGGCGCCATGAGTGCGGCGGGCAGCAGGCGCGCCAGCTTGCTGAGCTCAACCGCCGCCACGTCCAGCCCGGCCGGCGCCGAAACGACCCGCCGCGGCTTGGTTCCGGGAGCTTTCGGGCCCGTCGGATCGGCCAGGGCACAGATCCGCTCCGGCCCGCGGTCGTCCAGGGCCAGGGCGAGGACGCCGCCGCTGGCAATCAGGCCCTCGGCCTCGGGCATGGCCAGCGCCTGGGCGCGCCGGGCGGTGAGCAGAAGCATCGCGTCGGTGCCCGCCAGCTTGCCCAAGGTGGCCAGGCCCTCGGCGCTGGCCTGCTCGGCCGCCTGGACCAGGGCCCCCTGCCCGGCCCAGTCGTGCAGCACGATGGTCGCGCCGCGCCGCAGTTCGGCCAGGGCGCGCTCGACCGCCTGCAGAACGGCGGCATCCGGGGACTTCTGATTGCTGACCGGCTGTTCCATAGTAGGGGCTACTTTACGGCTGCGACCCGGCCATGTCACGTTGCCGAAAGGCCGCAGCGGGCCCGTTGCAGGGGACGATACCGAAGCATGACATCTGGAGACGGGGCCGACGGGGCTGCCGAAAACCCAGTGGTTTTTCGTGACTACGACCAGGCCGGGCTCGACGCCCAGCTCAATCTTCGCGCCCGCTGGCCGGACCATCAGCAGTTCTTCGACCGCTGGGCCCGGGACTCGGAAGCGACCCGGTCGCGCCTCGACGCCCGCCTCGACATCGCCTATGGCTCTTCGCCGGTGGAAACCCTGGATCTCTTTCCCGCCGCCACCGAAGGCCCCGCGCCCCTGCTGGCGTTCATCCACGGCGGCTATTGGCAGGCCCTGGACAAGAGCGATTACAGCTATCTGGCCCCGGCGTTCCTGGAGGCCGGCGCCGCCTATGCCAGCCTCAACTACGGCCTGGCGCCGGAGACCTCCATCGGCACCATGATCGCGCAGATCCGCCGTGCCCTCGCCTGGCTGTACCGAGAGGCCGACCGCTACGGCATCGATCGGAATCGCATCGTGGTCGCCGGGCATTCCGCAGGCGGCCATCTGGCGGCCATGGCGCTGGCCACCGACTGGCCGGCGCTGGACGGCGACCTGCCCCCCGCTTTTCCGGCCGGGGGCTGTTCGATCTCCGGGGTCTACGACCTCTTGCCGATCCGCCTCAGCTACCAGAACGCGGTACTGGGGATTCCGGCCGATGAGACGGCTGCCTGGAGTCCGCTGAACAACCTGCCAAAGACGGCGCCGCCGCTGATCGTCGCCGTCGGGTCCGAAGAGACCAACGAGTTCCTGCGCCAGCACGGGGAGTTCGCGGCGGCCTGGCGTGACCGCGGCCTGCCGCTCCACGACGTCCCTCTTCCCGGGCGCCACCATTTCGATGCCGTCGACGCCCTGGGCGAACCCGGCCACCCGCTTTGTGCTGCAGTGCAGCAGATGTTGGCGGGGCAGCTTTCTTGAACAGGGGCTTCTGCGGTGCTATCTGAGAATTTACGGGGATTCGGGTGAATCTGGGAGATGGATGTCCGGTATGAGCGGCGCCAGCGGCAAGAAAATCCTGCTTGTTGATGATGATTCGGCGCTTCGCCAGTCGCTCAGCGAACAGCTCCGGTTGCATGAGGAATTCGAAACCGCGGAGGCCGAGACTGCAGCCGTCGGTTTAGAGAAGGCCAAGGCCGACTACTACGATCTGATTTTGCTGGACGTGGGTCTGCCGGACATGGACGGGCGTGAAGTCTGCCGCTTGATGCGCCGCGGCGGCGTGAAGTCGCCGATCATCATGCTGACCGCCGCCGAGTCCGATGCCGATACCATCCTGGCGCTGGACGCCGGGGCCAACGACTACGTGACCAAGCCGTTCCGCCTGGGGGTCCTGCTGGCGCGCATGCGCGCGCAGCTGCGCCAGCACGAGCAGAGCGAGGATGCGGTTTTCACCATCGGTCCCTATACCTTCCGCCCCAGCGCCAAGCTGCTGACCCACGGGGAGTCCAAGAAGAAGGTGCGCCTGACCGAGAAAGAGACCTCGATCCTGAAGTATCTCTACCGCAGCGGCGATCAGGTGGTGGGCCGGGACAAGCTGCTGGGCGAGGTCTGGGGCTACAACGCCGGCGTCACCACCCACACCCTGGAAACCCACGTCTACCGCTTGCGCCAGAAGATCGAGAACGATCCCTCGGCCGCCGAGATCCTGGTGACCGAACCGGGCGGATACCGGCTGGTTCCCTAGAGCGGATCATGTTTAGACGGAAACACCAACGTGTTTGCGTCTAAACATGTGAATCCGCTCTACACTTGAGAGTTAGAGCAGATCCTGGTTCGATGGATCGCTCCCGCGATTCCATCGAACCAGGATCTGCTCTAGGCCCGATCAAGACATCCCCTTCCCGCCGGCGTTGGCGGCCGCGAGTTCGCCGCGCACCTTCGGCGCCACCGGGATCAGCAGCAGTGCGAGCACCGCGGCGAGGCTGGTCACGGCGCCGAAGACGGGGCTGTTGGCGATCCAGTCGCCGGACCACTTCAGCATCTGCGCGAGCAGCAGCGGGCCAAGCAGAACCCCCAAGTTGCGCCCGGTCATGACGGTACCGAAGGCCCGCGCGGTCTGGCCGGGCCCCTCCGTCAGCACCGTCGCCAGGGCAAAGAGGCAGGTGGGGGCGATGCCGGCGGTGACGCCGTAGAGGGTCAGGGACACCAGGCCGGCGATGCCCTCATTGCTCACCGGCAGGAGCCACCACAGCAGCGCCTGTACGCAGACCGCGCCGAAGAGCAGGTGCTCCGGGCGCAGCCCATGGCGCAGCAGGAAGCCGGTGATGATGTTGAAGGCCCCGACAAAGATAACCGGAATCAGGTAAATCCACAGAGCCGTCTCCACGGACATGGCCAGGGCGCTCACGAGATACTCGGGCAGCCAGGTCATGTAGGCGATGTACTGGCCGGACCACAGCATGAAGACGGCCGCCGTCACCAGCAGCCCCTGGCGCTGCGCCCGGGTCAGGCTCCGCGGCGTCGGGGATTCCGCCGTTGCGGCTGTGGGATCGGTGCCGCGGGGCTGCCGCCCGCGTCTCGCCAGCCAGGTCCAGAGGGTCAGGGCGGCGGCCATGGCGATGCTGGCAACCCAGAGCCCAGGCCAGCCGGTCGTGGCAAGGGCCAGCGGCGCCAGCAGGGCCGCCAGCAGCTGCCCCGCCGGCATCCAGGTGGCGACCAGGCCCATGACCAGGGCGCGGTGCCGCCGCGCGGCAGCGTTGCTGGCCAGAGCCGGCCCGGCCACGGCCAGGATGGCGAAGGCGGCGCCCTCCAGGGCGCGGCCGAGCAGGACCACCAGACCCTGCTGCGGGGCGAGCAGGGAGACCAGGGTGCCGCCGGCCATCAGCGGCAGCGCGAAGAGGACCAGGGTCAGCGGCCCCAGGCTTTCGACCCGGCGGCCGATCCAGATCGACAGAACGATCCCCAGGGCCGCGTAGACCGACATGAAGCCGCCGGCCAGCACCGGGTCGTAGCCATAGCGGTCCAGCATCACCGGCAGCACCACCGGCAGCTTGAACTGGGAAAAGGCGGCGAAGAGCACCAGGGCCAGGCCCAGGCAGATCACCGCAAGCTGGTTGGCCTTCTGCTCGGTCAAGCGGCGCCGGCCCGCTGCGTTTGCCGTGGGGAGATTTTCATTGGGGCGCGGCGCTCCTATTCGCTAGAGTGAACCAATTGTCGGCAAAGCTATTTCCGGTTCGCCCGGACCTGTCAGTTGGGCCTCACCCCGTCAAGGCTGTGTCGCGAACTGAAGGGATTTTGGCATTTTGCAGAACGGTGGCGATTTTTTTGTTCGTTTCTGGGGCACCCGGGGATCGATTTCCTGTCCCGGCGAGAAGCACCTGCGCTACGGCGGCAACACGGCCTGCCTGGAAGTGCGCTGCGGCGAGAAGATCCTTGTGTTCGACGCGGGAACCGGGCTGCGCCCGCTGGGCAAGTCGCTGATGGCCGACAAGCCGCTGGACGCGGACATCTTCCTCACCCACACCCATCACGACCACATCGTCGGCCTGCCTTTCTTTGCGCCGCTCTTCGACAAGCGCAGCCGCATACGGCTCTGGGCAGGCCACTTGGTGCCGGAACTGACCCTGCACGACGTGCTGGTGCAGTTCATGAACGCCCCCCTCTTTCCGGTGCCGCCGAAGATCTTCGCCGCCAACGTCTCCTTCCACGACTTCACCGCCGGCGACGTGCTGGAGCCGCGGCCCGGCGTGCGCCTGATCACCGCGCCGCTGAACCACCCCAACGGCGCCACCGGATACCGCATCGACTTCCGCGGCCATGCCATCTGCTATGTGACCGACACGGAGCACCTGGAGGGCAAGCCGGACCGCAACATCCTGGAGCTGATCGAAGGCGCCGATCTGGTAATTTACGACTGCACCTATACCGACGAGGAGTTTCCCAAGTACCGCAACTGGGGGCATTCCACCTGGCAGGAGGGAGTGCGTCTCTGCGAGAAGGCCGGCGCCGGGAAGCTGGTGATCTTTCATCACGACCCCAGCCACGAGGACAGCTTCATGGACCGAGTCGCCGAGGAGGCCGAGGCGATGCGCCCCGGCACCATCGTTGCCCAAGAAGGCATGATCCTGCGGCCATGATCCCGCAGCCCGCGGCGCCACCGACTGCGGCGGGCCGTTCATGTCGGAAGACGAACGGGCAGCGGGCTGTCCCCGCCCCCGAAAGGCCCTTCAATCTTCCGGCACTCTTCCGGTCCGAGGCCGCAAATCGGTCACGCAGAAGTTATGCGCTGCGATCAGCCTGAGACCGGAACATCGCCTAAAATAAACGGATTAACGCACAGCCTCGCTGTGGCAGTGACGAGGATGGGCTGATGCTGAGTTGGTGGCACAAGGATCGAGAAGCAGGCCTGCCGGAGCGGGTCAAAGCGGCGGTCCGGGCGCAGGAAGATGCGACGGAACGACTGATCTCCTGGATCCAGCTCGGCATCGTCATGATTTTCGGCACCCTCTATTTCGTCTCGCCCAAGCCGGAGGTCGATATCGCCCCGGTCCCCTGGGCACTCTCCGTCTATCTCGTCCTCACCATCATCCGGGTGATCTGGTCGCACCTCGGCCGCCTGCCGGACTGGTCGCTGGCCATCTCGGTGTTCTTCGACATGACGCTACTGATGGTGCTGATCTGGAGCTTCCACATCCAGTACATGCAGCCCGCCTCCTTCTATCTGAAGGCCCCCACCCTGCTTTACGTCTTCATCTTCATCGCCCTGCGCGCGCTGCGCTTCGACGCCCGCTTCGTGCTCCTGGCCGGGGTGGTCGCGGCCATCGGCTGGGGGCTGATGATCCTCTACGTGATCTACTACGATCCCTTCGACACCATGATTACCCGCGACTACGTCGCCTACATGACGTCCAACTCCGTCCTGCTGGGCGCCGAGTTCGACAAGATCATTTCCATCCTCATGGTCACCGGATTGATCGCCATCGCCCTGGCCCGGGCCAAGGGTCTCTTGGTGCGTTCGGTCTCCGAGCAGGCGGCGGCACAGGAACTGTCGCGCTTCTTCGCGCCGGAGATCGCCGAGCGCATCAAGGGCTCGGAAGATCAGATCCGCGCCGGCACCGGCGAGCTGCGCCAGGCGGCCATCCTGAACCTCGACATGCGCGGCTTCACCCGCATGGCCGGCGAGGCGCCGCCGGACCAGGTGATGAGCCTGCTGGCCGACTATCAGCAGCAGATGGTGCCGGTGATCCAGCGCCACGGCGGCTCCATCGACAAGTTCCTGGGCGACGGCATCATGGCCACCTTTGGCGCCGCCGACCCGTCCCAGACCTACGCTGCCGACGCCCTGCGGGCCCTGGACGACGCCATGGCCGCCGCCGCCGCCTGGCAGGCGCAGTGCCGCGCCAACGGGCGGAGTTGCCCGACGGTCAACGGGGCGGTGGCCACCGGCTCCATCCTCTTCGGTGCCGTCGGCGACGAAAGCCGGCTGGAATACACCGTCATCGGCGACGCGGTGAACCTCTCGGCGAAACTGGAAAAGCACAACAAGGAACTGGGCGTGCGCGCCCTCTGCGACCGCGAGACCTACGACCTGGCCCTGTCCCAGGGCTACGCGCCGGAGAGCCAGAAAGAATCCTTGGACGGCATTCAGGTCGGCGGCGTCACCAACCACATGGGCCTGGTCGTCATCGCCGCCTGAGCGCCGCCGATCGCATTCGTCGCCCTACTTGTAGGGGTCTGCCGCGTCGCGCAGTCCGTCGCCCAGGAAGTTGAACGCCAAGACCACCATGAACAGCGGCACCACCGGCAGCAGCAGCCAGGGGTAGAGCTCCACGGTGTTGATGTTCTGCGCTTCGTTCAGCAGCACCCCCCAGGACGTCACCGGTGGCCTGAGGCCGATGCCGAGGAAGGATATCGCGGTCTCGCCGAGGATCGCGGTGGGCACCGAGAGGGTGATCGAGGCGATGAGGTGGCTTGTGAAGCTGGGCAGGAGATGGCGGCCGATGATTCGCGCCGGTGAAGCGCCCATGAGCTGGGCGGCGGTGGTGAAGTCCTCTTCGCGCAGGGAGAGGATCTTGGCGCGCACCGCACGGCCCAGGCCGGGCCAGTCCAGAAAACCGATGATCACCGAGATCCCGACGAAAACGCCGATCGGGCTCCAGGTCACCGGCAGCAGCGCCGACAGCGTCATGAACAGCGGCAGCTCGGGGAAGGAGCGGATCAGCTCGATGATCCGCAGCACGACGGCGTCCACCATGCCGCCGTAGTAGCCGGCGGCGCCGCCGATGATCACCCCCAGCACGAAGGAGATCGACACCGCGATGAAGGCGATGGTGAGCGAGATGCGCGCGCCGTAGATGATGCGGCTGAGCATGTCCCGGCCCAGCCGGTCGGTGCCGAAGAGATAGAGCGTGCCGCCCTCGGCGGGGCAGAAGAGATGGAAGTCGCCGGCGATCAGGCCCCAGAATTCGTAGCCGTCGCCGCGGCAGAAGAAGCGCACTTTCTGCACCTTCTCCGGGTTCGGCGCGTATTCGCGGGCCAGGTTCTCCATGTTGAGCTTGAAGTCGTAGCCGTAGACGAAGGGGCCGATGAACTCGCCTTCGTGGAAGAGGTGCAGGCCCTGGGGCGGCGCATAGATGTGCTTGGTGTCGCGGGTGTGCAGATTGTAGGGCGCCAGAACTTCGCAGATCACGATGGCGAAGTAGACCGCAAGCAGGAAGGCGCCGGACCAGACCGCGACCCTGTGGCGGCGGAACTTCCACCACATGATCCTCCACTGCGAAGCCTGGTAGTAGCGCTCCTGCTCCGGCGTCAAGGTGTCGGCGCGGTGGGGGTCGAAGGGCGCTTCGTTGACGTAGTGGGGCAGCGGCTCGCCCGGGCGCAGGTCGCGATCGCTCATTTCGACGAGGCCCCTCCCAGGCGAATGCGCGGGTCGAGCATGGCCAGCAGCACGTCGGAGATGAAGACGCCGATCACCACCAGGGTCGCTTCGAACATCAGGAAGGCGCCGGCCAGGTACATGTCCTGGCTCTGCAGGGAGCGCAGCAGCAGCGGCCCGTTGGTCGGCAGGTCCATGACCACCGAGACCAGCGCCGCGCCGGAGACGATCTGCGGCAGCAACATGCCGATGTCGGCGATGAAGGGATTGAGTGCCAGACGCAGCGGGTACTTGAGGATGATCTTCATCGGCGAGAGGCCCTTGGCGCGGGCCGTCACCACGTACTGCTTCTGCAGCTCGTCGAGCATGTTGGCGCGCAGCCGGCGGATCATCGCTGCGGTCCCCGCGGTCCCGATCACGATCATCGGGATCCAGAGGTGGTTGATCACCGAGATCACCTTGTCGAGGGTCCAGGGCGCGTCGATGTACTTCGGGTCCATCAGCCCACCGATGGAAAGCCCGAACCAGACGTTGGCGTAGTGCAGCAGCACCAGGGCGAAGAGGAAGTTCGGCATGGCAAGGCCGAAGTAGCCGATGAAGGTCGCCGTGTAGTCGCCGACGGAGTACTGGCGCACCGCCGAGTAGATGCCGATGGGAAAGGAGATGATGTAGGTGAAGAGGGTGGTGGCCAGCGCCAGGACCACGGTGAACCAGAAGCGGCTGCCGATCACCTCCACCACCGGCAGCTCGAACTCGAAGGAGTAGCCGAGATCGCCCTGCAGGATGCCGATGAGCCAAAGCCAGTATTGCTCGATCATCGGCTTGTCGAGGCCGTACTGTTCGCGCAGGAAGTCGATGCGCGCCTGGTCGACCTTCTCACCCTGGGCCTGCATTTCCGCGATGAGCGTTTCCAGGTAGTCGCCCGGCGGCAGTTGGATGATGAAAAAGACCACCAGGCTGATCACCAGCAGGGTGGGGATCATGACCAGCAGGCGGCGGGCGAAGTAGCTCAGCATTGCCGTCAGACCCTCGCGCTTTCCTGCATCACCGGGCGTGGGCCGCAGCGCAGCAGCGCTGGATCGGCACCGGCACGGGCGCGCACGTGGTGGCCGCCACCCAGGTCGATCAGGGCCATTGGCTGATGGCCATCGATCCGGAAGGGCTCGGGCCAGGCGGCGGGATCGGAGGCGCGGCCCTGCATCAGCGCGGTGAGGTCGAGGCGCTGGCGCGGATCGGGTTCGGGCACCGCGGAGAGAAGCGCCCGGGTATAGGGGTGGATCGGTTCGCGGAACAGGCTTTCGCGCGGCGCCAGCTCGACCATGCGCCCGCGGCACATCACCGCGATGCGG
Source organism: Pelagibius sp. (assembly GCF_028289705.1). GTDB lineage: Bacteria > Pseudomonadota > Alphaproteobacteria > Kiloniellales > Kiloniellaceae > Pelagibius. The sequence goes on from NZ_JANQOI010000153.1 coordinate 18,928, forward strand.
TCGGCGATATAGTCGACCACCGCAAGGTTGTGGCTGATGAAGATATAGGTGAGGCCCAGGTCCTGCTTCAGGTCCTTCAACAGGTTCAGGACCTGCGCCTGGATCGAGACGTCCAAAGCCGAGACCGGTTCGTCGCAGATCAGCAGTTGAGGCCGCAGCGCCAGGGCCCGGGCGATGCCGATGCGCTGGCGCTGGCCGCCGGAAAAGCTGTGGGGATAGCGGCGGATGTGCTGGCGGTTGAGGCCCACCACGCCCATCAGCTCCTCGACCGCGGCGCGCCGGCTGGCCGGCGTGCCGATGCCGTGAATGACCAGCGGCTCGGCGATGATCTCGCCCACCGTCATGCGCGGGTTGAGGGAGGAAAAGGGGTCCTGGAACACGAACTGGATCTGCTTGCGGAACTCCATCAGATCTTTGTCTTGCAGCGCCAGCACGTCAGTCTCGTGCTGACCGGGCCGCGCGCCGTTGAAGATGATGCTGCCGCTGTCGGGGCTGAGGGCGCGCATGATCATCTTGGAGAGAGTCGTCTTGCCGCAGCCGCTCTCCCCCACCAGGCCCAGGCACTCGCCACGTTCGACCGTCAGGCTGACGTCGTCGACCGCCAGCACGTCATCGCTCTTGCCGCCGCTGCCGAAGAGGCCGGACTTGCGGATCGAGAAGCGCTTGGTGACGCCCTCGACCTGCAGGATGGTGCCGTCGGCGTCGGCGGACTGTTCGGCCTTCTGCTTCAGGAAGGCGCCGTCGCCCTGTTTCTTGATCTCGCGAATCGGCACCAGGCGCTCGCCGGGTTCCATGTGGAAGCGGGGCACCGCGCGCAGCAGGGCGGAGAGATAGGGATGCTCGGGCGCCCGGAAGATATCCTCCAGGGTGCCGCTTTCCATGATCTCGCCGTGGTACATGACCACCACCTCGTCGGCCACATTGGCGACCACGCCGAGGTCGTGGGTGATCATCAGGACCGCCATGCCGAGCTCGGCCTGCAGATCCTTCAGCAGCTTCAGGATCTGCGCCTGGATGGTGACGTCCAGGGCCGTCGTCGGCTCATCGGCGATCAACAGCGCCGGCCGGCAGACCAGCGCCATGGCGATCATGGCGCGCTGGCGCAGGCCGCCGGACAATTCGAAGGGGTAGGTCTTGATCGCCTTGGCGGGGTCGGGAAAGCCGACCAGGCGCAGCATCTCGGTGGCCAGGGAGAGGCCTTCGGCGGTGCTGACGTCGCGGTGCAGATGCAGGGCCTCGCAGATCTGGTTGCCGACGGTGTGCACCGGCGACAGCGAGGTCATGGGCTCCTGAAAGATGATGGAGATGCGGCTTCCGCGAATGCCGCGCATCAGCGTGCTGTCGGGGTGCAGGCTGGCGATGTCGGTGACCTGGTCGGCGGTGGCCGGGTCGTTGAACAGAATGCGCCCGCTGTCGATGCGGGCGCTGCGCGGCAGGATGCCCATGATGGCCTGGCTGACCACAGACTTGCCGGAGCCGGACTCCCCCACCAGGGCCACGGTCCGTCCGGCGGGCACGCGGAAAGACACCCCGCGCACCGCGTTCAGCCGCCCTTCCGGCAGATCGAAGCTGATCCGCAAGTCCTTTATCTGCAAAAGATTTCGCACGCCTGGCCCTTGTACCCCAGCTTTGTCGTCAGCGTTATAGGACGTTTGGCGGGGAATCGCACCCCGCGCCTGCTGCCTCGCTGTCGATCCCCAGTTCGATCAGATTGCCGGCCGTCGCCGGGTCCATCTCCAGCCCCTTGGCCTGGGCGGCGCGGGCCGCCATCTCGGCGACCTGCCGGAAGCCGTCCAGGCTGGACTCGAAGGTAACCGTTGTGCCGGCTCCCTTCAGCCGCAGTTCCATGAAACCGCTGCCGAAGAGGCTGCGTTTGCCGCGCCGGGCCCCGAAGTAGCGCAGCCTCATCGTCTCCAGTTCCGCCCAGGGCAGCACCTTGGCGCCCAGGCCCCGGCAGGCGATCTCCTGCTCGGTCACCGCAACTTCCAGGGTGTGTCGATGCACGGTGCGCAGACCGAAGACCGCGAACAGCAGGGCAATGCCGCCGAAGATGATCAGCACCGGCAGGTTCGGCGGCACAACGGCGAGAACGCCGAGGCCGACCAGAAGGCCGCCGCCGGAGCGAAGATAATCGCCGATCAAGGCCCTCACCGGGTAGCGGAACACGATCATGCCGCCCCTCCTCCTGCGCCGGCGCCGAGGGCATCGGCGGTGCGGGCCCTCTCCCCGGCGGAAAAGGCGGCCTCGGCCGACAGTAATGCCGCGGCCGGGTGTCGGGACAGGCGGTCGAGCAGCTCTTCCAGGAACGTCCAGGCCGCCTCGTCATGCACCGCGTGATGGGTCATGATCCCGGTCGCCTCCTCCGGATCCGCGCGGCCCAGGCGCCGCGCCGCCAGATGGTCGACCAGCGCGTCCAGCACCGTGGCTTCGCCGGCAAAGCGGCGCTCGGGCCCCCAGAGCATGAGGTCGACATGACAGTTCACCTGGCGCAGCCCGGGCAGGGGTTCGGCTGCCGCGCGGGGCTTGTAGGTGGAGAGGCCGGTGAACCCCAGGTCCGGCAACCGGGCCAGCAGATCGCCATGGATGCGGTTCCAGGGCGGAACCAGAATCGCCTTCGCTCGATCGCCGAAGCGCTGCGTCAGCACGGCACGGCCGCTGGCCAATTCGGTGAGGATCTCGGGGCGCCGGCCGGGCGCCAGCAACTCGCACTTCTTCTCATCGGCGCGCGCGTGATTGCGGTGGGCGAAGCCGTGCTGCAGCACCT
>NZ_JANQOI010000163.1 GCF_028289705.1 Pelagibius sp.
TTCATGCGGCCCTGGAACAGCAGGTGCAGGCGCACCCGCCAGTGGCCGAAGTTGGGGAAGGAGACGATGGCGTGGCGGGCGATGCGCACCATCTGCTCCAGCACCTGGCGCGGGTCCCGCGTCGCCTGCAGGGTGAGGCTGAGGATGGCGTAGTCGAAGGCCTCGCTGGGGTATTCCACCAGATCGGTATCGGCGTCGCCCTGGATCACCGAGAGGCCGCGGGCCACGCAGGCGTTCACGTTGCGCTGGGAGAGCTCCATGCCGCGGCCGGCCACCTGACGCGCGCGGGCCAGATGGTCCAGCAGCGCGCCGTCGCTGCAGCCGATGTCGAGCACCCGCGCGCCCGGCTCCACCATCTCGGCGATCATCGCCAGGTCGCTGCGCAGCCCAGGGGTCTTTGCGGCGGCCGCGTCGAGGGCAGGCAGGGGTAGGGAGTCGGTCATCGGGGCGTCGGTCATCGCCGGTTCGGTGGTCGGTTCGGTCGTCGGTTCAGGCGAACTGCAGGCCGCGGTGCTCGGCGCAGCCGTTGAGGAAGCCGACGAGGGTATCGCGAAACTCCGGCTCGTCCAGCAGAAAGGCGTCGTGGCCGGCATCGCTCTCGATCTCGACGAAGCTGACGTCCGCGGCGACGGCGTTCAGGGCGTGGACGATGTCGCGGTTCTCCGAGGTCGGGAACAGCCAGTCGCCGGAGAAGGAGACCACGCAGAAGCGCACCGGCGTGTCATGGAAGGCATTGGCCAGCTTGCCGCCGAACTCCGAGGCCAGGTCGAAGTAGTCCATCGCCCGGGTGATGTAGAGATAGGAGTTGGCGTCGAAGCGCTGCACGAAACTGGCGCCCTGGTGGCGCAGGTAGCTTTCCACCTGGAAGTCGGCGTCGAAGCCGAAGGTGAGGGTCTTGCGGGCCTGCAGCCGGCGGCCGAACTTGCGGTGCAGGGCGGGCTCCGAGAGATAGGTGATGTGCGCCGTCATCCGCGCCACCGCCAGGCCACGGTCCGGGTTGCGGCCCTCGACGATATAGCGGCCGCCGCACCAGTCGAGGTCCGCCATGATCGCCTGGCGGCCGACCTCGTGGAAGGCGATGTTCTGGGCGGTGTGACGGGCGGCGGTGGCGATGGGCACCGCGGCGAAGACCTTGTCCGGATAGTTGGCCGCCCACTCCAGCACCTGCATGCCGCCCATGGAGCCGCCGGTCACGCAGAACAGCTTGTCGATGCCCAGGTGGTCGATGAGCAGCTTCTGGGCGCGCACCATGTCGGCGATGGTGATCACGGGAAAGTCCAGCGCCCAGGGATCGCCGGTCTCCGGGTTGATGGACTTGGGCCCGGTGGTGCCCATGCAGCCGCCCAGCACGTTGACGCAGATGATGAAGTAGCGATTGGTGTCGAGCGCCAGGCCCGGCCCGACCATCAGGCTCCACCAGCCGGGCTTGCCGGTCACGGGATGGGTGCCGGCCATGAACTGGTCGCCGGTCAGGGCGTGACAGACCAGGATGGCGTTGGACTTGTCGGCATTGAGGCTGCCGTAGGTCTGATAGGCCAGGGTGAAGGGGCCCAGCTCCACGCCGGAATCGAGCATCAGCGGCGCATCGCGGCCGAATTCCGCGGTCAGGCCGAGCTCAGGCGTCCTGTCGTTCGCCGGTGCGGCCGCGATTTCCGGTTGATCGCTCACAAACCCTTCGTCCCTTGATCCATCGACCCTGCCTGCCGCCCGGGGCGAAGGCACGCCAAATGCGCCGCTCCCGGGTCCGCAGCAGGGCCCCCTAGCTAGGGAGCAGCGGCGGCAGCTGTCAACCTTTCATGGGGGGATGGCCGGCGCAAGGTTTCCTTTGATTTTAACCTACCTAGCGACTATCAGTAGCACCGCCTTGCCGGGAGCATTCAGGGGCAAATGTCAGAAAACCCGCCCTCTTTGGACGATTTGCGTCGCCAGATCGACGAAATCGACAATGCCATCCACGACCAGCTCATGCGCCGCACGGAGCTGGCGCAACAGATCGCCGTGGCCAAGGGCACCAATGCGGTGATCATGCGCCCGGGCCGCGAGGCGCGGGTGCTGCGCCGCCTGGTAGGGCGCCATCGCGGACCCTTTCCCAAGCCCGTCATCTGCCGCATCTGGCGCGAGATCATCTCGGTCTTTACCCGTCTTCAGGGACCCTTCGCCGCTGCTGCCTTCGCCCCGGAGGACGGCAGCGATCTGTCTCTGCTGGCCCGCGATCACTTCGGCTCGCTGACCCCGATCACCGGCTACGGCTCGGAAATGGGTGTCCTGCGCGCGGTCAGCGACGGCAAGGCCAACATCGGCATCCTGCCGCTGCCGGAATCCGACCGCGGCACACCCTGGTGGCCGAAGCTGGCGCGCAGCGGCAAGGCCTCGCCCAAGGTGATCGCCCGCCTGCCTTTCGCGGCCCTGGACGGTGGCCGGCGCAGCGGTCCCGAGGCGGTGGTGATCTCCCTGGCGGAGCCCGAGGAAAGCGGCCAGGACCTCGGCTATCTGATTGTCGAGCTGACCGAGGCGATGTCCCGCGGCGCCCTCAAGACCCTGTTGTCCGATGCCGGCTTTGAGGTGCGCAACACCCAGGCCTGGGCCGACGGGCCGGAGCGCACCCTGCACCTGGTGGAGGTTGAGGGCTTTCTGGCCAGCGACGATGGCCGGGTCGGCGCGCTGGTGGCCGAGGCCTCGCAGGTCGGCCATGCCTGGGCGGTGGGGAGCTTCGCCGTTCCGCTTTCGGCGGAGGATCTGGCGGTCGTGACAGAGGGCGCGGGCCAGCCGGAGAGCCCCGAGGCAGGCGCGGACGATGCCGCCGGGACGGACGCCTCCACGGCCCGCGTGTCATGAGCCCGCAGCCCCGTCCCGGCATCCTCGATGTCGCGCCCTATGTGGGCGGCGAGTCCAAGGCCGAGGGGGCGAACCGGGTCATCCGTCTGGCCTCCAATGAGAACGCGCTTGGGCCCAGCCCGAAGGCGGTGGCGGCCTATGAAGCCGAGAAGGACGCCCTGCACCGCTATCCCGATGGCGGCGCCCTGGGGCTGCGCCAGGCCATTGCCGCGGCCGAGGGGCTGCCGGCGGAGCAGATCGTCTGCGGGGCCGGATCCGACGAGCTGATCGCCCTGCTGGTACGCGCCTATGCCGGGCCGGGGGACGAGGTGCTGACCAGCGCCCATGCCTTTCTGATGTACGGCATCTCCGCCCGCACCGCCGGCGCGGCGCTGGTGGCCGCCCCTGAGACCGCGCTGACCGCCGACGTCGATGCGCTCCTGGCCCGGGTCACCGAGAAAACCCGCATCCTGTTCCTGGCCAACCCGAACAACCCGACCGGCAGCTATATCTCCGAGGCCGCCCTCAGGCGCCTGCACGCCGGGCTGCCGCCCTCGGTGCTGCTGGTCATCGATGCCGCCTATGCCGAATACGTGACCGCGCCCGACTATCCGCAAGCTGCCGGCCTGGTGGAAGAGGCCGACAACGTGGTCATGCTGCGCACCTTCTCCAAGATCCACGCCCTGGCCGCCCTGCGCCTCGGCTGGGCCTATGCGCCGCCGGCGGTGATCGACGTGTTGAACCGGGTGCGCGGCCCCTTCAACGTCAGCCAGGCGGCCCAGGCCGCCGGGATCGCCGCCATCGGCGACCGCACCCACATCGCCCGCTCCGTCGAGCACAACAATCAGTGGCGCGGCTGGTTCGCCGAGGCGGCCCAGGCCGCCGGGGTCGAACCCCTGCCCGGCGTCGGCAACTTCGTGCTGCTGCGCTTTCCCGGCGGCCAGTCCCAGGCGGAAAGCGCGCTGGCTGCGCTGAAGCGCCGGGGCGTGCTGCTGCGCGGCGTGGCGGCCTATGGCCTTGCCAACTGCCTGCGGGCCACCGTGGGCACCGAGGAGGAAATGCGGATCACGGCTGAGGCTCTGGCCGAGGCCCTGAAGGAGTCGGTGGCGTGACCGCGGCCGGCGAGATCGAGACCGTGCCGCCGTTCCGGCGGGTCGCCCTTCTGGGCGCCGGCCTCATCGGCTCGTCGCTGGCCTGGGGCATGCGCAGCCGCGGCCTGGCGGGACATGTCGCGGCCTATTCGCGGCGCCAGGAGACCCGCGACAAGATCGCCGCCCTCGGCTTTGCCGATTCCCTCCACGAGGCGCCGGGCGATGCCGTTGCCGATGCCGACCTGGTGATCTTCTGCGCGCCCGTCGGCGCCAATGCGCCGCTGGCCGAGGCGGTGGCGGAGCGCTTCGCCGAGGGCGCCATCGTCACCGACGTCGGCTCCGTCAAGCAGGCGGTGATCCGCGACATCGGGCCCTACCTGCCGGCGGGCGTGCACTTCATCCCCGGCCATCCCATCGCCGGCACCGAGTTCTCCGGGCCGGAGGCCGGCTTCGCCGACCTCTTCGAGCAGCGCTGGTGCATCCTGACGCCGCCGCCGGGCACCCACGAGGAGGCGGTGGAGAAGCTCAAGGGTTTCTGGGAATCCCTGGGATCGACCGTGGAGGTCATGGACGCGGCCCACCACGACAAGGTGCTGGCCATCACCTCCCACCTGCCTCACCTCATCGCCTATACCATCGTCGGCACGGCCACCGACCTGGAGGAGAGCGAGCGGGCGGAGGTGGTGAAGTTCTCCGCCGGCGGCTTCCGCGACTTCACCCGCATCGCCGGCTCCGACCCGATCATGTGGCGCGATGTCTTCCTGCACAATCGCGAGTCGGTGCTGGAGATGCTGCAGCGCTTTTCCGAGGACCTGACCGCCCTGCAGCGGGCCATCCGCTGGGGCGAGGGCGAAACCCTCGAGGGCCTGTTCCGCCGCACCCGGGAGATCCGCAGCGGCGTCATCGAGGCGCATCAGGCCGGCTCCTTCGATCCTAGAGAACCGGAGCGATCGGGAGCAAGGGGACCGGTCCCAGATACAGCAGGCCGTCCCGCAGAGTAATCGGCGCTTCCAGCACCGTGGCATCAGAGTTGGCCTCGCGCCGGCCCAGGGCGGCGACCGCCAGCCGCGCGGCCAGCGCCGCCTCCGGCTTGATCTCGCCGTCTTCGCTCAGCCGGTCGATGATCCGCTCCGCGCCCTTCAGCCGGGTGTCGAACTGCCCGGCCGGCCGCAGGGTCTGGTCCAGGGCCAGGCGCCCCGCCGCCTGCAGGTCCAGCGGCCCCCAGTTGGCGGCGAGGCGGCGGAACTGCCAGAACCCGCCGGCATCGCGCCACAGCGGCAGGGCTTCCGCCGGCTTGCCCCGGGGAATGCCGCCGATGACCGTGGAATCGAAGGACAGGCGGGCGACGGAATCCCCCAGCGGTCCGCCCCGGCCTTCCGGCAGTTGCAGCGCCAGCGCCTCGGCGATCAGGTCGAGCTCCTCCAGGCCGTTGCCGCCGTTGCTGCGCAGCGGCCCCAGGCGCGCGGTGAGGCGGTCCAGGGTCAGGGGCTCCAGCCCGTCGCCCGTCATTTTGAGAGCGCCGAGTTCGACCCGGGCGCTTTTCACCTGACCGTCGAGGGCCAGCACCACCCGGCCTTCGGCTTCGTCGACCAGGATGTCGGCCGCCCGCGCCCCGACGTTGCCGCGGCTTAGGTCCTGAGCTAAGTCCGGGGCCAGGGTAACGCGGTGCAGGCCGGGAAACCGCAGGTCGATGGTGAAGGGGTCCCAGAGCCTGGCTTCGCCGGAGACCGGCGGCCCCCGCCAGGTGAGGCCGTGGGGGCTGGTCACCCGCGGTTCGCCGAAGGTGACCGCCAGGGCGAAGGGGAACCCGCTCATCTGCGGGCCCTGGTAGACGATCTCGTAGCCGCGCTCGGCTTGCTCGGCGCGCCAGCGGGCGATGCCTTCGGCCAGCGCATCGGCGGCCCAGAACCAGTACCCGACCACGGCCAGGGACAGCAGGCCGAGGGTGGCGAAGAGGGCGACGGCGAGGCGGTAACGGGGCATGGGCGAACAGGCTGTCTTGCTGGGGCGGCCATGATAGGCGCTTTGAGCCGGGCTTTGAATCGCTTCTCTCCACGGGCCGGCTAAGGGCGCTTGAGAGGGCAGGGGCGATCTGATGCTATAGGGATCAGCCGCGAGGCCTTAAGCTCAGGAGCAGAGATGGCAAAAAGGGAGATGAATGAGGACGAGTGGCCGGACCTCGCGGAACCAGACCCGATCTCCGCCGAGGAACTGGCGGCCCGGCGCCTCACGCCGCCGCCGGGGGAGGATTTCTGGGTCTTCGGCTACGGCTCCCTCATATGGCACCCCGGGTTTCCCCATGTCGAGGTGCGCCTCGCCCGGCTCACCGGCTTTCACCGCTGCTTCTGCGTGTTCTCCCATGTCTACCGGGGGACCCCGCAGGTGCCCGGGCTGGTCCTGGGGCTCGACCGCGGCGGCTCCTGCCGCGGCCTGGTGTTTCGGGTGCCGAGTGGCGAGGGGGAGGTGGCGCTGGACTATCTCTATGAGCGCGAGATGATCACCGGCGTCTACCGGCCTTCCTGGCGGCAGGCCAAGACCGATCAGGGGCCGGTCTCCGCCATCACCTTCGTGGTCGACCGCGAGCACCGCCAGTACGCCGGCGCCCTCAGCCACGACCGCGTCGTCGACCTGATCCTCCAGGGCCGCGGCAACCGCGGGCCCTGCATCGAATACCTGGAGAACACGGTGCACCACCTGCAGGCGCTGGGCGTGCGCGACCGCGCCCTGGAGCGGCTGCTGAAAGAGGCAAAGGGCCGGAAGGCGAAGCGGTAGCCGGCTTGCCTCATCCTTCGAGACGGCCTTTCAGGCCTCCTCAGGATAAGGTAAGAGGCGGAGGAGATTGACCTCATGCTGAGGAACCGGCGAAGCCGGTGTCTCGAAGCACGAGGTCAATCGTGGAAGCTGTGCCTTCGACGGGAGGCTAAAGCTTGGCGACCAGATTGATCCACTCGTCTTTGTCGTCGCGGCCGAAGGACGCGACCTTGGGAATCACCTTGCCGGTGCGCTGGTAGCCGAAGAAGCGCAGGTACCACTCGACCACCCGCTCGTCGTCGGCATTGGTGTAGAGTTCCTTGATCCCCTGGTCGCGCAGAAAGTCCTGGCGGGTCTGATGCAGGGCGCCGCCGACGTTGCGCCCGCGGTAGGCGGGGTCGACCGCCAGCAGGGTGGTCTTGGCGGTGGTCTCGTCGAGGATGCGGTAGCCGCCGACGCCGATCACCACGCCCTCCAGATCGGCGACGAAACAGTCGCTCAGCGGAAAGCTGGGCATTTCCGGCCCGCCGATGTGGTGGAAGTTGGCGCCTTCCAGCACCTCCATGATGCGTGGCCAGTCCGCCTCGGTGGCGCGGCGGATCTTGACGGCGGGTTTGACGTCCTGGTTTGGGGCGGGTTTGGCCAAGGGCTCGGTCTCTGTGTCTCTGGCTCTGGATGCCTGGATTTCTGGGCTTCGGAGCCGCCCCGGCGGCACCGGGCCAGCGCCATGCTAGGCGATTGTGACCCACAAGTCTTTCCACAATCTAAACCGCAGATGGCACCTTTCGGCGGCAACAAAGCGGTAGGGTTTTGGGGCTTTCGGGGTGCCCGACCGCGGTCCGCTGGCCGCCGTCACATCTTGGTGTCGTCACATCTTAGTGTAGTGTCGTGAATTGATCGTGGGTGGGGGGCGTTAATACTTCTAGCGCATCAGGCAACCGCCTGTTCCCTTCAACCGGAGATGCGAGGTTCTCTCCCATGATGCGCAAGCTTCTACTGGCATCGGCTCTGTCGGTGCTGACCTTTGGTGCGGCCCAGGCCGGCGAGCAGTACGTCGACGAGACCGGCTACGCGATCAGCGGCTACGACGCGGTGGCCTATTTCGATCTCAAGCAGAATGCCGTGGGCAGTCAGCAGCCCCAGGCGGTGCCCGGCAAGGCCGGCATCACCGCGGAGTATAACGGCGCGACCTGGGCCTTCTCCTCTGAGGCGAACCGCGACAAGTTCGTGGCCAACCCGGCGAAGTATGCCCCGCAGTACGACGGCCACTGCGCCTATGGCCTGGCCCAGGGCGGCAAGGTTCCGGCGAACCCCAACCTCTGGCGGATCGTCGACGGCAAGCTCTATCTGAACATCACCCCGACGGTGGTGGGTTTCTGGGAGAGCGACATCCCCGGCAACCTGAGCAAGGCCGACGGCACCTGGTCGACGAAGGAGTCGCTGCCGGCTTCAACCAAGAGCTGGAAAGCCATCAACGATAATGACGGAACCTACTCCGGTCCGGCACCCATCGAAGGATAAGTCCCGGATCACAACCGTCCGGTCATCGGACATGTGTTAAAGTCCGGGACCTGTGGATCCGGAAGAATGACCAAAGCCGTTCAAGAGGAGTAGAGAGTTCATGGCTGAAAAAGGAAAGATGGTATCGGCGGCGATGATCGCCGGGGCTGTAGCCCTGGCCGTTTCGGCCACCGCCAATGTGACCCCGGCTGCCGCTCAGGCGAAGGAGAAGTGCTATGGCATTTCCCTCGCCGGACAGAACGACTGCGCCGCGGGCCCCGGCACCACCTGCGCCGGAACCTCCACGGTCGACTATCAGGGCAATGCCTGGACGCTGGTGCCTGCCGGCGATTGCCTGAAATACGGCGTCGAGGAATCGACGGCGGAGTATGAGCTGCCGGGCGACCGCAAAGGCTCCCTGGAAGCAATCGACCGCGACCTGCCCCAGGCCTGATGGGGCGGCCCGCCAGCGGCATCATGGCGGCGGGTTGAACAGGGCGGTTTGAACGAGAGCGCCGGTCCGGTCGTGCAAAGATGCGATCGGACCGGCGTTCCGACTTTATGATCTCAGAGTCATGACAACGGATTCGGGTAGCATGGCGAACCCTTCGGCAATTCCGCCCCGCGCGGGCGTCGGCCTGAAGCCCCAGCACTACGAGGCAGTGCTTGAGGGCAGGCCCGACCTCGGCTGGTTCGAGGTGCATGCCGAGAACTACATGGGCGCGGGCGGCCCGCCGCATCACTATCTCACGAAGATTCGCGGCGGCTATCCGCTGTCCCTGCACGGCGTCGGCCTTTCCATCGGCGGCGCGGCGCCCCTCGACGAGGCGCATCTGGCGCGCCTCAAGGCGCTTGCCGAACGCTACGAGCCGGGGCTGGTGAGCGAACACCTCGCCTGGTCCAGCCACGGCGATGTCTACTACAACGACCTGCTGCCCCTGCCCTATACGGAGGAGACGCTGGAGCGGGTCTGCGATCACCTGGACCGCATGCAGGAGGTGCTGGGCCGCCAGGTGCTGCTGGAAAACCCCTCCACCTATGTCACCTTCGCCGAGAGTTCGATGAGCGAGATCGCGTTTCTGACCGCGGTGGTGCAACGCAGCGGCTGTGGTCTGCTCTTGGACGTGAACAACGTGCTGGTCTCCGCCACCAACCAGGGCTATGCGCCGGAGGCCTATATCGACGCCTTTCCCCTGGATGCGGTGGGCGAGATCCATCTCGGTGGCCATGCCCGCGAAAGCGATGAAGAGGGCAACAGCCTGCTGATCGACGCCCACGACCGGGCGGTGGATCATCAGGTCTGGCGGCTCTACGCCCGGGTTCTGGACCGTGGCGGCCTGCGCCCGACCCTCATCGAATGGGACAACGATCTGCCCGCCTGGGAGACGCTCTACGCGGAAGCCCGCGCCGCGGAGTGGATCATCGGCGATCATGAGGTGCGCGCGCCTGCAGGGTCGCAATTCCAGCCTCCGGAAACTCATGCCGTCGCTCGCTGACCTTCAGGGCGCCTTCGCCGCGGCGCTGCGCGATCCGGCACGGCGGGTCCCGGCGGCTGTCGTTGTCGGCAGCGAAGGTCCGCGGGCGCGGGGCTTCGACGTCTACCGCAACAACGTCGCCGTCAGCCTGACCGAGGCGCTGCAGGCCGCCTTCCCCGTGGTCCAGCGACTGGTCGGCGACGACTTCTTCAAGGCGGCGGCCAAGGCCTATGTGGCGCAGGAGCCGCCGCGCTCTCCGGTACTCTTGCTTTACGGCCAGGGGTTCGGCGACTTCCTCGACGGCTTTCCGCCGGCGCAGGAGGTGCCCTATCTGAGCGACGTGGCCCGGTTGGAGTGGGCGCGCCTGCACGCCTATCACGCCGCCGATGCGCCGGTGCTTGAGATTTCCCGGCTGGCGGAAATCCCGGAGGCCGCACTGGGCGGCCTGCGCTTTGTGCTGCATCCCTCCCTAAGGCTGGTCCGTTCGCGCTGGCCGGTGGTTTCGATCTGGGCGGCGAGCAGCGGCCAGGGCAACGCCGAGGCCGTGGACATGTCCGTCGCCCAGGAGGCCGCGGTGATCCGACCGGCGCTGGACGTCGACCTGCGTCTGCTGCCGCCCGGCGGCTATGGCTTCATGGAGGCGCTGATGACGGGCGCGACCCTGGCCGAGGCCGCCGAGCGGGCATCGCAGCAAGACACCGCTTTCGCGCTTGCGGAACACCTGCAGGGGCTTTTTCAGATCGGCGCCGTCACGGCGCTGCGGCAATCGGGACCGGACAGTTCAACAAGGACAGACGAACCATGATCTCCCACGTCACTGCACTTCATGGCCGGGTTTTCGGCTTCATCGAGGCGAAGCTGGACGGCTGGTTCCTCGGCCTCGGCGCGCGGCTGGTCTTCGCCGCGGTGCTGGCGGTCTACTACCTGCATTCCGCCGCCACCAAGGTGGGAGATGGCCTTCTCGGCTTCTTCAGCATCGGCGACAACGCCTACTTCCAGATCCTGCCCTCGGTGGTCGAGGCCTATGGCTACGATGCCTCCCAGGTGCCGTTCTTTCCCTACGACCTGATCGTCTTCGCCGGCACCTACGCCGAGTTCGTGCTGCCGGTGCTCATCGTGCTGGGGCTGTTCACCCGCCTGGCGGCCCTCGGCATGATCGGCTTCATCGTCGTGCAGTCGTATGTCGACATCGCCTTCCACGGCGTCGACGCGGCAACCATCGGGGTCTGGTTCGACCGCCTGCCCAGCGCCGCCATCCTCGACCAGCGCGCGCTCTGGGTCTTCCTGCTGGTCTATCTGGCGGTGCGCGGCGCCGGCGCCCTGTCGCTGGACGCGCTGCTCGGGCGTAGGGCCCTGGGCCGGCGCCCGACGACCGCCGCTCAGCTACACTTGGAATAGCCGCAGTTGGTGCAGAGGTCGCAGCCTTCCTGACGGATCAGCGCGGCACTGCCGCACTTCGGACACTGGCCGAGGCGGCTGCCCTGCAGGTTGACCACGGCTTCCTGAGGCTGCTCCAGGCCCAGGGCCGGGCCCGCCAGGAAGCCGATCTCGATCATGTGGCGTTCGATGACGCCGCCGATGGCGGCAAGCAGGGAGGGTACGTAGCGCCCCTCCATCCAGGCGCCGCCACGCGGATCGAAAACCGCCTTCAGTTCCTCGACCACGAAGGACACGTCGCCGCCGCGGCGGAACACGGCTGAGATCATGCGGGTTAGCGCCAGGGTCCAGGCATAGTGCTCCATGTTCTTGGAGTTGATGAAGATCTCGAAGGGGCGCCGGCGCGGCTCGGCAGCGCCGGTCTCCTGCAGGATG
>NZ_JANQOI010000173.1 GCF_028289705.1 Pelagibius sp.
CATCATCAGGCCCAGCTTATCGAGCCGCCCGAAGTGCTCCCAGTCGGCCCAGTGGGGCACCAGGTTGGAGTTGGCGATCAGCACCCGCGGCGCGTCGGCGTGGGTCTTGAAGACGCCGACCGGCTTGCCGGACTGGACCAGCAGGGTCTCGTCCTCGTTCAGGGTCTCGAGGCAGGAGACCAGGGTGTCGAAGGACTTCCAGTCCCGCGCCGCCCGGCCGATACCGCCGTAGACCACCAGTTCCTCCGGCTTCTCGGCCACCTCCGGGTCCAGGTTGTTCATCAGCATGCGCAGGGGCGCCTCGGTCAGCCAGGACTTGGCTGTGATCTCGGGCCCATGCGGGCTGCGGATGACGCGCGCGTTGTCGCGGCGCGGATCGGGGGCGGATGTGGTGTCAGACATGGCGAGGATCCTCCGGCTGGGCAACAAAGTTGTATATACAACTTTGGCCGGGGAGTCGACGCCAGAGGCTTGCGGCTCTTCCCAAAAGGTGATTGGCATGGAGGGCATTGGGATGGCTCACTGTGTGGATGGTGAGGGAGTCGCACCGCGATTCGGTGCTTGCTGTATTGCTTTTCGTCTTGGTCCTGGCGGCGCCTTGGCTGCCGGCGTCCGCCAACGGCGGGCTGGATCTGGTGACCATTCCCGGCGGGAGCTTCGTCACCGGCGACGAGGGCGGGGATGCCAACGAGCTGCGCCGGCCGGTCACCGTGGCGCCCTTCAGCCTGATGCGGCGGGAGGTGACCAACGCCCAGTTCGCCGCCTTCGTCGCCCTGCGCGACCGGGTGACCGACGCCGAGGTGCGGGGCAGCGGCTTTGTTTGGGACAGGCGCTGGCGTTCGGTCGACGGCGCCGATTGGCGCCATCCCCAGGGGCCGGGCTCCTCCATCGAAGATCTCTCCAATCATCCGGTGGTGCAGGTCTCGGCCCTGGACGCCGAGGCCTTCTGCGCCTTCTTCGACCTGCGCCTGCCGACGGAGGAGGAATGGGCCTTCGCCGCCCGCGGGCCGCAGTCCCACCGCTACGCCTGGGGCGAGGAGCCGCCGGTGCAGGACGGCCGGCAGCTCTTCGCCAACTTCGGGACCGAGCGCTGCTGCGCGCCCGATGCCAGCGACGGCCACGCGCGCACCGCGCCGGTGGGTACCTATCCCAAGGGGCGCTCGCCCTTCGGTTTCGACGACATGGCGGGCAATGTCTGGGAGTGGACCGCCAGCCCCTTTCCCGGCCGCCCGGCGGAGCGGGTGATCCGCGGCGGCGGCTGGGGCAACAACCCCTACTGCCTGCGCGCCGCCTACCGCCACGGCAATCCGCCGGACATCAGCTTGGACATGGTCGGCTTCCGCTGCGCCGGGCCTGCGGCGGCGGAGTAGGGCGTAACGGTCCTTGAATGCCTCGCACGGTCACCCTCCGATCGTTCCTTAGCGCTTTGGCGTTTTGCGCAGAGGCGTGTGTTATCAGGCTTTGGAGCCAGCAGCTTGGTATTGGGACAGGAAAACGAGGGCTCAAAGGCGAACGGCTTGCGGTTGAGAGGTTGACACCCCCACCCCAGCCCTCCCCCGTCAAAGGGGGAGGGGGAAGTTATTGAAACGGCTGAGAAAACTCTCCTCCCCCCTTGACGGGGGGAGGTTGGGAGGGGGGTGAGCCACATACTCGACGGCAGCCTGTATTCCCCGATGCTGACCTTAAACCGGACAGCAGTGGAACAAGTCCGGCAATGACGGTCTGGGACGCCGGAGGGCCGGAATCCTCTGACGGAAAAGGTCTCAATTCGGGTCAGGCTCTAAAGACCCTAGCGCACGGTCTCTGCCGAGAACCGGCCGCCGAGGCGGTAGCGTTCGCCGGGGTGGAGCAGGCGGGCCCAGGTGACCGGGCGCTCGGCCGACCAGGTGTGGCGGCGCAGCAGCAGGCAGGGGTCCCCCGGCGGGATCTCCAGAAGCTGCGCTTCCTCCGGGCTCGGCAGCACCGCCATGACCACGTGCTCGGCCTCGCTCAAGGGGGCGGCCTGCATCAGGTAGTGGTGCGGCGTGATCTCCGTGAAGTCCTGCTCCAGATAAGCCGGCGCCACCGCCGGGCTCACATAGCGGTCTTCCAGTTGGATCGGCAGGCCGTTTTCCCGGTGGACGATGATCGAGTGGAACAGCGCCTCGCCGCGCTGCAGGCCGAGCAGCTTGGCTTCCAGGGCGCGTGCCTTTTCCCGGCGCAGCAGGCAGATCTCGGCGCTGTGTTCGTGGCCGCGCTCGCGGATCTCGTCGGCGATGTTGTGGATCGAGAGGATCTCCGACTGGGGCTTGGCCTGGGCGACGAAGGTGCCGGCGCCCTGCACGCGTTCCAGCCAGCCTTCGCCGGTCAGCTCGCGCAGGGCGCGGTGCACCGTCATGCGGCTGACGCCCTGCTCGCGGGTCAGCTCGTTCTCGGAGGGCACCCGCGCGCCCTCCGGCCAGTCGCCGGCCAGGATGCGGCCGACGATGTAGTCTTTCACCTGTTGGTAAAGCGGTGGATCGAGGGGCGCGGAACGGGACATCGCTTGTCGGGTACTTTGCCTTCGTGGTCCTGTTCCAAACGACGGGCCGCCCTCGGCCCGGATGCGGTCTCGGGGACTGGCGCTTGGCCGATGGTCCCGGGACCTCTATATGAACTTGTATATACAACAGCGGCCCGGGGTGCCAGCGCGCTCACGGCGGCTGCCGGGCATCGAAGCGGAAGGATTTGCCGGCATGGACCTCTTCAACTTCTCCGAAGGCAGCCTGCCGCTGCTGGTCTCCATGCCCCACAGCGGCACCCATATCCCGCCGGAGATCGCCGCGCGCATGACCGAGGCGGCACGGACCCTGCCGGACACCGACTGGCACATTCCCCAACTCTATGACTTTCTAAGCGATCTCGACGTCTCGATCATCCAGGCCACCCACTCGCGTTATGTCATCGACCTGAACCGCGCGCCGGACGGTGCCGCCCTCTATGCCGGCGCCAACAACACCGAACTCTGCCCCACGTCGACCTTCGACCTGGTGCCGATCTACCGGGCGGGAGAGGCGCTCTCCGAAGCGGAGGTGGCGCAGCGCCGGGCCGCCTACTGGCAGCCCTACCACGACCGCGTCGCCGAACAACTGGCCGCGCTCAAGGCGCGCCACGGCATCGCGCTCTTGTGGGACGCCCACTCGATCCGCAGCCACGTGCCGCGCTTCTTCGAGGGGCGCCTGCCGGACTTCAATCTGGGCACCGCCGGCGGTGCCGCGGCGGCGGAGGATCTGCTGGGCATCCTGACGGCGGTGGCCCGGGAGGCGGAGCTGATCGGCTTCAGCCACGCCGCCAACGGCCGCTTCAAGGGCGGCTACATCACCCGCAACTACGGCGATCCGGCCGCCGGCATCCACGCCGTGCAGCTCGAGCTCTCCCAGATCACCTACATGGACGAAGCGCCCCCCTACGCCTTCCGCGAGGACCTGGCGGAGCAGGTGCGCCCGGTGCTCGCCGGTCTCGTCCAGACCATGCTCGCCTGGGCGGAGATGGAAGCCGACGCCTAGACGAGGGCCGGCCATCCCCCTCACCCAGCTCCGGCTAGGCTCGCTACGCTCACCAAGCCTGCGCAGCCCTCTCCCACGGCGGGGAGAGGGTTTACCCATTGGGCGTGCGTTTGTTTCCCTCTCCCCCTCGCGGGAGAGGAAGGGGCCCACGAAGTGGGAAGGTGAGGGGGCTCAGCCCGCGACGGGCTTGCCGTCCTTCACCACCTGGTGACAGGGGTTGGCGCCGATGCGGTAGGCCAGCTCCGCCGGGTGATCGAAATCCCAGAGCACGAAGTCGGCGGCCTTGCCGGCCTCCAGGGTTCCGTGGCTTTCCTGCAGGCCGAGGGCGCGGGCGGCGTTGCGGGTGACGCCGGCCAGCGCTTCCTCCGGGGTCATGCGGAAGAGGGTGCAGGCCATGTTCAGCATCAGCAGGAGGGAGGTCACCGGCGACGAGCCGGGATTGCTGTCGGTGGCGATGGCGATGGGAACGCCGGCGCCGCGCAGGGACTCCATGGGCGGCAACTGGGTCTCGCGCAGGAAGTAAAAGGCGCCGGGCAGCAGCACGGCGACGGTGCCGGCGGCGGCCATGGCGCGCACGCCGGCATCGCCGGTGTATTCCAGATGGTCCGCGGAGAGCGCGCCGAAGCGTGCGGCGAGGGCGGCGCCCTGCAGGTTGGAGAGCTGATCGGCGTGCAGCTTCACCGGCAGCCCCACGGCCTGCGCCGCCTCGA
>NZ_JANQOI010000093.1 GCF_028289705.1 Pelagibius sp.
GCGTCCGCGACGCGGCCCTGGCGCATATCTGCCCCGTCCCGAAGGGATCCGGCGCATTTGGCCCGCGGCCGCGTCGCTCCTCGTCGAATATGCTTGAGCATGTCCTTCCTCGTCGCTCCTAACCGCGGGCCAAATGCGCTCGGACCACAACGGTGAAATGAATCTCAACAGGCCCTAGCCCGTGACGACACGGGCGGTGCCACCGCGCCGTGGATCGCCGGCGGCGCTGAGGCTGCCGTCGGGGGCCCGGGCGACCCCGTGCACACCCCCGAAGAAGAGATTGTGGGCGGGCCAGTCGATGGCCTGAAAGCCGCGTTCGGCGATCAGCGCCGTGGCTCCCTCCGCCTGACCCTGCTCCAGATTGGCGACATCGAATTCCAGGTGCATCCGCGGTGCCGTGATGGCCGTCTCCAGGTCCATGCCGTGGTCCAGAAGATTGCTCAGCACCTGCAGGATGGCCGTGCGGATGCGGTTGGAACCGCCGGAGCCGATGGCGAAGAGGGAGCCGCGTTCCGTGCGGGCGAGGGTCGGCGACATCATGGAGGAGAGGCGGCTGTCGGTGGGCCAGCGGTGGAAGCCGCCGCGGTTAAGGTCCTCCTCGCCCAGCATGTTGTTCAGCAGAATGCCGCTGCCGGGCAGTTGCCGTCCGCAGCCCTCTCCGTTAGAGAGCGTCATGGCGGCCAGGTTGCCGGCGGCGTCGATGACGGAGATGTGAGTGGTGCCGCGGCTGAAGCTGGCCCGCCCGGCGACCTCGGCGGCGTAGCGCGCCAGCAGGGCGGGGTCGAACAGCCGCCGCGCTGCTGCGGCTTCCTCGGCTTCCCCGCTGGCGTCCTCCAGGCGGGCCTCGACCCGGGCCTTGTTGGTCAGTTCCATGACCCGCGCCATCAGCAGGAACCGCTCCTCGCTCTGCGGGTCCATGCGATGGATGGGCTCTTCTCCCAGAAGATTGAGTGCGAAGCCGATGAGGATACCGCCGCAGGAGGGCGGCGGGTTGGTCACCACCTCCGCCCCGCGATAGCGGCTGGCGAAGGGCTTGCGCCTGACCACCCGGTAGTCCGCCAGGTCCGCCGCGCTCAACTGCCCGCCGGCCTCTTCGCAGAGCGCCACAAGGTCCCGGGCGAAGTCGCCCTCGTAGAACAGGGTATCGCCTTCGCTGGCCAAGGCTTCCAGGCTGTCGGCCAGTTGCGGCTGGGTGAACGCCTGGCCGGCGGTCAGCAGTTTGCCGTCGGGCCCGGTAAAGAGGCCGCGCGAGCAGGCCTCCGCGGTCACGATGGGGGCGACGACCTGAAACAGATAGGCATCGATGAGGCGGACGGTCACACCCTCCCGCGCCAGCCGCACCGCCGGCTCCATGAGGCGCGTCATGGGCAGGCTCGCAAGGTCGCGCTGGATCGCGAAGAGGCCGCGCACTGCCCCCGGCGTGGCCATGGCGCCGAGGCCGATGTGGAACTCCTGGGTCGCGGTGCCGAAGTCCGCCAGGATCGGATAGAAGTCCAGGGCGTCCACCGGCCTGCGCTCTTTGGGGGTCTGCACGAAGAAATCGTAGAGCAGCGGATCGCCGCCGCTGGCCTGGGCCAGCAGGAAGCCGCCGCCGCCCAGGGAACAGAGCACCGGCTCGGCCACGGCGGCGGCGCAACAGGCGGCGATGACGGCATCGAAGGCGTTGCCGCCCTCGGCCAGGATCTCCTCCGCCGCGGCCGCGGTTGCCGGATGACCGCAGGCCACCGCCCCCAGAGCCCCGGCGGCTTGCCGTGATCCTTGCCCCGTCATGTGAAACCCCGTGCCCCTGATCCTCGTCCCGGCGCTTGCCGCCGGCTCTTCTTGTTGCCGGATTGGTCCGGCGCCCGGGCCACAGGGTGGGCCCTTTTCGCCCCCATGACAATGCCGCCGGTCGCCGGGTACGCGCGCAGCGTTCAGGCCCTGGCGCGGCCCTGGGCCTTCTCGCCGGCGGTCGCCAGGACGGCCTCGGCGGTGTCCTCGTCGGAGATGAAGACGTCGATGGCGCCGGTGCCGAGGGCGGCAGCCAGAATGGGGACCTTGTGTGCACCGCCGGCGGCGAGGATCACCGAGTTCATCTCGAAGAGGTCCCTGAGTCCGACGCCGATGACCCGGTCGTTGATGGGGTGGTCGATGGGCCGGCCCCGAGCGTCGAGGAACTGGCCGAGGATGTCGCCGACGGCGCCGGCTTCGATCAGCTCTTCGATGGCGATGTCGCCGGGCAGGCCGTCCTTCACCAGGATCGACTGGGCGCTGGTGTCGCCGGCGGCCATGGTCACCGCATCGAGGCGGCGGATCTTATCGAGGACCGCACGGAAGACGTCGAGGCCCATCAAGGTATCGCGGCTGTCCTTCGAGCCGGCATAGAGCGGTGCGGTGAAGTAACTGTGCTGGGCGCCGCAGAGGTCAGCGAGGCGGGTGGTGATCTCAAAGGTGTTGATGTCCGAGCCCTTGGTCATGCCGCCCATCATGGAGACGATCTCCAAATCCGGGCGCTGCACCGGCTCCATAAAGCGGGTGGCCAGGTTCAATGTGTTGCCCCAGGACATGCCGAACAGCTTGATTTCCGGGCTGGCCAGAATACGGGTCAGGTGGTGGCCGAGGGCCGTGCCGACGATGGTCTGCACGTTGGCCGGGTCGAAGGGGCTGGGCACGATGCAGGCCTCGGCCAGCCCGAAGCGCGCCTTCAGCCGCGCCTCCGCTTCGGCGCAGGAGCCGAAGGGCGAGTTGATGGAGACGCGGACGATGCCGAGGCGCCGGGCATCGCCCAGGGCCTTGTTGACCCTGAGGCGGGTCACCCCCAGGCGCTCGGCCACCGCGCCCTGGGTCAGCCCTTCGACGTAATAGAACCAGGCAACCCGCGCGAGGAAGCGCTCTTCCTCGTCGATCTGTAGGGTTTTGGACGCCCTCACCATGGCCGGCTCTTACGCATCGATCCGCTGCGCCGCCAGGATCGCCTCGGCGAGTTCCTGGAAGCCGGCGGCGGCGCGCTGTTCCGTCACCCAGGTCGGCGGCGCCGTCAAAGGGAAATCGCGCACGTTGGCGACGCCCACCGAATTCTCGAAATGGGCGAACATCGGCTGGTCGTTGGGGGAGTCGCCGGAGTAGGCGATCCGGGCCTTGTTCCGGTCCATGTCCAGGCCGAAGCAGTCCGCCAGGCAGCGCCGGGTCATTGTCAGCTTGTCGTAGCGGCCGAACCAGCCGTTGACGTGGATGGAACTGACCTTGGCGGTGGCGCCCGCCGCCTCGAAAAGGGCGACGATGCGCTCCACCTCTTCGAGGGGCAGGGGGTCGACGTCTTCGCAGAAGTCGATGGCGAGATCGGCGATACGGTAGTCCTGGTCGGAGGCGACGGCGGTGCCGGGCACCTCGGCCAGGATCTGGTCGCGCAGGCGGTCGAGGCGCCGGCGGTCTGCTTCGCGCTCCTCCCGGCTCTTGGCGAAGCCCTGGCGCATGCGCCGGGCCTTGCGGTCGTAGGCGAAGTAGAGGGCGCCGTTCTCCCCCACCACCGCGTCCACCGGCCACATGCGCGCGATGTGGTCGCACCAGCCGGCGGGCCGCCCGGTCACCGGGATCACCCGCAGCCCGGCGGCCGAGAGCCGCTCCATGGCCGCCAGGCTGGCGGCGGGCAGGGTGCCGTCCACGGTCACCGTGTCGTCGATGTCGGTGAGCAGGTAGCGCAGGGCGCGGCGGGCCTCGGCGGGGAACTCGGCAAGCGGGCGCATGGCGATCATTTCACCGCGCCCATGGTGAGCCCGCGCACGAGCTGCTTGGAGGCGATCAGCGCGAAGATGATCACGGGGATGACGATCAGTGTACTGGTGGCCATGATTTTTCCGTAAGGCAGGTTGTAACCCTCCATGAAGCCGACGGCGACAGCGGGCGCGGTCTTGGCCGCGGTGCGGGTCAGCACCAGCGCGAACATCAGCTCGTTCCAGGAGAAGATGAAGGAGAAGATCGCCGAGACCGCCACGCCGGGGGCGGCCAGCGGCAGGCAGATGGAGCGGAAGATGCGGAACTGGCTGGCGCCTTCCAAGACAGCAGCCTCGTCGAGCTCGCGCGGGATGGAGCGGAACTGGTCGGTGCAGATCCAGATCACGATGGGCAGGTTGAAGGTCAGATAGATCAGAATCAGGATGATGTGGGTGTCCAGCAGGCCGAAGAAGCGCACGATCAGGAAGAACGGCAGCGCCAGGACAATTGGGCTGACCATGCGGTTGGTGATGAACCAGAACCAGAGGTCGCGCTTGCCGCGGAACTCGAAGCGGGCCAGCGCATAGGCCGCCGGCGCGCCCAGCACCAATGCCAGTGCGGTGGTGCAGACGGCGACGATCAGCGAATTGATCAGGCTCGCCCCCACCTTGTCTTCGAACAGCACCTCGACGTAGTTGCCGAAGGTAGGCGTGAAGGTCCAGACCGGCGGCGAGGCCAGGGCCACCACCTGGTCCTTCAGGCTGGTGGTGACCATCCAGTAGAAGGGAAAGAGGCAGAAGAGGATGATCACCACCAGCAGCAGGATCTGGGGCAGCAGGCTGCGCATCGTCATTGCTGCACCTCCCGATAGATCAGCCGGATGTAGAGCTGGCTGAGCACGATGGTGATGATCAGTAGAATGATTGCCTGCGCCGAGGCGAGGCCCTGGTCGAAGACCCGGAAGCCGACCCGCTGGATCAGGAGGCTGATCAGTTCGGTGGAGGAGCCGGGGCCGCCGCGGGTCATGGTGAAGACCATGTCGAAGAGCTTCAGGGTGTCGGCGGTGCGCAGGATCAGGATCGCCGTGAGGCCGGGAATCAGGAAGGGAAGTTGGACGTGGCGCAGGATGGTCCACCACTTCTTGGTCTCAAGCCGCGCCGCCTCCTCGATCTCGCCGGGGACCATGGTGAGCCCCGCCAGCAGCACCAGGGCGCAGAAGGGCGTCCACTGCCAGACATCCCAGAAGGCAATCGCGATGAAGGCGTTGGTGGGATCGCCGATCCAGTTCACCGGGTCGAAGCCGAGGAAGCCGATGAGCTGGTTCACCACGCCGTACTTCAGATTGAACATGATCTGGCCCAGCAGGCCGACCACGGCATAGGTGGTGGCCATGGGCACCACCAGGGAGAGCCGGGTGAGGGTCTTCAGGAAACCGAGGCCCGGGCGGTGCAGCAGCAGGGCGATGCCCATGCCGAAGAGGATCTGCAGCGGCAGCACGATCACCAGCAGGGTCATGGTGCGCTGCATGGCGTCCCAGAACACCGGGTCGCTGAGCACCGTCTGGTAGTTCTCCAACCCCAGGAAGGGCGTGCGCCGCAGGTTGGTGAGCTGATACTTGTGAAGCGAGGTGTAGATCGCGAAGGCCAGCGGGACGATGCCGATGAGCGCGAGGCTCAGCACCGCAGGCCCGAGAAAGCCCAGCACGGTGAGCCGGCTAACGCCGCCTGACTTCATGATCGCTTTCCCTCTCCCCTGGGACTGAGGCCGTCCGGCGAGTCTAATCGAAGTCGAGCGAAACGAAAGCACGTCGAACCTCCGGCCGAGGGGGAACCCATCCGTTCCCCCTCGCCGCGAGGGTCTTGCTTACTGTGCGAGCGGTTTGTCGCCGGCGTAGTAGCCGGCGTCCTCCAGCACCGCTTCCATGCGCTTGCCGAGTTCGGCGGCGCCTTCCTCGATGCTCACGTCACCGAGCATGATCTTGGTGCCCCACTCCTGGACGATCTCGGTGATCTCCGGCCACTCGGCGAAGCGCGGGCGGAACTCCGGCACGCCTTCCTGCCAGGACTCCACCAGGGCTTCGACGTACTGATACTCCTCGGCCACGCCGGGCAGCTTGTAGACGCTCTGGCGCGCCGGCACGCCGCCCAGTTCCAGATAGCGCTTGGCGTTGGCCTTGGAGGTCACCCACTGGATGAAGAGATAGGCCGCGGCCTGCTCATCCGCGTCGGCCTGGCTGGCCACTGCCAGGGAGAAGCCGCCCAGCGCCGGCTTGCGCCCGGCCGGGCCCGTCGGCTCCGGCGCCACGCCGAAGCAATCGCCCAGTGTCGAGGTCTCCGGGCTGGTGAGGGTCGAATAGAAGGCCGACCACTCGGTGATCATGGCCACATCGCCCTGGGCCAGCGCGTTCACCGTTTCGGCATGGTCGTAGGCGACGATGCCTTCGGGCATGTACTGCATCAGGTCCTGGCGGAACTGCAGGCCGGCCTGGCTTTCGGCGCTCAGCAGGTTGGACTTGAACTTGTCGTCCAGGAAAGACCCGCCGAAGGGCCAGAGCATCCGCGCGAAGCTGTCGGCGGACTGGGTCTCATTGCGCTTGGACTGCAGGGCGAAGGCGTACTTGCCGTCCTTGGTCAGCGCCGGGCCGTAGACGTCCTTCAGTTCGGCCCAGGTCTTCGGCGGGCCGTCGAAGCCGGCGTCCTTCAGCATGCAGGAATTGTAGAACAGCAGGCCGGAATAGTTGTCGAAAGGCAGGCCATAGACCGTGCCGTTCCAGGCGCCGAAGGCGTTCAGCACCAGCGGGAAGAAATCATCGATGTCCAGCGCCGGATCGGCCAGGGCCGGATCGGAGGTGAACTTGTCCAGCGGAACGATCCATTCGTTTTCGGCGAAGTTGCCGATCCACACCAGATCGATCAGCGCGATGTCCAGATCGCCGCCGGCCACGAAGTCGCGCACCTGCTCGCCCAAGGCGTTCTCGTAGGGGTGCTTGATGATGTTGATCTTGATGCCGGTGGCTTCCTCGAACTCCGGCAGCATCTGCTCGGCCGCCTCATAGCCGGGGCGCAGCAGGAACACCACGTCGACCGTGGTTCCCGCATAGGGCTTGGCCGCTTCCTCCAGGGACCAGCCGAAAGCCGGCCCGGCGC
This sequence comes from Pelagibius sp., assembly GCF_028289705.1. Classification (GTDB taxonomy): domain Bacteria; phylum Pseudomonadota; class Alphaproteobacteria; order Kiloniellales; family Kiloniellaceae; genus Pelagibius. The sequence continues at coordinate 6,837 of NZ_JANQOI010000093.1, forward strand.
TGAGCGACAGGCTCGCCGCGGCGCCAAGGGCCAGGCCACGAAATGTGGATTTCAGCATCACCAATTCCTCCCAATCATTGTTGTCTGGATCTGTTATCTGACGGCAACATACAAATGTCTAACAAGATTTACAAATGTTTTTATGCGTGCTAGCCAGTAGCCTCGCCCTGAAGGGCACGGCCATGTAGAACTCAGCAGGCCATGGCGGCCGGCCTGATCGCAGAGTCGGACGAAACGAGGGGACGACAAGGGAGGAAACGGTGGCGCGGGTCGCCTTTGCCAATGTCGACAAGTTCTATGGCGCGGTTCAGGCGCTGTCGGACGTGTCGCTGGACATCGAGGACGGCGAGTTCGTCGTCTTCGTCGGCCCCTCCGGCTGCGGCAAGTCGACCCTGCTGCGCGCCGTCGCCGGGCTCGAGCCGATCTCCGCCGGCGCCATTTTCATCGGCGAGGAGGAGGTGACCACCGTGGCGCCATCGGACCGCGGCGTGGCCATGGTGTTCCAGTCCTACGCGCTCTATCCCCACATGAGCGTGCGCGCCAACATGGAGTTCGGCATGAAGATCAACGGCGTCGCCACCGGCGAGCGCCAGGCGCGGGTGGCAGAGGCGGCGCGCATCCTGCAGCTCGAAGACCTGCTGGAGCGCAAGCCGGCGCAGCTTTCCGGCGGGCAGCGCCAGCGGGTCGCCATCGGCCGTGCCATCGTCAAGGAGCCGCGGGTCTTCCTCTTCGACGAGCCGCTGTCGAACCTCGACGCCAAGCTGAGGGTGCAGATGCGCGTCGAACTGGAGGCGCTGCACGAGCAGTTGGCGGCGACCATGATTTACGTGACCCACGACCAGGTCGAGGCCATGACCATGGCCGACAAGATCGTGGTGCTGAACGAAGGCCGGGTGGAGCAGGTGGGCCCGCCGCTGGAGCTCTATCACAGCCCGGCCACCGAGTTTGTCGCCGGCTTCATCGGCGCGCCCAGCATGAACTTCCTCGATGTGGCGCTTCAATCCGGTAGTGAGGGCGCGGAGGCCGCTTACGGCGACGTCAGGATCCCGTTGCCCGCCGCGGCGGCAAGCGGCGCCGCCCGTCTCGGCATTCGCCCGGAGCATCTGCGCCTGACCGATGCCGGTACCGGCACCCTCGACGCAAAGGTGCAGGTGGCCGAGGCCCTGGGCGGCGAAACCTATCTCTACAGCCGCACGGCCCAGGGCGACCGGCTGGTGGTGAAGGTCGACGGCGACACCAGCGTTGCCGCCGGCAGCACGGTGGGCCTGGACTTCGCCCGCGACCGGCTGCACCTCTTCGCCGGCGACGGCCGCAGCCTGCGTGCCTGACCTCCCGAAGCGAGCTGGCGAAGGAACCATGTCCGACTGGAAGCAGCAACTCGAAGAGATCGTCGCGCCCGCGGTCGCACGCTCCCGCCATGTCGATGAGATCGTGGTGGACCGCGGCGCCCTGGCGCGCACGGCGGAGGTTTTCGGGCGCAACTTCGCTGATGTGAAGAAAGCCTATCTGGTGGCCGACGAGAACACCTTCGGGGTTGCCGGCGGGGAGGTCGAGGATCGCCTCACCGCTGCCGGCGTCTCGGTGGAGACGCTGATCCTGCCGGCGGCGCCGCGCCCCAAGCCGACGCGCGAACTGGCCGAGGAGATCCGCCAGGCCTGGCAGGCGGCCGCGCCCGAAGCCGTGCCGGTCGCGGTGGGATCGGGCGTGGTCAACGATCTGGTCAAATACGGCGCGTTCTTCGAGAACCGGCCCTACCTCTGCGTCGCGACCGCCGCCTCCATGGACGGTTATGCCAGTTCCGGCTCGCCGCTGGTGGACCAGGGCTTCAAGCAGACCATCGAGTGCGTCCCGCCGCGCGCCATCGTCGCCGACCTCGACATCATCGTCGACGCCCCGGCGGAGATGACCGGCTGGGGCTTCGGCGACCTGGCGGGCAAGGTGCCGGCGGGCGCCGACTGGATGCTGGCCGACGCGCTGGGCATCGAGTCCATCGACGACGTGGCCTGGCCGCTGGTGCAGACGCCCCTGCGCGGCTGGCTGGCCCAGGCGGGGGGGCTGAAGACCGGCGACGCGGGGGCCACCGCCGGGCTTTTCGCCGGGCTCACGGTCACGGGTCTGGCCATGGAGTTCTACCGCTCCTCCCGCCCGGCCTCCGGCGCCGACCATCAGATCGCCCACATCTGGGAGATGGAGAACCATCATCACCGCGGCGAGCGTGTCTCCCACGGCGCCTGCGTTGCGCTCGGCTGCATGACCGTTCTGGCCTACTTCGACTGGCTGCTCGAACGCGATCTCAGTCAGTTGGATATCGAGGCGGCGCTTGCCGCGCGCCCGCACCCGGAGGTGACCAGGTCCGCCGTGCGGCGGGTCTTTCCCGACACCGCGGTGGCGGCCAAGGCGCTTGCCGAGACGGAAGCCAAGACCCTGACTCCCGCCGCCCATGCGGAGCGCCTGAAACAGATCGTCGCGCTCTGGCCGGCGCTGCGCCCGCGCCTGCAACAACAGGTGATGCCGGCCGAGGAGATGCGCGCGCTGCTGATCGCCGCCGGGGCGCCGACCCGGGCGACCGACATCGGCATCACCGGCGAACATCTCCGGGCGACCGTGGAGCGGGCGCGCTTCCTGCGCCGGCGCTACACCGTCCTGGATCTGCTGGCCGACACCGGGCTCCTGGAGAGCGCCACCGAGGCGGTCTTCGCCGACGGCAAGCTGCACTGAAGTCGAGAGGGAGGGGAGATGACAGCGGACCAAAAGGACGCCCAGAGCGGCACCTGGACCGAGCGCTTCTCCCTCACCGGCAAGCGGGCGGTGGTGACCGGTGCCTCCAAGGGGATCGGCTTCGAGATCTGCTCGGTCTTTGCGGAAGCCGGCGCCGACATCGTCGCCGTGGGGCGCGATCAGGCGGGTCTCTCGGAGGCGGTGGCCGCGGTGGAGGGCAAAGGCCGGCGCTGCCTTGCCGTATCCGCCGACCTGGCGACCGTCGAGGGCCCTCAGGAAGCGGCTGCGCAGGCCCTCGATTTCTTCGGCACCGTCGACATCCTGGTGAACTGTGCGGGGATCGCCCTGGTGGCGCCGATCCTGGAGGCGCGGATAGAGGACTGGGACAAGACCATGGCGGTCAACCTGCGCGCGCCCTTCCTCATGGCCCAGGCGCTGGCGCCGGGCATGATCGCCCAGCGCGCCGGCAAGATCGTCAACGTCTCCTCCCAGACCGGGGTCATCGCCGTCGACGACCACGCGGCCTACGCCGCCTCCAAAGGCGGGCTGAATGCCCTCACCAAGTCCATGACCGCCGAATGGGCGCGGCACAACATCCAGACCAACGCCATCTGCCCGACGGTGATCCTGACCCCCATGGGCCATCAGGTCTGGGGCGAGCCCGCCAAGGGCGAACCCATGCTAGCCAAGATCCCCCTCGGCCGTTTCGGGCAGCCGGTTGAGGTGGCCGACCTCGCCCTCTACCTGGCCTCGCCCGCGTCCGACCTGATGTGTGGCGCCGTCCTGATGCTCGAAGGTGGCTACACCGCGTTGTGACGGGGTAACGCTGTAACGCGCTGAAAGCTGGACGAAAGTCCCCCAAGAGCGCCGCTTCCGCCGGGCAGGGCTTAACCAGAAAGCTAAGAGAAGCCTTAACCCGCACTTCTCACCATTGTGACCCATCGCTGACTTTCACCGGGCCGACGACCCGGCGGAAAGGAGTCACCATGGCCGAATATCGCGATGCGGGGGTTGAGACTACGGGCCTGCTGAGACAGACGCTGCGCCTGGCCGGCGGCATCGTCGTCGTGGGCCTGGCGGTCGTCTTCCTGCTGGACAGTGAGGAACGCGGCACCGGCCAGGACGGACTTTCGGTGAGTGTACCGGCCGTCCCGACAGATACCGACGCCACCCAGTCCGTGACCTCGGAACTGGTGCTAAAGGCCGGTGCCCATGGCCACTTCATGGTGGACGCGTGGGTCAACGGCGAGCAGTTGCGCTTCCTGGTGGACACCGGGGCCAGTGCGATCTTTCTCACGCCCCAGGATGCGCTGACTCTCGGCTGGCCGCCGGAGCGGCTGGATTTCTCGCAGCGCTTCGAGACCGCCAACGGCGAGGTGCGTGCCGCGCCGGTGATCCTGCGCAGTTTGCGCATCGGACAGTTGGAGTTCTACGACCTGCCGGCCTCGGTGGGCGAGGCACCGGGCTCGGTTTCGCTGCTCGGGATGTCGTTCCTGAAGCGCTTCGACAGCTACCAGGTGCGCGGCGACACCCTGATCCTCACCTGGTAGGTGCCACCCAACTTCTTCACCCCGGGCTATTCGGCCAGGGTGGTTGCAAGGTCCGGGAAAGCCCAGGGATGGGCGGCTTCGAAGGCGCGGGAGGCGCGCAGCACCAACGCGTCGCCGTAGCGCGGTCCGACGATCTGCAGGCCCACCGGTAAGCCCTTGGAGGTGAGCCCGCAGGGCAGGGAGGCCGCCGGCTGCTGGGTCAGGTTGAAGGGGTAGGAGAAGGGCGTCCAATCCGGCCAGCGCTCCATGCCGCTATCTTTCGGAACCTCCAGACCCGCCTCGAAGGCGGTCATCGGCAGGCTCGGGGTCAGCAGCAGGTCATAGTCACCATGGAAACGGTTCGCCGCCACCGTCAGGGCTTCGCGCCGCGAGACCGCCGCGAGGTAGTCGAGCAGGCTGTAGCCGGCGCCCTCCGCCGCGATCTCTCGGAAGCCGGGGTCCATCTGCTGCTGGGCCTCGGCATCGAAGCGCCGCATCAGGTTCGCCGCCCCGGCATACCAGAGGCAGCGAAAAACCGCGTCCGCGCCGGAGAGGTCGGGCTCGGCGATCTCCACCGTGGCCCCGAGCTCGGCGAAGGACCAGGCCGCCTTGGCGACCAGCGCCGCCACTTCGGGATCGACCTGATGCCCGCCCAGACTGGGGGAATAGGCAATACGCAGGCCCTCGACGCCGTCGTCGAGGCCTTGGCTGTAGTCGCCGCCGTCGTAGGGCAGGCCGTGGGCATCCCGGGCGTCGGGTTCGGCGATCACGGTCAGCAGCAGGGCCGCGTCGGCGACACTGCGGGTCATGGGCCCGATGTGGGACACCGTCCCGAAGGGACTGAGCGGATAGGCGGGCACCCGCCCGAAGGAGGGCTTGAGGCCGTAGATGCCGGTGAAGCCGGCGGGAATGCGCACCGAACCGCCGCCGTCGGTGCCGAGGGCGAGGGGCCCCATGCCGCTGGCGACGGCCGCCGAGGCGCCGCCGCTGGAGCCGGCCGGCGTGGTCGCCGGGTTCCAGGGGTTGCGGGTGATCCCGTCCAGGGGCGAGTCGGTTACGCCCTTCCATCCGAACTCCGGCGTGGTGGTCTTGCCCAGCAACACGGCGCCGTGTTCTTTCAGGCGGGCCACGGCAGGGGCGTCTTCGTTCCAGTCCTGATCCGCTGCCGTTGCCTTGGAGCCGCGCAGGGTCGGCCAGCCTTCGGTCAGCAGGATGTCCTTGATCGACACCGGGCAGCCGTCCAGGCGGCCCCGTGGCACGCCCAGGCGCCAGCGCTCCTCGGAGGCCCGTGCCGCCTCCAGTGCCGCCTCCGGATCGACCAGGTTGAAGGCATTCAGGCGCCCATTGTGGCGGTCTATGCGATCGAGGGCGGCCTGCGTCGCCTCGACGGGGGAAAGGCTGCCCTCGCGGTAGCGCTCCAGGAGGGCGTCGGCCGTCAGCATTGCGATCTCGTTGCTCATGGATCCTCTCTGCACCCTCTGTCTCATGCGGATTTCCCGCGCCTGCAGGCCCGGCGATTTCTTGCATGCCCTGCGGCGGTCTGTCGAGGGGCGCGCACGCCCCGGGGCCTTGCGAATTTGTTGCCCGAAACTGGCCACTTTTCGCGTATAGATTAGCGAAAGACGGACTCTGGCCCCCGCGCGAAGCCGCCGGTTTCCGCGGGGTCCCGCACTGGAGCATTGCTATGCGCGCTTCCCGAAAGGCCTTCATTCCCGCCGCCTTGGCGACCGCGATCCTCTTCGCCGGCGGTCTCGTGCTGGTTCCCTGCGGCCCGGCCCGGGCCAGCGAGCCCAAAAGCGAATTGAGCCCGGGCGAGGACACCCCGGGCGAGTTGGCGCGCGAAGGCATCGAACAGATGATGCGCGCGCTGAGGCTGCTGGTGGACAGCATCCCGCAGTACGAACTGCCGGAGATGCTGGAGAACGGCGATATCATCATCCGGCGCCGGAACCCCGAGGCGCCGCAACGTCCGGCAGAGCCGGAGATTGACGAGACAGCCACGTAGCGGGTCCAATTCAAGACAAGCAATGTGCCGCACTGTCGGGGTGCGGCAGAGGCCGGGCCGGTGGGGCCGGTTCCCGGGCACCGGGCCTGTCACGCCGACCGGTCGAGAGAGGGGAAGATGTCATGAGCGATCGCGATCCTTTTGCCGCGCTTGATGCGGGCCGGCCCGCCTGGGACGCGTTGGGGGCTTTCGTTCCGGCCCCGCAACCGGAGATCGCCGGCGCCGACGCGGGGCCCCTGGCCGGGCTTCGCTTTGCCGCCAAGGACATCTACGACATCGCGGGCTTCGTCACCGGCTGCGGCAATCCGGACTGGGCGCGCACCCACGCGCCCGCCGGCGACCATGCGCCGGTCGTCAAGTGGCTTCTGGAAGCCGGTGCCAGCCTGGTCGGCAAGACCATCACCGACGAGCTGGCGTTCAGCCTCAACGGCCAGAACTTCCACTACGGAACGCCGACCAACGTGAACGCGCCGGGCCGCATCCCCGGCGGGTCCTCCTGCGGCTCCGCCTCGGCGGTGGCCGGCGGCCTGGTGGATACCGCGCTCGGCAGCGATACCGGCGGGTCGGTGCGCATCCCGGCGAGCTATTGCGGTGTCTTCGGCTTGCGGCCGACCCACGGGCGGATTTCCCTGGAGGGGGTGATGCCGCTGGCGCCCAGCTTCGACACCGCCGGCTGGTTCACGCGCGATGCGCAGCTCCTGCGCCGCGTCGGCGAGGTCTTGCTGGGCGAGCCCAAGGGCGATGAGGCGCGCTGGCGGCGGCTGATCCTGGCGGAGGACGCCATGGCCCTGGCGAAGGGGCCAGTGCAGGAGGCGCTCGCGCCGCTGGTCGCGGGGCTGGAGCAGCGTATCGCACCGGCCGAGCGGGCGCAGGTCGCCGGGGCGGACCTGAGCCTCGAAGACTGGATGTGGCACTTCCGCCACCTTCAGGCGCGGGAGATCGTCGCTACGCTCGGGGCCTGGATCGCCGAGACCAATCCGTCCTTCGGCCCCGAGATTCAGGAGCGCTTCGACTGGGCGCACAGCATCCGCGAGGAGCAGGCCGAGGAGGCCCGGCCGTTGCGGGAGAGCTTTGCCGAAGCGCTGAAGACCTTGCTCGGCGAGGATGCCCTTTTGATCATGCCGACCGCGCCCGGCATCGCACCGCGCTGCGATGGCGATGCGGAAGCGCTGCGTGCCCACCGCACCGCCGTCTTGAGCCTCACCAGCATCTCCGGCCTGTCCCGCCTGCCGCAAGTCTCCCTGCCCCTGGCGCGGGTCGAGGGCTGTCCGGTCGGGCTTTCCCTGATGGGCCCCGCGGGCAGCGATGCCGACCTGCTCGCCTTCGCCGAAGCGCTCTGTCACAGCGACGAGGAGAGCGCGGCGCTCTGACGAAACGCAGCGGCGCGCCCGGGATCAGGCCGCGTCGACGATCTTGCTGCTGACCCGGTCCAGCGGCAGGTGGACGGTGATGCGGGTGCCGCTTCCCAGGGTGCTTTCCAGAACCAGCTCGCCGTCGTGTACTTCGACCAGGGCACGGCAGAGCGGCAGGCCGAGCCCGGTCCCCTCGTGCTTGCGGCTGAGCCCCGATTCCACCTGGGTGAAGGGCTCCAGCATGCGGGCCTGATCCGCCTCGGCAATGCCGATGCCGTCGTCGACCACGGCAAAGCCCGCGGCTTCGCCGGGGCTCGCCCAGGCCTTGACGACCACCTTGCCCCCGGGCGGAGTGAACTTCACGGCGTTGGAAAGCAGATTGATGAGGATCTGCTTCAAGCGGCGCTGGTCGGCGCGCACGTAGGCCAGGGGCGCGGTGAATTCGGTCTTCACGGTGATCGAGTTCTCCCGCGCCCGCGGCCCGATGAGCCTGAGGCCGGAGCCGATCACGTCGCGCAGGTCGACCTCCTCCTCGTAGAGCTCGACCATCCCGGCCTCGGATTTCGAGACGTCCAGGATATCGTTGATGATGGTCAGCAGATGGCTGCCGCTTTCGTGAATGTTCTGGACATACTCGCGATAGTTCTCGTGGCCGACGGGCCCGAACACCTGTTGGGTCATCAGCTCCGAGAAGCCGATGATGGCGTTCAGCGGCGTGCGCAGTTCATGGCTCATGGTGGCCAGGAACTCGCCCTTGGTGCGGTTGGCGAACTCCGCGGCTTCCTTGGCGCGGAGCAGTTCCTGCTCGGCTTCCTTGCGCTCGGTGACATCGCTCAGCGAACCGGAAAGACGGTGGACGCGCCCGCGCTTGTCGCGCAGCCCCAGGCCGCGCAAATGCACCCAGCGGTACAGCCCGTCGTCGCCGCGCATGCGGTACTCGTCGTCGTAGTAGTCGGACTCGCCACGCAGATGATCGTGCAGGCGCTGGCGCATGCTGGGGAGGTCTTCCGGATGCACCCGTCCGTACCATTCCGCCGGCGTGATGGTTGGCCCGAAGCTATGGGTGCGGGTGATCTCCCGCAGGCGGCGGGAGACGTAGATGCCCATGGTCTCGTCGCCCCATTCCCAGATGCCTTCGTTGGCACCCTTCAGCGCCAGCGCATAGCGCTGCTCGCTCTTGCGCAGGGCCGCTTCGATCTTCTTGGTCTCGGTGATGTCGGTGTAGACCATGACGTAACCGCCGCCGGTGAGCTGTCGCGTGCGCATCTCCAACACCGTCCCGTCCGGGCGCACGCGCTCCACGCGAAACTGCAGGTTGTCGGTGAGGATGCGGGTGCGTTGTTCCACGACCTGTTCGATGTCGCCGCTGCCGTATTCGCCGCGCGCGGCGTTGAAGCGGACCAGCTCCTGGAAGGAGATGTCGCGCTGCAGCAGCTCCATCGGCAGGCTCAGCAGCTTGGACAGCTCCTTGTTGAAGGCGATGAGCCGCAGGTTTGCATCGAAGATGCACACGCCGACCGGAATGTTCTCGATGATCGCCGTGACCAGCTGCGACTTGTTGTCGGCGATCCGCTCGGCAGAGGTCTTGGCGCTCTGCAGCGCGTCCTGCACTGCGAAAATCATGCAGATCATGCAGAGCAGAATGAGGCCGGTGTGCAGAATGACGCGCCAGTCGCCGTCGGGATTGAGGGCAGGCATCGTCGGATCCAACAGGCCGCGCAGCAACTCCGTCAGAAGATAGGTCGCGAAGACCAGCAGCGGCCCGGCGCAGATGATGGAGATCGATTGCTTCTGGCTGCGGTAGCGATGCCAGAACAGAAAGCCGGCCAGGCCCACGGCGGCGATGGCCCCGCTGCGCAGCGCCAGGAACACGACCAGCGGCACCTCGGGATAGATGGCGCAACTGGCGGTGCCGATGAAGACCACGGTGACCGCAAGGAGAAGCGGTCGCAGGTAGGTGCGGTAGCCGAGGAAGCTGAGGGTGCCGCCCAGCAGCAGGAAAGCGATGATCGCCTGGCCGCCCTCGTGAATGGCCTCGAAGCAGTCCGGGAAGAACCAGCTTGAAAGGGACAGGGCGGCCAGTTCCAGCGCCTTCAGCGCAAGGCTGGCGGACCACCACTTGAGCGCCGGCGTCCTGTCCTGCCGTTGGCTTGGGGTCCAGGCCATCACGGCCAGCATGGCGGGGGCCATGGCCGTAATCAGCATCACCGCTGCAAATGAGAAAGTGGTCTCCCCGGCAGGCATGAATGCTTTGGACCCCAACAACAGATCGCCCGACCGCGCCCGCCCGGGCCGGGGATTCGCTCCCGGAGGCCGCGGAGGGCCTACGTCCGGCCGAAAAGGCGCAAGATGACTGATACCCCAGGAGGGTTAACCGATTCTAAAGGAATGCCGGCCGGGGTCGCCCTTCGATTGAACTGGCGGCGATGTCGAAAAGCTACTGGTCGTAAGGCAGGAGGGTGGTGATGGGAATGTCGAGCTTCTCGCGCCCCTGCAGGAACGTCAGTTCGACGATGCAGGCCGCGCCGGTCACCTCCGCCCCCGTGGAGCGGAATAACTGGGCGGCGGCATTCATGGTGCCGCCGGTGGCCAGCAGGTCGTCGACCAGGAAGACCTTCTGCCCGGGCTGCACGGCGTCCGCCTGGATCTCGATGGTGTCGCTGCCGTATTCCAGATCATAGGTGTAGGGCACGGTGGGACCGGGCAGCTTGCCCTTCTTGCGGACCATCACGAAGCCGAGGTTCAGCCTGAGGGCGAGAGGGGCGGCGACCAGGAAGCCGCGCGATTCGATCCCGGCCAAGACGTCGGGCTGGTGCTCGCTCACCACGGCGGCCAGGCGTTCCACAGTCGTCTGCCAGGCATCGGGATGCGCCAGCAGCGGGGAGATGTCGTAGAAGAGGATACCGGGGCTCGGAAAGTCCGGAATCGAACGGATGTGTTCCTTGAGGTCCATACTCCTGCCGCGCCCCCTCGTCGCCTTGGCCTGTATCCGCTGTCCGCCCCGGCCGACCCGTTCCCCCGGATCCGGCTTTGCGGGGCGCGCCATCCTACTGGCCCTCTTTGCCGGAAACAACGCTCGCCCGGACCATGGGCCGGGGAATCGTTCGTGATCTCTCGTTTCAAGGCTTGCCCGCGCCGCTTTCCCGGAGTCACAACTAGCAGCTCAAGAGCCGTCCACTGAAAGCCCCCAACGATGCAGTCCAAGAGCTACGTCTTTCCCCGTCACTGCGCCACGCGCTACCCCACGGCCGTTGCGGGGGAGGGCGCCTATCTGATCGACAGCGAGGGGCGCCGCTATCTCGATGCTTCGGGCGGTGCCGCGGTGTCCTGCCTTGGCCATGGCCATCCGGCCGTCGTCGAGGCGATCAAGGACCAGGTCGACCGCCTGGCCTATGCCCACAGCGCCTTCTTCGCCACCGAAGCTTCTGAGGCGCTGGCCGAGCACCTCGTGACCCGGGCGCCGGAGGGCATGGCGCGGGTCTACTTCGTTTCGGGCGGATCGGAAGCCAACGAGACCGCTCTGAAGCTGGCCCGCCAGTACCATCTGGAGCGCGGCCAGCCGCAACGCCACCGCTTCATCGCCCGCCATCAGAGCTATCACGGCAACACCCTCGGCGCACTTTCGATCGGCGGCAATGCGGCGCGGCGGGCGCCTTTCGACCCCCTGCTGATGCCGAGCAGCCACATCGCCCCCTGCTATGCCTATCGCCACCAGCACCCGGACGAAACCGAGGAGGCCTATGGCCGGCGCGCCGCCGATGCCTTGGAAACCGAGATCGAGCGGCTGGGCCCGGAAACCGTGGCCGCGTTCATCGCCGAGCCTGTGGTCGGGGCGACGGCCGGGGTGGTGCCGCCGGTGCCCGGATACTTCAAACGCATCCGCGAGATCTGCGACCGCCACGGCGTGCTGCTGATCCTCGACGAGGTGATGTGCGGCATGGGGCGCACCGGCAGCCTCTATGCCTGCGAGCAG
>NZ_JANQOI010000020.1 GCF_028289705.1 Pelagibius sp.
TCTATCTGGGCGATGCCGGTTTCCTCGGCCGCCAGTTCGACCACGGCATGAGCAACAACAACTACGCCTGGCGCCCCTGGCACCTGCCGGAGGAGACCCCTGCCACCAACTGGGCGACCCGCATGACCGCCCGGGCCATCAAGCGGCGCGATCCGAAACGGCCGAGCCTCTGGTACTGCGGCTACCGTCATCCGCACCCGCCGCTGGTGCCCCTGCAGAGCTACGTCGACCTCTACCGCGACATCGAGATCGACCTGCCCTATGTGGGGGCCTGGGCGGAGGAGCGCGGCGCCCTGCCGTACAATGCCCAGGCGACCCAGGCCCGCGGCGACGCTCTCAACCGGCAGCAGACCATCGCCGCCCGCCGCGCCTTCTATGCCCTCTGCACCCACATCGATCACCAGATCGCTTCGCTGATCGGCACCCTGCGCGACGAAGGGGTGCTGGACGAAACGGTGGTGATCTTCACCGCGGACCACGGCGACATGCTGGGCAACCACGGCATGTGGGCCAAGCAGGTGCTTTACGAGAACGCCAGCCGCATTCCCATGATCATGATGGGCCTGCCGGGGGACGAGCGGGTCGGGGTGCGCCGGGAGGACGACCGCCTGGTCTGTCTGCGCGATGTCATGCCGACGCTGCTCGACCTCTGCGGCGTTCCGATCCCCGACAGCGTGGAGGGGCTTTCCATGGTTGGTGAATGGCGTCGGCAGACGCTCTACGGCGAGTTCGGCGAGGGGCCTCACGCCTCACGCATGCTGCGCGACGACCGCTACAAGCTGATCTGGTATCCCTGCGGCAACCGCCTGCAGCTCTTCGATCTTCAGGAGGACCCGCGGGAGCTGCACGACCGCGCCGCCGACCCCACTCTTGACAACGTGCGCACCGAACTCACCCAGCGGCTGCGTGCCGAACTCTACGGTTCCGACGAGGGCTGGATCCGGGATGACGAGCTGGTCGGCGAGCCGGAACGGACCTTCGTGCCCGGCCCCAACCGCTCGCTCTCCGCCACCCGCGGCCGGCAATGGCCGGTCTCTCCGGTCAACGACAAGGGCTTCATGCAGTTCTACCCCGAGAGCAAGTGACCGGGAGGCTCTGGGCCGCTTTCTAGACTGCGGCATTCTCTTTCCGTCTCTCTCCGGCTAGGGTCCGGGACGACTCGTTTGCGGAGTCGTTCCGTCATGCCGAGAGAGGACTCTGTTCATGTCCATCGAGAAGATCGCCGTGCTGGGGCTCGGCAAGGTCGGGTCGCTCACCGGACGCATGTTGACCAACGCCGGTTTTCAGGTGACCGGGATCGAGACCCGCCAGGTGGTCCGGACGCCGCCTTTCGAGATGAAGATCGCCGATCTGGGCAAGACCGAGGACCTGCCGGCGCTGCTGGAGCCCTATGACGCCGTCATTTCCTGTCTGCCCTACGCCCTCAACAAGGGAATCGCCACGGCGGCGCATCAGGTGGGCCAGCACTACTTCGACCTGACGGAGGACGTGCCGACGACCCAGCATATCCGCGAATTGGCGGAATCGGCTCAGGGCGTGATGGCACCGCAGTGCGGCCTGGCGCCGGGCTTCGTCGGCATCGTGGCGGCCCATTTGGCCGGCCAGTTCGCCGAAGTGCGCGGTGTGAAGATGCGCGTCGGCGCCTTGCCGCAGCATCCCACGGGCCATCTCGGCTATGCCTTCAACTGGTCGCCGGAAGGGGTGGTGAACGAATACCTCAACGACTGCGAGGTGATCGAGGAGGGGCAGCGCAAGTGGGTCTCCCCCATGGAGTGGATCGAGACCCTCTACGTCGGCGGCGTGAAGCTGGAAGCCTTCACCACCTCGGGCGGCCTGGGCACCATGTGCGAGACCTTCGAGGGCCGCATCGAGAACCTGGACTACAAGTCCATGCGCTATCCCGGTCATGTCGACCTGATGAACTTCTTCTTCCACGAGCTTCTGATGCGCGAACGGCGGGAGCTGGCGGGCCAGATCCTCACCAACGCCAAGCCGCCGGTGGACGACGACGTGGTCTATGTCCACGTCTCCGCCGAGGGCTGGTCGGCCGGGCGCCTGAACCGCAAGGAGTTCGTGCGCGCCTACTATCCCATCGAGATTTCCGGCACGCCCTGGACCGCGATCTCCTGGACCACCTCGGCCTCGGCCTGCGCGGTGATCGAGATGGTGAGCGAGGGCAAGCTGCCCCTGCGCGGCTTCATCAAGCAGGAGGAGATCCCCTTCGAAGCCTTCCTGCAAACCCCCACCGGCAAGCTCTACGCGGATGCGGCGGGTTAGAGAGACAATGCCTTTTGGCCTCCCGGATCGTCATTGCCGGACTTGTTCCGGCAATCCATCGAGGTTCGAATCTCGGTTCTTCCATGGACCCTCGGGACAAGCCCGAGGGTGACGACCGGGGAAGCGAAGCGGAGCCTCGAAGGGTGTTTGGAACGCGGGTCTTCTCTGACCGCTTGACCTACCGCTCGTCGGCGAAGAGGTGGGCCTGGAGGTCTTGCAGTTTGTGGGTGACGTGGGCCCGCATGATGCGGCCCAGGCGCACGCCGTCGCGCCGCTTCAGCGCCTGCACCATGTCCTGGTGTTCCTCGACGGCCTGGGCCCAGCGGGCCGGCGCCATGGCCAGTTCGTAGCGGGCGCGACGCATGCGCTCCGACAGCACCCGCGTGGTTTCAGTCAGGGTCGGATTGCGCGCCATGGCCATGATCAGTTCGTGGATGCGCGCGTTCAGTTTGTAATAACCGGCGAGGTCCTGCGCCTCGAAGCGTTCGGCCATGCGGTCGGTGAGATCGGCGAGTTCGGCGATCTCTTCCTCCGTCGCGTTCCTGCAGGCCAGCTCGCCGGCCACGGCATCCAGGGCCCCCATGATGGGCAGCGCCTCCTCGAAATCCTTGAGGGTCAGCTTGACGACGGAGGCGCCACGGTGCGGCGTCAGGCGCACGAAACCCTCGGCGGCGAGGATCTTCACCGCCTCGCGCAGCGGCGTGCGGGAGACCCCGAAGCGCTCGCAGAGCATCTTCTCCGGCACCTTCTGGCCCGGCTCCAGGGTGCCCTCGATGATCATATCGCGCAGCCGGTCCACCAGTTCGTGGTGCAGCGGCCGGCGGCTGATGGTTTCCGTCAGGTCCAGGCTCATCCGGTGTTCCCTTGTCCGTTTGCCGTCGCCCGGCTCGCCGCCTCCAGCACCACCGCGACATGCATTGCCGCGCGGCCGGCCCCGTCGGCGATCTGGTGGCGGCAGGAGGTGCCGTCCGCCACCACGAGCGTATCTCTGCCGGCGGCGCGCACCGCCGGCAGCAGGCTGAGTTCGCCCATGGCCCGCGAGATTTCCTGGGTCTCCGCCTGATAGCCGAAGGCCCCGGCCATACCGCAGCAGGAGGACTCGATCAAGCCGACCTCCAGGTTCGGAATCCTTGCGAGCAGGCGTTGCACCGGCGAGACCAGGTCGAAGGCCTTCTGATGGCAATGGCCGTGCAGCAGCGCCGTCTTCTGAGGCAGCGCCGCCAGGGGCAGGTCGAAAGACCCTTCGTCCATCTTCGCGGCGATGAACTCCTCGAACAGCAACACCCTTTGGCCGAGCTCTGCGGACCAGTCCTCGCCGAGGAGGGCCGGGGCCTCATCGCGGAAGGTGAGCAGGCAGGAGGGCTCCAGCCCCACCACGAAGCCGCCGCGTTCCAGCACCGGCCCGATGGCCGCGATGGTCCGCCGCATCTCCGCCTTGGCGTCTTCGACGAGACCGGCGGCGAGGTAGGTGCGGCCGCAACAGAGCGCCCGCCCGCCGCTCTGCGGCAGCGCGTGGCCGAGCTTCACGCCGGCGCGCCGCAGAACGGCCTCCGCAGCCTGGAGATTTTCCGGTTCGAAGTAGCGGTTGAAGGTGTCGGCGAAGAGCAGCACCTCCGCCGCTTCATCGCCTGCCTCCGTCGGGCGATAGGGCCGGCGATGCCACTTCGGCAGACTGCGCTCGGCGCTGAGGCCCAGGAGCTTCTCTGAGAGCGTCGCCGCCCCCGGCAGGCGGTCGCGCAGGTTCATCAGCCAGGGAAGGCGTGCAGCCCAGGGCGCATAGCGCGGCAGGTGTGCGACCAGCTTGTCGCGCAGCGAGACCCCATGCTTCTCGGCCCGCGCCGCCAGCACCTCGATCTTCATCTTGGCCATGTCGACACCGGTCGGGCATTCCCGCCGGCAGCCCTTGCAGGAGACGCAGAGCTTCATGGTCTCCATCATGGCCTCGGAGGTGAAGGCCTCCGGGCCGAGTTGGCCGGAGATCGCCAAACGTAGAGTATTGGCGCGGCCGCGCACCAGGTCGCGCTCGTTGCGGGTGACGCGGTAGGAGGGGCACATGACGCCCTCGCCGATCTTGCGGCAGGCGCCGTTGTTGTTGCACATCTCCACCGCGCCCTGGAAACCGTGCCCGGCGCCGGGATAGCCGGCCCAATCGAACACGCTCCGCCGCTCCGGAACTTTGTAGTCGGGCTGGTAGCGGAAGAGGCTGCGGTCGTCCATCTTGGGTGGGCGCACGATTCGCCCGGGGTTCAGCACGCCTTCGGGGTCCAGGCGGTACTTGACCCACTCGAAGGTCTCGACCATGCGGTCGCCGAACATCGGCCGGTGAAATTCCGAGCGCACGATGCCGTCGCCATGCTCGCCGGAGTGGGAGCCGCGGTAGTCCCGCACCATCTCGAAGGCTTCCTCGGCGATGGCCCGCATCGCCTTCACGTCGCTGTCGAGGCGCAGGTTCAGCACCGGGCGGACATGCAGGGTGCCGACCGAGGCATGGGCGTACCAGGTGCCCATGGTGTCGTGCTTGCGGAAGATCTCGGTGAGCCGTTGGGTGTAATCGGCGAGGTCTTCCAGGCGCACCGCGCAGTCCTCGACGAAGGAGACCGGCTTTCCCTCGTCCTTCATGGACATCATGATGTTGAGGCCCTGGCTGCGCACGCCGAAGATCTGTTTCTGGAAGGCCGGGTCGACGGCTTCGACAACGCCGCCGGGCTTCTTGCCCGGATCGTCCCAGCGGAAGCCGAGTTCCGCCATCATCTCGCCCAGGGCCCTCAGGCGGCGCAGGTTCTCCGCCTGATCCTCCTCGGCGAACTCCACCAGCAGCAGCGCCTCCGGATCGCCGCGCACGCAGGCATCGACGATGGGGCGGAAGAGGGGGATCTCCCGGCCCAGTTCGATCATGGTGCGGTCCATCAGTTCCACCGCCGTCGGGTCCAGGGTGACCAGATGCTGGGCCGCGTCCATAGCCTCGTAGAAGCTGGGGAAGTGGCAGACCCCGAGCACCTTGTTCCGCGGCAGCGGCGAGAGCTGTAGCCTGATCTTCTCGCTGATGGCCAGGGTCCCCTCGGAGCCGACCAGCAGATGGGCGAGGTTGTTGCTGGGGCCGTTGGGCACCAGGGCGTCGATGTTGTAGCCGCCGACCCGGCGCATCAGGTCCGGGAAGCGGGCCTTGATCTCTCCGGCCTCGCGGGCCCCGAGGTCCAGCAACTCGCGGAACAGGTCGTGACGGGGGCTCGGGCTGTTGAGGCCGCGCAGGTCGCGCGGCAGCGGCTCGAAGGCCATCTTGGTCCCGTCGGCCATCAGGGCGTCGATGGCCAGCACGTTGTCTCGCATGGTGCCGTAACGGATGGAGCGCGAGCCGCAGGAGTTGTTGGCCGCCATGCCGCCCAGGGTGGCGCGCGAAGCGGTGGAGACGTCCACCGGGTACCAGAGGCCGTGGCGCTTCAGCGCGGCGTTCAGGTGGTCGAGCACCAGTCCCGGTTCGACCTCCGCCGTGCCGGCCTCGGCATCGACGGAGAGGATGCGGTTCAGGTGCTTCGAGAAGTCGATCACCACCGCGGCGTTGACGGTCTGCCCGCATTGGGAGGTGCCGCCGCCGCGCGGCAGTACCGGGACGCCCATGTCACGGGACAGCGACAGGGTCGCCTCGACATCGGCGAAGGTCTTCGGGACCACCACCGCCCGTGGCATGACCTGATAGATGGAGGCGTCGGTGGCATAGCGCCCGCGGGAGAAGGCGTCGCCATAGACCTCGCCTTCGACGGCGCCGCTCAGGCGCTGCACCAACTCCGCGCGCAATCCTTCAGAGCGCCGCTCACTAAGCCCCGAGGCCATTGACATCCGCCTCAATCATGTATTTTGTATTCAATATTCATAATTCATACCCGCAGAAGCGGAATTCATGCAAGCCTGCCTGTGAAGGGCGGTGTCCCGTCAAAGAAACAGAGCGCGAAGTCTTGGTGGCAAGGAGGTAAGCCCTATGTCTGGACGTCCGGCGTCGTCGCCCGGCCGCCATTTCCTGCAGATTCCGGGGCCCACCAACGTGCCCGACCGGGTGTTGCGCGCCATGGACTTTCCCACCATGGATCACCGGGGACCGGCCTTCGCCGCAGTCGGCGAAAAGGCGCTGCAGGGCATGAAGTCGATCTTCAGGACCGAGGGGTCGGTGGTGATCTACCCGGCCTCCGGCACCGGCGCCTGGGAGGCCGCGCTGGCCAACACGCTCTCCCCCGGCGACCGGGTATTGATGTACGAGACGGGCCACTTCGCCACCCTGTGGAAGCGCCTCGCCGAACGCCTTGGCCTGCAGCCGGAGTTCATCGCCGGCGACTGGCGCCACGGTGCTGATCCCGCGGCCATCGAGGAGCGCCTGCGTGCCGATTCGGCTCAGGCGATCAAGGCGGTCTGCGTGGTCCACAACGAGACCTCCACCGGCTCAGTGACCCAGGTCCCCGAAATCCGCCGGGCCATCGACGCCGCCGGCCATCCGGCGCTGCTGATGGTGGACACCATTTCCTCGCTGGCCTCCCTCGACTATCGCCACGACGACTGGGGCGTCGATGTCACCGTGGCCGGCTCCCAGAAGGGCCTGATGCTGCCGCCGGGCCTCTCCTTCAACGCTATCAGCGACAGGGCGCTGGCGGCCTCGAAGACCGCAAGCCTGCCGCGCGCCTATTGGTCCTGGGACGAGATGGCGGAGCCCAACGCCAAGGGCTACTTCCCCTACACGCCTGCCACCAACCTGCTCTACGGTCTGGTCGAGGCCATCGACATGCTGCATGAGGAAGGCCTGGAGAACGTCTTCGCGCGGCACCAGCGCCACGGCGAGGCCGCGCGCCGGGCGGTGCGCGCCTGGGGCCTGGAGGTGCTCTGTCTGGAGCCGCGGCACTACTCCGGCTCGCTGACCGCCGTGCTGATGCCCGAAGGCCACAGCGCCGATGGCTTTCGCAAGACCACCCTGGAGCACTTCAACATGTCGCTCGGCAACGGCCTGTCGAAGGTCGCCGACAAGGTCTTCCGCATCGGCCATCTGGGCGACTTCAACGACCTGATGCTGGCGGGCACCCTCTCCGGCGTGGAGATGGGGTTGGAGCTTGCCGGCGTACCGCACCGGCGCGGCGGCGTCCTGGCCGCGTTGGACTATCTGGCCGGACGCGACCAGGCTTCGGCCTCCGCGGCCGAGTAACTTATCAAAAACAACGAACCCAACAGGGAGGAAAACCATGAAGATAGCCAAGATCCTGACGGGGGCCGCACTGGTCTCCCTGCTCGCGAGCCCCGCTCTCGCGGAAAAGATGGTCCTGAAGTTCGGCCACGTGGGCAAGCCGGGCTCGCTCTTCGAGACCTCGGTCAATGCCTTCGCCGCCTGCGCCAACGGTGCTCTGGGCGATGCCGCCGAGGTGCAGACCTTCGGCTCCTCGCAGCTCGGCAAGGACAAGGAGCTGCTGCAGAAGCTGAAGCTCGGCCAGGTTCACTTCTCCCTGCCGTCGTCGGTGATGTCATCGGTGGCCGACGAGTTCGGCGTTTTCGAGATGCCCTACATCATCCAGGACCGCGCGCACATGCGCCGGGTCCAGGCAGAGCTGATGGACAGCACCTTCCAGAAGGCCGCCATGGCCAAGGGCTACCGCATCATCGGCCTGTTCGAGAACGGCTTCCGCAACATCACCAACAACACCCGGCCGATCAACACGCCGGAGGATCTGGCCGGCATCAAGCTGCGCACGCCCAAGGGCGCCTGGCGGGTGAAGATGTTCAAGCTCTACGGCGCGAACCCCACCCCCATGGCCTTCTCCGAGGTCTTCACGGCGCTGCAGACCAAGGTGATCGACGGGCAGGAGAATCCCTACGCGCAGATCTGGTCGGCCAAGTTCCAGGAAGTGCAGAAGTACCTCTCCATCACCGGCCACGTCTACACGCCGGCCTATGTGCTGGTCTCCGACAAGCACTTCGCCAAGCTGCCGCAGAACGTGCAGGACGCTTTGGTCCAGTGCGGCAGCGAGACCCAGGACTTCGTCTATGAAGAGGCGGCGCGCCTGGAGAAGGACCTGCTGCAGAAGCTGCAGGACGGCGGCATCCAGGTGAACACCGCCGACAAGGCGGCCTTTGTCGCCGCCTCCAAGCCGATCTACGACGAGTTCGCCGCCAGCGTCGACGGCGGCCAGGACCTGATCGACACGGTTCTGCGGCTCGCCGAAGGATCGTAGTCTGAAGGCAAGTGGGTGCCGGGCTGGAAAGGAAAACCAGCCCGGCCCCTTGTTCCAGTCGCCGCGACACCGGGCGCAAGCGGAGTGATCCTTGATTAGTCGACGTTTCAGCGCCCGGCAGGGGCGGGGCTGACCCCATGCTTGCCGCAACGAGCCGCAGGCTGGAATGGCTGCTGGAGTGGGTGACCATCGTGCTGATGGTCATGCTGACGGTGGTCGTGGTCACCGCGGTGCTCTATCGCCTGGCCGGCAACTCCTTCAGTTGGTACGACGAGGTCGCCGCCATCCAGCTTTCCTGGATCACCTACTACGGCGCGGCCCTGGCCGCCCTGAAGCGGCGCCACATCGGCTTCGATTCGGTGCTGCTTTCCCTCTCGCTGCCGCTGCGTAAGCTCGGCGTCATCGTCGCCGAGGTCATCGTCATCGGCTTTTTCCTGCTCATGGCCTGGGCCGGCATGCTGGTGCTGGAGGTTCTGGAAGGCGACAGCCTGGTCTCCCTCACCTGGGTCCCGGTGCAGTTCACCCAGTCGGTCATTCCCATCGGCGCGGCGCTCTTCATTCTCTGCGAGCTGCTGTCGCTGCCGGACTACTGGCGCATGACCACCGCCGGAAAATCGCTGGAGCACGCCGAGATCGAGGAAGAGGTGGAGCAGGAGATGAAGAATGCGGAGCGCCGCTAGTTTATGTTGATGCTCGCCATCTTCATCGCGCTGGTGGCGATGATCTGCCTCAACGTGCCCATCGCCGTGGCGCTTGCGGTCTCCGCCGTGCTCGGGCTTTTGGTCAGCGAGGGGCCGGACAGCCTGGTGACCGTGGCGCTGGACATGTACGACGGCTCCACCAAGTTCTCCCTCATCGCGATCCCCATGTTCGTGCTGGCCGGGGCGATCATGAACGCCGGCGGCATCACCGACCGGCTGATCAACTTCGTCTCCGCCCTCATCGGCTTCGTGCGCGGCGGCCTCGCCATGGTGAACATCGGCGTTTCGCTGTTCTTTGCCGAGATCTCCGGCTCGGCGGTGGCCGACGTGGCGGCGCTCGGCTCGATCCTCATCCCGCAGATGAAAAAGCGCGGCTACAGCGCGCCCTTCTCGGCGGCGGTCACCTCTTCCTCCGCCTCTCTGGCGATCATCATCCCGCCCTCGATCCCCATGATCCTCTATGCCACCTCGGCCAACACCTCGGTGGAACAGCTCTTCGTGGCGGGGGTGGTTCCCGGGCTGATGGGCGCCTTCGGGCTGATGTTCGTCGCCTACCTCTTCGCACGGCGCTACAACCTGCCGGTGGAGGAGGCTTTCAACCTGCGGCGCCTGCGCCACACCTTCCTGGAGGCGCTGCCGGCCTTCTCCCTGCCGGTGATCATCCTGGGCGGCATCTTCGGCGGTTTCGTGACGGCGACGGAGGCGGCGGGGCTGGCGGTGATCGCCGCCCTGTTGGTCGGCTTCTGGTACCGCCAGATCGACCTGCGTCACCTCAAGCGCGCCATGCTGGACGGCGGCATGCAGACCGCCGTGGTGATGCTGCTGGTCGCCGCCTCGGTGCTGATGGGTGGCTTCCTCACCCGCGCGCAGATGCCCCAACAGCTCGCGGCCTGGATCCTGGAGCTCACCGACAACCGCTACATCATCCTGCTGATCCTCAACGTCTTCTTTCTGATCATCGGGTTCTTTCTGCATTCCGCTGCGGCGATCATCCTGGTGGTGCCCATCGTCATCCCGCTGATCGGGGCGGCGGGGATCGATCCGGTGCACTTCGGCCTGGTGGTGACCCTCAACCTCGCCATCGGCCAGCAGACGCCGCCGGTGGCCAGCGTCCTCATAACCTCCTGCGCGGTGGCGCGCGCGAATATCTGGGCCGTCTCCAAGGTGAACGTGTTTTTCGTGGCGGTGTTGCTGACGGTGCTCCTCATCTGCACCTATGTGCCGGCCATCCCCATGTTCCTGGTCGAATACTTCTATCGTTAGGAAATCCGCATGACGACGAACGAGGACCTGTTGTTCGAAAAGGACGGGCCGGTCGGACTGATCACCTTCAACCGGCCGGAGGCGCGCAATGCGCTCACCTTCGCCATGTACCAGCGCCTGGCGGAGATCTGCCGCGAGCCGGAGGGCCTGGGCGTCAAGGTCCTGGTCCTCACCGGCGCCGGCGAACGGGCCTTTGCCGCCGGCACCGACATCGCCCAGTTCCGCTCCTTCACCACCGACCAGCATGCCCTCGACTACGAGGCGCAGATGGACGAGGTGCTGGGCGCCGTGGAGACCTGTCCGCTGCCCACCATCGCCGCCATCGCCGGGGCCTGCACCGGCGGCGGGGCGGCCATCGCCGCGGCCTGCGACCTGCGCATCGCCACGGCGGACCTCAAGTTCGGCTTTCCCATCGCGCGCACCCTGGGCAACTGCCTTTCGGTGGCCAATCTCGCCCGCCTCACGGCTCTGCTGGGCGCCGGGCGCACCCGGGAGATCATTTTCACCAGCCGGCTTGTGTTCGCCGAGGAAGCGGCGGCCGTCGGTCTGGTGTCGGAGGTGCTGGACGATCACCAGGCCCTGATGAGGCGCGCCAGAGCGCTGGCCGAGCTGCTGGCGGAGCAGGCGCCGCTCACCCTGCGCGCCACCAAGGAGGGTCTGCGTCGCCTCGCCCAGAGTGAGGTCGAGGACGCGGACCTCATCCTCTCCTGCTACACCAGCGCCGACTTCCGCGAGGGGCTGGAGGCGTTCCTCGCCAAGCGCAAGCCGAACTGGCAGGGGCGCTAGGGATGGGCGGCCCGCTCGCCGGCTGCCGGGTCATCGAACTGGCGCACATCATGGCCGGTCCCTGCGCCGGGATGATGCTGGCCGACATGGGCGCCGACGTCATCAAGGTGGAGAAGCCGGCGGGCGACGACACCCGCCGCGCAGTCCCGCCCTCCGTCGGCGGCGAGAGCGCGGCCTTCCTGATGATGAACCGCAACAAGCGCGGCCTGGTGCTGAACCTGAAGCACCCCGGCGGCAGGGACGCGCTCACCCGCCTTTTGCGGGACGCCGACGTGCTCATCGAGAACTATCGCAAGGGCACCATGGAGAAGCTCGGTCTCGGCTACGACACGCTCCGCGAGATCAATCCCGGGCTGATCTACTGCGCCCTCTCGGGCTTCGGCCGCACCGGACCCTATGCGGAGCGCGGCGGCTTCGACCTCATCGCCCAGGGCATGTCCGGCCTCATGTCGGTGACGGGGGAGGGGCCGGGGCGCCCGCCGGTGAAGGTCGGCCCGCCGGTCAGCGACATCACCGCCGGCATCCTGGCGGCCATGGGCATCGCCGCGGCCTATGCCCACAAGCTTAAGACCGGCGAAGGGCAGATGATCGACACCTCGCTGTTCGAGGCCGGCATCACCCAGACCTTCTGGCAGTCGGCCATTGCGCTGGCGACCGGGGAGACGCCGCAGCCCCTGGGCTCCGCCCACCCCTTGAACGCGCCCTATCAGGCCTTTCAGACCGCCGACGGCTGGATCAACATCGGCGCCGCGAACCAGGCAAACTGGGAGCGCCTGACCCGGCTGATCGAGGCGCCGGAGCTGATGGAGGACGTCCGCTTTCAGGACAATCCCGGCCGCATGATCAACCGCGAGGCCCTGGAAGAGATTCTCAACGCCATCTTCCGCCAGCGAACCACGGCCGATTGGCTGGCGGCGCTGGAAGCCGGCGGCTTTCCCGCCGGTCCGGTGCTCAGCGTCAACGAGATGCAGCGAGATCCCCAGACCCTGGCACGCGGGATGATCGTCGAGACCGAACACGCCACGGCGGGACCGACCAAGGCGCTGGGGCCGCCGGTGAAGTTCTCGGCGACGCCGGCCGCCGTCACCCGCCCGGCGCCCCTGCTCGGCGAACACAGCCGCGAGATCCTGGCCGAGGCCGGCTATTCGGCGTCGGAGATTGCGCGCATGCTCGAAGAGGGCGCGACCGCCGTGGCCCGCGTTCCCGAGCCCCTTTAGGTCTCCGCCGCCACACCGAAGGTGCGGGCCTTGAGGGCCTTCTGGATCTCGTAGATCGATCCCGTGGTATCCGGCTCCGGCTGCGGGATGCGCACCGGTGCGGCCCTGACGCGCGGCTCCAGGGTGGCCTCCCCGCAGAGCATCCGGGAATTGAACTCCTCCAAACCGCCGTAGAAGGAGGAGGTGCCGACGATGGGAAAGGCATCGGCCGCCGCGATCTCGTAGAGCAGGAGGCGCCGGTCGCGCTCCGAGCGGTTGACGGCGGAGCCGTGCATGGTGCGTACGTGATGCAGGGAAATGGAGCCCGCCGGCCCGGTGAGCATCACCGTGTCCTCCGGGTCGAGGTTGGCGGCCGCCAAGTCCACCGCCCCGGCGAAGACGCCCCCGGCATGGTGGTCGAAGACCGGCCCCAGGTGGGTGCCCGGCATGACCATCAAGGGTCCGTTCTCGGGCGCCATGTCGTCCAGCATCACGCCGACCGCCAGCACGTCGTCGTTGGTGTGGGGATAGAAGGCCCAGTCCTGGTGCCACTCCACCGCCGCGCCGTATCCGGCGGCTTTCATGTTCAGTTTGGAGCCGTGGAGGCGCAGGTCGGCGCCCAGCAGGTCGCGCACCGGCGCCAGGATCGCCTCGGAGCGGGCCAGTGCCTCGAAGACGCCGGAGTTCTGGAAGGGCGACTTGATGCGCCGCACTCTTGGCCGGTCCGGGCGATGGCTGTCCTCCAGATCGATGCGGTCGTCGGAGGCGGTGAGGGACCGGGCCTCTTCGATGAAGCGCCCGATCTCGGCGCGCAGCCCCTCCAGCGCCGCCTCCGGAATGCGACGCTCCAGCACCAGATAGCCCCGCTCCCGATACTGCCGGACCTGATCTTCGCTCAGCACTTCCAAGGGTCTGTCCTGGCTCACGGCGGCCTCCCGCGGCAGCGGCCCGCTGCCCGTTGATGTCGATCTGCCTGAAACTCTAGAGCGGATCATGTTTAGACGGAAACACTTTGGTGTTTACGCCTAAACATGTGAATCCGCTCTACACTCAAGAATTAGAGCAGATTCACCAGGTTCGATGGATCGCCCTGGCGATTCCATCGAACCTGGATCTGCTCTAGCGCGGATTGGGCCAGGCGTCACGCCGCTGCCGGCAGCGTTCTGAAGTCGCGGTAGATCGCCGTGGCCCAACGCACGGAGGGCCGCTGGCCGTAGGCCGCGTTCAGCCGCTGCGTGACGCTGGTATCCGGGATGACGGGATAAACCGGATGCTGCGCCGGGTGCGCCACGGGGGAAAGCAGGCTGGCCAGCGCGATGTCCGCGCGGGTGAAACGGTCGCCGACGAGGAAGCGGCGACCGTCGGCGAGCAGCGCGTCGAAATGGTCAAGGCCACGCTCGAACTCAGTCTTGGCCTCAGGGAAGTCGTTGGCGCTGGCCTTCAGCCCTTTCATGATTGCCTGCCGGGTTACCGGCCACATCACGCGGGCCAGAGGCCGCTGCCACCAGACAATGCCGGTGAAGAGTTGCCGGGCGCTTCTCCCCCCTTCCTTCGGAAGGCTCATGGCATAGGCGAGGCGCCGCACCGTCACGCCGATGCCTTCGTCGGCCTTCGCTTCCAGCGCCGCGATGGCCTCGGCTTCGCTTGCGGAGGCAGGGGACTGCCATCCGGGGTGGCAGGAGGTCTCGAGCCAGTCGATGATCTTGCCGCTGCCCTGGATGGTGGTGCCGGCGGTCCGCAGGATCGGCACCGTCGTCTCCGGGGCCATGCCGCGGACGGCGAGCAAATGCGGCCCGGGAGCCCAACGGATTTCCTCATAGTCGAGGCCGCAGAGATCGAGCGCCCAACGCGCCTTTTCGCAGAAGTGGGAGGGGCTGAAGGTGTAAAGCGTCGCCATGGGTCCAATCGGGTTTCTTATCGGTTGTTGATACGAAACCTGTGAACGATGGATCACAGCAAATGGATGTCACTGCTTGAGACCGGCAGGCGGCGGCGGATCGGCAAAGGACCGCAATCCTGTTTGGACCGTCCTGCCTTGCCGGGCAGAGAGGCCCGGCGGTGCGAAGTTGTGCCAAAAATCACGTTGGTTTTTGAGAAATCGGGCGAGTATGAAGTTCTGTCCCTTTCTCTTGTCTCGATCGAAGCAGAGAACCGAGATGCAAAGGAGACCCGCTGCCATTCTCGCCGCCGATGTCGTCGGCTACAGCCGGCTCATGGGAGAGGACGACCTCGGCACGCACAACCGGGTAAAATCCCTGAGGCTCGATGTCTTCGAGCCGCTCATCCGCGCTCATAGCGGCCGTGTCATTCGCCTGATCGGCGACGGAATTCTTGTCGAGTTCGGCGAAGTTCTTGGCGCGGTGCAGTGCGCACTCACCGTCCAACGCTCGATCGCGGAGGGATGCCTGGGACTCTCGCCCAAGCAGCAGCTGAAACTCAGGATCGGCGTGCATTCCGGCGAAGTGATCGTCGACGAAGACGACATCTTCGGTGACGACGTAAACATTGCGGCCCGGCTGGAGCAGCTGGCTGAGCCGGGCGGCGTCTGCCTCTCCGCGCGTGCTTACCAGGACGTGACCGGGAAGATCGAAGACATCTTCGAGGATGGCGGCACACCGCTTCTCAAGAACATTGCCAAGCCCGTCAGTGTCTGGCACTGGCCGCCGAGAGGCCGCAACGGCGTGTGGTCTTCGCTGCCCTTGCCGGAGAAGCCGTCAATTGCCGTCATGCCGTTCGTGACATTGAGCGAGGACCCTGCGGATGAGCTGCTGTCCGATGGGATTGTCGCCGACTTGACGACGGCGCTGGCACGAATGAACTGGCTGTTTGTCGCGGCGCGCTGTTCCTCCTTCGTGTTCAAGGGTCAGAATATCGACCTGAGAGAAGTCGCCGGCCGCTTGGGTGTCCGCTATCTGCTCGAGGGGTCGTTCCGGCGTTCCCTCAGGCAGGTGCGCTTGACCGGCCAGTTGATCGACGGCTTGTCCGGCGCGCATGTCTGGGCGGGTCAGTTCGACGGCGATGCCGACGATGCGTTGGATCTGCAGGACCAACTGACGGAGTCGGTTGTCGCTGCGATTGAACCCAGCGTGATGCAAGCGGAGATCGCCAAGGCCCGAAGCATGCGCCCGCATGACATGGCCGCCTATCACTACTATCTCCAGGCCCTTGGTCTGCTGACGGTACCGGCCGACGATCCGGATCGCGACTGGTTGGACGACTCGCGCGCGCTTCTGGCCAAGGCGCGCGATCTCGATCCGAGTTTCGCACCGGCCCTCGCCCTGGCCGCCTACTTCGAAGCCATAGCCTCGTACTTTGGCAGAACCGCGAACAAGCGATTTGCCTTGGAACTTGCGGAACGGGCTGTTCGCGCCGACCCCGATGATGCCTTTGTGATCGGCCTCTACGGATTCGTCATGACGGCGAGCCGGGAGCCCGGTGCCATCGACCGAGCCTTGATCCACGTCGATCGGGCGCTCGCCCTCAATCAGAACTCGCCCTTGATCTGGCAGTTCAGCGGCGAGATCCGCATGTACAAGGGCGACCACGAAACGGCTGTTCGGCACCTGCGCAAGTCGATGCGGCTCAACCCGCTCGACACGCGAACCATCTGGAACCCGACATTTCTCGCCTACGCCTATTTTTTCCTGGGCAACGCGGAGGAGGCGGTGAAATGGGCGGAACTGGCGGCGCTCACCTGCCGCAATCCGATCACCTATCGCGGCCTTGCGATCGCCCATGTCCTGGCGGGCAATCTGGAGGCGGCGAACGCCGCGATCCAGGCGCTTTTGAAGCTTCAGCCGAACTCCTGTCTTGCGCGGTCAAAGAACGCAGCCTATCGGCGTCCCGAAGATCTCGCGCTCTACGTTGACTGCCTCCGCAAGGCCGGCCTGCCGGAGTGACCTTGTGACAATCGCGCACCCGCGCTCGCAGGCTGCTGGGACAGGCCGCGATCCCGCAATATCTTTTCAGGCCTCCGCGCCATAGCCGAAGGCTTCGAAGCGCGGACGCCAGCGCTCTATGGCCGAGCGCTCCTCGTCGGTGAGGGGCGCCTTGGCGGATCGCTTACGCATGCCGCCGCCGAGCTTTCGATCCAACACACGCGCGTCCATGCGGAGCTGCAGCCGCTCCTCCATCTCGGCCAGAGCCGCCCCGTCACCCACCAGCTCCTCGAAGCGCAAGAGGATCACGGTCTCGGGGCTCTCTGCTGCGGCGGCGATCAGGGAACCCATCAGATGGTGGGTCATCGCGAAGAAGCGCTCGGCGCTGTTGATGCGCCAGGTGGGCGTGAGCACCCAACCGCTGTCTTGCGGATGGGCGGCATAGTTCCCCACGTTGCGACGATAGGACTGAAAGGCCGCCATAGGGTCGCGCAGGCAAAACACGAAGCGGGCGTTCGGAAAGAGCCAGCGCAGGTAATAGGCGAAGTTGCCGTCCAGGCGCACGAACTTTGCGCCCCATCGGGAACGGCCGGCCTCCTGGGCGGCCTCGTGGGCGGGCGTCGCCAGGAAGGCGGCGATCATGGCGCGATGCGCCTGTCGGAAGCGCTGAACGCCGGGATGGAGGTTGGCCACCCATTGGTCCTCCAGCGGGCCGGATTCCGACAAACGCTCGAAATCCGCCTTCTCGTGCAGGCGCCCCGGCAGCCAGGTGAGCGAAGACGCCAGAGCATGCAGCCAGCCCGTTTCCATGAAGGGTTCCCCCCAGACCAGGACCCCGCCGCTCATGATCAGGCGCTGCACCAGGGTGGAGCCGCTGCGAAAGCCTGAAGCCAGGATGAAGACCGGCGCTTCGTCGTTCTCCGGCGTTTCGTCACGCTCGGGACCCGTGTAATCGGAAATGGCGTCGATCACCGCGCGCAGGCGGGCGCTGTGCGCCAGGATCGGCGGGAGAGACTCAGGCGTCATCGAATCGCTTTTGCGGCTGGCTGTCATGTCGGCAAAGCTGGTCGCCTCTCACGCCTGGGTCAAGTCGCGCGTGCCGGGACGCGCCGCCGGCAGGGGTGCGGTGTCCTGCCATCACCAGTACGGTTCCAGGGGCGGCTGCCTCTTCGAGTTCTATCGCCGCGTGGGCCCCGGGTTCATGTCTCGTCCAGGTCGGCTTGGCCGCCCCTCCGGACTACCACCGAGTAGTCCTTGTAGACTCCAATGACCGTTCGACAAGCGAAGAGGCATTGCTAGTTTGGCCGGTGACGCGGGTGACATGCACCACCAAAGGAAAGACTTTGGGAGAGAGATCATGTCTGAGGAACAGCCGCA
The DNA here is from genome assembly GCF_028289705.1 of Pelagibius sp. Classification (GTDB taxonomy): domain Bacteria; phylum Pseudomonadota; class Alphaproteobacteria; order Kiloniellales; family Kiloniellaceae; genus Pelagibius. Next base: position 17,679 of record NZ_JANQOI010000020.1, read on the forward strand.
CGAAAGCGACAGAGAAGAACCGATTTCAGACCGCTCGCCGGCGAGCGGCAATGGAGCCGACACGACCTGCGACGGTCAGACAACAAGCGGGCCCGGCTATGACACTTCGTCAGAAACCTCCGCCGAGGAGCGGAGCGAAGAGATTGGCGACGATGAGAGTGTGTCTCTCAAGGACATTCGGCCGGGCAAAAAAGACGGTCGCGGCCGAGAGGTTCTGGAACTGCTTTGGGCCGTTGAGGATTTCAAGATTTACAAGACGGCGAAAGGCATCAACCCGCATTTCGCCGATGGTACTGATAAGGCTAGAGGGCAGTTGCAGCAATACTTGAAGCTGGGTGAAGAGCTGGCCCAGCTAAATCACCTGATACACCTGCAGTCTTTGCGCTCCTGGCGCTTCACGTGGCGCAATGAAAAGCCCGGATTCAATCCCAGTGACGCCTACTATGAGCGCGAATTGGCACGTGGCATCGCCGATGCGCTGACCGGCCAGCCTGACCGGGGCAAGACGACACTCGCGGCGTTGTCGTGCCGGCTGGAAAAGCGCCTGCGCAACAAGGGCAGAATGATCAACTTTGGCATGTGCTTTGTGACGACGATTGTGATCGTGTCAATAGCGACACTGTTGCTGGCCGACCCGATTGGGATCGACCTGGAGGAGCTGGCCTTGGCCGCTATCATGGGCAGCGTCGGCGCGCTGCTGTCCACGGCTGTCGGGCTCAAGAACCTGAAGATCGACACCGGTGCATCGCTGGTGATGAACTGGGTATACGGCGGCCAGCGTATGCTCGTCGGCGTGCTTGGCGCCGGTGTGCTCTACTTGGCGCTCCGCGCCGGAGTCGCGACGGAAATGATTCCCGGATTGTCGGATGCGCCCGCAGCGGGGGCGTTGCCTGGGGAACCGCAGCCGCTCGAACCCTACAAGCTCGCCTTTGTTAGCGTTCTCGCCGGCTTCAGCGAACGATTGGTTCCCAATCTGCTGGACCGCAACGGTGACAACGCTGAGAGACCTCAGCCGCCGGCCGCCCCATCTGGGGCCCAGGGAGCCGGATGAAGCCGGCGTCGCTTGGATTATGGGTGGCGGCTATCGCTGGCCGCTGCGGCACCATTCTTTTCTGAGGGGAGTATCCGATATGGCGCGAAGGCAGAGCCGCGGCTCGAAGAACAGCGCAAAGGCAGCCACCGGGTCCCGCGGTCACGGTTTGGGCGCAATCCAAAGCGTTCGGTCGTTCCGCGACACCATCAACGCACAGGCGGGATTGAGCAAGGCACAGCGCCTGAGGCTCATCAGACAGGCGACCGTACTGATCGGGGATCTCTATACCCACCTGCCCCTCAAGCAGGCGATGCATTCGATCAACCCCTTGCAGCGCCTCCGGCTCTTGGAGCAGCGCACCGCCGAATCCTCGCCGGCGACGCAACCCTCGATCTTGGAGTTCCATGCCGAGCTTCTGGAGATCTTCAAGGAACTGCGGGACCTGCACACCAACTACAGCCTGCCGGCACCGTTTGGACGGCAGATCGCCTTTCTCGGCATTCTGGTCGAGCAATACCACGAGAACGACCAGCCAAAGTGGATGGTTTCGAAGGTCGCGCGTCACTTGGTCGCCGATCCGAAGCTCACTCAGGGCGTGGAGATCACCCATTGGAACGGCATGCCGATCGACAAGGCGGTCTGGCGCAATGCCGACAAGGAAGCCGGCAGCAACCTCTCGGCGCGGTTGGCGCGGGGCGTTGAGACCTTGACGCTTCGGTCCATGCGCTCGTCGTTTCCGCCCGACGAGGACTGGGTCACCGTGACCTATCTGAAAAACGGCAATGTGGAGGAGACGCGGCTCGACTGGAGAGTCTTCGACACCTTCGGCGACCTCCTGGACAACGCGGCCAATCCGGCCGGCCTGATTCAGGACCTCATTGTGCCGCTTCGTTACAACGTGGCTGTCGATGAGCGGCGGGAGTACCTGCGCCGGGCGCAGAAGCTGCTGTTCAATCGGGATGCGGTCAAGGAGCAGCGGCGCGTCGCAGGCTACAAGGGCCAGGTGCCCAAGGCGACGGCGGCACTGACCGCAGCGCAGATTATCCCGACGACCCGCCCCGACGACATCACGGCGCGCATCGTAAACACGTCCAGCGGCACCTTCGGCTACCTGCGGCTCTGGACCTTCCACATGGAAGACAGCGACATCAACGGCTTCCTGAACGAGTTCATTCGTCTTCTGCAGTTCGAGATGCCTGTCGAGGGCCTGATCCTCGATGTCCGAGGCAACGGCGGCGGCTTCATCATTGCGGCGGAGTTCCTCTTGCAGATGCTGACGCCGATGCACATCACGCCGGAGCCGACGCAGTTCATTGCCACTTCGGGGACCTTGGACCTCTGTCGCAAGGTCAGCGCCATGGCGCCCTGGGTTCCCTCGCTCAAGCAAGCAGTGCAAACCGGGGCGCTCTACTCGGCCGGGATTCCGCTCTCTCCGGAGGAGGTCGTGAACAGCATCGGACAGCTCTACTTTGGTCCGGTCGTTCTGGTCACCGACGCCTACTGCTACAGTGCCTGCGACATGTTTGCCGCCGGCTTTCAGGACCACGAAATCGGACCGGTTCTGGGTGTGGACGAGGTCACCGGTGCCGGCGGCGCGAATGTCTTGACCCATGCCGGTTTGTTGTCCGATTGGAGCGGTGGACCGCTGGAGCAACTGCCGGCAGGCGCCGGCATGCGAGTTTCGTTGCGCCGTACCCTGCGGGTCGGTGCGCGTGCGGGCGAGCCCATCGAAGATCTGGGGGTCGCAAGAGACGCATCCCACAAGATGACGAGGGACGACCTCCTGAACGGCAACGTCGATCTGTTGAACACGGCCGGAGAGTTGCTTGCGCAAGGAACGCCCCGCCGCTTTGACCCTGCCTTTTCGGTCAACGGTTCGACGCTGTCCATCGCAATGACGACACTGAACGTCCAAAGCATCGACGTCTTTGTCGATGGCAGGCCGGCGAAGGACAGCACCGCGGTGTCCGGAGGGACGACAAACATCGATATTGCCATGCCGCCCAGCGGCTCGCTGCTACAGATCGATGGATTTGACGGCGGTGAGTTGGTTGCGTCGAGACGGCACGACATTCCCTAGACCACTTGGCCCCAGATCGCCCGTCCCTTAAACCGACCTGGTGATCCCCCCGTCGACGCGGATGTTCTGGCCGGTGATATAGCTGGAGCGTGGAGAGGCGAGGAAGGTGATCAGTTCTGCCACCTCGTCGGCTTCGCCGTAGCGGCCCATGGGGATGCGCGCGCGGCGTTCCTCGCTCTCGGGCAGGCTGTCGATGAAGCCGGGCAGCACGTTGTTCATGCGGATGTTCTCGGTGGCGTATTTGTCGGCGAAGAGCTTGGTGAAGGCGGCGAGGCCGGAGCGGAAGACGCCGGAGGTTGGGAAGGTCTCCTCTGGTTCGAAGGTCGCGTAGGTGGAGATGTTGACGAAGGCGCCGCCGCCCTGGCGCTGCATCTGCGGTGTGACCATGCGGGCGATGCGCACCACGTTCAGGAGGTAGACCTCCATGCCGCGCTGCCAGTCTTCGTCGCTGATCTCCAGGACCGGTCCCTTGGGGCCGTGGCCGGCGCTGCTGACCACCGCGTCGATGCGCCCCCAGCGCGCCATGGCCTGATCCACCAGGGATTGGAGGTCCGGCACCGAGAGGTTCGAACCGGTCACCCCCAGGCCGCCCAGCTCCTGCGCCAGGGCCTCGCCCTTGCCGGAAGAGGAGAGGATGGCGACCTGGAAGCCCTCTGCCGCCAGTCTGCGGGCCGCCGCGGCGCCCATGCCGCTGCCGCCGGCCACCACCAGTGCCACGGATTGATCCGCCATCGATTTCTCCCCTCTCTTGGTTATGGGGCGCCGCCGCCCATCAGACATAGGCATTCCTACCGCAGTCGTCGGCCACTAGGAAGCGTGTTAGACTGAGTTGCCGCTATCGACCCAGGGGTTCTCATGGCACAGGAAAACCAAGCCCTCATTCTCGATCTGGTGGAGTGGATCGCCCGCAATCCGCGGCCCTATGCCGAGGTGATGGAGGCCTGGCGGACATCCTGCCCGCGGCTGACGGTCTGGGAAGATGCCGTCGATCAGGGGCTCCTGCGCCGCGACGAGGGGGATGGCGCACTGGTCACGGTGACCGATGCCGGCCTCTCCCTATTGGAGGCCGAGGGCCGGCTTCCGCCACGGCGGGCCGCAAGCTGACCCATGCCCAGCATCCTGAACCCGGAACAGCGGGCGGCCTTTGACGCTGACGGCTATGTCATTGTGCGCGGGTTCTTCGATGCTGAGGAAGCCGCCCTGCTGCGCCAAGCCATGGAACAGGATCCGGCGATCCGCGGCCACTTCTACGACCGCGGCGACCGCCAGGGCGGGCGCACCAAGATGGCGTTGTGGAACCATCCGGGCGACAGCGTCTACGGTCTGGCGGCGCGCTGCGCGCGGATGGTGGACACCATGGAAGACCTGCTGGGCGGCGAGGTCTACCACTACCATTCCAAGCTGACCGCCAAGGAGCCCCATGAGGGCGGGGCCTGGGAGTGGCATCAGGACTACGGCTACTGGTATCACAACGGCTGCCTCTTTCCGCTCATGGCCTCGGCGATGATCGCCCTCGACCGCTCGACCCGGGAAAACGGCTGCCTGCAGGTGCTGAAAGGCTCGAACCGCCTGGGCCGCATCGAGCATGGCTTGCTGGACGGCGAGCAGATGGGCGCGGATCTGGATCGTGTCGCGCAGGCGAGCCGGCACCTGCAGACGGTTTATGCAGAGATGGACCCCGGCGACGTGCTGCTGTTCCACTGCAACACGCTTCACCGCTCCGACCAGAACCGCTCGGACCAGCGGCGCTGGACCCTGATCTGCTGTTACAACGCCGCGCGCAACGATCCCTACAAGGATCATCACCATCCGCGCTACACGCCGCTGGAGAAGGTCCCGGACTCTGCCGTTAAAGCGGCCGGCCTGAAGTTCGCCGCGGCCGCGGACGAAGGAGCCTTCCTGTCGCAGGCCGCGCCCCCCGCCGACTTGAAGGCGAACGCGCCCCGCTAGCTCTCGGGCGCCGCCCTGACGTGGGCATCCAAAGCCGGCGGCCGCACGTAGACTCCTCTATGCGACGACGGCTCCTTGGCGGTTTTCTCACTGCAGTTCTGGGCACCTTCCTGACGTCCTGCTCGGGCGCGGACCTGGTCAACGCCCTGACGCCCAGCGATGGTTACCGCCTGCAGGAAGGTGTCAGCTATGGCCCGGACCCGCGTCACCGGCTCGACCTCTATCTGCCGAAGGACAGCGCGCCCCGGGCGACGGTGGTCTACTTTTATGGCGGCGGCTGGGAAGACGGTGAACGGGGCGACTACCGTTTCGTCGGAGAGGCCTTCGCTTCGCAGGGCCTTGCGGTGGCCATTCCCGATTACCGGCTCTACCCGCAGGTTCGCTATCCCGCCTTCCTGGAGGACTCCGCCGCGGCCGTTGCCTGGCTCCGCGAAAACCTGACTGGGCCACTATACCTGGTAGGCCATTCTGCCGGCGCCTACAACGCGGTTATGCTGGCCCTCGACCGGCGCTGGCTTGCTGCCCAGGGCCTGGCGCCCTGCAAGGCGCTGAGCGGCGTTGTCGGGCTGGCCGGCCCCTACGACTTCCTGCCGCTGCGCGATCCCGACCTGAAGGCGATCTTCGGCCCGCCGGAGGGACGCCCGGCCACCCAGCCGATCAACTACGTGAGCGCCGAGGCGCCGCCCCTGCTGCTGCTCAGCGGAACCGACGACGGCATCGTGCTTCCCTACAACAGCCGCGTGCTCGCCGAGAGCCAGCGCGCAGCCGGTGGTATGGCGGAGGCTCGGTTCTATCAGGACCTCGGCCACATCCGCATTATCGGGGCGCTCTCCCGCCCGCTGCGCGGCAGCGCCCCGGTGCTGGACGACATTTTGAACTTCATAGCTCAACAGGAAGCTGCCGGCTCGTCCGCTTGCTAGAGCAGATCCTGGTTCGATGGAATCGCGGGAGCGATCCATCGAGCCTGGTGAATCTGCTCTATTTCTTAGGTGTAGAGCGGATTCACATGTTTAGACGCAAACACCAATGTGTTTCCGTCTAGACATGATCCGCTCTAGGGGCGGGCGGCCTTCAGGGCCGCGAGCAGGCTGTCCGAAACGAGGCCATCGGCCGGAAGTCCGTGGTCGCGTTCGAAAGACTCGATCGCCTTGCGCGTCTTCTGCGTGTCGGCCATGTCCGGTTCATCCGGACGGTATCCGAAGTACATGAGCAGACCCTGGGCCAGGACCCGGGGGAAGTCGCCGAGGCGGCGGTCCGGCTCGAAGAAGGCGTCGCCGCCGGAAATCTCGAAGGCCTTGGCGAGATGGGCCTCGGCTTGCGCCGCGCGCCCGAGCTGCCAGTGGAGAAAGGCGATGCTGTCGTTCGACGGCGCGTCGCTTCCCAGGTCCACGGCCTGCACGCACAAAGGCTCGGCCAATCCGGTCTCGCCCTGCAGCAGAAGGTCCCAGCAGATCTCATTGCTGTACCATGCCCTCAGGTCTTCTTCGATCTGGGCAAAGGCTCCCTCGATGGCTGCCTTGGCATCGGCCGTTCGCCCCACCCACGCCAGGGCGTGAGACCTGTAGAGCTGCCAACCCTCGCCGTCCGGAAAGTTCGCAACCACGTTGTCGAAGTCTTCCAGTGCCGCCGTGGCGTTGCCAAGACGCAGCTGTACGTAGGCCCGCCCGCCGAGGTGATTGCCGTTGGTGGGATCGAGCTGAAAAGCGCGGTCATAGGCCGCATAACTCTCATCCCAAAGCCCCAGGCCATAGTACGCCCTGGCAAGCTCGTGGCTCCCATAGCTATTGGTGGGATCGATGGCCAAGGCCTTCTCCAGCTCTTGCCTGGCCTCCTGGGCGCGGCCGAGATTGTTCAACAGTTCGCCGTGCAAGATGAGGGCATTTGTGTTGTCCGGCGACAGCTCAAGGGCGCGTTTAAGGTCGTGCATCGCTTGCTCGGGCTCGCCCGTCAGTATCAAGGCCTGTGCGCGGTCGGCATAGGCCCAGGCCTCGCCGGGGTCCAGCTCGGCGACCCGGCTGAAGTCAGCAATGGCCCCGTCCAAGTCGTCCGTGTAAGTCTTCGCCCTACCACGTTCCAGAAGCGCGAAGGTGGAGAAGGGGTCGAGGTCCAGGGCCTGGTCGAGCTGGGCAATGGCTTCTGCGTTGCGCCCCTGTAGGCGGAGATTGAACCCGCGCTGTTCGTAGACGAGCGGGTTGGAGGGCTCCAAGGCCTCGGCCATCTCCAGGTCGACATAAGACTCTTCGAAGCGACCGAGGTTTGCCAGGGCGTTGCTTCTGTTGAGGTACAGAAAGATGTCCTCCGGCCCGATTGCAATGGCCTTGCCGAGGTCATTGACGGCCTCCTGGTAGCGGCCGGCATTGTTCTTGAGCCATCCGCTCATGGCCGCGAAAAGGCCCTCATCCTGAACGGGGTAGCGTCGAGCATAGGAGTCGAAGACCTCGATGCCGCCCTCATAGTCGCCGAGTTCCCCTAGGGCCGTCCCGAGGCTCAGCGTTGCCGGAAAGAAGTCCGGAGCAAGGCGAACGGCTTCTTCGAGGTGTTCGACGGCGTCTTCGTAGCGCTCCAGACTTGCCAGGGCATAGCCGCTCTGGAAGTGCGCCTCGAAGCGCATATCGTCGCCCAGGCCGTCGTGGGAGAGGCAGTCGGCATAAAGCTCGATGCCATCGCTGTAGGCACCGGCCTCCATCGCCTGGCGCCCCTCGTTGCAGCTTTCCGGAACTTCTTCTTGTGCCTTGGCGGACCAAGGCAAGGTCACAGCCGCCAATGACAGCAGCAGCCCAAAGGCCGGACCCCAAGCCGCCCAGCCTTTGATCTCATGCGGCACGGCGCCTACTCGGTGAGGGCGCGGCGGCAGTAGCGCAGCGACAAGGCGATGTGCCGCTGTGCCACCAGTTGATCGCAAATCTCCGCGGCCATCGCCGACTTGTTTTCGCCGGCGCTCGCCGCGATGGCATCGTCCAGGTCGCTGCGCGCGGCCGCGCGCTTGTCCAGATGGGCGTAAGCGAGACCGCGCGAGTACAGCGCCCAGGCATTGTCCGGATCCAGCTTCAAGGCGGCGCTGTAGTCCTCCACGGCCAGAGCGTAGCGCTGCAAGTCGTAGAGCACGTCGGCGCGCGAGTAGAAGAGATCGGGCTCCCCGCGTTCCAGCTTCAGGGCCAGGGAAAAGTCGTCCAACGCTGCCTCCAGGTCGTCACTCTCCTGGTAGGCCAGGCCGCGATTGTAGACGGCGGGAAAGTAGGCCGGGTCCTTCTCCATCGCCTTGCTGTAGTCGGCGATGGCGGCCTTGACTTCGCCCTTGTCGGCAAAGGCGATACCACGGTTGTTCCACGCCCAGGCGCTGCCCGGTGCCAGAGCGACGGCCTTGTCGAAGTCGGCCAGGGCCAGCTCGAAGCGTTCCTGCTCGTTGTAGATCTGGCCGCGATAGATCAGGGAATCGAGATCCTCGGCGTCGTGCTCGATGGCCCGGCTGTAGCTGTCGAGGGCCGCGTCGTAGTCCCCCAGGACATAGTAGGCGTCGCCGAGGTTGGAATGCGGGGCGCCATAGTCCGGCTCCAGCTCGATGGCCCTGTTCAGCACCTTGATGGCCTCGCTCTGGCGGCCCAGATCGTTCAGCGCCCGGCCTTGGTTGTTCAGCGCCCAGGTGGACTCCCCGTCCACCTCCACGGCGGCATCATAGTCCTCCAAAGCTCTCTCGACATCGCCGCGGTCGTGATGGATCAGGCCGCGGGCGACGAAGGCGTCGGAATAGTCCGGTTCGAAGCGCAGCAGCCTGGAGAAGTCGTCCAGGGCGGCCTCGTTCTCATCCAGGAAGTAGTTGGTGCGTCCGCGCATGTAGAGGAAGTCGGGTTCCGCGGAGTCCAGCACCACGGCCCGGTCGAAATCTCCGGCCGCCGTGGCGTAGTCCCCGGCCCGAAAGCTGGCCAGGCCGCGGTTGTAGAAGGCGATCGGGCTCTCGGGCCGGAGCTCCAGGGCGCGATCGAACTTGACGATGGCCTCATCGTAGAAACCCTGGTCCGACAGGCTGTTTCCGAAGCTGTTGTGGGCGCCGAAGTTCTCGGGGTCCAGCTGCAGCGCCTCTTCATAGTCTTCGATGGCGCGCGCATAGTTTTCCTGATCGGCGTAGGCGATGCCGCGCTGCACGAAGGTTCCGGCGTCCAGCGGATCGAGGCGCAATGCGGTCTCGAATTCGGCGATCGCCTCCTGCGGGCGCTCCAGCAGCCTGAGCGCCAGGCCGCGGTTGGCGAAACCCGTGGGATCGTGCGGGTCAAGTTCGATCGCCTGGTCGTAGTCCAGGATCGCCCGCTCGTAATTGTCCAGGTCCAGATAGACGTTGCCTCGGCTGTTGAAGGCCCAGGTGTCGAAGGGGTCCTGCTCGATGGCCTGGTCGAAGGCGGCAAGGGCCTCCTGATCGCGGCCCATGGCGGCGAGGCTGTGCCCGCGGTAGTAGTGAGTGCCGGCGACCTCGGGGTCGAGACGGATCACCGCCGCGAAGTCGACCAGAGCCTTGTGATAGTCCTCCATCTCGTGGAAGACGCGGCCACGGTAGTAGAGGGCCTCGCTGCTTTCGGCGTCCAGTTCCACCGCCCGCTCCAGGTCGGCCAGGGCCTCTGCGTTGCGGTCCTCATAGTAGTGGGCGCGGCCGCGCCGGATCAGCACCTCGATATCCGGGGCACCGAGTGCCAGGGCCTCGCTGTAGTCGGCGATGGCCTCGTCATGGTCGTCGCGGGCAAAAAAGGCGTGGCCCCGCGCAGCCAGGGCGGCGATCCGGTGGTCCCGGCTGAGGCCCTCGAGCGCCAGACAGCGTGTCAGGGTCGACACGGCAACATCCTGGAGGCCGAAGGCGAGGGCGCCTTCCCCCTCCTTGCACACCTCCGGCTGCAGGCCGCCCGCCTGATCGGCCCAAGCGGATGCGGCGCCGGCCACAGCCAATCCCGCCGCCAGCCCGGCAGCCTTCAGCATCGCCCTTACCTGGCGAAGCACGGTCATGATTGTCCGTCTCTCTTGTCCAACTCCCCTGTGACGCCGGTCGCATGGCGGCCGACGCAGGCGACATTCTACCCGCGATTGCGGCGCGCGCCAATGGTTCAGGGGTTAACCGCTGCATCCGGCGGACGGCTTGCCGGGCCGTGGTTAAGGGCCGCCGCGGCCCAGGCGTGGGTCAATCGACGCACGCGCTGTCCAGCGCCATCAGGCCGCGCGGCGGCGGCCCCGGCCGCCTTGCCGGTGGTTGCCTTGGGGGTTTGGCCCGGAGCGCCGGCCTTTGGAGAACGCCCGCTTCTTCCTGCCGGGCGCTTTGCCCGCCGGCTCTTCGGAACCCGTGTTTGGTGCCCCGGATTTCTGGGCCGGCTTGCCGCTACGCGCAGCATGGCCCCCCGGCTTCCGTCCCGGGCGCTGCCCGCGTTTTCGGGCCGGTTTCGAAGACGGGTTGTCGTTGGCGGGCTTGTCGTTGACGGGCGCCTCGCCGATCACCTCGAGCCGCAGTTTGATCAGCCGTTCGATGTCACGCAGGTAAGACCGCTCCGCCGCGTCGCAGAAGGAGATCGCGGCGCCCTCCGCGCCGGCCCGGGCCGTGCGCCCGATCCGGTGGACATAGCTCTCGGGCTCGTTGGGCAACTCATAATTGATCACATGAGTGACGCCGGAGACGTCGATCCCGCGGGCCGCGATGTCGGTGGCCACCAGCACCCGGGCACGGCCCTTGCGGAAGGCCTCCAGCGCGCGCTGGCGCGCGTTCTGCGACTTGTTGCCGTGGATGGCGTCGGCCGCCACGCCGGCCTTGGCCAACTGCTCGGCCACGCGGTTGGCGCGGTGCTTGGTGCGGGTGAAGACGATGACCCGTTTCAGGGCTGGGTTCGCCAGCAGGCGTTCCAGCAGGGCCCGCTTCTGCGGCGTGGCGACATGGTGCACCGACTGGGCGATACGCTCCACCGTCACCACCTCCGGCGTCACCTCGACCCGCAGCGGGTTGTGCAGCATGTCGGCGGCCAGCCTGGCCACCTCGGCTGGCATGGTGGCGGAGAACAGCAGCGACTGGCGGCGTGCCGGCAGGGCGGCGACAATCTTGCGCACGTCGCGGATGAAGCCCATGTCGAGCATGCGGTCGGCCTCGTCGAGAACGAGGTGGGAGACCTTGTCGAGCCGGATGTGGCGCTGGTTCAGCAGGTCCATCAGCCGGCCGGGGGTGGCCACCACGATGTCGAGGCCGCGCGAAAGGGCACGCACTTGCCCGTGCTGGGAAACGCCGCCCAGGATCACCGTGTGGCGCAGCTTCAACTGGCGCCCGTAGACCTTCAGCGCATCGCCGATCTGCACCGCCAGCTCGCGGGTCGGCGCCAGGATCAGGGCGCGGGTCGCCTGGGGGCCAAGGTGTTCGCGGTTTTCGCTCAGGCGCTGCAGCAGAGGCAGGGCGAAGGCAGCGGTCTTGCCGGTGCCGGTCTGGGCGATGCCCAGCATGTCGCGGCCCTTCAGCAGCGCCGGAATCGCCTGGGCCTGGATCGGCGTCGGCTGGCTGTAGTTGGCGGCCGCAAGGGCCCGCAGCAGCGGGCCGGCCAGGCCGAGATCGGCGAAGGTCGTTCCCTCGTTTTGAGGGCGGGTAGGGGTATCGGTACCTAGGGTATGGGTCTTCAAAACACAGTCCTTTTGCGCCGGGCAGGCCGGCCGAATTGGCCGGCTGAACCGCCGGTAAGCGCGTTGCCGTCATCCACGCGCACCTGGAGCAAACGGATCTTCTTGGAAGATATGGGTCTCGGGATGAGAGGCGCCCCCGCCAGGAGGGGCCTTTCGCGCGATCGCGAGATATCGTTGCCCGCTAGATGCGCCCTCTACCGGGGGAAGTCAAGGAAGATTTTGTTGCACTGCACAAAACTTGGGACAAATGTGCGGAAATAGGGGTTCCGGCCACTCTGCTCGTCACCTGGCCGCCCTCCAAGCCGGCATATTGATGGCGGCGACGCCGAGGATGACGGCGAGAAGTCCGAGGCCGATCACCGGGCGGAAGACTTCACCCAGGATCACGATCCCCAGGACCACGCTGACGCCGGCGCGCAGGTAGGCCTGGCTGGCGACGCCCATGGAACCGAGGGTGCGCACCAAGCGGAAGTAGAGCAGGAGGGCGGCGGCCGTGCAGAAGACCGCCAGGGCCGCGGCCGCAAGCAGGCTGAGGGCCGTCGGCTGCAGGGTCCAGGGGCGGTCGACGATCACGGCGGCCGGTACCAGAACCGCAGTGGCGCAGAGCATCACCGCGGCGGCGGTGACTGTCGGCGGCAGATGGCTGAAGCGTTTGCCGTTCACCGCGGCACAAGCATAGAGCACGGCGCCCAGCAACACGGCACACTGCGCTGCCACCTGCTGGCCGAGCCCCGCCAGGACGTCGACGCCGACGATCAGGACGACACCGGCGATCCCAAGAAGGGCCCCGGCCAGCTTGCGGAGGTTCAGCGCCTCGTGATGGGTGACCAGCAGGGTGATGAAAAAGACGAAGACCGGCGAGGTGGAATTGAGCACCCCGGCAAGGCCGCTGTCGATGTGCTGCTGGCCCCAGGCCAGAAGGGTCCAGGCGGCGGTGGCATTGAAAAAGGACTGGAGCAAGAGCAGGCGCCAGGTCGCAGGGTCCCGCGGCAGTCGCTCGCCTCTCCAAGCCGCGGCGGCCGACAGCATCAGGGCCGCGATTGCCACCCTTGAAGCCATCAGGGTGACCGGCGGCAGGCTTTCCAGCGCCAGCTTGATCAAGAGGTAGGACGCGCCCCAGAGCAGGGCAAGGAGCGCCAGCAGCAACAGTTCCGGCAGCAGGGCAGCGGAATTGCTCGGCCGTGCGCTGGGTGACTCGATTGGGGGCAAAGGGACTCCGCCGACGGATCCGGTTATCGGAGCTCCCATACTAAAGCCACGGCGAAACCGGAGGCTTCGTTACCCATCGAAGTGTGGCTGTTAGGCCCCGGCGGTTTGGGTCGTCCTACTCCCGCACCACCTTTCGGTAGAGGTGCCAGGTGGCGTGGCCGAGCACCGGCATGACGACGATCAGGCCGAGGAAGAGCGGGATCGAGCCGAGCACGAGACCGCCGGCGACGATCAGGCCCCAGCCGGCCATGACCCCCGGGTTCACCAGGACGGCGCGGAACGAGGTGGCGACGGCGACGCCGATGCCCACCGGACGGTCCAGCAGCAGCGGAAAGGAGATCACGCTGGTGGCAAGGACGACGAGGGCGAAGAGGAAGCCGACGCCACAGCCGACCAGAACCATCGTCCAGCCGGCCCCTGTGGTCAGCACCTCCGCCAGGAAGGCCCCCACGGCGGCCGGCGGTTCCGGCCCCAGGGTCGCCATGTAGATCAACTGCGCGGCGCCGAGCCAGAGCAGGAAGAGCGCCAACAGCACCAGCCCCAGGGTAACGATGGCCCCGAAGGAGGGTTGGCGGACCATGGCGAATGCATCGACCCAGCTTGCCGAGAGGCCGCGCTCGCGGCGCCGGCTCATCTCGTAGAGGCTCACAGCGGCAACCGGTCCGATCAGGGCGAAGCCGGAGGCCATGGGGAACAGCAGTGCCAGCATGTCGTGGTTGAAGGCGAGGTGGATCAGCACTAGGCTGGCGGCGGGATAGATGATGCAAAGGAAGACGACATCGGTGCGGTAGGCGCCAAAGTCGCTGAAGCCCTTGGCGAGGGCTTCACGAAGGTCGGCGAAGCCGATCTTGCGGATCACCGGCCGGGAGGCATCCCCCGCCGTTTCGGTTCCCTGGAGCGAGACCCCCGTCGATTCGACGGCGTGGGCCGCGTCCTTCAGTGCGTCCATTCCCCATTCGATGGGGTTTCGGATGGTGTCCATGATCACCCCTCGCGATGTTCAATCTGTTTGGTTTCGGCCCAAACCCGGCCTGACGCCGTACCCTGGCCGCCGGCCGCGAGGGAGCCGAGACCCATTTGTTTCCACGAGCTTACGCCAATACTCTGACGCTGTCTCCTCACATCTGGTTGTTTTTTCAGACCAGATGGTTTTAGCGGCCGCTTTGGCAATTTGGCCGGACTAACCCAGGGGGCTTGCCGTGGCGCGGCGGCGCGAAGGATAGTCGCGGACATGACCGCCGGCCCATCCTCTCCGGTCTTCGGCCCGGAGTTCCAGGACCAACTCGCGCGCCTCTTGGTGTGGCGGCGCGATGTGCGGCGCTTCCGCAGCGATCCTCTGCCGGAGGGCGTGCTGGCGCAGCTTCTGGATCTAGCCGCCCTGGCGCCCAGCGTCGGCCTCAGCCAGCCCTGGCGCTTCGTGCGCGTGGCGAGCCCCGAACGCCGCCGTCTCGTCCTGGCCAACTTCGAAGAGGCGAACGCCGAGGCCCTGGCGGATTACAGCGGCGCCAAGGCCGCCCTCTATGCCCGTCTCAAGCTCTCCGGCCTGCGCGAGGCGCCGGAGCAGCTTGCCGTCTTTGCCGACCTCGAACCGGAGGCGGGCCAAGGACTCGGCCGGCGCACCATGCCGGAGACGCTGCAGTACTCGACCGTCTGCGCCATCCATACCCTGTGGCTGGCGGCGCGGGCCGCGGGGCTCGGCCTCGGCTGGATCTCCATCCTCGATCCCGGGCGCATCGCCCGGGACCTGGACGTGCCGGAGAGCTGGTGCCTGGTGGCCTACCTCTGTCTCGGCTATCCGCAGGAAGAGCATGCGGACCCGGAACTGGAGCGCGAGGGCTGGCAGGACCGTGCCGGCGGCAGACCGGATCTGCTGACGCGCTGAAGCCGGCCGCTGCGCAGTGGACCGCAGAATCGGCCAGCAAAGCCCGCTGGCCTGCAGTAACCTGAGCCTCACTGCAAGTGCGCCTCGGATGGCGCTCAACAATCGGAGAACGCGGTATGGTGGATCGAAAGTCCTGCATCGTCGTCGGTGTCGGCCCCGGGCTGGGAGCTGCGGTGGCGCGCCGTTTCGCAGCGGCCGGCTATGCGCTGGCGCTGGCCTCGCGCAACCCCGACCGACTGGGCGCCCTGGTGGCGGAGATCGAGGCGGCGGGTGGCACCGCCAAAGCCTATGGCGCCGATGCCACCAAGGAAGAGGACGTCGCCGGGCTCTTTGAGGCCGCGGAACGGGATCTCGGGCCCGCCGGCGTGGCGGTCTTCAACGCCTCGGGGCGGGTGCGCAAGCCGCTCGTCGAGATCGAAGCCGATGAGTTCGTCGATGCCTGGATGCGCGGCTGCTACGGCGGCTTCCTGGTGGGACGGGAGGCGGCCAGGCGCATGCTGCCGCGCAAGGCCGGCACCATTCTGTTCACCGGGGCGACCGCCAGCGTGAAGGCCTTTCCGCTCTCCGCCGGCTTCGCGGTGGCCAAGTACGGGCTGCGCGCCCTGGCTGAGTCCATGGCCCGCGCCCTGCAGCCGGAGGGCATCCATGTCGCCCACTTCGTGATCGACGGCGCCATCGGCCAGGACGCGGACAACGCCCGGCTCGATCCCGCCGCCATTGCCGAGACCTACTACCAAACCCACGCCCAGCACCCCAGCGCCTGGTCGACCAGCGTCGAATTGCGTCCCTGGGTGGAGGGCTTCTAGCGGGAGTTCTTTGGGTCGGTCGCGCAAGTCGTGTGGGCCCGACTGTAGATTCATAGCGTTCTGATCCAGAACTCACTTAGTCGTGTTTCTGTCCAAGCAACTCCAAGAACACATCTTCGATCCATGGTAGCTTTCGACTGATTTCACTCCGTGCGTCTTCGCTTGCCCTCTCTTGATTGGCCTGGGGAGTGTGGGCAGCCCGACCGCGCAGTCTGCTTAGCTCTTTGACCCGCTCATAGACCTCCTGCTCATCAGTGCCAAGCGAGGCAGAAATACCCTCACTAAGGCGCTGATTTCTGTTTTTCGTGAAAATCTGACTTAGAGCATGCCGGATCTGGGAAACGCGGGGATCATCGTCAGAAAGCGTCTCAATTCCAACTGCACTTACGATGATTTTGTCTATTTCCTCTTTGCTGAATGCTTGTTTCGGTGGGGTATTGAACAGTTTCTCGAGAATTGAAAATCCAAAGATGATCTTCTGTTCTGGCGTAACGCTGCTGAAGTAGCGGACCACATCCAGAAAAATGTCCTCAGAACCTGTGGAACGTACTTGTGAAATTCTTCGGATGTCAGCCGCCGTTATCGGCTTGGGTACTTGTTCCGGCCTCCCAGCCCAGATAGCAAATGGTTGCCCATTGTACTTTGGGCCCCATGACACATTTCGGATCTCAAATCCGATCTTGTTCTTTATCGACAGGGCGACTAGGGCGTTCTCCAATTTCTGGAGCATCGCATACCCAGGCTGTTTGTCATTGCCCTCCCATGTGAAGAAGACATGGAAGTAGCTAGTTTGGTCCGCTACTTCGACATTCCAACCAGAAACATCCCTTAAATTCAGCACGTACTCCCCGACGGTGACTTCCCCGTCAACACTTCGCGCCCCGCACTCGACTCGCATTGAGTATCCGGTGATTTGTCTTGCCCGTCTTGTCGCTTCCTGTGCGATTTCTAGATCTTCCTCGCGAGCAATCACGTATGTTTCTCGCTCGCCCGTTGCCGGATTATGGATAAACAAAATATGGCTAGCTCTACCGAGGGAGAGTTCTCTGATTTCTTCGATCTTCTTTATGGGCAGTGGAGCATCCGCAAGAGGAACGACCCCTCGCATATGCACCGACCAGCCTTCCTGAAGGAGATCTTTGAGAGATTTCTCAGGCAAGCCTTTACCTTTCTGGGAAGGTTTACATTGCTGTGAGGTACGTCAACTACCAAAGACCCCACAGAGAGTGAAGCTAACTTTTTGGGATTAGAGCGCTGGTTGGCCACCGACAGGGAGACGAATCTAATGCGCCAATAGGGCAACAGGAACCACGAGTGGCGGAGACAGATGGCAGCACGGCGAGCAGGCGCGTCAGCTAGTCCGGCAGGCTCTGCAGGGTGAACATGGCGCGCAGCAGATCGCTCATCCGCGCCTGGCCGAAGCTGTCCTCGTAGATCCGGACGATCGCCTTGCCGCGATAGAGACGCACCAGCGCCCGGTCCACCAGCAGCCGGAAGTCCGGGTCGCCGCGCCGCATCGCCAAGGCATAGGGTTCGAAGGAAAAGAATCTTTTGGCTAGAACGAGTTGCTCCGGATTCTTTGCTTGCCGTGCGAGCATGACCAGGATCGCGCGGTCGGCGAAATAGGCGGCGATCTCGCCGGCTTCCAGGGCCTCGCGGGCGGCGTCGTGGCTGCCGATGGCCACCACCTCGGCCTCGATGCCGGCTTCAGAGAGCGCGCGCCTGAGGCCGTCGTCGGTGGTGGTCCCGGCGCGCACCCCGACCCTGCGCCCGGCCAGCGCGGCGAAGTTGGCCGGGCCGTCGCTGCGATAGAGAACGCTGGCACCGGTCACGAAGGTCTGCAGGCTGAAGTCGACCTTGGCGCGCCGCTCCAGGGTCACCGTGGTAGCGCCACACAGCAGATCGATGCGGCCGTCGGCCAGGGCGGCGAAACGGTTCTCCGCAGTGACCGGAACGAACGCCACCGCCAGGTTGTCCAATCCGAGACTGGACCCGACGATGCCCCCGACGGCCTCGCAGAGGGAGACGCTGTAGCCCTGGGGTTGACCGTTCTCGTCGAGGAACGAAAACGGCGGAGCATCGTCCCGAACCCCGAGCTTCAGGGTCCCGCTTTCGCGAACCGTCTCCAGTGTCGAGGCCGCCTCCGCCACGCCGGCGGCGGTCAATCCGCTTGCCAGCGCGACCACAACGGTCAAGGCGGCGGCGATGCGTCGGCCCTGGCTCTTTGCCCCTCTGTTCAAGCCCGTCTCCCCGGCAGCGCTGTCTCCCGCGACCAGGGGACCACAGCCCAGGGGTGCCTGACAACGGAAAGGACGTGACAAAAACCGGGCGGACCGGCGCGGCGGAATAGCGGGCGGGCCCCCAAGGTCACACTAGCAGTGACGACTGCGGTCGGGCCTTGGTTCATGCAGAGCCGGAAACCGGGCCGGAGACCAGAGAGGAAGTTCCCATGCCTAGACCCTTCCCGCTTCTCGCCCTGGCCCTTGTGGTGATGGCGGGCCTCTTACCGGGCCCGGCCCTTGCCGGCGGACCGGCCACGGGCCTGCACCTGGCCCAGGCTGCGGCACCGGAGGTCAGTCAGACCGATCTGGAGGCCTATGTGGCGGCGGTGGTGAAGATCCAGGAGATCGATGCAGCCCTGCAGCCCCGCATCGACGACGCCGACAACGCCGACGAGGCGGCCGCACTGACCCGCGAGGCGACGGACCGGATGATCGCCGAGGTCGAAGCCCAAGGCCTTACCGTCGAGCAATACAATTCCATCACCCGGGCGGCCGAACAGGACGTCCGGCTTTACGAGCGCATCCTGACGCTTCTGGCGGCCCGCCGCTGAACGACCTGCGTGCTGTCCGACTGTCCCTGGCAGTGGCGGCAGAATTTCAGCGCGCCGTCCGCGCGGCGATGGTCGTCCGCATCGCGCGGCCGCACCCCCTCCTAACCAGCGGAACCCATAAGGCGGTGAAATAGGGCATTATCAGTGCCGATTGGTATAAGTCCTTGGGGGCCGCAGCCGGCGGCAGACCCGGGTATCAGAGGCAAGGCCGACCGCCCCGTTTCGCGATGAATCTCATCTTCCGTCTCATCAAGGTTCTGATCGCGGCGCGGTTCGGCACCGCGCTTGGCGTGCTGGATGTCTCGGTCATCCGCCTGCGGGTCTGGCCGAACGACCTGGACTTCAACCTTCACATGAACAACGGGCGTTATCTGACCCTGATGGATCTCGGGCGCATCGATCTCATGGCGCGCAACGGCTCCCTGCGCGTGTTTCGTCAGCGCCGTTGGATGCCGGTGGTGGCCGCCCAGACCATCACCTTTCGCCGGTCCCTGAAACCCTTGCAGGTCTTTGAGCTGCACACCCGCGTGGTCTGCTGGGACGAGGAGTTCGTCTACATGGAACAGACCTTCCTCTCCGACGGCCGCATTGCCGCCCTGGCCCTGGTGCGGGCCGCCTTCGTCGACGACGGCCGCAAGGTTCCTGCGACGGAGGTGCTGGAGGCCGTCGGATTGCGCCGCCGTTCCCCATCCATGCCCTCAGGCATCAAGGCCTGGTCGGCGGTGGAGGACTGGCACCGCGAATCCAGCACCACGGAGATCCGCCGGCGCGCCGCACTGCCGGCCGAAGAGGCACCGGAGGAACCGAAGCCGTAAAGCCGGCCGGCGGCGTCGCCTGCGGCCTTCCCAAAGACTTTCGACGGTGATAGAGTCCAAGGCGTCAACCCACTGAAATGGAATGAAAAACAGGCCGGTTGGCGCGCGGAGAAGGAGCGCGCCGATGCAGCAGCTGACTGTCCATTCTCTTCAGATCCGTCCCGTCGCCGTCCCCCTCGATCCGCCGATGATCACGGCAAGCGGGGAGATCACCGAAAGCCCTCTGGTGTTGATCGACCTGCGCACCGAGGAGGGTGTCACCGGCCACGCCTATCTGTTCTGCTACACCGCTCTGGTGATGCCGGCGATCGCCAATGTTCTGCGCAGCATCGAAGGTCTGGTGAAGGGCGGGCCTGCGGCACCGCAGGTCCTGGATCGTCTGCTGCGCGGGCGTTTTCGGCTGCTGGGCGTTCAGGGCCTGGTTGGCATGGCCATGGCCGGTCTCGACATGGCGGCCTGGGATGCTCAGGCCCGGGCTGCGGGCGTGCCGCTGGTGCGCCTTCTCGGCGGCGTTCCCGGTGCTGTTCGCGCCTACGACAGCCACGGCATGCTGAGCCCGGACCAGGCTGCCGCCGCGGTCGATGCCGGGCGCGCCAGAGGCTTCACGGCCATCAAGGTGAAGATCGGCCATCCCAGCCTGGCGGACGACCTCGCAGTCATCCGCGCGACCCGCCAGGCGGCCGGCCCGCAGATGGCGATCATGGTCGACTACAACCAGTCCCTCACCGTGCCCGAAGCGGTCAGGCGTGCGGCGGTCCTCGATGAAGAGGGCGTCACCTGGATCGAGGAGCCGGTACCCGCCGAGGACCTGATCGGCCATGCAAAGGTCGCCGCGGCGGCGCGGACGCCGGTCCAGACCGGGGAGAACTGGTGGGGCCTGCCGGACATGGAGAAGGCCGTTGCCGCGCGGGCCTCGGATCTGGCGATGCTCGATGTCATGAAGATCGGCGGCGTGACCGGCTGGCTGAAGGCGGCTGGCCTGGCGGAGGCCGCCGGCCTGCCGGTTTCCAGCCACATCTGGCCGGAGGTCAGCGCGCATCTGCTCGCCGTCACGCCGACGGCCCACTTCCTGGAGTACCTGGACACAGCCGCGCCGATCCTGGAACAGCCCGCGCTGGTGGAGGACGGCTGCCTT
This sequence comes from Pelagibius sp., assembly GCF_028289705.1. Lineage (GTDB taxonomy): Bacteria > Pseudomonadota > Alphaproteobacteria > Kiloniellales > Kiloniellaceae > Pelagibius. The sequence continues at coordinate 38,049 of NZ_JANQOI010000020.1, forward strand.
GTGATCCGCGACGAGCCCGGCAGCGGCGTGGCCTGGAACGAAGAGGCGGTCAGCCGCTACGCCGCCGGCTAAACGAAACCTCATCCCCCGGACTAACTCGGCCGAAAGGCCGTCGGCCGGCAAGGGACGTCTTTCCGGTCGCGCATGGCCGGGTCAAGGCAATGGCATGGCAGCCGGGGCGGGCAGGGTGCTAAACTAGGCGTCCCGCTTTCGAATCAGCTCACGAGTCCAGGATTTGTCGAATCCACCGCCAGCCCGGGGCCGGCGCAAGGCCGACGCCGGTTTGCTGATTGTCCTCGTTGTCGCGGTCGTGTCCGGGGCGCTTTGTTATGCCCTGAAAGGCCCGGAGGTCTTCTGGGCCGTCCTCGGCGACGACCTCTGGCTGCTGTTGGCCATCGCGCCCAAGGTTCTGGCCGGCGTGCTCCTGGCTGGCCTGCTGACGGTGCTGCTGCCCCGCGAACAGGTGGCCCGCTGGATGGGCTCGCGCTCCGGCTTCAAGGGCTTGGCGCTCGCCTCCCTGGCCGGTGCCCTGCTGCCCGGCGGTCCGATGATGACTTTTCCGCTGGCCGTCGCCCTCGGCACCGCCGGGGCCGATATCGGCACCGCGACGGCCTTCGTAACCGGCTGGGCCCTGCTCAGCGTCAACCGCACGCTGGTCTGGGAGATGTCGTTCTTCGACAACGACTTCGTGCTGCTGCGTTACGCCATCTGTCTGCTGCTGCCGCTGCTGCTGGGCTGGCTCGCACGCCTGTTGTTCGGACGGATCAAGGGTCTCGCGGAAGAGCAGGGGGGCGCCGAATGAGCATTCTCATCGCCTCGGTCCTGCTCTACGGCGCGGTTGCCGTGCTCGGCGCCATGGCCCTGCGCCGCGGCGAAGGCGCCGTTCCCGAAGCGCTCAGCATCGCCTGGGAGCAGGCCAAGATGATCGCGCCGCGGCTAATCCTGGCGGTGCTCGGCGCCGGCTTCATTGCCGCCCTTGTGCCGCCGGAGTGGGTCGCCGCCTTCGTCGGCCGCGACACCGGCTTCGCGGGGCTGTTGCTGGCCAGCCTGATCGGGGCGCTCATCCCCGGCGGGCCGATGCTGGCTTTTGCCATCGGCGGCGCGGCGCTGGAGGTCGGGGCCGGCCCGCCTCAGATCATGGCCTTCGTCTGCGCCTGGCTGCTCTTCAACTTGAACCGCACGCTGGTCTGGGACATTCCCATCGTCGGGCGCCGGCCGGCGCTGCAGCGCCTCGCCCTCTCGCTGCCGCTGCCGGTCCTGATCGGCCTGCTGGTGGCGCAGCTTGGCCTGGCCTGAGTCTAAAGCGGCCTAAGACTTCGTCTGGGAAAGAACCTCAATCCTCACTATTGCCTATCCAAAGGACTTACGCGCTTGAGTGGATTTATTGTTCATGATATGTTCCATCTTAGGGAGGGTCATGCCAACCAGGAGATCACCAAGGAATGCCAAGAGAACTCGCTTTGAAAGGAACCGTTGCCCGCAATTCGGCCGTTGAGCCGGAAGACACCCGGACCACCAAAAGGGCTCTGTCGCGAATCGGTCTGTACGCGGTGCCGCGGTCAGGTCTCACACCCTGGCCCGATGAACAGATGTTTCAGGCGATCAAGCGGTTTCAGAAATCTGCAGGGCTGAAGGCGGATTCCATCATCAAGCCCAAAGGCGCCACGGCCCGGCGGTTGGCCCGAGTTCTCGACGAAAACGACAGTGATGTCGCAGGCCCGCGAGATTTCTTGGCGCGCGCGCCCGGTCCGGCCGAAAGCGGCCTGGGAGACTTCGATGAGGAACACGAATTCGAAGGCGACAGGGCGCAACCCTCTGGCCTACCGAGGCGCAGCGAGAAGCCAATTTCTCCAGACCTCGATTCTGGCACGCACGAGTTCATCGTAAAGAACGGCATCAGCGTCGATGCCGTAAGCAACACCCTCGGCATCGACGGTATTCGATACACGGTGGATTGGTATGCCTTGGACAAGGGGGGCAACGTCATTCCCCAACTGCGGAGCCCGGGGTTCCGGCCGGAAGAAGCCGGTGGACACTTGTTCCCGTTCAAACCCCGCAGGCGCGACTTTCAGCCGCCATTCAGCAGCCCTCACGGCTACATGGCGGTGGTCACGATTCCTCCTCAGTCCGCCAATAACGCCAACTCCGCCGCCCCCTTCCTGCGGGTCCACGAGTTGCAATGAGGCGCTTCCTGCGTCCCGGTGGCCGGACGTCGCTCGCCCTCGCGGGCGCCTTGGTGCTCGTGCTGGGCGGGCTCGTCCTGCTCGGTTTCGACTTGCTGATCTGGAGGGCCGGCCCGAAATACACCCGCAGCGACTGTTTGGTGCGCGTTGACCTGGATTACATTCAAGAAGACTGGATTGAAGAGAAGACCGTAGCATTGCTCGTTACGGGGATTGGGGGGCGTCGTTATCGAGAGGCCTTGCCTCGTGGAGCCCTAGCCAACCTTATCTACTTGGGCCTGGACGATCAGCCTCCCTTCTTTCGCATTGCCTTTGCCAAAGAATGCGAAAACCGATTTGCCATGACCCAGGTGCTGATCGACGAGTTTGAGCACAACTACCCTGGCCTTGTGCGCTTCACGATCAGCCATGACCGCCTGGAACCATGGCACAAAGGGCACTGTTTCAGCGGGCCCGCCTGGATCGACACCGACTGTTAGCGGGTGCGCCGCCGCCTCAGTACTGCCGGGCGCGGACGATGATGCTTTCGATGGAGTCTTCGCCGAGGGCGCGGCAGGCCTCCAGCCGGTGCAGCCCTTCCTGCAGGACGTAGCGCCCGTTGCCCTGGCGCACGGAGATGGGCAGCTTCAGGCCTTCCTCCAGGATGCTCTGAGCCAGCGCGTCCACGGTTTCCTCTTTCAGCGTCGCCTTGCGCTTCGCCGGAACGTAGATCTCGTCGATTTTCAGGCGGACCGTCTCCATGCGGCTCCCTTTCCTGCCCTCCGCCGAGCTCTTCTGTCTCCGGCGGGCACCTCTCGGATCAAATCCTACGCCGCCGCGGTTAAGGAAATCCAGCCCGCCGCAGACCTCTGCTCCGGCCTCCAGTCACGTTTCAACCGGTCGTCCTCACCCGTACGACGGCGTCGAGCCAGCCGGCATAGCGCTCCTCGCGGTCGGCTTCGGCCATTTGGGGCTCGAAGCGGGCATCGCGCTGCCACTGTCCGGCGACGGCGTCGAGATCGCCGAACAGGCCGCGGCTCAGGCCGGCCAGATAGGCCGCGCCGAGAGCGGTGGTCTCCGGCACCTGCGGGCGCTCCACCGCGACCCCCAGGATGTCCGCCAGCATCTGCAGCATCCAGTCGTTGGCGACCATGCCGCCGTCGACCCTGAGCGCCTCCAGGCCCGTGGCCCCGTCAGCGCGCATCGCCTCCAGAAGGTCGCGGGTCTGATAGCAGACCGCTTCCAGGGCCGCCCGCGCCAGCTCCGCCGGTCCGCTGGCGCGGGTCAGGCCGAAGACCGCACCGCGCGCCTCGGCATCCCAGTAGGGGGCACCGAGGCCGGTGAACGCGGGCACCAGATAGATGCGCTGCTTGTTGTCGGCGGCCTTGGCGAGCGCTTCGGTCTCCGCGGCGGAACCGATGATCTTCATCGCATCGCGCAGCCACTGCACGGCCGCGCCGGCAACGAAGATGCTGCCCTCTAACGCATAGGTCGTCTGGCCGCCCAGCCGGTAGGCGATGGTGGAAAGCAGCCGGTTCTGCGAGAGCACCAGATCGGCGCCGGTGTTGAACAGCGCAAAGCAGCCGGTACCGTAGGTGGACTTCATCATGCCGGCCTCGAAGCAGGCCTGGCCCACGGTTGCCGCCTGCTGGTCGCCGGCGATCCCGCCGATGGGCAGGGCCGCGCCGAGGAGTCCGGGCTCCGTCGTGCCGAAGTCGGCATCGCTGTCGCGCACTTCCGGCAACAGGCTCTCGGGAATGCGCAGCAGCTCCAGAAGATCGCTGTCCCAGACCTGACGCTTGATGTCGAAGATCAGGGTCCGGGCCGCATTGGTCGCATCGGTGGCGTGCACCCGCCCGCCTGTCAGACGCCAGAGCAGGAAGCAGTCCATAGTGCCGAAGGCGAGCTCGCCGCGCTCGGCCCTTGCCCGCGCGCCGGGCACGTTGTCTAGCAGCCACGTGATCTTGGTGCCCGAGAAGTAGGGGTCCAGCAGCAGGCCCGTGCGCTCCCGCACCAGATCTTCGGCGCCGCCAGCGCGCAGCTCCTGACAGAAGTCGGAGGTCCGGCGGTCCTGCCAGACGATCGCCTTGTGGATGGCCTCGCCGGTCTCCCGGTCCCAGATGACCGTCGTCTCCCGCTGGTTGGTGATGCCGATGGTCGTCACCGCGTCCATGGACTTGCCCGCCGCCGCGACGGCGCCCTTGCAGACGGCGAGCGTGTGGCGCCAGATGTCCTCGACGTCGTGTTCGACCCAGCCGGACTGCGGGAAGTGCTGGGGCAGTTCTTCCTGGGCCTGGGCGAGCGGGCGCCCCGCGGCCGAGAAGAGGATCGCCCTCGTGCTGGTGGTTCCCTGATCGATTGCAAGGATCGTGTCGCCGTCGGCGGCCATCGCGTCCCCCCTCCGCATCTTGTTCTTGTTGTGCACTCGCCCCGGGCCCATGGGCCGGGCCAGGGCGCATGGTGTCGGGGCCGGGCGCCGAGATCAACCGGAACCTCGGTTGTGGGCTAGCCCGCATTTCTCACCACCTCCATGGTCTGCGCGGTGCCGCGCTGTCGACAGGACAGGAAAGCCGCGCGGCGCGATGTGGGGCATCGGGTAAGCGGCTTGACGCAGCCTGTCGCCAGCACGGCACCGCCCACAGGGTCGCGTAGAGGCGTCCGTTCGCGGCGTCGCGGTCCTCAACCGTAGTCTCCGCTACGCTTTTCGGACCGCTCCTTGCGGGGCGAACGCCTCTACGCGACGCAGACCGTGGAGGTGGTGAGACATGCGGGCTAGCGGCCGGCCCTGCGTCCCCGCTTGCGCGGGCTGCGCGGCCAGTCCACGTATTCCGGCGGCTGGCGGCGCACCCACGCGACAAAGCGCCGCATCTCCGGGTGATCGCGAAGGGCGGCCGGATCGGCATAGCGCTCAGCCAGGGCCTTCTCGTCGAAAAGCCGATGGATCATCCGGTGGCAGATCAGATGCAGCGGCACGGCCTCGCGCCCGCCCTTGGTCCGCGGCACCCAGTGGTGACGGTCCACACTCGGCCCCTCGATCATGTCGCGGCCGCAGATCGGGCAGGGACCGAGGATTCGGGTCTCATTGCTCATACAAGAGGATTCTTATATATTGATCTGCATCAAGGAGGCGGAACCATCGGATTGCTAGCTTCGCGTCCATAGCCGCGGATTGGGAGGTGGTCCCCACCATAACTCTTGGCCTCCCGAGCGGCGGAACCGGTCTTAGCCCAGTTGGACCGGTTGCGGGCATTCGGAGGCAATCCGAACAAGTGTACCCGCTATCTGCCCGGTGTCGTTCACTCCCGACACCGGGCAATTTTTTTGCGCCGATCACCCCCGGCGACACTCAAAGCTGTTCGTCGGACAGAGCGAGCAGGCTGTCAGCCCCGCCGGTGACGGCGGCGGCAAGGGCCGCCGACTCGCCCAGCAGGTTCTCGGCATAGAACCGCGCCGTCTTGACCTTGCCGTCGAGGTAGCCGGGGTCTCCGGTCCCGTCGGCGGCCTGCTGTGCGGCCTCGCCGGCAGCCTTGGCCAGCAGGCAGCCGCCCAGGACCACGCCGAAGAGGCTCTGGTAGGGCGTGGCCGACGCGGCCCCGCGCTCCAGGGACTCTCCACCCTCGGCCAGCATCCAGCCGGTGGCCCGTTCCAGGTGATCCAGGCCGTCGCCGAGGGGCCGGCGCAGCGTGCCAAGTGCGGCGTTGCCGTTGGCCGCGGGCAGGCCGGCGCGCAAGTCCGCCAGCAGCGCGTTCATGGCCGCGCCCCCGTCGCGCAGCAGCTTGCGGGTGAAGAGATCCAGCGCCTGGATGCCGTTGGTGCCCTCGTAGATCGGCAGGATACGGGCATCGCGGTAGTGCTGCGCGGCACCGGTCTCTTCGATGAAACCCATGCCGCCGTGGATCTGAATGCCCAGGTTGGCGACCTCGCAGCCGATATCGGTGCACCAGGCCTTGGCGACCGGAATGAGCAGATCCAGCAGGGCGTGTTGGCGGCTGCGTTCGCTGTCCTCCGGCTCCTGCTTGGCGCGGTCCAGCGCCGCGGCGGTCATCAGCGCGACGGCCCGAGCCGCCTCGGTCTTCGCTTTCATGGTGGCCAACATGCGCCGCACGTCGGGATGGCGGACAATGGCGACGGCCCCATCATCCCCGGTCAATGCACGACTCTGTACCCGCTCGAAAGCATAGGCACGGGCCTGCTGATAGGCCCGCTCGGCGATCGCCACGCCCTGGATGCCGACAGCCAGGCGGGCGTTGTTCATCATCGTGAACATGCAGGCCATGCCCTTGTTTTCCCCGCCCACTAGATAGCCGATGGCACCGCCGGAATCGCCATAGGCCATGACCGCGGTGGGCGAGGCCCTGACGCCCAGCTTGTGTTCGATGGAGACACAGCGCAGGTCGTTGCGCGGACCCCGCGAGCCGTCGGAGTTCGTCAGGTACTTCGGTACCAGGAAAAGACTGATGCCCCGGGTGCCGGCGGGCGCGTCGGGCAGGCGTGCCAGCACCATGTGGACGATGTTCTCCGCGAAGTCGTGCTCGCCGAAGGTGATGTAGATCTTCTGGCCGGTGATCAGGTAGTGGTCGCCGTTGGGCACGGCCCTGGTCTTGAGGGCACCGACGTCGGAGCCGGCCTGCGGCTCCGTCAAATTCATGGTGGCGGTCCACTCCCCGGAGATCATCTTCGGCAGGTAGATTTCCTTTTGCGCCGCGCTGCCGTGGGCCTGCAGCAGCTCGACCGCACCGGCGGTGAGCAGCGGGCAGAGCCCGAAGCTCAGGTTGGCGGCCTGCCAGATTTCCTGCACCGCCGAGGCCAGGGTCCAGGGCATGCCCTGGCCACCGTAGTCCGGGTCGAAGGGCAGGGCGTTCCAGCCACCCTCGACGAACCGGGCATAAGCGTCGCGGAAGCCGTGGGGCGTGCGCACCACGCCGTTTTCGAAGACCGCGCCCTCGCGGTCGCCGGGGTGATTGAGCGGCGCCAGCACCTCCCCGGCCAGCTTACCGGCCTCCTCGAGAATCGCATCCACCAGATCGGGCGTCGCTTCCTCATAGCCGGGCAGCCCGGCAATCCCGGGCATGTCGGCGATGGCATGGAGGGCGAAGCGCAGATCGGCGAGCGGCGCGGCATAGGTCATGTCTTGGCATCTCCCGGATGCAAACAGGCAAACGCTTGACCGCCGGGCCCAAGGGGGCAGGGACGGCGGGGACGTTCTTATCCCTTCATTCTACAGAAAAACTGGAGCGGCGGCGCCCCCTTGGCAACGGCAGGCAGTGGTCGAACTGCGGGACGCGAACCAAGCCTAAAGGCATTACAGCATCGGAGACCAAGAGGTCTAGGCCCACAAGGAACTCGGCAACACCTAGGTAAACGCACTCACCCCATACCGAGCGTGCGCTGCCTACACAGTCATTGTAGGCGCAACCAAGAGTTCAAGGGGGAGGAGGCTTCTCTTGCACATTTGGATAGAGTGAATATCTGCAATAAGCGGACGTTGCGGCGAAACGGCTTCCGATGCGCGGAGTCTGGCATGCCGCTGCGCAACAGGTGGGCCGCAGTGTGATAGGTCCGGCGGAAGAGGAGGGCGTTCGGACGTTATGAGGAAGTTCTCCGGCCTCCGCATGGGTTCGCTGGTCTTGGCGTTCGCCAGCGTTCTGATACTTGCTCAATCTGCTTTGGCGCAGACTGACATGACGCCGGAGGCTGCATTCTCCCGGGGCGCCGAACTTGCCTCGGCCGGCGAACACGAAGCCGCTATCCCCTTCTTCGAACGCGCGGCCACCGCTTATCCCCACGATCAGGCGGTGCTGTGGAATCTCGGCATCGCCAATGCCGCCATCGGCGCGCATGAAGAGGCCCTCGGGTACTGGTCGCTCTATCGCCAGCACTATCACGTGGACTGGCGCGGGCGGGCGAAGGTGATACAGGCCCATCAAGCGCTTGGTGATCTGGCCGCGCGCGATCGCGAGCGAGAAGCGCTGTTTTCGGCAAGGGCGGAAGTGCTGGCGGACCACGATCTGCGAATGGCTGACCGCTATTGCCGCGAGCAGGCGAAAATCGCAGGCAAGACGGTCTTTGCCTTCGAATACTTCGAGCCGAAGGGCTCTCACCCGGTTTTCTACAGCTTCTCCGTCGTCGACGACGCGGGCTACGAGGTCTTCGTCATCTCCCTGGGGAGCTACCAGGCGACCAATGAGATTCAGTGGGAGATGGGCACCTTGCCGCGCAACAAACGCATCTACCATCTTGACCGATACGATCGGAACATGCACTCGACCTACGCCTTCTTCGAAGAGAAGCCGGGCTATGACGAGCTGAGGAGAATCGTGGCCCAGATCCTGGCGGATGAGGACTAGCGAAGGCGCATGACCCAGACCGTCGAAGCACCGGGCGGATACCGGCCGGAGCCCAAGCGGGCCCTCTATGGCTACATGGCGGGCGCGGGATTTGCCGTCGTTGCGATACCGCTGTTCCTCGGATTGCGTTTCCCCAACGATACCGCCTTTCTTCCAATGATCTTTGCTATGGGCGTTGGCGTTGCGTTCTTCGCAGGGATTTTCCTGTTCGTTCCGGTCTATGCGCTCCTGGCCAGCGTCTCACAGCTCAGGTTGTGGTGGGCAATCCTCACGGGCTACGCGTTCTTGGTCGGTCCAGCGGCAATACTTGGCGGATCGGATGATTTCTGGACCCACCTCGTCCTTCTGGGCCGCGACTCCCAGGGTGAATTGTCTCTGGACTATGGCCTCATGTTCCTCGGCGCTGTCGGAGCGGCGGGCGGTCTTCTGGGTTGGATCGTCGCCTATGGATTCCGGCTGAGGCCCGAGCCAAAGCCAAGAGATGTTTCGAAAGTCTTTGATTGAGCCCATTTCTCGCTGACGCGGTCGCTGCGATGGCCTAGACTTCCGCCATGGCGGAAATCATCAATCTGCGGCAGGCAAAGAAGCGCCGGGCCCGTGAGGAAAAGGCGGCGAAGGCCGAGGCCAATCGGGTGCGTTTCGGCCGCAGCAAACCCCAACGCAAGGAGAGCGAGGCGGAGCGCGAAAAGGCCGCCCGCGATCTCGACGGCAAGAAGCTCGACTAGGCCGGCGCTCCAAGTCATCACTTTCATGCGGGGCCTTCACCGCTGGCCTCTCGGCAATTTCTCCAAACAACCCACTCGACCGATCCGCAGACCGCCGGGATGAACCACCCGAAGGGCCCCATTGACCCGATGACCCGTCACGCTCAATCCCGATCCCTGTCGCCGCTGCTGGCGGCCGCTTTGCTGGCCTTCGCGTCGGCCTGCTGGGGCGGCAACATCACCATCGGCCGGGCGGTTTCCGCCGAGGTGCCGCCGGTGGCACTGAGCTTCTGGCGCTGGCTCCTGGCCTTCTTGATCCTGCTGCCCTTCGCGCTGGCGCATGTTCGGCGCGACCGGGCGGCGATCCGCCGCCACTGGGGCTTCCTGGCGCTGCTTGCTTTCTTCGGCATGGCCGCCTTCCACACCGCCCTCTATCTTTCGGTCAACTTCACGACGGCCACCAACGCGGCCCTGCTGATGGCCATCTGTCCGGTGCTGGTGCCGCTGTTGTCCTGGGCGATTTACCGCGAGCCGATCACCCTGCGCCTGGTCGTTGCCATCGTTGTCTCGCTCTTCGGCGTCGCGGTCATCGTCACGCGCGGCGCGCCCGAGTCACTGCTCTCCATCGCCTTCAACAAGGGCGATCTCATCATGCTGATCGCCGTTTTCACCTGGTCGGTCTACACGGTCCTCGTAAAGCATCGCCCGCAGGAGCTGCATCCGCAGTCTCTGCTGATTGCGACCATGGTGATGGCGATCGTCATGCTGCTGCCAGTCTATCTTTGGGAGAGTCTGGCTGTTCGCGCCATGCCGGTGACGCCGGAATCCCTGGCCACCGTTGCCTATGTGGTCGTCTTCGCCTCCCTGCTGGCCTTCCTCGCCTTCAACCGCGGCATCGAGGTGCTGGGCCCCAACACCGGCGGGCTGTTCATGCATGTCGTTCCGGTCTGCGCCGCGGTCTTCGCCTTCGTCTTTCTGGGCGAGCGCCTGCAACCCTTCCACGGTCTGGGCATCGCCGCCATTGCGGCGGGGATCGTCCTGGCAAGCTGGCGCAGCGCCGCCGGGCTGCGAACACCTTCACCACGCCCATGATGCATCGCCTTTCAACGGCGGTGAGGCGACAGGCCGCCCGCCCTGTGGCAGAGTGGGGACAGCAGTCAAAACAGGGAGGCCTAGGCAGAATGGACATCCAAACCGAAGGGGTCGGCAGCGTGCCCCGTCCGCAGTATCTGATCGACGCCGCGGGCGATCTCCAAGGGGGACGCCTGACCGCGGACGACTTCGCCGCAGTCGTCGACCGGGCGGTCGCAGAGACCATCGCCGAAATGGCGGCCACCGGCTCGCCCATCATTTCCGACGGCGAGCAATCAAAGTCGAGCTTCGCCACCTATCCGCTGGAGGGCCTGACCAATCTCGCGCCCGACGGGGTGGTCATCCCCTTCGCCGACGGGCATACCCGCCAACTGCCGCGCCTGACGGCGGGACCGTTTCGCTATGCCAACTACACCGGCGCCTATGTGACCCAGGCCCGCCGCCACACCGCTCTGCCGCTGAAGCAGGCGGTGATCGCCCCCTCGGCACTGAGCCTGATCTATCCGCAGGACGGCCTCGTGGACTATACCCGCGAGCAGTTCATCGAGGATCTTGTCGGCGAGTGTGAAAAGGACATTCGTTCGGCCTTCGAGGCCGGCGCCGAGATCGTGCAGATCGATTTCACCGAAGGGCGTCTGGCCTGCAAGCTCGACCCCTCCCGCGGGCTGCTGCGGCAGTTCGTCGATCTGAACAACGCGGTGCTGGACCGTTTCTCGGAGGCCGAGCGCGCGAAGATCGGCGTGCACACCTGCCCCGGCGGCGACCAGAACTCCACCCATTCCGCCGATGTCGACTATGCGGAGCTGCTGCCGGACCTCTTCCAGATGAGGGCCGGGCGCTTCTACATCCAGATGGCCAGCGAAGCGGACCGGCCGCGGGTGCTCGACATCATTCAACGCGAGCGCGGGGCGCAGCAGACGACCTTCATCGGTGTCATCGACCCTTGCGACACGGAGGTCGAAACGGCGGAGACCGCCCGCGACCGCATTCTGGAGGCGGCCGAGCATCTGAAAGGCGAGCGTTTCGGCACCACCGACGACTGCGGCTTCTCGCCCTTCGGCGACGACGTCGCCATGGCCCGGGCCACCGCCTTCGCCAAGATCAAGGCGCGGGTAGAAGGCACGGCGCTGGCGGGCGCGAAGTTGTCGTAGCGCGTCGGCCCGGCAGTTCGCGCCATCAGGTGAGGATTGTGGACGACCAATCGCCAAAGGGGGAGATGACCGCCTCCGACGTGACCGCCTTCTATCGCGCGATGCAGGGCCTGGGGATCGAGATCTGGCTCGACGGCGGCTGGGGCGTGGACGCGCTGCTCGGGCGCCAGACGCGGCCCCACAGCGACCTCGACATCGTGGTGCAGCAGAAGGATCTGGAGACCCTGGTCGCCTGGCTCGAAGCGCGGGGATACGGGGAGGCACCACGGGCCGACACGCGCCCCTGGAACTTCGCCCTGGGCGACGGCGAGGGCCGCGAGATCGATCTCCATGTCATCGTTCTCGACGCCGCCGGCAACGGGCTCTACGGCCCACCGGAGCGCGGCGAGGGAAACTACCCCGCCGAGGCCCTGCGGGGGCGGGGCGTCGTCGACGGCCTGGCGGTGCGCTGCACCTCCCCCGCCTTCCAGGTCCAGTCCCACAGCGGTTACGAACTCGACGAGACGGATTATGCCGACGTGAAGGCGTTGACAGAGGCCTTCGAACTGGAGTTGCCGGAGGAGTACCGCAGGCAGTTCGAGACGCGCTGACGCTCCGACGGTGGAAGCCGCCCAGAGCCTGACTCGAAACGAATGCCGTGATTTCAAGGCTTTCCCGGTGCCGTCCCTCCCCACATCGTCACCCTCGGGCTTGTCCCCCTTTTGGCTTCTTTGGCGGTCCATGGAAAGACCGAGACCCGGACCTCGATGGATTGCCGGAACAAGCCCGGCAATGACAGTTTGGTAGGTTGGGGCGTGGGAATTCTTTGACGGATAAGGTCTCGTTTCGGGTCAGGCGCTACGGTGCGATCACCTTGCCCGGGTTCATCAGGTTGCGCGGGTCGAGGGCGGTTTTCACCCGGCGCATCATCTCGATCTCCAGCTCCGACTTGAAGTGGGCGTTCTCGCCCACCTTCATGAAGCCGATGCCGTGCTCGGCGGAAATGGACCCGCCCAGCCCCACCACCAGCGTATGGACCGCGTGGTTGACCTCGTCCCAGCGGGCCAGGTAGGCGGCGCGGTCGGCGTCTTCCGGCTGAGAGAGGTTGAAGTGAATGTTGCCGTCGCCCAGGTGGCCGAAAGGCACCGGGCGGATGCCAGGGATCATGTCGTGGACCAAGGCCAGTGCCTTGTCGAGAAACTCCGGCACCTTGGAGACCGATACCGAGACGTCGTGCTTGATGGAGCCGCCCTCGAACCGCTGGCCCTCCACCAGCCCCTCGCGGATGCGCCAGAAGGCGGCGGCCTGGCGTTCGTTGGCGGCGAGGGCGGCGTCCAGCACCAGGCCGTCCTCGCAGGCGGCGGCGAGCAGATCCTCCTGCACGCCGCGCAAGCCCCCGTCCGCCTTGCCGCCGGCCAGTTCCATCAACACGTACCAGTCCGACGGCGCGGCCAGGGGGTCTTCGATTCCCTCCACGTGGCGCATGGCGAAGTCCAGGCCGATCCGCGGGATCAGTTCGAAGGCTGTCAGTTGGTCGCCGGAGGCGCTGCGGCTGCGCGCCAGCAGCTCCACGGCGGCCTGCGGATCGGGAACCGCGACGAAGGCCACCGCCGTCTCCCGCGGACGGGGAAAGAGCTTCAGGGTGGCGGCGGTGATGATGCCAAGGGTGCCTTCGGCACCGACGAAGAGGTGCTTCAGGTCGTAGCCGGTGTTGTCCTTGCGCAGGGCAGTGAGGCCGTCCCAGATCCGCCCGTCGGGCAGGACCACCTCCAGGCCCAGCACCAGATCGCGCGCGTTGCCGTAGTGCAGCACATGGATGCCGCCGGCGTTGGTGGAGAGGTTGCCGCCGATCTGGCAGGAGCCCTCCGCCCCCAGGCTGAGCGGGAACAGCCGGTCGACCTCTTCGGCCGCCTGCTGCACGGCCTGCAGGATGCAGCCGGCTTCGACGGTGATGGAGTAGTCCGTCGGGTCGACCCGGCGCACCCGGTTCATGCGCCCGAGACTGATGAGGATGCCGCCGTGTTCCGCGAAGGGCACGGCCCCGGCCACCAAACCGGTGTTGCCGCCCTGGGGCACCAGCGGCACGCCCGCCTCGGCGCAGAGGGTGACGGCGGCCGAGACCTCGGCGGTGTCGGCGGGGCGCAGCATGAAGGGGGTCGTCCCCTGGTAGCGGCCCCGCTGTTCGGCGAGATGCGGCGCCAGGCTCTCGGCATCGCTCACCACGCCCTTCTCCCCCAGCACCGCGGTCAGGCGCTGGCGGAGATCATCGAGTTCGCTGGGGGCAGGCTGGGGTCCATCCATGGAGAGCAATCTAAAGCAGCGGGCCGACCGTTGCGAGTCTGTGGCGGGTCAGATCTGGGGTTCGGAGCGGGGTGTCGCGGCGCGGCGCAGGCGGTCGTTGATGGCGGTCCCCAGGCCCTCGTCCGGAACGGGCATGACGGCTATGCCCCGGGCCGCGCTTTCGTCGAGCCTGCGCAGAAACGCAAAGAGGTTGGCTGCGGCTTCGGCGAGGTTGCCGCCGGCGCTGAGGTTCAGCGTCACGGCAGCACCGTCCGGCGCCTCGGGCCCGAAGGCAAGCAAAGCCTCGTCGGGCGCAATCGTTTCGGCGCCGAGACGCAAAGGCTTATCCGGCGCATAGTGGCTGCTCAGCATGCCCGGCGCCTTCACCGCCGGATTGGCCGCCGGCTCAGCCAGAGGTCCCAAGAGCGCGCCCAGATCCTCGGCCGTCACGGCGCCGGGGCGCAGGACGGTGGGGGTCGCGGTGGAGAGGTCCAACACCGTGGACTCCAGCCCGACGGCGCAGGGGCCGCCGTCTAGGATCAGGGGCACGCGGCCTCCGAGAGACTCGGCCACGTGGTCCGCCCGGGTCGGGCTGATGCGCCCGGAGGCGTTGGCGCTGGGCGCGGCCAGGGGCAGGTCCGCTTCGGCCAGCAGGCGCTGGGCGATCGGGTGAGCGGGCAGGCGCACCGCCTGGGTGTCGAGGCCGGCACTGCAGAGCAGGGAAAGCCGGCTCCCGGCGCGGCGCGGCAGCACCAGGGTGAGGGGCCCCGGCCAGAAACGCTCCGCCACCGCTTCCGCCCGCGCGTCGAAGACCACCTCTTCGCCAGCCGCAGCAACATCGGTGAAATGGACGATCAGCGGATTGAAGCGCGGCCGCGCCTTGGCCTCGAAGATTCGCGTGACCGCGGCATCGGAGGTGGCGTCCGCCCCCAGCCCGTAGACCGTCTCCGTCGGAAAGGCAACCAGGCCGCCGGCCCGCAGAATCCCCGCCGCTTCTTCGAAGCTCCTATCCTCCGCGGGACGGACTGTCGGATGCCGGGTCTCCGAGAGAAGGTCTTCTATATTCGTTTTGTTCTTTTGCACGGGCCTATGGACAGCTCTGCGCGGTTCCGTTCACGAGACCGCGCGCCACTGCGAACGGCAGTCCTGCCTATAGCACAAAGTCGCGGCCGGGCGCGCCCGGACCGCACCGCCCTGCGACCACGCAGGGCACACAGCATCTGGCGAAATTGCCTGTTCCTGACATGACGAAACCGGGGCATTTGGCCCCGGTTCCCTTTGCTCTCGTCAGTTCAGGATCGGTTCCTACCGCGGTTTTTCGGGAACCTCCTGCCGAGTCACCGCACAGGCTTTGCGGCGGCTATATCGTCACCGGTTTTCCGGCCACGTGTGAACAGCTTGCGACTCTTTGACTGGTCTGGTCAAGACTCCAATTGTGAGAAAAGTGGCGGGGTTCCGCCGCTTGCGTTCGTGTTTTTGCATGTGCAAACTTGGCCCAGGTCAACGAACGCGCGGATGGGGGGCATGGCCGCTTTGATTCTTACCGTGGCGCAGCAAAAAGGCGGTGCCGGCAAGACGACTCTCGCGGCCAATCTCGCGGTAGCTTTGACTCAAAGCAAAAAGCGCGTGGCAGTTGCGGACATCGATCCGCAGCAGTCGCTCACCATGTGGCATGCCCTGCGCCAGGAATACTTCGGCGACGACTCGGGCCTGACGGTGAGTGCCGTGGGCGGCTGGAAACTGGCCGGCGAGATCGATCGTCTGAAGCGCGCCCACGACGTGGTGATCGTCGACTCCCCGCCCCATGCGGAGACGGAAGCGCGCATTGCGGTGCGCAACGCCAATCTGGTGATCGTTCCGGTGCAGCCCTCGCCGATGGATGTCTGGGCCACCCAGCCGACCCTGGAATTGGCCCAGAAGGAGCGGGCGCCGGTGCTGCTGGTGCTGAACCGGGTGCCGCCGCGCGCCAATCTCACCGAAGACATGGTGGCCGAGATCAAGGACTACGGCGCCAAGATCGCCCGCGCGCGCATCGGCAACCGGGTCGGCTTCGCCGGCGCCATGCTGCAGGGCCTGGGCGTCACCGAAATGCAACCCCGCGGCCGCGCCGCCCAGGAAATCCGCGCCCTCTCCAAGGAAGTCCTGCGCCACGCGGGTTAGCGGGTGTTCCTGCGTTAAGGGTTGTCTCCTCTAAGCGTTCCTGATTCCATTGGCGACGGATTCGCTGTGGGGGAGGCTGACGTGACTGAGTTCGCTACGATCGGTTACGAAGGCGCTGATATCGACGACTTCATTGCGGTTTTGCATGCGGCCAGGATCAGCCTGCTCGTCGACGTCAGGGAGTTGCCGATTTCAAGACGGAGGGGTTTTGCCAAGACCGCGTTGTCGTCTGCTTTGGCTGAAGCTGGCATTCAATACCTCCACTTGAGAGGGTTGGGAGACCCGAAACCGGGACGCGATGCTGCGCGCGCTGGGAACCTAAGGGAGTTCCGTCAGATATTTGCGAAACACATGAGAAGCGAAGAGGCACGCACCGATCTCGAAAAGCTCAAGGCTCAACTGGCTCAGGAGCGCGTGTGCCTCATGTGTTTTGAGCGCGATCCGTCGAACTGCCATCGTAGCATTGTTGCGAGTATGATTTCTGATAGTATGGAATCAAAGGTTATTCATCTTTGGGTGAACAAGGACGCCACTCGTGTTGGCCAGCGTTCTGGGTCCGGAAAGAGTCCTAGTGCTGGTGAAGGCGTTGCCGCATGTGGGCGATAAGCACGGCGAAACCGTTTGCTGTGCCGGAGTGACGATTAACGGTGAGTGGCGCAGGCTATTCCCGGTAAGCTTCCGGTCACTTGACAAAGAAAGAAAATTCAATCGCTGGGATTGGATCGAGTACAACTGGCGATCTCCAAAGAGCGATCGGCGCCCGGAGAGTCGCCATGTCCAGGAGAACAGCATTAGAGTTCTCCACAAACTCGTTCAAAAGGAACGGCACACCTTTCTACAGCGGATTGTCAGGCAATCTGTCTTGGAGGCGGAGGAAGCGGGAGAGACACTGGTACTGATTCGCCCAAAGGAGAGTTGGTTTTATTGGGAGGAGAAGTCGCCAGAAAAGCTCGAGCAGCAATCAAAGGAGTATCAGGCGGCCGCGAGCCAACTCTCGTTCTTTGCTGATGACAAGCGGCCCCTGGTTCCCTGTCCCTTTGAGTTCAAGTTTCGCTATCGCTCCGCTGACGGACAGCCCCACACTGCGACTTGCGACGATTGGGAGACTTCGGCCACCTATTTCAGATTGGAGAGGAGGCACGGGTCGGCGACTGCGCTTGAGAGAATGAGCACAATCTTCAATCAGCAGTACGTTTCAGCGGGAATGGCTTTTGCAATGGGCACACATTCGCGATTTCCCAAAACTTGGTTGCTTGTCGGCATCATTCGGCTGGACGAAACCACTCAACAGTCGCTTGAGGTGTAGGTCCAAGGCTCTGTAGGCGCTGGTAACTGTTCATTCCTCACCCACCGCGTAGAAGTAAGGGTTTTCGAAGTCGGGCTTGCCGTAGTGCAGGGGCTCGTCCTCTAGGGTGTAGACCTGGCCGCCGGCGGCCAGCAGGACGGCGTGGCCGGCGGCGGTGTCCCACTCCATGGTGCGGCCGAACCGTGGATAGAGATCGGCACGGCCGGAGGCGACGAGGCAGAACTTCAGCGAACTGCCGGCGCTGACCTTTTCGGCCACCTTGTAACGGCTTAGGAAAGCTTCCAACTCGCCGCCGGAGCCGTGGCGGCGGCTGGCGACCACGACGGCGCCCTCTTCCGGAATCTTGCGGGCGCGGATGTCCATTACCGGCTGATCGGTGTTGGCGAAGACCGCCCGGCCGCTACCGCGGCTGCCGTCTTCGCGCTCGCCGCAGATGCCGGCCCAGGTCATCGCCATGGCCGGGGCGTGGACCACGCCGGCCAGCGGCTCGCCGTCTTCGATGAGGGCGATGTTCACGGTGAACTCGCCGTTGCGGGAGATGAACTCCTTGGTGCCGTCCAGCGGATCGACCAGCCAGAAGCGGTTGCCGTCGATCACCGGCACCTCGCCCGCCGCCATGGCCTCTTCGGCGACCACTGGAATGTCCGGGGTCAGGGTGTTGAGGGCACCGAGAATGAAGGTCTCCGCCGCCTCGTCGGCCTCGGTGACCGGGGAGGCGTCGTCCTTCTGGCGGACTTCGACTTCTTCGCCCTCGACGTAGTAGGCGAGAATGATCTTGCCGGCCCGCTCGGCGATCAGCTGCAGGGTGGCGAGGAAGTCGTCCTCGCTCATCTCCTCGGCCCCTTCGGCGAGGGCGCCGTTCTCCTTGCCGTCGCTCACTCCGCCGCCCTCTGCCGTTCGGCGCTCTGAATGGTCTGCCAGACCTTCAGCGGCGTCGCCGGCATGTCGATGTGGCGGATGCCCAGGGGCGAGAGCGCGTCGACCAGGGCATTGATGACCGCCGGGCAGGCACCGATGGCCCCGGCCTCGCCGGCGCCTTTCACGCCCATCTCGTTGGTCACGCAGGGCGTGTCCTCCAGCATGGTCAGTTCGATGGGTGGGATGTCGTCGGCCCGCGGCATGCAGTAATCCATGAAGGAGCCGGTGAGGAGCTGGCCCATCTCGTCGTAGACCGTGTGTTCCAGCAGCGCCTGGCCGATGCCCTGGGCGGTGCCGCCGTGCACCTGACCGGCGGCCAGCAGCGGGTTCACCACGACCCCGAAGTCGTCCATCACGACGTAACGCACAACGCGCACCACGCCGGTTTCCCGGTCCACCTCCAGCTCGCAGACGTGGCAGCCGTTGGGGAAGGTCTGGGGACCGGCGACGACGTGGTGCTGATCGTCGATGGGCTCCTGCATCTCCTCCGGCAGTGCGGTGTCGCCGTGGCTGGCCCGTGCCACCTCGGTGAGGCTGACGCGCTTGTCGGTGCCGGTGACGGTGAAGACGCCCTCGGCGAACTCGATGTCGGCCTCCGCGGCTTCCAGCAGATGGCCGGCCAGCTTGCGGGCCCGTTCGATCACCTTGTCGGCCGCGCCGTCGAGCGCCCGTCCGCCCATGAGCAGAGAGCGCGAGCCGCCTGTGCCGCCGCCCTGGGGCAGGTCCCAGGAATCGCCCTGGTGGATCTCGATCTGCGCCGGCTCCAGCCCCAGCTTGTCGGCGAGAAGCTGGGTGTAGGCCGTGAAGTGCCCCTGGCCGTTGGACTGGGTGCCGATCCACAGGGTGACGCCGCCGTCCTCGCGCAGCTTCAGGCGCGCGGTCTCCTCGCCGTTGGAGCCGCAGACCTCGCAATAGGTGGCAAGGCCCAGTCCCCGCAGCTTGCCGCGGGCCGCGGCCTCGGCGCGCCGGGCGGGAAAGCTCTCCCAGTCCGCCGCCGCCATGCCCCGGGCCATGATGCGCCCGAAGTCCCCGCTGTCGTAGATCGGGCCGAAGGCGGTGGTGAAGGGCAGGGCCTCGGGCGCGATGAAGTTGCGGCGGCGCAGTTCGTCGGGCGACAGGCCGAGGTCGCGGGCCGCGGCATCCATCAGCCGCTCGATCATATAGGCCGCTTCCGGCCGTCCGGCGCCGCGGTAGGCGTCCACCGGCACGGTGTTGGTGAAGACGCAGGTCACCTCGGCATAGCCGACGGGAATGGTGTAGAGGCCGCTCAGCATCGGCCCGTAGCAGCCGGTGGGGATGAAGGGGCCGAAGTTGGAGAGATAGGCGCCCATGTTGGCGGTGGTGGTGACCCGGATGCCGAGGGCGCGGGCCTCTTCGTCGACGGCCAGTTCCGCCAGGGTGACGTGGTCGCGGCCGTGGGAATCGCTGAGGAAGGCCTCGCTGCGGTCGGCATTCCAGCGCACCGGCCGGCCGAGGCGCCGCGCCGCGAAGAGCACCAGAACGGTTTCCGGGTAGACGAAGATCTTCATGCCGAAGCTGCCGCCGACGTCCGGCGAGATCACGTGCATCTTCTCCTGCGGCACCTTGAAGATCTGCTTGGAAAGCTGCGGCACCAGACGGTGGGAGCCTTGGTTGCCGCTGTAGAGGGTGAAGGTCTCGCTGGCCGCGTCGTAGTCGCCGGTGGCGGCGCGCGGTTCCATGGGGTTTACCACCAGCCGGTTGTTGACGAACTCGAGCTGCACCACCCGGTGGGCCTTTTCGAAGGCTATATCAGTGCCGGCCTCGTCGCCGGTTTCCCAGACCACGGCGGTGTTGTTCGGCGCTTCCGGCCAGACCTGCGGTGCGCCGGGGGACGTGGTGTCCCTGGTGGCGACCACCGCTGGCAGGTCGGCGTAGTCGACCATCACCAGCTCGCCGGCGTCGCGCGCCTGGGCCGGGGTCTCGGCCACCACGAAGACCACGGGATCGCCGACGTGGCGCACCCGCCCGCGGGCCAGTGCCGGGCGCGGCGGGGTGATGGTCCGGCCGCCGTTCTTGCCCGGCATGGGCGCCAGGCAGGGGATGTTTCCGACGCCGTCGGCTTCCAGGTCCTCGACGGTGAAGACGCCGAGCACCCCGGGGGAAGCCTTGGCCTCCTCCAGGTCGATGGAGCGGATTTCGGCATGCGCGTGGGGACTGCGCACCACGACGCCGTAGCTCTGCCGCTCCAGTTTGATGTCGTCACTGTACTGGCCCTGTCCGGTCAGGAAGCGCGCGTCTTCCACCCGGCGCAGGCCCTGGCCAACGCCAAATCGCCCCATGGCTCAACAGTTCTCCGAGAAGGTCGTTTTGTGTGGATTGGCCTTGATGATAGTCGAGGGAACCGCCCGGCACCAAGGGGAAAGTCCCAATGTTTCCAGGACCAAGTGTTTCCAAGAGATGACAGGAGATTGTTCGTTGACCGCTGCGCTAAGCTCGCGCCAATGAACGCGGCAAGGAGCGGGGCGATGGAACAGCGGCTGACGATGGTGACCCTGGGGGTTCGCGATCTGGCGCGGGCACGGGCCTTCTACGAGGAGGGGCTGGGCTGGACCCTGGGCGACGGGGTCGAGGGGCAGGTGGCCTTCTACGACCTGGGCGGCATGCTGCTGGGGCTCTACGGGCTGGAGGCTCTGGCGGAGGACGCGAAGACCGCGCTGGCCGAACTGAGCCCCGGCCGGAACTTCGGCGGCATGACCCTGGCCTACAACGTGCGCGACAAGGCGGCGGTGGACGCCACCCTGAAGGAAGCCGAAGCCGCCGGCGCCACCCTGCTGAAGGCCGCCGAGGAGGTCTTCTGGGGCGGCTACTCCGGCTATTTCGCCGACCCCGACGGCCATCCCTGGGAGGTTGCCTTCAATCCCTTTTGGACGCTGAATGACGACGGCAGCGTCAGCCTGCCGAAGAAGGACTAGAGCGTGATGAGTTCATATAGGATTGGTTTGACTGGGTTTCCGCGTCTGCTGGCAAGGCGCGGTCCACGCCGTGGACTGGATCGTCCACAAGAGGGCCGTAACGCCGTCAGCGGGCGCGAAAACCCGGCCTTCGGTGGGCCGGATCAGCCCATCGGCTGCGTTGCGGCGCTTGCCCGATGCACCACATCGCGCTACGCGCCGCGCCTGACCGAGTGGGCTGATCCGGCCCATCAAACCAATCCCATATGAACTCATCACGCTCTCGGGTTGGAAGACAGTATGAGCCTGGACTTGGGCGAAGGCCTGGGCGCGGTCCTTGCCAGGATCAACCGCGGCCGCCTGGGCCTGCCGCAGGACTGGAGTGCCGAGGCTCTGGCGGCGGCGGAAGAGGTCGTGGAGGGCCTCTTCGGGCCCGCGCAGCGGCTGGTGATCTACGGCACCCTGGCACCGGGCGAGGCCAGTCACGCGGAGATCGCCCATCTCGGCGGCCACTGGAGCGAGGCGCGGGTGCGCGGCAGCATCCGGCGCATCGACCGCGGCACCCACAAGGGCCTCACCGCCATGCATCTCGATCCCGGGGCGGCGCCCCTGCCGGTGAAGCTTCTGGTCAGCCCCAGGCTGCCGGCAAACTGGCCGGCCCTCGACCGCTTCGAAGGGGAGGAGATGTTTCGCCTGCTGGTCCCGCTGGAGCCGGCCGGCGGCCCGCCCGGCGTCGCCAACATCTACACCCTGCGCCGCGCCATGCTCACGGCGCTGAGCTAGCGCTCCGGGTCTCCGCAGTCTGCCTGTTTGAAGGGGCTGTGGTCGCCCAGGAGATCGATCTGCTGTTCCATGGCCTCGCATTCCTGGTCCAGGAAGCGCGCCACGGCCTCGCGGAAGGCGGGGTCGCCGATCCAGTGGGCGCTGTAGGTGGCCATGGGCAGATAGCCGCGCTGGATCTTGTGTTCGCCCTGTGCGCCGGCCTCCACCCACTCCAGGCCGTGGCGGATGGCGTAGTCGATGGCCTGGTAGTAGCAGGTCTCGAAGTGCAGGAACTTGAAGCGGGCGAGGGCGCCCCAGTTGCGGCCGTAGAGGGTGTCGTCGCTGCGCAGGTTGAGCGCCCCCGCCACCAGCTCGCCCTCATAGTCCGCCACCATCAGCACCACGCGCTCCCCCAGGTCGCGGCCGATCCGATGGAAGAACTCCCGGGTCAGATAGGGCTGTCCCCACTTGCGGTCGGCGGTCGCCATGTAGAAGCGGAAAAACGCATCCCAGTGGCGCGTTTCGATCTCCGGGCCGGTGAGCGCGCGCAGGACGATGCCGCTTTCCGCCACCTTGCGCCGTTCCTTCTTGATGGCCTTGCGCTTGCGTGAGGCCAGGGAGGCGAGAAAGGCGTCGAAGTCGGGGTAGCCCTGGTTCTGCCAGTGGTATTGCACACCGATGCGCTGCAGCAGGCCCAGATCGCCGAAGTGGTCGAACTGCGTCTTGGGCGGGAAGGTGATGTGCAGGGAGGAGACGCGGTGGCGGCGCGCCAGTTCGATCATCGCCGCCGTCAGGCCGGTCATGATCTCCTCGCGCGGCGCCTCAGGATGGACCAGAAGCCGCGGGCCGGTGGCCGGCGTGAAGGGCACCGAACACTGCAGTTTCGGATAGTAGTGGCCGCCGGCGCGCTCGTAGGCGTCGGCCCAGTTCCAGTCGAACACGTACTCGCCGTAGGAATGGGACTTCAAGTAGAGCGGCACGCAGCCCAGCAGGCCGCCGGCCGGGTTCGGGAGAACCAGATGCTGCGGATGCCAGCCGGTCTCCCCCGTTGCCGAGCCGCTTTCTTCCAGGGCGTTCAGGAAGGCGTGGCTGACGAAGGGGTTGCCGCCGGCGCAGGCGTCCCAGTCCGCCGCGGGCACCTCCGCGATGCGGCTGACCACCTGCACGGCTAGGGAGTCGTTTCCGTCCGGCATCGGTCCTTGCGTGAAAGAGGCGATGCCTAGGAGATGACACCTGTCCCGGGGTCTGGCAAGGGGCTCACGCAAGAATGATGCAGGACTGCGGGCGCCAAAGAGACATTCGGGTCAAACGGTTCTAAATGGGCGGCAGATGATCTAGCTTGGTCTTCGATGAAACGTTCCGGTCATTCAACCAGAGCGGCTGCCGGGCTGCTGACGCTGATGGCGCTGGTCTTCACTGCGCCCGCCGGCGCTGCCGCGGAGGATCCAGATCTCCTGCCGGCGCCCACGGCGTCCTACACCGCCGACACCGTCGTTACCTACGGCGGTGACACCCTGGAGATGAAGACCTGGCACCGCGGCTCCTGGGAGCGTCAGGAATTCGCGGTGGACGATCTCACCCAGATCACCATTCTGCGGCCGGACCGCAACCGGGCCTATGTCACCCTGCAGCAGAGCCGCCAGCTCTTCGAGATGCCTTACGCGGAAGCGGCCCTACTGCCCACCATCGGGACCCTGCGGACCTTGGAAACCCGCAAGCTCGCCGACACAGAAGTGGACGGCGAGCCGGTCGGCCATTTCCAGGTCGTCCAGGCGGAACCGGGTGAGGCCGGTGGGGCGGAGGCGGACGGCGGCGCGCCGGTGATGCTCGATCTCTGGATAACCGCCGACGGCATCGTCATGCGGGCGGAGGGTGAAATCCTGGTGGACGGCTACCGCGAGCCCTTGCAGCTTTCGCGCCGCAACCTGCGCCGCCAGGCACTAGACCCCGATCTCTTCGAACCCACCCTGGATCTTGAGCCTTAGAGCTTGAACGGAAATGATGACTGTCTTTCAAAGGGTTACTGCCATCTAGCCCTCCCCGACTGTCATTGCCGGACTTGATCCGGCAATCCATCGAGGTTCGGGTCTCGGTCTTTCCATGTACCCTCGGAACGAGCCCGAGGGTGACGATTTGGAAAGGGACGACGTTGGCAAACCAGTCAGATCACACCATTCATTTCGGATCAGACGCTTAATCCGCCTGCAGGAACCAGTGGTATTCCAGCGGGCTGATCTGGGCCTCGAAACGGTCCTGTTCCATTTCCTTGCAGGCGCGGTAAGCGCGGACGTAGTCGGCCCCCAGATAGTCGCCGAGGGCGCAGTCGTCGGTGAGGATTTCCAACGCCCGGCGTGGACGGAAGGGCAGGCCGTCGTCGTAGGCGGCCGAGGCATTGCCTTCCCAAGGGTCGCCGGGATCGGCCTTGGTGGTGATGCCGTGATGGACACCCGCCAACAGGGTTGCCAGCGCCAGGTAGGGGTTGGCGTCAGCGCCGGCCACGCGGTGTTCGATGCGCCGGGCCGCGCCCTTGCCGGTGGGCACGCGCAGCGCCACCGAGCGGTTTTCGAACCCCCAGGAGCGCTGCGTCGGCACGAAGATGTCCGGCAGGAAGCGGCGGTAGGAATTCACGTTGGGCGCCAGGAAGGCCATGGCCTCGGGCAGCAGCTTGAGCGTTCCGGCGATGGCCTGGCGCAGGGTCTCGCTGGCCGGTGCCGCGCCTCCGTCGAAGACGTTGTTGCCGGCGGCGTCCAGCAGGCTGACGTGCATGTGCAGGCCGCTGCCGGCGCGCTCCAGGTAGGGCTTGGCCATGAAGCTCGCCTGGAAGCCGTGCTTCTGCGCGACGCCCTTGACGATGCGCTTGAACATGACGCAGTGGTCGGCGGCCAGCAGCGGGTCGACGATGTGCTGCAGGTTGATCTCGAACTGGCCGGCGGCGTATTCCGCGGTGATGGCGCCGGTCGGCACGTCCTGCTCCGCGCAGGCCTTGCTCATGTCGTCCAGCATGCCGGTGAAGGCGTCCAGGGTGCCCATGCCGTAAACCTGGGTGGCGCGGTCGCGGCGCCCGGTGATGGGCGAGCGTGGCGGCTTCGGCGCGCCGTCGGGATGCCGTTCCCGGTCGATCAGATAGAACTCCAGCTCGAAGGCGACCACCGGCTTGAGGTCGAGGGCCGAAAGGCGTTCCACCACCCGGGCCAGCACGTTGCGCGGCTCGTAGTAGAAGGGCTCGCCCGCCTCGGTCTCCAGGGTGATCATCACCTGGGCCAGCGGCCGCTCGGCCCAGGGCACCGGCTTCAGGCTGCCGGGGATGACCTTGACCAGACAGTCGGGATCGCCGTCGGAAAAGCCGTGGCCGTCCGGGTCATGGCTCTCGCCCTGGGTATCCAGCAGGAAAATCGACCCCGGAATGGCAAAGCCGGAGCGCAGCACCTTGCCCATCTCGGCGACGGGATAGCGCTTGCCGCGCACCACGCCGGAGAGGTCGGCGAGAAGACAATCCAGCGCCACGGTATCGGGATGTCGGGCCAGGAATTCCGCCGCCTCGGCGGGCAGGTCACCGTCGGAGTCGCGCATAATGCTCATTTGTCCCGCCGCCCGGGGGTCCGGTCAAGCTTCGAAGCGGTCAAGGGCGGCGTGAACCAAGTAAAACCCGGATCGAGCCCAGTCCGGACCAAGTATCGATCAGGTCAATCTCCGCAGGGCCGGGGGTTGCACCGATCAGGCGATCTCCACCACCGCTTCCACTTCCACCGCCACGCCCAGCGGCAGGGAGCCGGCGGAGACCGCGGCGCGGGAATGGCGGCCCTTGTCGCCGAAGACCTCGACCATCAGGTCGGAGGCGCCGTTGACCACCTGTGGCTGCTCGGTGAAGTCCGGGGTGGAGTTGACGAAGCCGGTCAGCTTGACGACCCGCTGCACCCGGTCCAGATCGCCGCCGCAGGCCGCCTTGACCTGGGCGATGACGTTGATGGCGCAGAGCCGTGCCGCGGCCCGGCCTTCCTCGACCGAGATGGCGTCGCCCAGCTTGCCCACGTGGTGGCGCTCGCCGTCCTTCACCGTCACCTGTCCCGAAACGAAGACCAGGTTGCCGGTCTGCACATAGCCGACGTAGTTGGCCACCGGGGCTGCGGCCTCCGGGACGTCGATGCCGAGTTCGGCCAGGCGGGCGTCAATCTCTCCAGCCATCGGGCGGTTCCTCCGGTTGATTGCTGTATTGGTGGGGCGGTCGTCGCCTTGGGGCGCGGAGCATAGCGCCGGGCTCAGGGCGCCGACAAGCCCGCCAAGCGACCCATTGCGGTCGTTCTGCGGCATGACGGGACCGTGCCGGGAGAGTGAGCTGCTGTGTGATGCCTATTGGATCACCGGCGTGCAGCTCATCTGCAGGCTGTACTGGATGGGGCCGATGGCGGGCGCGGCGGGGTCGTAGGGTTGGCCGCAGAAGTCGGGCCCTGCGGTCTCCAGCGGTGTGCCCGGGTCGAGGAAACTGTCCAGGTCCCGCAGCCGGAAATCGCCGCCCTCCGCGTCGGCATAGATGTCGCTGGTGACCTTGTCCAGAAGCATGGCTTTCAGGGTGCTCACCACGTTGTGGCTCTCCGAAGCGCGGGCGCCGTCGTGGGCCATGATCCGGCCGTCGATGACGTTGTTGGCGATCACCGCGTCGGACTCGACGGACAGCAGATCGATCCCCTTGGTGTTGGCCAGGAGGTTGTTGTGGATCTCCGTATCGGCGCTCTTGTAGAGCTGAACCCCGGCCGCATGGGGGCAGTTGGCGATGATGTTGTAGCGGGCCAGGCCCCGCTGATGCTCCACCGCGCATGCCCCGTCGCGGCAGACCGAGGGCTTCGTGCCCTCGCCGCCGAAGGAAAAACCGATCCTTATGCCGCCGGTCAGCCGCCGCTCGCAGAACACCAGGTTCTGCTCGAAGACATTGCCGTCGCCGGCGCCCTTGAAGAAGGCGCCATAACTGACGCGGTCGCCCAGGCCCTTGGCGAAGTCGGCAATCAGGTTCCGCTGCACGCGCCAGCGGCTGGCGGCGACGATATCGACCACGGCCACCGGGTTTTCGGTCATGCGCGGCCGGTCGTTGATCAGGGCGTTGTGCAGGATCAGGCCTTCGTCCGGGACGCGGCCCTGTTTGGCGTTGACCTTGATGGCGGCGTTGAAATTGGTGATCCAGTTGTTGCGGATGACCACGTTGGTCGCTTCGCCGACGACGTGAAAGGCGTGCTCACAGGCACTGTCGTCGGCGCAGATGCCTTCGATCACCAGGTTCTCGAAGATCCAGTGGGGAGCCTGGACGTGAAAGCCCTCCAGGATGTCGAACTCGAAGCGGGCCGTTCCCAACGCCGCGGCCCGGACCACGATGGGCTGATCCGGCGCGCCGGCCGTTTCGACCTGGATGGAGCGCTCCGAGACGCGATAGCTGCCGGGCTGGATCTGGATCACCTGGCCGGGGCGGGCCGTTCGTATTGCCTCCTTGAGGTCTTCGACCGAGGCAATGAGGACGATCTCCTTGGGATCCGGAGCCTCCGCGCCGAGGCCGGTAACGCGCGGCCCGACGAGAGCGCTGGTCCAGGCCTCGGGACCGGGCAGCGGCCGGGCGGTTTCGGCGATGGCGAAGCGGTCTCTGGGGTCGCCCGCCACCAGAAAGCCCTCGATCAGATCGAAGGCCCAACCCGCCTCGGGGTGAAGGTGCCGCTGCCAGCGGATCTCCGGCTTCAGATAGCGGCTCCAGGTAACCAGGGCCGGTTCCTGAAAAACGTAGTGGGTGGTCAGCGCTGCCGCGCCCAGCCCCAGTCCCACGATGACCGCAAGAGACACAGAGAGCACGACCAGCAGCTTGATCAGCCGGCGCAGCATGGGGCCTCGTCCCCCGGCATTGGAGTCCTGACCGGCAACCGCCGCACCTGTGTCGCTCCCCTGACTGCGCCTCCCAGACCGGCGGCGAGTCTAGCGCCTTTCCGGCGGCACCGCCAAGGGTCCGCCGATGGGCCTGTTCCCCAAAAAAGAGCGGGGTGCCGCCGCCGCGGGCACCCCTCAAGTTCACAGGGAGAACTCAGACGTGAGTCATACAGGTAGGAGGCTCTACCTGAGTTACTATCGAGCCACTCCTCATGAGCAGCCGCTGGTGCTGCCGCAGGTTGCGCACTTAAGGCACGTGCCATTGCGCACCAGGGTAAAGTTACCGCAGTCGTCGCAGGAATCGCCCTCATAGCCCTTCATACGCGCCTCGCGGACGCGCTCCAGGCGAGAGTCGACCTCGCGGACGACTTCGGTCTCGACGGCAACGGCTTCGGCGGTGCCTGCGGAGCCGGCGAGCTCTTGGGTTGCGCCGTTGGCCGCGACGGGCTGGGAGGCCTGGACCGTCTGGCCCAGGGGTCCCGCCATCCCGTTCGCTGCGGCTGCGGCGCCACCGTTCAGGACCAGGAGCTGGCTGCGGACGTAGCCGGTGGAGGCGTAGCGGCGGACGGTCTCCGCCACCGCAGCCTCCGGCAGGTCCCCCTGGCCATCGCCCCGGCCGACGGAGTCCGGCGCCATATCCGCCGGTTCCGCGTGAGCCAGGTCGTTGCGACCCAGGTAGGAGATTGCCAGCTCCCGGAAAATGTAATCGAGCACGGAGGTCGACATCTTGATGGCGTCGTTGCCTTCGACCATGCCCGAGGGTTCGAAACGC
>NZ_JANQOI010000030.1 GCF_028289705.1 Pelagibius sp.
CCAACGGCGCAATGACCCCGCCGCGCAGCCGGATCGCCCACGCCAATGTGGAACGGGTCGACCTGAAGCCCGACCCGCGCATTCCCGAACTGGCGAACCTGCTGGGCAAGGGCTTCATCCTGCCGGCGCCGATCCTGCCGCGGGCACGCTTCCGCTCGCTGGCCCTGCCGACGCCCATGTCGACCTGTCAGGAGAACCTGCCGCTCGCCCTCCTCGCCTACGACCCGGAGGGGCGGGAGATCGGCGCCAAGCGCCTCGGCAAGCTGCCGCGCGGCCATGCCACCCTGGTGGACGTGGCCGAGATCCTGGACGGTGAGGACATTGACTGGGGCCACATGGAACTGGTCTACGACTTCGCCGAGGGCGGAGAGGCCGACGGCTGGCTGCACGGGCTCTTCCGCTATGAGGACAAGGCTTCCGGCCACATCGCCGAGACCTCCTTCGGCGCCCACGTCTTCAACACCGTGATGACCTACAGGAACGAGCCCCAGTCCTACGCCGGGCGCGCGCCGGGGCTCTCCACCCGCCTCTTCCTCTCCTTCGGACCGGCGCCCTACGAGCCGCTCTGCCACCTGATCTATCCGGCCTCGACCCCCTGGCACGAGAGTAGCCGCACCACCCTGATGCTGCACGACAAGGCGGGCCGGTTGGTGGCCGAGCACGAGGTGCGCATCGCCTGCGGCGGCTCCCTCCTCTGGCGCCCGGCGGATTACTTCTCAGCCACCGATCTGGCAACCGCCGGCCCCGAGGGCTACGTCATCATCCGCGACCAGACCTGCCGCCTCTTCGGCTACCACGGCCTGACCAACGGCGAGACAGCCTTTTCCTTCGACCACATGTTCGGGTTTTAGGGACGCTGCCGGTAGCCCTCCGGTAAACGCCCGATGCGGCGGCATTTCCCCCTCACCCAGCTTCGCCTAAGCGCGACCTTCGATCGCGCAAAGGCTTCGCAACCCTCTCCCGCGGAGGGGAGAGGGTTTGCTGGTGCGGCCCAATGGAGCCCTCTCCCCCTGTGGGAGAGGGCTGCGCAGGCTTGGCGAGGGGAGCGAGCTTAGCCGGAGCTGGGTGAGGGGGACTCCCGGCGCCTCACTAAGCTTGGCAGAGCCCCGGAACTCAGATAGGGGAGCGGGACAGCTTTTCGTTCACCCTTGCTGAAGGAGCCCCTTTCGGTGCTGCGCCGTGCCGTGCTCGAGTCCTGGCCGCTGTTTCTCGGCATGCTGCTGCTGATGCTGAGCAACGGGCTGATGGTGACCCTGGTCACCCTGCGCGCCACCGACCTCGGCTTCACCCAGACCGAGATCACCTTCATGCAGGCGGCCTATCCCCTGGCCGCCCTCTTCGGCTGTCTGGTGGCGCCGCGCATCGTCGCGGCGGTGGGGCACATCCGCAGCTTCGGGGCACTGGCCTCCCTCTGTTCCATCTCGGCGCTGGTCCACATGGTGACCGCCGACCCCTATAGCTGGGCGGCCATGCGCGGGCTCGCCGGCTTCTGCTTTCCCGGGCTCTACGTAGTCTCGGAAAGCTGGCTGAACGGCCGCGCCGACAACCAGACCCGCGCCGCCCTGCTCTCCGTCTATTTCATCACCCAGACCGGCGGCGCGGCCCTCGGCCAGATGCTGCTCTACATCCCCGACAGCGAGGGCAACCTGCTGTTCGTCATCGTCTCGATCCTCATCTCCCTCGCCCTGGTGCCCATGCTGCTCTCGGCCCGCCAGGGCCAGGACTTCGAGGCGCCGGCGCGGCTTTCGGTGGCCGCGCTGTTCCGCATCTCGCCCCTGGGTCTCTCGGTGAGCTTCCTCAGCGGCCTCTCCCAGGGCGCCTTCTACGTTGGGCTGGGGCTCTTCGGCGTCGCCATCGGCCTGGCCGGCGACCAGGTGGGCCTGCTGGTGGCCGCCGGCACCCTGGGCGGCATGCTGGCGCAGTTTCCCCTGGGCGCCCTCTCCGACCGCATCGACCGGCGCCTCGTCATAGCCGGGGCCGCCGCCCTCGCCTTCCTGGCGAGCCTCGCCCTCGGCCTCGGCAGCGAGACCCTGGCCCCCGGCGGCTGGCTGTTCGGCGCCATCGCCCTGATGGGCGCCTTCATGCTGCCGCTCTATTCCCTGGGGGTGGCCCACTGCAACGACCGCCTGGCGCCGGCCCAGATGGTGGCGGCCTCCGGCGCGCTGGTGCTGGTGATGAACTTCGGGATCGTCCTCGGGCCCCTGGCCGGCGGTCTCTCCATCACCCACCTGGGCGCCCCGGCGCTGTTCTACTGCCTGGCGGTGCTGCAGGCCGCCACCGCCATCCTGGCCGTCACCCGCCTTGCCCTGGGCACGCGCCCCGTCGCCGAGACGGGCACCGCCCTGCCGGTGGGCCACACCGCGACCCCGGTGGCCAGCCGCCTCAACCCCGAGGCGCGGGAATGATCCCGACCCGCTAGTCGCCCTTGGACGGCGGCGAGCCGATCCGCTTGATGAGGTTGTGGCCCAGCGGACGGAAGCCCTGGCGCGCATAGGCCGCTTCGGCGGCGACGTTGCCCGCCAGCACCCCGATGAGGATCTGGTGATAGCCGCGCTTCATGGCTTCCGCTTCGGCTGCCGTCATCAGCGCCCGGCCGATACCGCGGCGCCGCAGGCCCTCGTCCACCGCCAGGTCGCCGATGTGGGCATAAGGCCGTTCCTCCGGGATCAGATAGACCGGGCCCTCCTCGAAGGTCAGGGTGAGAAAGCCGGCGACCTTGCCCTCGACCTCGGCGACCAGGATCAGGCCGTCGGTCTTCGCCACCTGCCTTTCGGAAGCCTGCAAGGATTCGTCTGCCCCTGACCGGTCGAGGCGCCGATCGCCGTCGATGGCGTTTTCACTGTGATTGAGCTGGCGCATCAGCTCGACCAGACGGTCCCGGTCCTGCGGCGCAGCCGTTCTGATCGTACAGTTCATCGCTCGGTCTCAGCGCGGTGATAATGGAAGGCGGCGGGCCACACGATCCAAGGCCTTGGCGGCCGCGTCAAGCCGTCGGAATTCGTCCCCAGCTTTGGATTTCCGCCACCTTGCGGCGCCCCCGACGGCTCTCTATGTTCTGGGAGAATCCCAGTCAGGAGTCCCCCCAATGGCGCAAGACGGCCACAGCCAGGCGCGGCACAGCAAGGTTCTCATCATCGGCTCCGGCGCCGCCGGGCTCACCGCGGCGATCTATACCGCGCGGGCCAACCTGAGCCCGGTGCTGGTGCACGGGCTGCAGCCCGGCGGGCAGATGACCATCACCACCGACGTGGAGAACTACCCGGGCTTCGCCGACGTCATCCAGGGCCCCTGGCTGATGGAGCAGATGCAAAAGCAGGCCGAGCACGTGGGCACCGAGCTGATCTCCGACATCGTCACCGAGGTGGACTTCGGCCAGCGCCCCTTCGTCTGCAAGGGCGACAGCGGCGCGGTCTATACCGCCGATGCGGTGATCGTCGCCACCGGCGCCCAGGCCCGCTGGCTGGGGATCGCCGGGGAGCAAAAATTCAACGGCCGCGGCGTTTCCGCCTGTGCCACCTGCGACGGCTTCTTCTACCGCGACAAGGAGGTCGTGGTGGTCGGCGGCGGCAACACCGCCGTGGAGGAGGCCCTCTACCTCGCCAACATCTGTTCCAAGGTGACGCTGGTTCACCGCCGCGACGCGCTGCGCGCCGAGAAGATCGGCCAGGACCGGCTGTTCCGCAATCCCAAGATCGAGGTGCGCTGGAACGCCGGGGTCGACGACATCCTGGGCGGCGACGGGCCCATGGACGGGGTCGAGGCGGTGCGCCTGCGCGACACCCAGACCGGGGCGCTGAGCGAGGTCCCCTGCGAGGGCGTCTTCATCGCCATCGGTCACGACCCGGCCACCGCCGTCTTCAAGGATAAGCTGGCGATGGACGCGGAGGGCTACCTGCTGGCCGAAGCCGGCGCTACCGGCACCTCGGTGCCCGGCGTCTTCGCCGCCGGGGACTGCGTCGACAAGGTCTTCCGCCAGGCGGTAACGGCGGCCGGGATGGGCTGCATGGCCGCGCTGGAAGCCGAGAAGTACTTGGCGGAAATGGAAGATTCGGCATCGCAAGCGGCGGAATAGCCTCGCCGCGGGCGCTGAACTATACTGGCGGTCGATTTTCCGGAACAGACCGGCCCTGACATCTTGAGATCCCGGCAGACCCGTCAGCCCGACGGGCGGCCGGTCGTTGTATGGAGGCAACCTTGCTGGACGATGTTGGCCTGCCCCAGAAGCGGGGCCTGGGCGCCACCATCATGGACTGGGACAAGCTGCGCATCTTCCACGCGGTGGCGGAGGCGGGCAGCTTCACCCATGCCGGCGAGCTGTTGAACCTCAGCCAGTCGGCGGTCAGCCGGCAGATCTCGGCCCTGGAAGACAGCCTGAAGGTACCGCTGTTCCACCGACATGCCCGCGGCCTGATCCTCACCGAGCAGGGCGAGCTGCTCTACCGCACGGCCCACGAGGTCTTCGGCAAGCTGGCCATGACCGAGGCCCAGCTCACCGAGAGCAAGGACCGCCCCAAGGGCCCCTTGAAGATCACCACCACCGTGGCCTTCGGCTCACAGTGGCTGTCCCCGCGCATGCACGAGTTCATCGACGTCTATCCGGA
Source organism: Pelagibius sp. (assembly GCF_028289705.1). Taxonomy (GTDB): domain Bacteria; phylum Pseudomonadota; class Alphaproteobacteria; order Kiloniellales; family Kiloniellaceae; genus Pelagibius. Next base: position 4,602 of record NZ_JANQOI010000030.1, read on the forward strand.
AATCGAGTGCCACCTGCTGCTGCTGGACCGGGAGGTCGACCTCTCCATGCGGGAAGCCGATCTGGCGATTCGTTTCTCCCCGCCGCGCCAGGCGGACCTAATCCAGCGCCACCTGATGACCGTGCACATGCACATCTATGCCGCGGCCAGCTACATCAAGAAGCACGGCGTGCCGCAGACGGCCGAGGAACTGGATAAGCACCGCATCGTGGTCTACGGCGAGGACGTGCGCCCGCCGGTGCCCGACGTCAACTGGCTGCTCAGGGTCGGCTACAAGGACGGCCAGCTGCGCCGCCCGACCATGACGGTGAACAACGTCTATGGGGTGATGAAAGCGGTGCAGTCCGGCGCCGGCATCGGCGCCCTGCCGGAGTACATGAGCTCCAGCAATGCCGACCTGGTGGAGATCCTGCCGGACCTCACAGGCCCCCAATTCGATGCCTATTTCGTCTACGCCGAAGAGATGAGGCGCTCTAAGCGCATCTCTGTGTTCCGGGATTTCCTGCTACGCAAGGTTGCAGAATCGAAATTCTGAACACCTGCCGGCGATAGGGCGGTCCGCGCCAAATCCGCCGCCGGGGCTGCCGGACGTAGCCAGATTTCACAAATATTTCAAAGTCTTGGCCAGCTATGCAGGGTCCGCATATCACCACTGCCCAGATGTATGTAGTAAAATAACCTCAAATCCCTATCTTCAACTCATCGGATGTTGCGATGCAGCATCCTCCGAGATTTTCGGCATCCCCCCGCCGAATTCCAGTTCCGAGCGCCCCCCGCTCGGAGAAGGGCCTGACCCTTTGAGGTTTCCCGCCTCACGTCAGGTCCTACGTCTCCCAGACGTGAAGCCTCCCTGTTCAACTTGCCGGGCCCTCGCGGCCCGGCATTTTTCTTTCGGGCACCAGCCCCTCACGCCCAATCGCTTCACTCACCGGCCAGGGCGGAGAGTGATGCTGATGAGGGCTCGGCGACCGGACTTGGGGCCAGCACGCCGCTGCGCTGCAGGGCCTGGCCGATGGCGCTCAGCCAGGGCTCGTTGCCAACACCCTCCGCGCCCGCCTCTACCGGCAGCAGCTTGGCTGGAGCTTGACCCTCCATCGCCGCCGCGTGCAGGGCGGTACCGTCTGTCCCCAGAACGATGCAGTCGGCGGCACGGGCCAAGAGGCCGGCGGCGGCCAGAGACGGCTGGTCCGCCGCCCTGGAGGGCCCGCCCGGGCCGAAGACTGCAAGGCTACAGCGCTCGACGCCGAGGCCCTCCCGCACGATTTCCGGCAAGCTGGCCCGGACCACCACAGCCGTGACCAGCGGGTCGGCAAAGGCCACCCGCAGCCTCTGGGCCAGCGAGGCCTTCGCCTTGGTCAGGGGCCTGCCGTCGAGGCTGACCCCTTCGCCCGTCGCCAGGGCCACCTGGTAGCCGCCGTCCCGCAGCAGGCGGCCGACCGCCTCCAACAAGGCGCCCTCGCCGGCCTCCTCGATCAAGTAGACCACCGGGATGCGCCCATCGTCGCCCTCGGGGAACAGGCCGGCGATAAAGCGCTCTTCCAAGGCGCCCTCCGGCAGGCCCATCAGGAACCCCGGTGTCGAGTTGATTTCGACGATGCCGCCGCCGCCATCCATCCAGGAACGGGCGATGTCCGGGATGACGAAATCGATCCCGGCGACCTCCAGCCCCATCACCCGCGCTGCCCGCAGGGCCAGGTCCCGGTTGTCGGGGTGGACCTGGTGGGAGATCGTTTCGGGCATGCCGCCCACGGAAAGATTGGACTGAAAGCGCAGCTTTACCTTGGCGCCGGCTTCGGGAACGTCGTCGAGGCCATAGCCCTGGGCTTTGAGAGTCCTCAAGGCGTCGTCATCGACGACGATCTTGCGGAGCCTCGCCGTGAGTTCATCCGTCCGCGTCGCGTTCACCTGCTCGACGAGCGCGCGCAGCGTGTCCTTGCCGTTGCCGGTCACCTGTGCCGGGTGTTGGCGCACCGCCGCCACGAAGGTCCCATACATCACCAGCAGGCGGTGGTTGTCGCCCTCGACGAAGCGCTCGACCAGGACCTCCCCGTGGAGGCTGCAGAGCTGAAAGGCGGTGCGCACCTCTTCCGCGTTCTGCAGCTTCACGTGAACCCCGATGCCATAGTCGCTGCGGTTCGGCTTCACGACAACCGGATATCCCAGGGCCTCCGCCGCGGCGACCGCTTGGTTCTCGTTCAGCACCAGGCGGTTCTGAGGCCCCGGAAGACCGGCATCGCACAGCAGTTTCGCGGAGGCCCACTTGTTGACACTGAACTTGACGCTGGTGAAGTCCGTGCCGGCGGGAAAGTGCTGCAGGACGGGTCGGCGCCTGGCGCCGTGCCCGAGGTAGAGGAAGTCCTCTTTCGGCAGCGGGCTGGCGATCGGGATGCCGCGTTTCCGCGCAGCGGCGATCACCAGCCGGAAGGTCTGGGATCCGCCGTGCTGCCTGTCGGTTTCCGGGTAGCTGGCGACCCGGCTGCGCAGCCAGCGTTCTTCGTTCTCCTCCAGATCGCCCGCCGCGCGCTTCGACAGTCCCTCCACGAGATCGAAGGCCAAATCCACCAAGAGGACGGAAGACGAGCGATTGGCACATTCGACCGCCAGATAGTCGCCGCGCAGAGCCGGCGCGGCGTTGACCAGCCGATAGCGGGCGACCTCGTAACCGGCGCCGCGCTGCAGCTTCAGCATGGCGCGGGCCAGGATGTCGGCGAGCGCCGGTTCCGCGCCCTCGCCAAGGGCAAAGGTGCCGCCGGGAAAGCGGATGCGGGCGCTGTCAGGCAGCGCCCGGTCGAGAAACTCTTCGACCTGGCGAAGGAAGGCGGCGGCCGATCCGGGAATCGGGATATCCCGCACCGCCGCCGCCGAGAGGATGATAAGGCCGCAGTCGGCGAAGATGTTCGGTGCGGACAGGAAGTGGGCGAAGTCAGACCGCGCCATTGGTTCCTTTGCCTCTGGAGGATCCCGGTTGTGACGGCATGCAATCGACACAAATCATAGTGGTGTCCGGGCATTCTACAACACCCAGATTAATCAGCAGTTGATGGCTTTGGATCTGTAGTCGCGTCGGCCGTCCGCGGGCGCGACTTGAGACTCCCCGCAGCTTTCAGGTGCCGGAGAGCAGGTAGGGGTTCTTCCAGCCTTCCAGCATGCGGATGTAGTTGGCCCGCGCAAAGGCGGTGGGGTCGGCGACCCGCTGCTGGCTGAGGGCGCCCTTCATCTCGGCAACGCTGTCATAGCCGCGCCGGTCCATCCATTCGGCGAGCCCCTCCACCAGGCTGCGGCAGTAAGCCGGGCCGTGGCGCAGCAGCGCGGAGGTGGTCATCACCGCATCGGCGCCGGCCAGCAGGTACTTGATCACCTCCGGCGGGCCCTGAACGCCGGTGGTGGCCGCCAGCGGCACGCCGATGCGGCCGTGCAGCATGGCGATCCAGCGCAGCGGCAGGCGGATTTCCTCGGCCTCGCTCAGTTGCAGGTCGGGGGCCACGGCCAGTTCGTCCAGATCGAAGTCCGGCTGGTAGAAGCGGTTGAAGAGCACGAGCCCGTCGGCCCCCGCCGCCTCGAAGCGCCGGGCCATGTGCGCCACCGCGCTGAAGTAGGGGCTGATCTTAAGCCCTACCGGCACCACGGAGGCGGCCTTCGCGGCGGTGAGCGCGTCCAGGTAACGCTGTTCCACCGCCTCCCCGCTCATATCCGGGTCGGCGGGCAGGTAGTAGACGTTGAGCTCGATGCCGCTGGCCCCGCTCTCGGAAAGCAGATGGGCATAGTCGCTCCAGCCTTCCGGGGTCACGCAGTTGAGGCTGGCGATGACCGGGATGTCCACCGCCTCGGCGGCGCGGCAGACCAGATCGAGATAGCGGTCCGGGCCGACATGATAGTCGTCGATGGCGGAGAAGTAGCTGAGGGACTCGGCAAAGCTCTCGGCGCCGACCGCAGTCAGGTGCTCGACCGAGGCCATCTCCTGCTGGAGCTGTTCCTCGAACAGCGAGAACATCACCACCGCCGCCGCGCCGCCGTCCTCCAGCCGCTTGATCCCGTCCAGGCTGGACGACAGCGGCGAGGCCGAAGCGACCACGGGGTGCTGCAGGTCGAGGCCCATGTAGCGTGTCGAGAGGTTCATCTCAGTCTTCCTCTTACCCTCACTGGCCGATCAGCCGCGCGCTTCGGCGCCGCCCAGCGCCATCTCCTCATAGACGCTCCACTTGCGCTCCACCGCCTCCTGCGCTCTCGCCATCAGCGTTTCGGCGACCTCCGGGTTGGCGTGGCTCAGCATGCGGTAGCGCAGCTCGTTGTAGGCATAGTCCTTGAGCCGGATCTTGGGCCGCTGGGAATCCAGCACAAAGGGGTTCTGGCCGGAGGGCCGCAGCGCCGGGTTGTAGCGCAGCAGCGGCCAGTAGCCGCTCTGCACCGCGAGGTGCTGCTGGTCGAGACCCTTCTGCATGTTGATGCCATGGGCGATGCAGTGGCTGTAGGCGAGGATCAGGGAGGGCCCCTCGTAGACCTCGGCCTCGCGGAAGGCCAGCAGGGTCTGCTGCGGGTTGGCGCCCATGGCGACGCGCGCGACATAGACGTTGCCGTAGGAGATCGCCTGGAGGGCCAGGTCCTTCTTGCCCACCGCCTTGCCGCCGGCGGCGAACTTCGCCGTGGCGCCGATGGGCGTGGCCTTGGACATCTGCCCGCCGGTGTTGGAGTAGACCTCGGTATCCAGCACCAGCACGTTGACGTTGCGCCCGCTGGCCAGCACGTGGTCGAGCCCGGCGGAACCGATGTCGTAGGCCCAGCCGTCGCCGCCGACAATCCAGATGCTGCGGCGGACCAGGTGGTTGGCGACGGAGAGCAGGTTCCGCGCCGCTTCGCCCTCGAGGGCGCCCAGCCGCTCCTTCAGCGCGCCGACGCGCAGGCGCTGGGCCCGGATTTCGGACTCGGTGCGTTGCGAGGCGGAGAGCACCGCATCGGCCAGCTCCTCGCCGACCTCCCTGCGCAGGTCATCCAGCAGCGCGCGGGCGAGATCCAGATGCTTGTCCGCCGCCAGGCGAAAGCCGAAGCCGAACTCGGCATTGTCCTCGAAGAGGGAGTTGGACCAGGCGGGCCCGCAGCCGTCCTCGTTCTTCGACCAGGGCGTGGTGGGCAGGTTGCCGCCGTAGATCGACGAGCAGCCGGTGGCATTGGCGACGATCAGCCGGTCGCCGAAAAGCTGGGAGAGGAGCTTCAGATAGGGGGTCTCGCCGCAGCCGGCACAGGCGCCGGAAAAGGCGAACAGCGGCTCCAGGAACTGGGCGCCGCGCACGGTGGAGAACTCCACCCGGGCGCGGTCGTTCACCGGCAGGGTCTCGAAGAAGGCGAGGTTCTCGCGCTCGCGCTCGAGGATCGGCTCCTTCGCCGTCATGTTGATCGCCTTCACCCCGGTGCGCTTGGCGCTCTTGGCCGGACAGACCTCGACGCAGAGTGCACAGCCGGTGCAGGCGTCGGGATAGATCTGCAGGCTGTAGCGGGTCTCCGGAAAGCCGCGGGCGTCGATCATCGCCGACTTGAAGCCCTCCGGCGCCACCTCCAGGTGCGGCTCGTGATAGAACTTGGCGCGGATCACCCCGTGCGGGCAGACCAGGCTGCAGTTGCCGCACTGAATGCAGATCTCCGGCTCCCACTCGGGCACGAACTGGGAGAGATTGCGGCGCTCCCAGGCTGCCGTGCCGGTGGGGTAGGAGCCGTCCTGCGGCAGGGCGCTGACCGGCAGCTCGTCGCCGCGCCCGGCCATCATCGCCGCGGTGACCTGCTGCACGAAGTCCGGCGCCTCCGCGGGCACGATGGGCGGGCTCTCGCGCCCGGCCGTGGGCGCGGCAGGCACCTCCACCCGATAGAGATGGGCCAGGGCCTCGTCGATGGCGGCGAAGTTCCGGCGGATCACCTCGCCGCCCTTCCGGGCGTAGGTCTTGCGGGTCGCGGTCTTGATCCGCTCGATCGCCTGGTCCGGCGGGATCACCTCGGCAAGGGCGAAATAGCAGGTCTGCATGATGGTGTTGATGCGGCTGCCGAGGCCGGCTTCCCGGGCGACCTTGTAAGCGTCGATGACATGAAAGGCGATGGACTTGTCGATGATCTCCCGCTGCAGGGCGCGCGGCAGGTGGTCCCAGACCGCCTCGGGGCCGTAGGGGCTGTTCAGCAGGAACACCGCCCCCGGCGCCGCGCGGGCCAAGAGGTCGACGCTGTCGACGAAGTGAAACTGATGGCAGGCCACGAAATTGGCGGACTGCACCAGGTAGGGGGCATGGATCGGCTCCGGGCCGAAGCGCAGGTGAGAGACGGTCTGCGAGCCGGACTTCTTGGAGTCGTAGACGAAGTAGCCCTGGGCGTGGAGGCCGGGATCCTCGCCGATGATCTTGATGGTGTTCTTGTTGGCGCCCACGGTGCCGTCGGCGCCGAGGCCGAAGAACATGGCCCGGTGATTGCCTTGCGGCTCGATGGCAAAGGCCGGGTCGTAGTCCAGGCTGGTGCCGGAGACGTCGTCGCGGATGCCGACGGTGAAATGGGCCTTCGGCATCGGCTCGGCGAGTTCCGCGAAGACCGCCTTCACCATCGCCGGCGTGAACTCCTTGGACGAGAGCCCGTAGCGGCCGCCGATGACCCGCGGCATGGCGTCCATCGGCAGCGTCCCGCGCGCCGCCGCCTCGGCGAGGCTGGTCACCACGTCCTGGTAGAGCGGTTCGCCCGGCGCCCCCGGTTCCTTGGTGCGGTCGAGGGTGGCGACGGCTTTCACCGTGGCCGGCAGGGCGGCAAGCAGGTGCGCCGCGGAGAAGGGCCGGTAGAGGCGGACCTGGATCACCCCCACCTTTTCCCCTTCGGCAGCAAGGTGGGCCACGGTCTCCGCCACGGTCTCGGCGCCGGAGCCCATCACCACGATGACCCGCTCGGCGTCCTCCGGCCCGGTATAGTCGAACAAGCCGTAGCGGCGCCCGGTCAGCGCGGCAAAGCGCGCCATGGCCCCCTCCACCACCGCGGGCACGGCCGCATAGAAGGGGTTCACGGTCTCCCGCGCCTGGAAGTAGACGTCCGGGTTCTGGGCCGTGCCGCGAATCAGTGGCGCGTCGGGATCGAGCGCCCGGCGGCGATGGGCGCGCACCAGGTCATCGTCGATCATCGACCGGATCTCGGCATCCGAGATCAGGGCAATCTTGTTCACCTCGTGGGAGGTGCGAAAGCCGTCGAAGAAATGGACGAAGGGCACCCGCGCTTCCAGGGTCGCGGCCTGGGCGATGAGCGCCAGGTCGTGGGCTTCCTGCACCGAGGCGGAGCCGAGCAGCGCGAAGCCGGTGGTGCGTGCGGCCATGACATCGGAATGATCGCCGAAAATCGACAGCGCCTGGGCCGCCAGCGAGCGCGCCGCCACATGAAAGACCGCCGCCGTCAACTCGCCGGCGATCTTGTACATGTTGGGGATCATCAGCAGCAGGCCTTGGGAGGCCGTGAAGGTGGTGGTCAGCGCCCCGGTCTGCAGCGCGCCGTGGAGGGCGCCGGCGGCCCCGCCCTCGCTCTGCATCTCGGCGATGTCGGGAATGTTGCCCCAAATGTTAGTGTGCCCCTCGATGGCCCACTGGTCGGCCAGCTCGGCCATGGGCGAAGAGGGGGTGATCGGATAGATGGCGCAGACTTCGTTCACTCGGTAGGCGACGGAGGCCACGGCCTCGTTGCCGTCGATGGTGGCCATCGCCGGCGCTGCCGCCGCCTCTGTCAGGCCTTCCTGCAACGGGGTTTCGTTCGGCATCTCGGCGTTCCGGTTCTCTCTGTCGGGTTCAGCCGGCAGCGACGGTCACGTCGCCGGTCTGCGGCACCATCTCGATGGCGTGGCAGGGGCACTGCTCGTAGCAGACGGCACAGCCGGTGCAGAGGTCGTCGTTGACCTGATAGCCCCGGCCGCGGCCCAGTTTGCTGATGGCCGATTCCGGACAGGCGCCGTAGCAGCCGTCGCATTCGTAGCAGTTGCCGCAGGACAGACAGCGCCGCGCCTCGTAGGTGGCCTCGGTCTCGCTGAGACCCTTGACGATCTCCTCGAAGGATTCGGCGCGGGTCTCCGCTTGGAGATGCTCCTGGGGTTTCTGCGGCGCGTCGGTGGAGTACCAGACGTGCAGCTTCTCATAGCCGGCAAGGGCATGCTTCGGCGATCTCCGGTAGACCTCCTTGCGCAGCCAGGCGTCGATGTGGCGGGCCGCCTTCTTGCCGTGACCCACGGCGGCCGTCACCGTGCGCTCCGCCGGCACCATGTCGCCGCCGGCGAAGAGCCCGGGATAGCCGGTCATCATGCTGTGGTCGACCAGCACCGTCCCGTCGTCCTGGAACTCGACCCCCGGGATGCCGCGCATGAAGGCGGTGTCGCTCTCCTGCCCCAGCGCGAGGATCAGGCTGTCGGCCTCCAGGGTCTCGAGCTCCCCGGTCGGCCGCGGGCGCCCGTCCTCGCCGATCTCCATGCGCTCCACCGTGAAGCGGGTGCGGTCGATGGCCTTGATGGTGCGCAGCCAATGGATCTTGACGCCCTCTTCCAGAGCGTCCTGCGCCTCGAAGTCGTGGGCCGGCATGTGCTCGCGGTCGCGCCGGTAGACGATCAGCGCCTCGTCGGCGCCAAGGCGCTTGGCGGTGCGCGCCGCATCCATGGCCGTGTTGCCGCCGCCGTAGACGGCGACCCGGCGCCCCAGCTTGGGCGCTTCCCCCGCGTCGACGCCGCGCAGGAAGCTCACCGCGTCGAGGATGGCGCCGGCATCGCGGGCCGGGATGTTGGTGCGCCGGCTGAGGTGCGCCCCGACGGCGACGAAGATGGCATCGAAGCCGCCGGCCGCCTGTTCGGCCAGCAGATCCTCCACCTTGTGGTCGAAGACCATGACCACACCCATGGCGGCGATGCGCGCCACCTCGGCCTCCAGGGTATCGCGCGGCAGGCGATAGGCGGGGATGCCGAAGTGCATCATGCCGCCGGCCACCGGCCCGGCCTCGTGGATCGTCACCTCATGGCCGAGACGGGCCAGGTGATAGGCGGCGGAGAGACCGCTGGGCCCGGCGCCGACGACGAGCACGCGCTTGTCGCTGGGCTGGCCGGGCTTGAAGGCCCAGCGGGACTCCAGGGCGAGGTCGCCGAGAAAGCGTTCCACCGCATGGATGCTGACCGGCTGGTCCAGGTGCTTGCGGTTGCAGGCAGACTCGCAGGGGTGATAGCAGACGCGGCCGTGGACGGCGGGCATGGGGTTATCACGGGTGAGGATGCGCCAGGCCTCCTCGAAGCGCCCGGCCTGGGCGGCATCGAGCCAGGCCTGAATGTTCTCGCCCGCCGGGCAGGCGTCGTTGCAGGGCGGCAGGAGATCGCGGTAGACCGGGCGCTGGGTGCGGAAGGGGCCGGTGCGGCGCTCCCGCGTCAGATCCGGCGGTCGCGTCAGGTCACTCGGGTTCGCCATCACACCATCCCCACCTGTCCAGGAAGGACCGTATCGGCCCGCCGGAGCCCCGGCGGCACCTCCGGCAATGCTGCCTTCGGTCCATTTTGTGGCCGTGGTGCCGTAGCCCCACGCGTGCTGCCCGGAGCATCGATCCCGGGCCCTTTCCGCGCATTGATCCTGATCAAGGGTCCGGAATCCGGGGCCGCCGAAGGCCCGAGGAGAGGCTGGTATCCCCCTGGCTGGGCGGTTACCCTAGGGCCCCTGACAGGCTGAATGGATACCGATCCTATATGACCCCTTTTGCGATTGCCGGCGTGCAGATGCACGTCGCCGCGGTGCACGACAACGTCAAGGAGATGCGCCACCGGCTGGATGTTCTGATGGCGCGCTTTCCCTGGACCCAGATGGTCCTGTTCAGCGAACTGGCGCCCTTCGGGCCGCTGACCCGCTACGCCCAGCCCTTCCCCAACGAGGTGATCGATAGTTTCTGCGAGGACGCGCGGCGCCACGGGGTCTGGCTGATCCCCGGGTCGATGTTCGAGCGGGCCGAGGACGGCCAGATCTACAACACCGCCGTGGTGATCAACCCGGCCGGGGAGATCGTCGCCAAGTACCGCAAGATGTTCCCCTTCCGGCCCTACGAGGCCGATGTGAGCGCCGGCACCGAGTTCTGCGTCTTCGACGTGCCCCAGGTGGGCCGTTTCGGCCTTTCCATCTGCTATGATATCTGGTTCCCGGAGACCACGCGCCAGCTCACCAGCCAGGGCGTCGAGGTGCTGCTGCACCCCGTGCTGACCGGCACCAGCGACCGCGACGCGGAACTGGCCATCGCCCGGGCCACCGCCGCCCAGTTCCAGTGCTACGTCTTCGACGTCAACGGCCTGGGGGCCGGCGGCGTCGGACGCTCCTGCGTCATCGACCCTTCGGCCACGGTGCTGCACCAGTCCGCCGGGCAGGAGGATCTCTTCCCCTTCGAAATCGATCTCGACCAGGTGCGCCGCCAGCGCGAAACCGGCCTGCGCGGCCTGGGCCAGGTGCTGAAGTCGTTCCGCGACCGGCCGGTGGACTTTCCGGTCTATGACCGCGGCAGCGGGACCGATGCCTACCTTCAGACCCTCGGGCCTCTGGAGGTGCCGGCCCAGGGCTCTGCGGCGGGCCTGGATGCCGCCGATCCGCGCAGCGCGCTGAACGAAGCGGCTGGAGGGATCAAAGAGGTAAAGACCGCATGACCCCGGGCGGCTAGGGCCCGTTGGGGGGCAGACGAAGCGGTCGTTGAAGAGGGGGACGAAGATCCCCCCAAAAGGGCAGGGAGACCGCATAACGATGCATTCGATTAGCGACTATTACAGCGCCGTCCAGCTGCGCTCGGACCGATGGTCCGCGCTGCGCGAAACGGCGGACCGGCTGACCCAGTGCGACGGCAGCGGCGCCGATGCCGAACGCCTGACCAGACAGGCCGAGCAGCTCTTCGACGCGCTCAGCCCCATCGAGACCTATTGGGCCTTCCCCGGCGTCGCCGCCTTCGACCATCTGCGCCGGCAACTGGCGCACCGCAACTGGGACGATCTCGCCTTTTCCGTGCGCCGGGTGGTGCGCGCCCTCACCTCCGGCACCTACCGCCGACGCAGCGTGCCGCTTGCCCGCGACGAAAGCGATGCCGAGGAGGTGGAGGACGAGTCCACCCTCTCCGTGGAGGCCCGCGCCCTCACCAAGCCCTACTTCGAGGTGCTGCTGGTCGACCAGCTCACCGAACAGCAGGAGCGCTGGCTGAAAGGCAGCCTGCAGCGCATGCGCCGACCCGAGGACCCCTTTGTCTACGAGACGGTGCTGGTGCCGAGCCTGGAAGACGCGCTGATCGGCATCCTCTTCAACCACAACATCCAGGCCGTTGTGGCGCGCCCGGGGTTGACCCTGAAGTCACGCAACGCCCTGCCGATCCTGACCCGCTATCTAAACCGCGTCGGCGGCGCGGAGGCGGTCGAGTCCCTGGAGGACGCGGAGCTTGGGCCCGAGCTCTGCCGGTTAATCGCCAAGGTGCGCCCGGAACTGGACGCCTACCTGATCACCGACCGCTCGGTGGAGGACATCGCCGGGCGCGACCTCGGCCGCTGCCGCCGGGTGTTCTACAATCAGGAAGACTTCCTGGAGCTGCACCTCAACATCCTGCGCGGCGTCAACGCCCGCTACAAGACGCCCTTCTTCACCGCGCTGAAGGAGTATTCCAAGCAGCCCACCGGCGTGTTCCACGCCATGCCCATCAGCCGCGGCAAGTCCATCAGCCGCTCCCACTGGATCCAGGACATGGGCGCCTTCTACGGCCCCAACATCTTCCTGGCCGAGACCTCCGCCACCTCAGGCGGACTCGACAGCCTGCTGGAGCCCCACGGCCCCATCAAGGAGGCTCAGGAACTGGCCGCCCGCGCCTTCGGCGCCAAGCAGACCTTCTTCGCCACCAACGGCACCTCCACCTGCAACAAGATCGTCGTGCAGGCGCTGGTCAGCCCCGGCGACATCGTGCTGGTCGACCGCGACTGCCACAAGTCGCACCACTACGGCATGGTGCTGGCCGGCGCCCAGGTGGTCTACCTCGACAGCTACCCCCTGAACGACTACTCCATGTACGGAGCGGTGCCGCTGCGCGAGATCAAGAAGACCCTGCTGGAGCTGAAGGCGGCCGGCAAGCTTGACCGCGTGCGCATGCTGCTGCTCACCAACTGCACCTTCGATGGGCTGGTCTACAACGTCGAGCGGGTGATGCGCGAGTGCCTGGCGATCAAGCCGGACCTAATCTTCCTCTGGGACGAGGCCTGGTTTGCCTTTGCCCGCTTCGGGCCCACCTACCGCCAGCGCACTGCCATGAACGCCGCCAACAACCTGCGCGAGGACCTGCGCCGGCCCGAGCACGCCGCGGCCTATGCCGCCCAGCAGGAGGCGCTGAAAGGCGCCGGCGAGGACGCGATTCTGGAGGCCCGGCTGCTGCCGCCGCCGGATGCCCGGGTGCGGGTCTATGCCACACAGTCGACCCACAAAACCCTGACCTCCCTGCGCCAGGGCTCGATGATCCACGTCAACGATCAGGACTTCAAAGGCGAGGTGGAGCAGGCCTTCCACGAGGCCTATATGACCCACACCTCGACTTCGCCGAACTACCAGATCATCGCCTCGCTGGACGTCGGCCGCCGCCAGGTGGAGCTGGAGGGCTTCGAGTTCGTGCAGCGCCAGGTCGAGGCGGCCATGTCCCTGCGCCGCGCCATCGCCACCCATCCGCTGCTCAAGAAGTACTTCTCGGTGCTCACCGCCGGCGACATGATCCCGGCGGAGTTCCGCGAGAGCGGCATCACCTCCTACTACGACCCCGGCCAGGGCTGGAACGACATCTGGGAATGCTGGGCCGAAGACGAGTTCGTGCTGGACGCCACCCGGGTGACCCTCGCCGTCGGCGGCACCGGCTGGGACGGCGACACCTTCAAGACCAAGGTCCTGATGGACAAGTACGGCATCCAGATCAACAAGACCTCCCGCAACACCGTGCTCTTCATGACCAACATCGGCACCACCCGCTCCTCCGTCGCCTATCTGATCGAGGTGCTGGTGGAGATCGCCAACGAACTGGACGACCTGCTGGACGACGCCTCCAAGATGGAACGCCGCGCCTTCGACCGACGGGTCACCAGCCTGATGAAGGAGCTGCCGCCGCTGCCGGACTTCAGCCGCTTCCACGACGCCTTTCGGCCGAGCGGAGCGACGACGCCGGAGGGCGACATGCGCGCGGCCTTCTTCCTCGCCTACGACGAGGAGAACTGCGACTATCTCGAGCTCGACGGCTCCGTCAAACGGGCCATGGAGAGCGGCCGCGAGGTGGTCTCCGCCTCCTTCATCATTCCCTATCCGCCGGGCTTTCCGATCCTGGTGCCGGGACAGGTGATCTCCGAGGAGATCCTCGCCTTCATGCGCGCCCTCGACGTCAACGAGATCCACGGCTACCGCCCGGACCTGGGCCTGCGGGTGTTCACCGAGGACGCGCTCGCCAAGCATGCCGAAAGCCGCCTGCTGCAGGCGGCCCAATGAGCTACTTCGCAATGACCGACTAAACGTTCTCACCGGCACAAGAAGGCCGGCGACCAATCATCAATCACAGTACTCTTGGGGGGACAGGAGATGGCAAAGAAGAAACTCAAGAACATTTCGGAGATCCGGCGGTTCTTTCACCGCAACGAGGCCCCCATCTATTTCATCTCGGCAACCAACTTCAATCTCCTCGGCCTCGACGAGTGGGTGCGCAATTTCAAGTACGTCAACTATCTCGACTGCTACGACGGCAAGCACCCCAATGTCTTCTGCCCCACCGAGCTGCCCCATCCCGAGTTCCAGTCCATCGAGGACATCAACAACTACCTGCTGCAGCACAAAGAGGTGACCGACTGGGTGAAGGACCGCGGCAGCAAGCCCAAGTTCGTCTTCCTGATGTTCGATCAGGAGACCGAGAAGCTGGCCAAGGAACTGGGCGCCGAGGTCTGGTTCCCCAAGGCCAAGCTGCGCACCCGCGTGGACAACAAGATCGAGACCGTGCGCATCGGCAATAAGGCGGGCGTGCCCTCGGTGCCCAACATCCTTTCGGAGGTGAAGGACTACAAACACCTGACGAAGCTGGCCAAGGAGGGCGGCGTCGGCGACGACCTGGTGCTGCAGTCCGCCTTCGGCGATTCCGGCCACACCACCTTCTTCATCAAGTCGGAGGCCGACTTCCGCCGCCATGAGCACGAAATCGTCGGCTGCGGCGAAATCAAGATCATGAAGCGCATCAAATGCCGCGGCTCCGCCATCGAGGCCTGTTCCACCAAGCAGGGCACCATCGTCGGCCCGCTGATGACGGAACTGGTGGGCTTTCCCGAGCTGACGCCCTACCGCGGCGGCTGGTGCGGCAACGAGATCTTCGCCACCGCCTTTCCGCCGAAGGTGCGCCAGAAGGCCCGCAAGCTGACCTTCGACTTCGGCGAGCAGCTCCGCAAGGAGGGTTACCGCGGCTACTTCGAGCTGGACTTCCTCATCGAGCAGAAGAGCGGCGAGATCTACCTCGGCGAGCTCAACCCGCGCATCACCGGCGCCTCCTCCATGACCAACCATGCCGCCTTCGCCCATGCCGACGCGCCGCTCTTCCTGTTCCACCTGCTGGAGTTTTCCGGTCAGCCCTTCGAGCTGGACATCGAGGAGCTGAACGCCCGCTGGGCCGACCCGAACATGATCGATTCCTGGTCGCAGATGGTGATCAAGCACACCGAGGATTCGGTGGACATCCTGACCCACGCGCCGGAGACCGGGATCTACCGGATGCTGCCCGATGGCCGGGTGGTCTTCGACCGCTTCGACTATCACCGCCGTGCGGTGGAGAGCGAGCAGGAGGCCTTTTTCCTGCGCATCCTGAAGCCCGGCGACTACCGCTACGAGGGCGCCGATCTGGGCATTCTGGTCACCCGCGGGCGCTCCATGACCAACAGCTTCAAGCTGACCGAGCGCTCCAAGAAATGGATCGCCGGGATCAAGTCCGCCTTCGCGGCGCGGCCCCTGCCCTCGGCGGTGCCCGGCGACCACGCCTTCAAGATCCTCTGAGGCGCGGAGAGGCCGGCCCGGTGGACCTGACCTTTCGCGCCGTCGCCGAAGACAGCCCCGGCCCCAAGTGGGCCGGACTCTTCGCCGAATACTGGCCCCATTACCGGCGCTGGTGGCTGCGCGAGGGGCCGGAGGCGCGGCCCACCTATCGGGAGGGCCGGCGGGCACTGCAGAAGCACATGCCGGAGCTGGTGCCGCTCTACGAGGAGCTCTGCGAACTGGCCGGCGGCGGCGACATGGAGGCGCGCTTTCTCAGCTTCTACGGCCCGCCGCCCTATCTCTCCGGCTGCAGCCAGGCGATCTGGCCGGGCGCCGAGCCGATGCTGGTGCGCAATTACGATTACCACCCCCTGGCCTTCGACGGCCTGACGCTGGCCACCGCCTGGCAGGGCCGCCGGGTCATCGGCAGCAGCGACGGGCTCTGGGGGCTGGTCGACGGCATGAACGAGGCGGGGCTGGCTCTCTCCCTCACCTTCGGCGGGCGCCACGTGGTGGGTGACGGTTTCGGCGTGCCGCTGATCCTGCGCTACATCCTGCAGACCTGCGAGACGGCGGAGGAAGCCGGCGCGGTGTTGAAGCGGGTGCCCAGCCACATGAGCTACAACGTCACCGCCGTCGATGCCGAGCGCCACTTCGTCACCGCCTATATGGCGCCGGACCGCCCGACGGTGCTGCGCCACATCGGTGTCGCCACCAACCACCAGGAGCGGGTGGAGTGGGCGAGCCACGCGCGCTTCACCGCCACCGTGGAGCGGGAGCGCTTCCTGCTGCAGCGCCTCACCCTGCATGTCGACCCGCCGGAGAAGTTCGTCGGCGCCTTCCTGAAGCCGCCGCTCTATTCGGTCGCCTTCGGGGCCGGCTTCGGCACGCTCTATACCGCCGTCTACCACCCCCAGCGCTTCGCCATGGAGCTGCGCTGGCCCGGCAAGTCCTGGCAGCTCTCCGGCAGGGATCTCGTCGAAGGCAGCCAGTCCATCACCTACCCCGACCCCGACCCCGCAAGGATTTCGTAGAGCGATTGTCCGTCAAGCCGTTAAGCGCCGGTGATCCAATCGAAGGCGCGGCTGACGTCGTCTTTTGCGCCGCCTTGCAGGCAATGGCCGTGCGCGACGATGAGATGGTCGAAATCCCAAGCGAGAACCGTGTCGATGCTGCGCCGCATTGCCGCCTTGTCGCGCACGCTGAGCCTGATATCCAGCGGGACGCCGCCGTCCCTGCCCAGGATGCCCGCCATGCGTTTCACGCCGCGCCAGAACCACGACTCGCCGGCGGCGACATGCTTCTGCATGAAATCCGTGACGATGAGGGTCCTGGAGGGTTTGTGCAGAAACGCGACCTCATCCAGAACTGCATGACCATCGATCACGCAGTGATCGATTTCAGCGCTCCAAGGAGTTTCACCGTCGTTCGCGAGCACCGCATCGATGGCGATATCGGGATGACGCTTGTCGAACCCCGGCGAGGCCCAGACTTTGGCCGAAGGGTACAAGGCCTTCCACGGCTCGATGCCGAGGCTATGGATCTTGTTGGGCGCAACGAGATGCTCGACCGGGCCCAGCCGGTCCACGGCGCGCCGACGGTCCGGCGTCGACTGGACGGGAGAGTGAAGCCACAGCCCTCCCGATTCCAGTTGGACGACCGTCATCCTGGTCGTGAACGGCAGCACCCCGTACATGCGGAGAGCGTCGCCACTCACAGTCCATATGTTCGGCCCAAAGGATTGCATGTCGCTCTCTATATAGAGTGTTCACTCGTCCAAAAGCAGAGGGCGAGAAACGGACATCCACCTGGGAAATCCGGAGGAAGAGCAGGCTGGCGCCGTTAAGCCTGAATAGGCTCTACGGCGCGCCGGCAAGGCAGCGCAGGGCGCTGATGGCGGGCATGAAGAAGTAGCCGCCGCCCTTCACCGTCACGAAGCTGGGCAGGCCCGCCAGCAGCCGGCGATAGGGCCGCCGGGGAATCGTATAGCGATCGACGGAGTCCAGGCCGTTGCCGGCGGGCCGCGGGGTGCCGATGATCGGATCGACCTCCCGCTGCAGGCCGTGGAAGAACTGGTTGTTGCACCAGGAGGCCTGGATGAACTCGAACTGCCGGGCGATCGAGGCGTTGAAGCAGAGGAACTGCAACCCCACCTCCCCGCGGGCTTCGTCCTTGTAGTTGCGCCCGCGGCGCAGGATGCGGTGGCGCAGGGTCACGTCAAGCGACTTCTGAGCGGTCTCCGTGCCCGTGGCGCGGGGATTGCTGCGCCGGATGTGGGAACCGACGGGGCAGTAGAGCCCCTTCTCATCGTTGATGAAGTCGAAGAGGTTGTTCTCGTCGGAGCGGGACTTGGGAAGTGGTTCCATGGAGGTGCCGTTCATGCGCCGGCCGACCATCTTTTCGGCCAGCGCCTGCGCCGAGTCTTCGCCTTCACCCTGCTCCGTGGCGGCGGCACTGAGATAGTCCCAGAAGCCTTTGGTGTCCTGGGCCAATTGGCGGAACACCAGGTAGCTGCCGTTGCGGCCCAGGTCGCGGCGCTCCGGCCACTCCCAGTGGGGCACCAGATGGCCGGCGGGGTCGGCGGCCGCAGAGGTCGCCGGGGATCGCGGCAGCCGGCCGCTGCCGTCGGGATAGCCGAGGATCATCTCCCCCGCCGGCACGCCGTGCAGTCTCGCCTCCTCGGGACGGTCCCGGTGTCGCTTGGTGCCTTCGATCACCGGCTGGGAGATACCGTCGGCAAAGCCGAAGGCCTCCTTGCCGTCCTTGGCCCGCTGGCCATAGAGCGTTTCCACGCGCGACGCGCCGTTGGCGCTGCAGAGATGCTCGGCCAGCAGGTGCTCGGCCTCGGCCCGCGTCGGCGCGAAGGCTATCAGCAGGCCGTCGAAGTCCACCGTCCGGCCCCAGCGCCAGTGCTGCGGATCGTTGGCCTCGACGTCGCCCAGCAGGCGGCTGCGGTGGTCCCGGACCATGCCCTCGACGAAAGCCGGTTCGAAACTCTCGGGCATCCAGTGGCTTCCGAGCAGCGTCTCGAGGCCCGACGCGGTGAAGGCGATGTTCAGGCGATGGGCCTGCGCGTCCTCGGGCTGGCGCTGGCTTGCCGGGGCGATCTCCTCGCGCTCGACACGCCGGCGCAACCAGGTCTGGAACGCCCGGCGGTCGTCGATGCGGAAGAGGCCATAGGCGGCGTGGTCCAGCGTCTTATAGCCGCGGAACAAGAGGCCCTGGATGTCGGGAGATTCAGTCAGCGCTTCGCCGGTCATGGCCTCAGACCTCACCCAGCCAGGCGGTGTCGCCGCGCCCGGCCTTGGCGTCGACCAGGGCTTCGCGCAGCCGCCTGTTGCGGTTGATGTTCTTGGCGCTGAGGCCGGGATAGGCCTTGTACCAGACCAGGCTGGGCACCATGGAACGGCGCGCCCAGTCGATGAACTCCGGGCCTTTGGCGGCGCCGCCATAGACCATGAACCAGGACTTGGGAAAACCGATGCCGTGGGCCCAAGCCAGGGTCAGCCCCTTGCTGGCCTTCAGGGTGAAATCGTCGAGGTAGCTGTCCCAACTGCCGCCGTAGTTGCTGACGAAGAGCAGCCGGCGGCCCTGGTTCAGCATCGACCAATGGGCGAAGTGGATGGTCTCGATGGGGCCCAGCTTGCCGTCGGTATGCTTCAGGGTCACCCGGCCGCGCAGCAGACCGAAGGCGCAGAGCTTGGCCGCATGACGGGCGGCGTCCCAGTGCAGATGCACGACGCTGGTCATGTGGTTGGTCGGCAGGTGGTCTTCGTATTGCTTCTGCCAATCGACCATGGAGGGGTCCGGCCGTTCGTTGTCCTGACGGGCGATGCGTTCCGGGATCAGATTGATGAGCGCCAAGAAAATGAAGCCGAGGCCGTTGAGCGCGATGGAGAGGTAGGCCCTGGCCCGCTCGATAAGGCCGGGGCCTTCGCCCCGGTCCGGCAGGCTCGACCAGACATCGCGGGTTTCGGGATCGGCATCCAGCGCGTTGAAGACCGCGGCCTGCGCCTCTTCATCGCTCAGCTTCGGCGCGCCGGAGCCAAGCGCCGCGTCGGCCACGCGATAGACCGCCGCGTCCTGGAAGATGCGCTGGCGCGTCAGGCCGACCGCCGAGACGAAGCCCGCCGCCGGCCGATGCACCTGGGCCAACCATTGCCCTCTCAGTTCCTTTAAGTCGTTGCCGAAAAAACCTTGGCAATGGCCGAAGAGGCGCAGCAGGAAACGCCCGCCGTCCTTTTCCTGGGCGATCTCCAGCAGCCGGTCGAGATAGGCCTCGATCTCGCCGTCGATGTTGTTCTCGAAGACGAGAAACCATCCATCCTCGGGATCGTCGTAGAGAAAGAGGCTCGCGAAGTGCAGCATCTCCGCCTCGCCAAAGCCGAAGACGTCGGCGGCGGGCAGCGTGCCGCGGTAATCGAGCGCGGCCAGCATCGCCTGGACCTCGCCCTGCCAACCCGATCGAATCGGCGAGACAATGGTAAAGATCGTCTGTTTCATGACCCCCGGCCACAGCACGGCTCGCCGGCCTTCGGGCTTGCACCGGGCCCCTCAAGGCAGCGTTTGGTTGAACAACTGTAGACGCAGAGGTGCCGCGGCACCAATCGCATTCTGCTGCGCTATCCCAATGATTGCGCCCGCGACGCCCGCTGCGCATGCCTTGCCCGGGGCGGGGACAGCCCTCCGTCTACTTCAATGCCCCGGATTTGGCCCAGGTAATCGCATCGTCTTTCGGTGCAAAATCCGAAGTGTCGGATCAACTGCGAAATAGTGCGGGTCAATTCCTCTTATGCGCCGGCCTTGCCTCTGAATTGCGCGGGTGCGCCGTAGTGGAGAGGACTCCAATCATGATATGACTTGCATTGTGGCCGCCAGGATAAAGTCATGCCTGTTTCCTCGGACGACACATTTCTACATGAAGACAACGCGGCGCTGATCTTCGAACCGCTGAAGTTCCGGCGGCTGGAAGTCAAGAACCGGCTGTTCCGCTCCAACCTCTCCGGCATGTTCGACGACTACAACGGCCATGGCGGCAACGCGCGCCTCAATTGGGAGGAGAAGTTCGCGCGGGGCGGCGTCGGCTGTATCATCTCCTCCTACACGCCGGTGGCGGTGCGCGGACGTATCCTCACGCGCTATGCCATGATCGACGACGACGACAAGATTCCCTTCTGGCGGGCGGTCGGCGAGCGCGTCCACAAGTACGATTGCAAGTTCATCATGCAGCTCAGCCACTCCGGCCGGCAGCAGGATCTGGGCGGCGTCGAGAACCTGCACAAGAAGGGGCTGAGTTCCACCGACAAGAAGGACTACTTCCACGGTCTGCTCGCCCAGGCGATGACCGTCGGCGAGATCCAGGAGGTGGTGGAACAGTTCGCCCAGGGCGCCCGGCGGGCGCGGGAGGCCGGCCTCGACGGCGTCGAGCTGCACGGCGCCAACGGCTATCTGATCACCCAGTTCTTGAGTTCCGGCATCAACGACCGCAAGGACGACTACGGCGGCTCCTGGGAGAACCGCAGCCGCTTCGTGCTGGAGATCGTGCGCGCGATCCGCCGCGAGGTGGGCCCGGACTTTCACCTGCAGATGAAGATCAACGCCGTCGACCACAACGACTGGCTCTATCCCTGGCAGAAAAAAGGCAACACCCTGGAGGAGACCAAGAAGATCTGCCGCCTGCTGCTGGACGGCGGCAAGGGGGTCGACGCCTTTCACATCTCCAGCGGCTCCACCTTTCCCCATCCACGCAACCCGCCGGGCGATCTGCCGCTCCTGGACCTGGTGCGTTGGTACGACGGCATGCTCTCGCAGGGCACGTGGGCGCGCTTCAACTACTGGATCTTCAATCACGGACTAACGGCCCGCCTGTTTCTCGCCCTCTGGCGCTGGCGCCGCGGCAAGATCATCGAGGGTATCAACGCCGCCTATTCGAAGGCACTGCGCGAGGACATCCGCAAGGTGGACGAAAGCATCAAGGTGCTCTGCACCGGCGGCTTCCAGCATGCCAGCAAGATCGCCGGAGCAATCCGTGACGGATCCTGCGACGGCGTCACCATCGGCCGGCCGCTGATCGCCAACAACGACCTGCCGCAGATCCTGCGCGAGGCCGAAGGGCCCACCGCCGGCAAGGCCTGCACCTACTGCAACAAGTGCCTGATCCACGACCTGGAGAACCCGCTCGGCTGCTACGAGCTGTCACGCTACGAGGGGGGCAGCTTCGACGAGAAGTGGAACAACATGATCGAGGAGGTGATGTCGGTCTTCGATCCCCCCACCTTCCCGGGCGCCCCGACCTCCAACGTCGCTGCCGCAAACGCCGCCACCCAAGATCCCCCCGCCGCGCAGTAAGCCGCGCCGACCTGCCGGAGTGCGAGAACCATAATGGATCTGGACCCACTGACTCCCGTCGAACGTGCCCTCAAGCGCAAGCGGTGGATCCGCTTCTGGGTGGTGCTCGCCCTCGTCCTGGCGGCGCTCTATTACCTGATCTTCGTCAACACCTACGTCGTCGCCTATGAAGACGAACGCGAGCACTTCCTCTACGGCTCCATCGGTAGCGAGGTCGCCAACGGCCTGCCCTACTGGGTCTTCAAGGCGCTACCGGAGATCTACAAGGAGGAACTGGGCCCGCAGGGCTATCGCCGCTTCGGTCTTCTCTACGAGTCGCCGGATGCGGACCTGCCCATGGGCATTTCCCGGCGCTACGTCTCCGGGATCGAGCGCGTCTGGCTGAACTGTTCGGTCTGCCATGTCGGCACCTGGCGCGAGACCGCGGGCGGGCCGCGCCAGTTCATCTACGGCGCGCCCTCCAACAACCTGCGGCTCTACGACTTCATCCAGTTCCTGCGCCGGGTCGCCATCGACAACCGGTTCAACGCCGAGACTGTGATCGCCGCCATCAACAGCGAGGCGGTGGGCGGCGACCTCGGATTTGTCGAGCAGGCGCTCTACCGTTTGGTGGTGGTCGACCGCGTGCGCGAGGGCCTGCTGGCGGTGCGGGACCAACTCGACTTCCTCGACCGCCAGCACGACTGGGGGCCGGGGCGCGTCGATACATTCAATCCCTACAAGGCGATTCAGTTCAACTTTCCCATGGGGCCGGCGGCAATCGACGATGCCGCCCTCAACGGCGCCTCCGACTATCCCGCCATCTGGCAGCAGCGGCCGCGCGAGGGCATGCAGCTGCATTGGGACGGCAACAACACCTCGGTCGACGAGCGCAACCTGAGCGCCGCCCTGGGGGCCGGGGTGACGCCGGTCACCGTCGACAGGGACCGCATTCTGCGGGTCCGGGACTGGCTCTGGGATCTGCCGGCGCCGCCCTTTCCCGCCGCCGAGTCGGTCGACCCGGACAAGGCCGCCCGGGGGCGCGACCTCTATGCCCGCTACTGTGCCGCCTGCCACGGCATGGGCGCCGAGGGCGGCTACGGCTACGACTACGACAGCAACCGCTACCCGCGCCTCGGCCGCGTGGTGCCGCTGGAGCGGATCGATACCGACCGCGGACGCTGGGCCTCCTATACCGAAGGCTTCGCCGCCGCTCAGAACCTGCTCTATGCCGGCTATCCCTGGCGCTTCAGCCAGTTCCGCAAGACCGACGGCTATGCCAACCATCCCCTGGACGGCATTTGGGCGCGCTCGCCCTATCTGCACAACGGGTCGGTGCCGACGCTGCGCGACCTGCTGGAGCCGTCCGAGCGGCGCCCGGCCGTCTGGCTGCGCGGCAGCGACGTCTTCGACTTCGAGAAGGTGGGCTATCGGGCCGACGGCGACGGCGCCTCCGAAGACGCCCTGTTTCTTTACGACACCTCGGTCACCGGGAATTCGAACCGCGGCCACGAGGGCCCCGCCTATGGCACGACCCTGAGCGCCGCCGAGAAGGACGCCCTGGTCGAGTACATGAAGACGCTATGACCAAGCGCGATGCCCAGAGCCTGTCCCTCTGGATCGCCAGACACAGCCTCGTTGTCTGGATCGGGATCCTGCTGAACCTGATTTTCGTCTTCTCGCTGCTGTTCGACCCCGGCTGGCTGCTGGGGTTCTTCAACGTTCCCTACAACGAGTCACTCTGGCCGCGCTTTGCCGGCCTGCTGCTGCTGATCGTCACGATCTTCTACATTCCGGCAACCATTGACCTGGACCGCTACCGGGTGATTGCCTGGATGGCGATCCTTCCCTCCCGGTCCTTCGGCGCGACGTTCTTCTTCCTCGCCGTCTTCGTCTTCGATCAGCCGCCGGGCTTCATCGCCGCCATCCTGCTGGACGGCGGGATCGGGCTGGCGAGCCTCTACTGCCTGATCCGCGTGACGGCGCTGGAGCGGGCGCGTGGCCTCGCCGGAGAACACGCATGAGCCTGCGCTGGCCCAAGATCCTGGCCTGGTTCCTGGCCGGCGTGGTGACGCTCACGCTGGTCGCCTGGTTCGTCCTGCTGCGCCCGGTGGACCAGCCCCACACCAACGATCCGATCCAGGCCTTCAACCACGGCTCCATCGGCAACGAGGAACGCGAGGGTCTGCCCTACTGGATCTGGCGCGTGCTGCCGCAGATGTTCCCCGAGTATCTGCCGGGCAAGGCGGACGGCTATGCCGCCTTGGGGCTCTACTGGGAGGCCGGGGCGGAACTGCCAGTGGGCCTCTCCAAGAAGACCCTGGGGGTCATTCCCCGGGTCGCGCCCAACTGCGCCTTCTGCCATCAGGGCAGCTATCGCCTCACCGCCGATGACCCGGCGGTGCTGGTGCCGGGCGGCGCGGGCACCCGGGTCAACCCTCAGGCCTATCTGCGTTTTCTCACCGACGCCGGCCAGGACGCCCGCTTCACCAGCGATGCCATGATGGCCGAGATCACGGCGATCTACGACATGCCGCTCTGGGAGCGGCTGCTCTACCGCTATCTGCTGATCCCCTTCACCCGCTCGGCGCTGCAGGAGCGCAGCAAGGACTTCGCCTGGACCTACGACCGGCCGGACTGGGGGCCGGGTCGCATCGATCCCTTCAACCCGGTGAAGTACGACAACCTGAAGATGGGCGACGACGGCACCATCGGAAACTCCGACATGATGCCGCTCTGGAACCTGGACCAGGCGCTGGGCGACGGCACGCGGGTACCGGTCTTCCATTGGGACGGCCTCACCACCAGCCTGCGCGAGGCGGTGGTGAGCGGCGCCGTCGGCGACGGCCTGACCTACAAGGCCTTTCCGGCGACCGAGGCGCATCTGATCCGTGTCGAGACCTGGGCGCGTCTGCAGCAGCCCCCGCCCTCGCCCTTCTCGCCGCGCCGCCGGCCCGGCGATCCCTACTATCTGGACCCCGACGACCTCACCGCCGGCAAGGCGCTCTACGCAGCGTATTGTGCCGAGTGCCACGACCCGGCGGGCCCGCGCTTCCGGACCGTGATCCCGGCCCTCGAACTGGGCACCGACCGCCACCGGCTGGAAATGTGGAACGCCGAGGCGGTGGAGCGCTATCACGCCTACGAGGAGGGCTATCACTGGGGCTTCGAGGCCTTTCAGGACAAGGACGGCTACGTCGCCACGGAACTGACCGGGCTGTGGCTGAAGGGACCTTATCTGCACAACGGTTCGGTGCCGACCCTGCGCGACCTTCTGGAGGTCCCCGAGCGGCGGCCGCGCGTCTTCTACCGCGGCTGGGACCAGGTCGACCCCGAGAACGGCGGCTTCGTCAGTCAGCCCGGCAGTGCGGCCGAGCGCCAGGGCTGGCGCTACGACACCGCGGTCGACGGCAACGGCAACGGCGGCCACCTCTTCGGCACCGAGCTTTCGGCCGAAGAGAAGGAACAACTCCTCGCCTATCTGAAGACGCTGTGAGGAACCGCGGGGTGAGGAGCAGCAGGATGAAGAGCCGCGCCCCACGACGAAGAGGTGCTCCATGAGGTTGCGACGTGTCCTGAAATGGGTGGCGAGCCTGATCCTGGTTCTGGTGGTGGCGGTCGGGGTCGTGGGCTTCCTGGTGCTGCGCGCCTTCGTCGAGCCCGACGAAGAGCTTTTCGGCACCCTCCCGGATGAAGCGAAAGCAGCCGGGCTGACCCGCGCCGACTTCACCGCCGCGCCGGAGCCTTACTTCGCTGAGATGGACAAGGGCGTGCTGCGGCGCCCGGAGGACGGCGTCTATGCCAAGGAGATCGTCGCGCTTGCAGAGGCGACCGGCCTGGAGCCCGAGACCATCCGCCAGCACGCCGTCAAAGGGCAGAACACCTGGATCGTCTGGACCGGCGGCAACGACCGCTTCTGGGACATGGCGGCCTCCATCACCGCCGGCGCCTTCGACCTGCTGAAGGTCATTTCCTCGCACCCCTCCCAGTATTACGGCCGGCACAACCGCAACCACTATCTCGGCCTGGTCAGCGAGCCCTGCTTCGAAAAACCGGACGCCCCGGATGCCGAGCGCTTCGGCCTCTGGCTCGACCTGCGCACCGCCAACTGCGGGCCCGACCCCTTCGCCGACGCCGAGACCTATCCCGGCGTCGAAATCGGCGCCCGCGGCAGGACGGTGCCGGTCGGCTCCTACTACGGCGAGCCCTCCGGCGTCATCGGCCTCAGGCTGTTCCCCAACCCCGACTTCGACGAGGAAGCGGCGGCCAATTGGGATGCGGAGCGCTATTACACCGATCCGGACTATTACAATCGCAAGGACCTGGTGCGCCCCTACAGGGTCGGTATGTCCTGCGCCTTCTGCCACGTCGGGCCGAGCCCGGAGAAGCCGCCCAGCGACCCCGAGAACCCGGACTGGGAGAACCTGAACTCCAACCCGGGCGCCCAGTACTTCTGGGTGAACCGCATCTTTTTCTGGAACACGGGGCCCCGCCCGGAGCCGGGCAAGGCCGCGCCCCACGAGCGCAACTTCATCTACCAGCTCTTCCACACCAACCCGCCGGGCAGCCTCGACACCTCCCTGGTCTCCACCGACTACATGAACAATCCGCGCACCATGAACGCGGTCTATGGCGTCGGCGCGCGGCTGCTGCCGACCCAACGCTGGGGGCGCGAACAACTGAGCGGCGGCGGCCTCGACAACAAGCAGTTCCAGGACTACGCGCAGACCAAGGCCTTCTCCGCCTTCTGGAACGAGCAGACCGGCGAGATCGACACCGTCCGGGTGCTCAAGGACGGCGCGGATTCCGTCGGCGTGCTCGGCGCCCTGAACCGGGTCTACATCAACATCGGCTTGTTCAGCGAGGAGTGGCTGCTGCACTTCCGGCCCATCATCGGCGGCCGGAAGATCTCCCCCATCCGGATCAGGGACGCCGTGGCGCAGTCGGCCTATTGGGGCGCCACCGAGGACCAGACCGCCGACATGGCGATCTTCTTCCTGGTGACCGCGACGAAGGACAGCCTGGCGGACGCACCCGGCGGCGACCAATACCTCAACGACCCGGCCGAAACCGTCGACCGCGGCAAGATCGTCTTTGCCGAGAACTGCGCGGCCTGCCACTCCAGCAAGATCCCTCCGGCTCCTGTTGGCTCAGGCGTTGACGAAGGCATCTGCGAACACGGCGGAAACGGCCCCAACTACCGCGAATGCTGGGACCGTTATTGGGCCTGGGCGCAGACCGACGCCTTCAAAGCCGACATGACCCAAATGGTGCTGGCCGACGGTTTCCTCGACGACAACTTCCTCTCGACGGAACGCCGGGTGCCGGTGGACCTGCTGCAGACCAACGCCTGCAGCCCGCTGGCGACCAACGCCCTGCGCGACGACATCTGGGACGAGTTCTCCTCGGAGTCCTACAAGCAGCTTCCGCCGGTCGGGGAGTTGACCGTGCACCATCCGGTCTCCGGCGGCGCCATGTCGCTGCGCCCGCCGGGCAATGGCCGTGGCTACAGCCGCCCCGCCTCCCTGATCAGCCTCTGGTCCAGCGCGCCCTACCTGCTGAACAACTCCGTCGGCTTCGTCGACTACCCCTATACCTATGAGGGCTACGTCGGCACCGAAGATGACTACGGAGCCTCCTACGACAGCGGCGGTGGGCGCCTCTACGCACAGCAATCACCCGCCGGCTACGGCAGCGAGAGGGAAACTGATGCCGGCTACGACGGCAGCTATGCCAACCGCTGCCCCGCGCCCTCCGACACGGATCCTTACCTGCC
>NZ_JANQOI010000034.1 GCF_028289705.1 Pelagibius sp.
CCCGTCCGCAAAGGGCAGGTTCTGGCTGTTTCCCTGAATCAGACGATCCGAGTGCTTGGCGGCGGACTCCAGCATGGCGCTCGAGATGTCGAGGCCAACGATGTCGGCGGAGGGCAGGCGCTCGAACAAGGGGCCGATGCCGCAGCCATTGTCGAGGATGCGGCCCTCAACCTTCACCGCCTTCAGCATCAGATCGGTCCACCAGCGATGATAGCGAAGCGCGTATTCGTTGCTGTAGCGCGCAGCTTCGTATTCCAGGGCGACCCGGTCTTGGACCGCTATCTCCTGGGCGAAGCGAACCATGTCACCGGCGAGCATGACCGGCCGCCCCTTGTCGATCTGATAGACCGCCTGGCAGGACTGGCAGGACAGGGTCTGGTCCCGCTCCACCAAGTCGCTCGACCGGCACTGAGGGCACACCAGACCGGGGAACCGGTCCAGGGTCGCTACTGTTTCTTCTTCATGAAGAGACATGCTTGGCTCGCTCCATCCTCGCCGACGCGTCGACATTAGCAGCCAGGTCTTTACCAATCATGGTCAAGAATATCCAGTTCTCGTGGCAGCTCGTTTGCCCTGAAGACCCAAGTACTGGCCGGTCTTGGTTAATCTGCCTGACAGCGCTTTGCGCGCCCGGCACAATAAGAATAGTTAACAGTTCCAAAGGGGTAGTTGCTTTTCGGACGGACAAGGCAGCGATTTGTGCTATGCAATCTGCGCTGCGACGGGCGCTAACCGATACGGCGCGCGTGGCCCGTTCCCAACCCACGACGTCGGGGGATAGAAGCGAGATGGCCATGAAGGCGGAAGCGGAGAAGGGCCCGCTGGCTCGCCGCAAGCTCGACCATCGCCTCGTCGTCGTAATCGGACTGGCCCTGGCCGGGCTGATGGTATCGCTGGCCTGGGTGGGCTGGATCGGCAGCGACGATGCGCGGCATATCTCAGGGGCCCTGGGGTGGTACGAGCAGTTTCCTTATCTGCCGCAACACCATGGCGAGTTCCGCCACTTCATCGCTCTTCCGGCAGCCCTGAGCTTCGCACTCTTCGGCATCAGCGACGTCAGCGCAGTGCTCCCGATCCTGGTTTACTTCTTTGCCCTGATCGCCGTTACCCTGCATGAGATGAACCGGCGGGTGGATGGTGCCACCGCGCTTCTCTCCGTCGTACTTCTGGTCAGCCTGTCGATCTTCGCGGTCCGTGCCACCGTCGCCTACTCCGACATTGCCGAGGCGGCCTTCGTCCTGATTTCCCTCTGGTGCTTTCTGCGTTGCTGTGAGCGCCCTGAGGGGCGCGTCGCCTGGCTGCTGCTTGCTGGCGTCCTGGCCGGCGCCGGCTGGCTCACCCGCGAGACTACGGCTGCCCTCCTGCTCTTTTACGGCCTTCTCTTCCTTGCCGGCTTCGGCATGCCCAGACGGCTCTACTGGATCATGGCCATCGGCTTTTTCATCCCGGTGTTCGCCGATGCCCTCTACTTCTGGATCGTGGCCGGCTCGCCGCTACACCGCTACACGGAGATCTTCCTGGCGCGGTCTGGCTTCTCCGGGATGCGGCCCCAGGCCGGGGAGCTGTTCAACGATATCGGCAACGTCCAATTGCATCCGCTTTTCGATCCTCTGCTGGCCCTGCTGGTCAATCATGAGGTGGGGCTGATCTTTTATCTCACGCCCCTGGTGGCCTGGGGTCTTTGGAAGGATAAGCAGTTATCGCCTTCCGTCCGCAGCCTGGGTCTGCTGCTGCTTGGCTTCGCCGTCCTCTGGTTTCTTGTCACCTCCTTTGCGGTGACACGCTATCACCCGCGCTATTTCACGGTGTCGGGCTATGCAGTGGCGTTGGCCGCGGCCATCTGGTTCGCCCGAAGCCTCTACCCGCGCCGCCCTAGGATCTGTTTGGGTCTCGCTGCTCTGGTGATGGCAGTGGGAACGGCCGGAATCTACCTGGAAAACCGCAATCCGATCTTCGGTGCCCGGACCTTGAGCCAACTGGCGGCCGCCAGCGAGACGGCGATTCACAGCGATCCGGAAACGTACCGCCGCGGCCATCTCCTCCTCTTGGGCGAAGGCGCGCTGTCGCAAGCCAGCCCGAAGGCCCCAGATCCAGGTGCGCTGTTCCTCTACAACCCCAACCGCGTTTCGAATAAACCGGACCACTGCGCCTTCCGACCGGCAAACGACTGGGATGTCATTGAGATCGTTCGGGAGGACCCGAAGCTGATTGGCTTGGTGGTCCGCGGTCTCGGGCTCGAAGGACTGCTACACCCCAGCATCGGGCGGCGCCTCTTGCAGCCGAATGCCCCGGTGACGCTTTATCGCGTTGGCGAGGAGAGCGCATGCCGCGACTGAAGGCCTCTACCGCAAAGCTGGTCGGCCTGCTCCTGGTCTTCATTTGCCTGGGCTTCGTGGTCCAACAGCTTCTCGGCCTCGACCTGCAACAGATCCCGAGCGAACGTTGGTTTGATCTGTCGCTCGTCGTGCTCGTCGGCGCCCTCCTCTATGGCCTGGTGAGCCTGAGCTTGTCTTACACTTGGCGGCACCTGCTCTCCTGGAGCGACGGGACACGGGCACCGGCCGGGCTTTGCCACGGCATCTACGGCCGCTCGCAGCTCGGCAAATATCTGCCGGGCAACATCTTCTCCATCGCCGGCCGCCACGTGCTCGGCCGCCGAAGTGGCATGGGCGACCGCGCGCTGCTCTGGGCGGCGGCCTTGGAAATCCTCGGCATGGCCTTCATCGCCGCCCTGCTCTTTGCCTTCGGCGCCGCCGATCTGGGGGGGACGTCGCAACTGGTCGAGGTGCCTCTGCTCGCGATGGCACTGGTGGTTCCCCTGGTCCTGCCCTGGATCATGCGGGCGGTCTTGCAACGCATGCCGAAACTGCAGCCCTATGGCCTGCCGGCGCGCGGTTTTGGCGCCTACCTGCGGCTTTACGGCACCTTCTTTCTCTACCTGCCGTTCTTTCTCTGCACGGCGGCCCTACTGTGGTGGCTTCTCCACGAGGCGACGGACGGACAGGCCCCGTCTTTTCTGATCGTCCTGTCGGTCTCCGCCGGAGCCTGGCTGGCCGGCTTCGTCACGCCAGGCGCTTCGGGCGGCATCGGCGTGCGCGATGCTCTTCTGATTTTGGCCCTGAAGCCCTTCGCCGGCGACGCCATTGTCTTCGCTGCCCTGGCCTACCGCCTGCTCACCATCCTGGGCGATATCGTCTACTTTCTGGTCGCCCTGGCATTTCCCATTGAAGCCGCTAGCATGACCGACGACACCCGCGATACCGAACCGTCACGATGATCGAGTGAACCCTCATGGCCGCTACCTCCACCGAAGCCTCCTCTCCCGCCCCGGCGGTCAAGGACTATCAGAACCTCAGCATCGTCATTCCGGCGTTCAACGAGGAGGACGGGATCCTGGCGACCCTGGAAACCCTGCGCGGCGCCTTCCCCGCGGCGGAGATCATCGTCGTGGACGACGGCAGCAATGATCAGACGGCCGAACGGGTCGCCGGGTTTCCCGAAGTGAAGCTCCTGGTGCACCGCTTCAACCGCGGCTACGGCGGGGCCCTGAAGACCGGGATGAGCCAGGCCTCCCGCGAGTTGATCGCCTGGTTCGATGCGGACAACGAGCACCGCGCCGAATTCCTGCAAGCCATGGTCGATCAGATCGAGCGGGAAAAGCTGGCCGCCGTCCTGGGCCAGCGGCCCAAGTCCGTCTCCGTCGTGCGCGGTGTCGGCAAATACGTCATTCGGCTTCTGGCCCGGCTCCTCAAGGTCAAGTCGGGCAGCGATCTGAACTGCGGCCTCCGGGTCTTCCGTCGCGAAGTGATCCTGCCCTACATCCCGGTCCTGCCCGACAGCTACAGCGCCAGCCTGACTTCAACCATCATCCTGATCGAACAACGCTATCCCTTCGCCTTTCACCCCATCGAGATCAACCAGCGCATCGGGCAATCAAAGGTGGCCCTGGCGGACGGCTTCAACACCATGCTGCTGGTGCTGCGGGTCATCACCCTCTTCGCCCCGATGCGGATCTTCCTCAGGGTCAGCTTCAACCTGCTGCTGCTGGGCCTGGCCTACAGCCTTTACATCGCCCTGACCAAGGGCGAGGGCATTCCGGTGCTGGGGGCCTTCGTGAT
Organism: Pelagibius sp.; assembly: GCF_028289705.1. Classification (GTDB taxonomy): domain Bacteria; phylum Pseudomonadota; class Alphaproteobacteria; order Kiloniellales; family Kiloniellaceae; genus Pelagibius. Next base: position 4,119 of record NZ_JANQOI010000034.1, read on the forward strand.
GCTGGTCGGCCTGCTGGTCGGCGTTCTGGGCCTGGTTGCCGATCAGATCAGCCAACTGCGGCTGGTCGGCCTCACCTCCACCCCTCTCAACAACCGGGATTGAGCGCCTGAGGCAGGTCATGGCCGGGCTTTCGCCATGAAGACAAAGGTCGTCCTGACGGTCGATACCGAACCCTCCATCGCAGGGGCCTTCATCGATCCCAAGGCCAATCCGCCTTTGATCGACGAGCCTGTGGCCGGCGAGGTGGCGGGCAGGAGCGAGGCTCTGGGGTTCATGATCTCGACCCTGGGACGCCATGGCCTGCGGGCCACCTTTTTCGTCGAGACGCTGCATACCGCCTACTTCCCCCCCGCCAGCATGGGCCGCTATGTCGAACAGTTGCAGGCCGCCGGCCAGGACGTCCAACTGCACCTGCATCCGAGCTGGCTGTCGTTCGAGAACGGCCGCCTGGCGGTGGGCGAAAAGGTCACCGACCACTGCAGCGAGTTGGGCCGGGAACGGCTGGTGGAGGTGATCCGGCGCGGCTGCGAACAGATCGCGTCCTGGACGGGCCGGCGGCCGACCGGCATGCGCACCGGCAACTTCTCCACCGCCTTCAGTGTTTTCGAGGCGATGAACGACGCCGGGCTGGAAAACGCTTCCAACATCTGCCTGGCCGTCTACCAGCCGCCGGAAGAGAAACTCTGGCTCTCCGGTGGCAGCCACCGCCTGGCCGGCATCCGTGAACTCCCGGTAACCTGCTTCACCGACAGCGGCCCGGTGGGACGGGGCAGGCTGCGCCCCCTGCAGGTAACCGCCCTCAGCGCCGACGAAATGATCGCCCTGTTGCAACAGGCCCACGACGGACAGAGGGGGGTCGTCGTTATCGTCACCCACCCCTTCGAGTACCTGAAGAAAAGAGACTTTCGCTTCCGCGGGCTGAAGGCCAATCGCCTGGTCCAGGGAAGGCTGGAGCGGCTTTGCGCCTTTCTGGCGGCGAACGACGACAGGTTCGACGTCGTCAGCCTGGAAGAGGCGGCGCAGGACACGGAGGCGGAGAACGCGCCACCATTGAAGGGCCATGCCCTGCGCGCGGCCCTGCGCGCCGCCGCCAACGTTGTGAACGACCGGCTCTTGTGAGCGGGCCCGGCGCAGCGCCAGGCAATCAGGAGCCAAACCAGCAGGAGACGGTGATCCTCCTGGGCACCGACACGCCAATCGGCCTGGCGGTAGTCCGCGACCTCGGCCGTCACGGCTATCGCACCATCGGCATCGGCCGCTCCAGGGAGGCCTTGGCCGGATACTCAAGGTTCTGCCATCACCATGCCGTTCGCCGAGACGACGAGGCCGGGTTGATCGAACAGATCAAAGATCTGGCCACAAAGTACGGGGCCGGCTACCTACTGGCCATCGGCGAGAACGATCTGCTGTTGCTGAACCGCCATCGCGAAGCGCTTGAGACAGAGCTTCGCGTCCTGACACCGAGCGGCGACCGCCTGGCGCAGGTGCTCGACAAAGCCGCCTGCCAGGCGCACGCCGAAGCCGCCGGCATCGCGACCCCGCAAACCCACCGCTTCCGGTCGCTTGAGGACGTACGCTCAGCTGCGCCGGGTCTGAGCTATCCCCTAGTGCTCAAGTGGCCCGACCCCCATCAGGTGATCGATGCCCTGAAAGCCGCCGGCTTGGCGCTGATCAAGACGGACTATGCACAGAACCCGGAGGATCTGGTGGCACGCCTGGCGCCCTACGACGCCATCGGCGCCTTCCCCCTCGTCCAGGCCTATTGTCCGGGCCACGGGCTCGGGCAGATGTTTCTGGCGCAGGACGGCGAGGTGCTCCTGGAGTTTCAGCACGAGCGACTGCACGAATGGCCACCGGAAGGGGGCTTCTCGACCCTCTGCCGCAGCGTCCCGCTCTCTGAGCACGGGGAAGCCAGAGAGAAAGCCCGCGCTCTACTGCGGCGCCTGAATTGGAGCGGCGTCGCCATGGTCGAGTATCGCTACGACCCGGCGACGGAAGGCTACGTCTTCATGGAAATCAACGGGCGTTTCTGGGGCAGCCTGCCGCTGGCGATCGCCGCCGGTCTGCCCTTCGCCGCCGCGCTGGTGGCGCACTGCGGCGGTGGCACGCGCAGTCTCACGCTGCCACGCAGCTACGCCGCCCTGACCGCCTGCTATTGGATTCCGGAGACCAAGCGCCTGCTGCGCCTGTGGCTAGAGCGCCGAAAGATCCAGGACCCCTTCTACCGGCCCGATCCCTGGCGCTCCCTGATTTCCTATCTCAGCTTTCCCCTGCGCCTCTCGAGCCGCTGGTATGTCTTCCAGCTCTCAGATCCCAAACCCTTCTTCGCGGATCTGGCCGCGGTGCTGGTGAAGCTGGTGAAGCGACGTTGACGGAAGAGGGCGTTCCTGGCTTTTGGCCTACAGCTTTCTTGCACCGGGCGCGCCCATGGCATCCCGCAACGCCTCCACCGCCTGTTCGATACGGCCGAAACAGGTCCTGAAGTAGCTTCGCGACAGCCGATAGGGATCGTAGAGCAGGGCGAGAGGCGGGCGGCACCAGAGCCCCAGCAACGCCAACTGCACCTCGTGACCCTGTAGGTGCGGTGCCAGCGCCCGCAGATGCCGGTCCTCCATCACCAGGAAAAGATCGCCCTTCTGGATGGCGAAATCGGCCAGGGCGGTGGTCTTGTGCCGGGAGAGATCGACGCCGAAGTCGCGCGCGACCTCGCTGGCGACACTGTCCGCCGGATGGCCGCTCCCTGCCCCCAGTCCCAATGAAGCGACCGGCAAATCCCCCATCAGTTTCTGCGCCAGATGGTGCCCGAAGGGACTGCGGCAGACATTGCCCTGGCAGACGAAGACCAATCGTCTGACCTTGGTGAATTCGACCCGGCCATAACGCCGATAAGGGCCGAACATCCAAAGGATGTTGGCGATGACCAGCCGCACCAGCCCGCGGTGGGTGCCGAAGACCTCGGCCATGAACTGCCCGACCCAATCGAAGAGGGCGGTGATCCACCGCTTGACGATGTGCTTCTTCTGCTCGGTCACCAGGGAAATTCCATAGGCCGTCGCCACGATGAGCAGAATGTAGCCGACATAGGCGCCCGGACCGACCCGCGTGTCGCCCACGCCCTCGGTTCCGAAGAGCGCGAAGTAGAACAGGATCATAGGGCCGTGCAGCAGATAGAGCGTAAAGGTGGAACCGGCCAGGGCCTGGATCGGCCTGGCCCAAAGGGCGGACACCTCTTGGTGGCGCTCACAGATGGCCCGCAAACCGACGAAATGGGTGGCAACGCAGAGCGCCAGGACGTAGTCCGCCGGAAAGCGCTGACTGGAGACGAACTCCCGGGTCCATTCCGGGCCGACCAACGCAAGCAGCAGACCCCGGCCCCAACCGGCGACGTTCCAATCAACATAGGCGGCAAGGCCCAGGATGGAGGCCAGCACCAGGACCCAGCCGAGGCCCGGAGAGATTCTGCGCAGGGTCTGGGACCGATAGAGATAAACCCCGGCCCACCATAGCGGCATCAGGATGATGATCTTCGGGCCGAGCAAGAGGGCGAGCATGAGGAACAGCAGCCATCCCTTGCGGCCACCCAAATAGGTGACCAGGGCGAAGCCGGCGTAGTACCAGACCTCATAGCCCAGGCTCCAGTAGGGGACGTTGGAGAAGGGTTGAATGGAAAGGAACCAGACCTGGTTGAGGAACAGCAGGCTTGCGATCACCCGGATGGGGATCAGGTCCCAGGCTTGGTATCCGACCGGATAGGCGTTCGGGTCGACCGAGTAGCCGATGAAGTCGAAAGCGCCGGTGAGCAGGATGGCCGGCAGAACCACCGAGTAGATGCGCGCCAGGCGTGAGATCGAATAGGCCCTGAGCGTGCGCTCCTTGGTGTCGCTGACATAGGCGATGACATAGCCGGAGAGCAGAAAGAAAACGATGACCGCCTCGTGGCCCAGACCGACCAGGAAATGGCCGGGATTGTAGAGATAGCGGGCATGGTGCAGCAGCACCAGAAAGGCGGCGAGAAAGCGCACCAGATCGAGATAGACGGAAAAGCTCCCGGTCATGACCGGCGAGGCTACTGCGCAGCGCTGGGGCGCAAAACTGCTCGTGCCCGGCGCGCCCAGTTGCGGCCCTGCATCATGGCCGCGAGCATGGCTCCGCGCGGTGTCTGGCGATTATAGGCCATGATGCCCCAAAGTTCGCGGCGCGTGGTCAGCCACTGGGTTTTGTAGGCTTCGTCACCGATACCGAAATCGATTCGTGATACCTTCTCCTCATCGATGAGGTACTGCATGACGTTATAGGTAAGCACGCCACCCACTGAGAGATTGCTGGGCGCCATTGGGTCGTATGCTGTCTTAAATCCAATAGCCGTCGCATTGGAGACAATGATGAGCCAGCTTGCCACTGGCGCACCGCTAAGAAACAGGTTGCCCAGCCGCAAGCATCCGCGCTCCGCACAACTGCGCATCAAGCCATCCATGAAATCGGGATGGAGTTCCGGCTCCTTCCAACTGGCTCCATAGACCGTCTTGAACGCAGTGATCGCCCGCTCAGCCCCCTCGCCGCCTTTGTAGATCTCGCAAGAAGCATCGGGCCGGCGGGCAAATCGCCGGGCCTTCCAAGCAAGAGTTTTTTTGACGCTCTTGCCGCGATCCGCGATGTAGTCGTCGAAAGAACGGCCGGCAACATCCTCATACCAGTTACCGAACTGAAAATAGGGTTCAGTAACCAGCCCACAGCTATCGAAGGCTTCCAACAGATAGTCGAACACCTCCGAATCACGGTCCAGCATGCGAAGCGAGACGGCATCCCAACGCGGCCTGTCACGCAAGAGAGCGCCAACGAGTTCATGAACGATTTTCCGGCGATCAGAGACATGCTCGCCAACAAGAGGAGAGAAGCGCAAGGTATAGACGTTGTGGCAACCGCTCAGGAGGCGTGATCCGTATGGTCCGCGCTGTCGCGGCATGCCGATCGCCGGCAAAAGTGCCTGAGGACGTCCGCTGCCGCTCTCCTCCAGGCCGTAGAAACGCTGCTCCTCACCTGGCGATGCGGTGGTCGCCAAGAGGACGCGGTACCAGAGAGCGCTGTTGAAAAAACTCTCTTTTTCCGCCGTACGGAACAATGCCTCATAGCTCTCAGGAAGTGCCTCTAGACCGTCGTATCGTCTCACTTCCATGGGCAGTCCTCGTTTCCCTCAGACAACGTCCTGCAAGATCGCCTTGCGCCCCTCGATTGGCGTAGCCGCAGCTTACGGTCGCGGTGGCCGGACGGCGGCACCAGAAGAAGCTATCGGCGCAGGCGCGGCCCCTCAAGCAAGAAGCCGCACGGCCCGGACAGCAGCCGACGACCCGGTACTTACGCGCACGATAGAATCAAACAGTTATTTTCGCGACCTTGTCGCCCATTGAGCCGACCGGCGATCATCATTTGTTTTTCTTACATTTTTGCTACTCTTCGCCGGCTTTTCCCAGGCCCCCCGGCCGTCCCGCTTCCCGGAGTTGTTCTTGCTGACCCGTCACCCTCCCCTCGGACTTCTGCCCCGCCGCCGGCCGCAGCAGACACGGTCGATCACAGTCGACGGCGAAGGGCCGAACCGGCCGCGGGAGGGCCGGCTCATCCCCAAGCCGGAGGTGCCCTGCTATCCCGTCCACAACGACCTTCGACTTCTGACAGCGGGCCGCGGCGCCGACAACGGTGACCAGGACAAGGGCCTCTTCGGCATCGGGCCCGCATTCTTCACCACCGCCGGCAAGACCGCCCTGGCCTGGGCCTTCCGGGCCTCTGGGCTGCAACCGGGCGCAGCAGTGCTGCTGCCGGCCTATCACTGCCTTGCCATGGTGGAGCCCCTGCCCTGGCTGGGGCTGAAACCCGTCTTCTATCGGCTGCACGAGGATCTCAGCATCGATTACGCCGCGCTGGAAGCCCGCCTGGATGAGCGCTGCAAGGCCCTGGTGGCCGTCCACTACTTCGGCTTTCCGCAGGACGGCCCGCGGCTGAGAGAATTCTGCACGCAGCACGGGCTGTCGTTGATCGAAGACTGTGCCCACAGCTTCTTCGGGCACCGAGGCGAAGAACGCCTGGGATCCTTCGGCGACTTTGCCATCGGCAGCCTGCCGAAGTTCTTTCCTGTAGGCAGCGGCGGCTGCCTGGTCTCGGCCCGCCGCCCGCTGCCCCCCGAACCGCTGGCCGCCCCCGGGTCTCTGGCCGACCTGCGCTCGCTGGTCCGCGATCTCCAGACCACCCACTACTACGGACGCCTGCGGCCTTTGGGGCCCATCACGACGGGCACGGCGGCGCTGCTCAAGGCGCTGTCGCTGCTGGGCCTTGGCCGCGACATGGCGGGGCTACGGGACACCCCCGCCAGCCTCGACTATGGCGCCGGCCGGATGGGTGGAACCATCCAGCGCGCCTGCAACCCCGGGGAGATCGCCGCGCGGCGCCGCGAGAACTACCGGACCATCTGTCAGGCCCTTGCCGGGCAGCCCGGCATCAACCCCGTGAAGCCTGAGCTGGAGGAAGGTATCGTGCCCTACATGGTTCCCCTGCGGATCCCCGCGCTGCGCCGCGTCTTCGCCCAGTTGGAGGACCGGGCCGTTCCGATGCAGCGCTTCGGCCAGTTTCTCTCGACGGAGCTGGACGACGCGCTCTGCCCGGTCAGCAGCGACCTGTCGCACCACGGCCTGCAACTCCCTTGTCATCAAAGCCTGCTGCCCGAGGAAATCCAGTGGATGATCGATCGGCTGTGCGAGATCTGCGCCGCTGGCCGGGGCTAGGGCGTGGGCCTTAACCAATTCGACGTAACTCGAACCTAGGCTGGCCCCGGCCCAAAGGTGTGTTGAACGCCTAGGGGAAGGACGGTAGCGTGCCAGCGGCGCGGGGGGCCGCTGCGGGCCTTGAGGTGCCAAGGGACGGATGCCGGATCGATGGCATAGCGGGCCCTCGAGCAGGGGTGCGGGTGCCCTGTAAGGCACGGCAGGATCAAGAGGATGCGGACAGGGTATGAGCGGCTTTTGCGGGTGGCTTGCGAAAGAGGGATGCCCGGAGTCAGCGCCTCTGCTGTTGGATCGAATGGCCGCGGCCCTCACGCGCCCCTTGGCCGACCCTGCTGCGGAGCCCGCCGCTATCCGCTCGGCCTGCAGCGTACAGCCGGCCGCTGCCCTGGCGCTGCGCGGCGCCCCTGAGGAGACTGCCTGGCGGGAGGAGGACGGGCTCTGCGCCGCCATCATCGGCTATCCGCGCTGGGCCGACGCGACGCTCGATGCCCTGGCGCGCCGGCAGGGCCAGGGGGCAGCGCTGCTGGAGGCATACCGCCGCCACGGCCACGACCTTCTGGGGCGGCTGTTTGGGCATTTCACCTTTGCCGTGCTGGACCCAAAGCGGGATCGCCTGTTCAGCGCCATCGACCGCTTCGGAGTCTATCGCCTCTGCTATGCCAACCCTCGGCCCGGCGATCTGATCTTCGCAACCTCCGTCGACGCGATCCGGAGCTATCCCGGAATGACGGCTACGATCGCCCCGCAAACGCTCTATCAGTACCTCTACTTCATCGACCGCGTGGCCGCCCCCGGGACGATCTATGAAGAGCAGAGCAAGCTGCGCCCCGGCGAGGCGCTGCTTTTCGAGAACGGTGCGCTGCGCTGCTGGCGCTATTGGCAGATGGACTACCGCCACCCCTCCGGCGCCGGGCGGGACGACCAGCATCGGGCCCTGCGCGACCGGCTGGAACAGGCCGTGGCCCGCTGTCTGGAAGGGGAGACGGCGAACCAGACCGCGAGCTTCCTGAGCGGTGGCCTCGACAGCAGCACCGTCACGGGTTTTCTCGCCAAGGCCAATGAGGGCCAGGGGCGCTGCGTCACCATTGCTTTCGAACACGACGCCTTCGACGAGACCCCCTACGCCGAGCGCGCCGCCAAGCACTTCGGGCTGAAGCACGAGGTCTTCATGGTGGGCCCGCAGGAGGTTCTGGCAGTGCTGCCGAAGCTCTCCCACGCCTTCGACGAGCCCTACTCCAACTCCTCGGTCGTGCCCTGCTACTACTGCGCCCTGGTGGGCCGGGAAAGCGGCAACACGGTGATGCTCGCCGGCGACGGCGGCGACGAGCTCTTCGGCGGCAACAGCCGCTACCTGAAGGACGACGTCTTCGACCTCTACGGCAAGCTGCCGGCCGCGCTACGCGGTGGCCTGCTGGAGCCGCTGCTGGCCCACCTGCCGGGGCGGGATCGGCTTTCCCTCCTGCGGCGCGCCAACAACTATATCGCGCTGGCCAAGCGGTCTGTCGCCGACCGCATGAACAGCCACAACGCCTTTGCCTTCACGCCGGTGGAGCGGGTCTTCAGCGCCGAGGCCTTCGCCAGCGTGGATCCGAAGGGTCCGATGCGCTTCGCCGATGCGATCTACGAGGCGGCCGACGGCGACGCCAAGATCCAGAAGATGATGCATTTCGATCTGCAGGTGACCCTTGCCGACAGCGACCTGCGCAAAGTGCTGACCAGTTGCACGCTGGCCGGCATGCGGGTCCGCTTTCCCATGCTGGACGACGATCTCGCCATCTTTTCCGCCACGCTTCCGGCGGCGCTGCTGACCGAGGGCGGCAAGATCCGGCACTTCTACAAGCAGGCGCTGGCCGGCTTTCTGCCTCAGGCGATCATCGACAAGCCCAAACAGGGCTTCGGTCTGCCGATGTTTCACTACATTGCCGACACCCCGGACCTCGCAACGTTTTTCTGCGACGCACTCAGCGATCTGAAGCGCCGCTTCTTCTTCGACACCGGGTTCCTCGACCGGATGATCGCAGACGTCCGCCGCGGCGAGCCCGGCAGCCAAGCCGGGATCGTCTGGGACCTGGCGGTTCTGGAAACCTGGATGGCCTCCCGTGACATTGCTGCGGACGGCAGGACCGCAGGTCGGGGTCCGGAAACTGCCCCGGGAACGTCCCCGGGATCCGCCCCCGCCAAAGCGGCCCAGCAAGGATAGCCGGGACGATGTCAGACCTTGCCGAAAAAGAGATCCTTTTCGTTCTGGGACCGGCGCGCAGCGGCACCACCTTCCTGAACAACCTGCTGGACCGTTGGTTCGACTATGGCATGGGACCGGAGGGCACCTTCATCGAGCACTTCCATCGCCGCCTGGGGCGCTACGGTGACCTCTCGAAGACAGATAACCTCTCCCGCCTGGTGGAGGACATCTCGAAGTGCCAGATGCTGGAGATCATGCGCCACCGCTATCGCGACGAGGCGCGCCTGGACGTGACCGCTGAGGAGATCCGGGCGCGGATCCTGGAGCCGAGCTATGCCGGCGTCGTCTATGCGGTCTTCCAGTGCCTCGCCGACCTGCAGTCCAAGACCCGGGTCGGCAACAAGAACCCCGGCTATTGGTCCCATCTCGACTTGCTGGACGAGCTCTTTCCCCAGAAGGCCAAGTACATCGCGATCCTGCGCGACGGCCGCGACGTTTTCCTCTCCCTACAGGAGATGACCTGGGGTGGCCAATCGCCCTATGCGGCGGCCCGGCAGTGGTGCCGGGCGCTGACCGCCATCGAGGCTTTTCAGAAGCGCTGCGGGCCAGAGCGGTTTCTGCTGCTGCGATATGAGGACCTGCTGGCCTCTCCCGCTGAGATCTTTACCAGGATCGAGGCCTTCCTCGGCATCGCACTGACGCCGGAGAAGCGCGCCGCGGCCCTTGCGGAGTCCCAAAGCAACCCCAGGAAAGACAACTTCAACAAGTGGCCGGACCGCCTGTCCGACGGCGACCGCCGGGTCTACGAGGCCCTCGCCGGCGACGTCCTGGCCAAGCATGGATACCCGGTGCTGCCTGAACGGCCGCGGGTTTCCGCGCTGCAGCGAAGCTGCTTTGAGATGATGGAGTTGAAGCGCCTGCTTCAGGTCAACCTCTACCACCTGCGCCACAAGCTGCCGGCCGACAGGCAGCGGAAGACACCGAGGACCTCTTCGCGTCGCTGAGGTCTCCCGTATTTCGACGGTCCGGCCCGCGCTACAGCCTACGGCTTAACGAGCCTTCGATAGAGCGGGTCGTAGTGGGCGGCACTGGCCTCCCAACTGCGCTGGCCCTCGACAAAGGCGCGCCCTGCCGCACAGATCTCGGGCCAGCGGGGGCGCCGGGCGAAGAGGTCGTGGAGCGCGCGGACCAGGCCGGCCTTGTCGTCGGCAGGAAAGAGGAAACCGGTCTTGCCGTCCTCGATCAGCTCCTGATGGCCGCCGACGTCGGAGGCGAAGACCAGCTTGCCCTGGGCCATGGCCTCCAGCGGCTTCAGGGGGGTCACCAGTTCGGTCAGGCGCATGCGGTGGCGGGGATAGACCAGCACGTCGAGCAGGCCGTAGTAGCGCTCCACCTCCTCGTGGGGCACGCGGCCGGTGAAGATGGCGCGGTCCTCCACCCCCAGATCGCGCGCCAGGGCCTTCAGACGGGCCTCCTGCGGGCCCCCGCCCACCAATAACAACTTCAACCCGGCAAGCTCTCCCCGCAGCTCCGCCAGGGCCTCGATCAGCAGGTCGAGCCCCTCGTAGGCATAGAAGGAGCCGATGAAGCCGATGGCCGCGCCCGGCTCCAGGCCCAGGCGGGCCAGCAGCGCGTGGTCACGCGGCGGCGCGTTCTGGAAGGTGGTCAGATCCACGGCGTTGGGCACCACGGTCACCTTGTCGGCGGCGATGCCGCGGTCCAGAACGTCGCGGCGCAGGCCCTGGCAGATGGTCACCACGCCATCGGCCCGGCGCAACAGGTAGCTCTCCAATCCACGGGTGGCGCGGTAGCGGAGCCCCCAGGGCCGGGCACCGTGGAGGTTGACGGCGGCGTCCTCCCAGAAGGCGCGGACCTCGTAGACCAGCGGCAAGCCCTCCCGCCGGGCGACGGAGAGCGCCGGCAGCCCGTTCAGGATCGGGGAATGGGCATGCAGGATATCCGGGCGGACCTCCCGCACCAGGCGTTGCAGGCGGGCACGGGTGGCGGCCATCTGGCGCCAATCCCCCGCCAGGGGGAGGGTGGCGATGGCGGAATTCGAAATCGGCGTCCGGTAGAAATGCCAGCCGTTCACCGACTCCTCGGGCCCGTGGGTTTCGGGATGGCGCGGGGTGGTGAGCTGAAAGGTCTCCCAGCCACGGGCGCGCTGGGCGCGCAGGATCCCCAAGGTTCGAAACACATAGCCGCTTTGCTGCGGCAAAGAGTGATCGAGAACGTGGAGGATGCGCATCACCGGGCCCTTAACCGATAGCGGAGATCGGATCAAGGTGTTTCAGGTTCGGGCTCGGCAGAGCCGAGGCACGCGCGTCACTGGCGGAGCTTACGAGGGTCGCGGAGCGCCCCGGAAAAATGACCCAAAAGAAAGGGCCCGCGGGGATCTCCCCGCGGGCCCGTAACTATGGCGTTTGGAGCCTAGGCGGCGTGCTGTCCGGTCAGACCGCCGTGAGCCGCTTCCGCGAGAAGACACCCAAGACCAGCAGACCGATGCCGAAGAGCAGCAGGTTCACCGGTTCCGGAACGATGGAGAAGGTGTTGTTGCCGTCCACCTGGAACAAGATGTCGTTCGCCGCGACCGCAGTGTCAGGATAGAAGGCCGACCCGCCGACATGGAAGTCCGTTGTGTTGGCCGCAGGAGGCGTAGGAGGAAACTGCAGCGTGCCGAAGAACTCAAGATCGAACACAGTATCGATCAGGCCGAGAATGAACTCATCGAGCACAAAGTCCAATGCCGCCTGGACTTGAGCGTCGAGGGTCGCGACGCCAACCCCGCTGCTTCCGGTGGTTGCCGTGAAGGTCGAGGTCTGCGAAACGAGTGAGAAGCGCGCGACCTCGGTGCCGTCGTCATAACCGGTACCGGCAGCGATGCTGGCTTCCGTGCCGCCCCCGCCCAGTCCTACTTCGTCATAGAAGATCGAGATCGTGCCGCCGGCACCGCCAAGACCAAAGATGGCGGACGTTCCACCGCCCAAGACCGCGGTCACGACTTCTTGGAAGCGGGCCACGATCGTGAACTGATATTCCGTACCGGCAAGCGCACCACCAGTGCCGCTTGAGTTCAGCGTTGACGCGAAGGACACCGCACCACCGCCCGGATCCGTCGCACCGGTCAGAATCGATTGGTAAACGAAGTCGAAGGTCTGGCCCACCGCCAGCGGTGCGCCGAAGGGCCCGATGCCAATGGCCAGGCCGGCGGAGCTGGAGGTCCAGTCCATTTCCCTGACATTCGATGCAAGGGTGCCGCCACTGCCATCCAGCAGATCCACATCCGTCAGCGGGCCGGCGTCAGCCGTAACCGGGGCGAGCCCCAGCATAGCAACCGCACCGGCGGCGAGGGTAAGCTGCTTCAAATTCATTGCCTTGATCCTTCTCCAAACTCCAGGCCCAAAGGAGCCCGCCATAGTTCGCTCTATAAATGCAATCCCTATGCCAGATCGATACTTTCCCATAATTACAAAACCTTAACTGCCCATAGCTCGTTGACGGAGGGCACCATCGGGAAAATCTGTAAGATATTTTGACAATTTGACGCCGGCACGGTCAAAAATCCCGCAAAACATCCTCGAAGATCCGAGAACAGACAAGTCTTTCAATGTACTACGATGGTTTACACCATCGAATCCGGAGCGCCATTCGACGGCCTCAGAACGACACTAGCAGCCTGTCGCCCACGATGAGATTTTTGTCCGGAGATGCTTTGGAACAGCCTTAGCCTAGTTCTTTGTTAACCATAAATTTGCTAGCAATGACCCATGCAATCACCAGAGGTTCACCGGGCCAAACAGAGCCGGGCCGAGCATGGTCGTCGCGAGCAGGGCCGGACTATGCGTGGCGGGCCCGGGCAGAGCGAGCCTGGGCAGGGCGGGGCCGAGGAAAGCCGGCCCGGCCAAGGGGTGCGCCTCTTGTTCTTCTGCGAAGCCGTGACGCTGGCCCATGTCGCGCGGCCGCTGGCCCTTGCCCGCTCTCTGGACCCTGGGCCGTACGACGTCCATATCGCCTGCGACCCGCGCTATGACGCGATCTTTCCGGACGGGAGCTATCGCCGGCACCCCTTGACGTCGATCTCGGGTCAGCAGTTTCTGCGGGCGCTGGCGAAGGGCAGCCCCCTCTACGATGCCGAAACCCTTCGGACTTATGTCAAGGCGGATCTGGAACTCATTTCTGCGGTCGAGCCCGATGTGGTGATTGGCGATTTCCGGCTGTCGCTCGCCATCAGCGCGCGCCTCGCCAAGGTTCCCTACGCGACGATCACCAACGCCTATTGGAGCCCCTTTGCGGAACCGAGTTATCGGGTCCCCGACCTGCCGTTCGCGCGCGTCCTGGGCCCTGGCCTGGGCCAGTTGCTGTTCAATGCCGTACGGCCCCTGGCCTTCGCCCTTCATACCCGGCCCCTGAACCGGGTGAGACGCGAGCACGGGCTGAAAGATCTCGGGTTCAATCTCGGCGAGACCTATACCAACGCCGACCTGACGCTTTACTCGGACGTTCCCGAACTGATTCCGACCCGCCCACTTCCGGCGCATCACCAATACATCGGCTCCCTTTCCTGGCAGCCGGAGATCCCCAAACCTCCGTGGTGGGACAACATTCCGCAAGACCGACCGGCGGTCTATGTGACCCTCGGCTCCACGGGCGCGGCCGAACTCCTGCCGCGAATACTGGAAATCCTGGCCCCCATGCCCGTCACCGTCCTGGCGGCGACCGCCGAACGGGTGAAGCTGGGGAGCGTGCCGGAAAACGCCTTCGTCGCGGATTTCCTGCCGGGCAGCGATGCCGCGCAGCGCGCCAGTCTGGTGATCTGCAACGGTGGCAGCCCGACCACGACCCAGGCCCTGCAGGCGGGCGTTCCGGTCATCGGGATCGCGAGTAACCTGGATCAGCACCTGAACATGTCCTACATCGAGCGGCGGGGGGCCGGGCTCACGCTGCGGGCCGAGCGCCACCGCGATTCGGCGCTCGTGGAAGCGGTGAACCGCCTGCTGAGGGAGCGCGCCTACCGGGAGCAGGCCGCGGCGGTCAAAGCGCAGATGGAGATTTACCGGCCCGAGCGGCTGTTCCCTGAACTCATCGCCAGCCTGATCTGAGACCGGCGCCCCATGACCGACACGAGCGACATCGCGAACCGAGCCTGGGACGTCATCGTCATCGGCACCGGCATGGGCGGGGCGACCCTCGGACATGCTCTCGCAAAGGCCGGTAAGAGCGTTCTCTTCTGCGAGCAGGGCCGCGCGCATCTGGAAGATGAAGCGGCCCTGCGCGGCGACTATCCTGAGACCGGAATTGCGGACTTGTGCCTGCCCCACGCACAGAACCGCGATGCCCTGTCGAGGGCCGGGCGCTACGGCGATCTCATAGAGGATCGCTCGGGGCCGCGCCGGCGTCGCTTTGTGCCTTTCATCGGTGCGGGAACCGGCGGTTCCAGCGCCCTCTACGGCATGGCCCTGGAGCGCTTCCTGCCGGAAGACTTTCGCCCGCGCGAGAAGTTCGCCGGCATGCTGGAGGGGGCGGCCGAGAGCAGCCTGCCGGAACGCTGGCCCATCGCCTACGAGGAGCTGGCGCCCTACTACACCCAGGCCGAAAGCCTTTACAGGGTGCGCGGCGGCAAAGATCCCTTGCGCGGCGAGCAGCCAGGCGACGCCCTTCAATCGGCGCCGCCGCTCACCGCCGCAAACCAGGAGCTGTTCGATTTCCTCAGCGCCAAGGGCGTCCACCCCTACCGCCTGCCGAGCGCCTGCGAGTTCCTGCCGGACTGCAAGGAATGTCAGGGATTTCTCTGTACCAAGCCATGCAAGAACGACAGCGCGCGCATCTGCCTGGCACCGGCTCTTCGCGACCATGGCGCCGTCCTTCTGGATCAATGCCGTGCCCTGCGCCTCGAGGCAACGAAAGGGCGTGTCGATAGCGTCATCTGCCGTCATCGGGGCCGGGACCTGTCGCTCAAGGGCGCGACGATCGTGCTGGCGGCAGGGGCCTTGCAGAGCCCGCTTCTGCTCCTGCGCTCCCGTTCCCCGGACTGGCCCCAGGGGATCGCCAACGAACACGATCTCGTCGGCCGCAATCTGATGCGCCATTGCGTCGATCTCTATGCCCTCAAGCCCAAGGCGGCGCCTGGCCCGGAGGAGAACCACAAGGAGATCGCCTTCAACGACTTTTACGGCGCCGAAAGCGCCAGGCTGGGATCGGTCCAGTCCTTCGGCCGTCTGCCACCGCCGGCCATGATCGTCGACACCATGGAGCAGGATCTGCGGGAAGGCCCCCTTCCCTGGCTCTCCGGATGCTTTCGCCTGGCCAAACCCTTCATTCGTTCGGCCCTCGGCAAGAAGCTCTCCCGGTCGGTGATTCTGGCCAGTCTGCTGGAAGACCTGCCCTACCGCGACAACCGAGTGCTTCCCATGGAAACGGCGGGCGGTGAGCAGCAGGGCGGCGACGCCATCCTGCACTACCGGCTGCATCCCTTCGAGAGAACGAGAATCGCGGAGTTTCGTAAGCGCATGACCGCGCTTTTGAAGCCCTATGACGTCACAGTGATCAAACAGGCGGAAAACAACCAGCGGATCGCTCATGTCTGCGGTACCTGCCGGTTCGGCGACGATCCAGAGGACAGCGTGCTCGACCGCAACAACCGGGCCCACGGCCTGGAGAATCTCTATGTCGTCGACAGCTCCTTTTTTCCTTCAAGCGGCGGCACCAATCCGAGTCTGACCATCGCCGCCAACGCTCTTCGCGTCGCCGACATGCTCCAGTGAGACCGGAGCGGCTAGAAAGACTGAAGCGAAAGGAACAGCCATGGACGAGTTCAGAGGCCACTGGGCCCTGGTGACGGGAGCGTCATCCGGGATCGGAAAGGAGTTCGCCCGGCAGCTCTCCGCGCGCGGGCTCAATCTCGCCCTGACGGCACGGGACCAGGCTGCCCTCGATCAACTGGCCAAGGACCTTGCCGCCGAGCAGGGAATCGAAGCCAAAGCCTTCGCCATCGACCTCTCTCAGCCCCGTGCCGCCGCTGCCTTACGCGCCAGGCTGGCCGAAGCGGAGATTCCGATACGGCTGTTGATCAACAACGCCGCCTTCGGCCGCTGGGGCCGCTTCGAAGACTCCGAGGCCGACACCTACGAGGCCATGATCGGCCTCAACGCGACCGCCTTGGTTTCGCTTTGCCATCACTTTCTGCCCGATCTGGCGCGCTTTCCGACCAGCGCGGTAATCAACGTCTCCTCGCCGGCGGCGCTCCAGCCGGTGCCCTACATGGCGGTCTATGCCGCCTCCAAGGCCTTCGTCCACAGCTTCAGCCAGGCGCTGCACGGCGAATGGCAAGACAAAGGCGTGACAGTTCACACCCTCGTCCCGGGGCCCACCCAGAGCGCGTTCGACGAACGGGCGGGAGCCTACGGGAGTGCGTTGAGCGAAAAGCGCGACCCACCCGCCCTGGCGGTCAAAGCGGCAATCGGACAACTGGGCGGCAAGAAGCCCTTGATCACCAGTGCCAAGGGCACCGGCAAGCAGCGTCTCTTTGCCAGTCTCGCGCCGCCATCGATGGTCATCAAGCAGGTGGCCAAGATGTTCCGCCCGCCACAACCGACATAAGGCACGACCAGGCAGTCAGGCGTCGATTCGGTCGGGCGTTGATCCAGTGCGGCGTCGACGCTGTCAGACGGTCATCGAGTCAGGGCGGCGAGAAGGGCTTCAGCATCCTCGCGCTCGCGGAACGCTTCGGGATCGCTCAGAATCCGCTCCAGTTCGATAACGGCCTGGCTGATATCGCCGGCCGCGCTCAGCGCTTGCGCAAGATGAAATCGGAAGGTCCGGTCATCCGGAGCGTCTTCGGTGATGGTCTTCAACAGTTCGATCGCGTCTAGTTCCTGGCCGGCATGCAGCAATGCCATGGCCAGGGTATCGGAGACGCTGATACTCTGCGGCACCAAGTCGGCGGCCCTGCGCGCCGCGGCGAGGGCGCTCTGGGAATCGCCCAATTCAATCTTGACCCATGCAAGATTGTTCAGAGCCCGCGCATCGTTGGGCTGCCGCGCCAAGACAGCTTCGTATGATTCGGCTGCTTCTTCCCAGCGGCCCAGCGCCATCAGGTACTCTGCCTGGCGATGCCGGACCACCGCATCTTGCGGATTCTCTGCGACCCAGTCCGCCATCGAAGCCAAGCCCCTTTCGCCCTGACCGGCTTGAAATCTGGCATGCACAAGATCCAGAAAAATCAGGCTGTTTGCGTCTTTCGCCAGAGCGGCCTCGAAGGCCGCTGCCGCCTGTTCCGGTCTTCCTTCTTCCAGAGCGATCTTGCCCTCGATTACCAGGAGCCTTTCGTCCTCCGGCGCGTCCTGCTTCAGAGCACTGACGAGTTCCTGGCTCTCGTCCAAGCGCCCCAACAAGAATAGCAGGTTCGCCTGTGCCAGCTTGATGGCTGCATTGTCGGGCTCCAGCCGTGCAGCCTTTTCGATGGCGGTCCAGGCCTCTTCTGTTCGCCCGAGCTGTATCAGGGCCAGGCTGCGATACTCATGGGCGCGCGCGTCGGTGGGGGTCTTCGAGACCAGCCGGTCCAGGAGGGTCAGAGCCTCCGACACTTCGCCGCTCTTCAGCAAGGCCAGGCCTACGGTCTTCGTCAATTGAGGATTGTTCGGGTTGGCATCCAATGCCGACTCGCCGACTGCGACGGCCTCGGCGAAATCGCCGGTCTCGGACAAACTGCGGGCCAAGAGCGCGCGCGCCTGCCACGCATCGGGATTGTTATCCAAGATGCGGCGCAATAGGGACTGGGCTTTGGCCTCGTCGCCGGCACTTCTTGCCAAGGTCGCATACACAAGAAGCAAGGCCGGATCTTCGGGGCTCTGCTTTAGGGCTTCTTCGATCACAGAGACCGCCTCATCGGCCCGGTCTGCAGCCCGCAGAAGTTGGGCGAGATTGCCAACCGCCTCGGGGTTGTCGGGCTCCTTTTCCAATGCGAGCCGCAGTGCCGCTTCCGCGCCGGCCACATCGCCCTGAGCGAAGAGGGCCATAGCTTCAAGGGTAAAGCCGGCGGCCTGCTCCGGCAGGCTTTGCTGCATCTGTTTGGTCAACAGGATGGCACTAGAGTAATTGCGGTTTTGAACATGCACGCCGAACAGATGTGAGTAGGCCTTTTCTGAACGTGGGTTGAGCGCCAGTGCTTTGTTCAGGGTCTCCACGCCTTGCTCGATTTCCCCTGCAGCAATCTGGGAAAGCCCGAGATCCTCCTGAATCTCGGGATCCTCCGGCGCGCTCGCGGCCAGCCTTTTCAGGTATTTGAGGGTTGCGCTCTGGTCCTCCATTCTGGCAGCCGCCGATGTCAGAACACCCAGATAGGCGGTGGTATCCGGAATGTCCTCACCAGGCTCCGCCATCAAACCGTAAGCTTCCTTCGTGTATCCCAGTTTCAGCAGCGTCGCCCCCAGCACCGCGCGAGCCGCGTCGTCTTGGGGTCGTTGAGTCAGATAGACGGCGAGATTGCGCCTGGCTTGTTCGAATTCCAGAAGCTGATAGGAGCTATAGCCCGCGATCAAAGCGGCTTGCGGCTGCGTTTGGTAAAACGCCAAGACGCGGTCGGCCGCAACCTTGGCGGCCCGATAGTCGTGCTGCAGAAACAGGACAATGGCCTCCTGCAGAACCACAAGGATGCTGTCAGGCTGGGTAGATTTGAGGGTCCGGACAATCCGGGCGGCCTCGTCCAGTTCGCCGAGGCCGATATGGGCTTCGATCAGGCCGACATAGGGTATTGGACTCGTGGGATCCAGCTTGATGCTGCGGGTGTAACTGGTCTTTGCGCTTTCGAACTGCCGGGCCCTTAGAGACCACGCAGCATCGGTCGTCGTCACCAGGGGATTGTCGGGATCTGCGGCCAGAGCCTGATCGAGCATTTCCCTCGCCGCCGCCATATCGCCGAGCGAAACCGTGATGCGTGCCTTGTTGGCCAGGGCTGCGCCGTGGGGGCCGTCCTGCAGCACCCGGTCAAAGATCGCCAGAGCTTCGTCGAACTGGCCAAGGTTCAAAAGCGCTTCGCCACGGGCCACATAGAGATCCCGCTGCAGATCGCTTTCGATGACGATATCGTCGGGCACCTCGCTGACGACATCTTGGAACCGCCTGAGCTTGAGCCGCGTCTGCGCCAGTAGAAGGTTGAGTTCTTCGCCGCCGTAACCCAGCTCCTCTGCCCGCTGGAGTTCCTTTTCCGCCGCCGAAACGTCGTTCAACTGCCACAGCACCTTGCCGAGGAGGAACCGCGCCTCGGCGTTGTCGGGCTCGCGCTGCAGGGCGTTCTTCAGCTCTACCGCTGCGGAAGCGAGGTCACCTTCCTCGTAATACTGCTGCGCGCGCTCCAGGAAGCTTGTGCTCCAGGCGGGCATGGGCCCCAGGATGAGCGCCGCGGCCAGCAGCCAGCTCGCCACCAGGACCATCAGCGGGGGCCGGGCAGAGCGTTCAACCATGGTTGCGCAGGCTGCCTTGCCGATTGCGGAAACTGCATGGATCTTCATGGTGGTTTCCCTATCTGGGCCGCTCGAGGCCGCTCCAAGTCAATTGGCCGCCAGTATAGGTCAGCGGCGCACTTCGAGGAAGGCCGCGACCGGGACCAAAAAGCACTATAAGGGGCTCTGCTTCAAGCATTTAGGCAGGCCGTCGGGCGGGCGCGCTGCCAACCGTCCCGGCCGTTATCGCCCATCGCGGCGCCCTGCCCAAGGCCCCGGATCCCGCGCTTAACCATAGTGTGTAAGATGGAGCGCGGCTGTTCGCCCTTGCCGCGCCTCGACGATCTATCCTGCCCCGACCGGGAAAGCCGGACTGTCCGCAATGCGGCCCTGGCCGGCGACCTCCGCAGGCCGCCCGGAGAACGCTGCATCTCAGACCTCCGCCGCATTTCTTGACAGGCGCTTAGGGAGGATTGATCTAGTATCCTGGTTCTTGCATAGAAGGCGCGCAGCCCGGGGCGGATCGATACGCCTCAGGCGGGTTTGGCCAGGGGAGTTTACAACCCTTGCAGGGACTGACCATTGGATACCTGAGCTACGGGACGGCGGCCCTCGCCTACCTCGTCCTGGCCGGCTTCTATCTCTGGCGCGGTCGCTGGGGCAGCCACGGGCCCTTTTTCCTGACCGCCGTCGCAGCCACCGTGCTCTGGGCGCTGGTCGCGTTCTCCGGCCACGACGTCATTCCGCGGTTCGCCGCCTGGACCCTGCTTCTCAAGCAGTTCGCGATGCTCGCCTGGGCTTGGTTTCTCTGGCACTTCATCGCGTCCCTTGAGCCCTACAAGGCCCGCTTTCCCCAGCGCCTGCTCCTGGGCTGGATATTCATCTCCCTGCTCAGCGTCACCACTCTGGTTATCCTGGGCGTGAACCTTCTGCTTGGGCTGCCCTGGGTCAATCTGGGCTTCTTTGGGTTCAATTCCGCCTTGCTGCCTCTGCTCATGGGGCTGGCCATCGCGCTCTTTGGATTGTCCCTCACCGAAACGCTCTACCGCGGCTACCGCTCCGCCGAGCGCTGGGGGGTCAAATATCTCTGCCTCGCCACCGGCGGCCTCTTCGCCTACGACATCTTTCTCTATGGCGAAGGCCTGATCTTCCGCGCCATCGACCCGGCCTTCATGGACATCCGCGGCCTAGCCCAGGCCTTGGTGGTTCCCTTCCTGATCATCAACATCCGTCGCAGCCAGGTGCGCCATTTCGCCCTTGGGCTCTCCCAGCGGCTGGTCTTCGGCTCCACCGTTGTCTTCGGCGCCGGGATCTATCTGGTCATCATGGCGGTCGCCGCTTTTTACGTGAGGATCATGGGCGGCGCCTGGGGCAGTGCGGTGCAGATCATTTTCCTCTTCGCTGCCTTGCTGCTGCTGGTGACCTTCCTGATGTCAGGGTCGTTCCGCGCCCAGGTCCGCTACTTCCTGTCGCATCATGTGCTGGCGGACAAGTACGACTACCGCGGCGAATGGCTGCGCTTCAGCGGGCGCCTGGCAGCCGCCGAAAGCGACGAAAGCTTCGAGCGGCGGGTGATCCGGGCGCTGGCCGACATCGTCGACAGCCCGGCGGGCGCGCTGTGGAGCGTGGGCGACAATCACCTGCCCATCGCGGCAGCCTGGAACCTCTCGCCGACCAGCCTCAGCGCCGTCGAAATGGCGAGCGTCGAAGACTACCTGAAGTCCCGCGATCAGGTCTTGGACCTCGCTGACGACGAAGACGACATCGCGGACGCGCCGGAGGCCTGCGCGCGCCTTCTGGAGGCCCTGAAGGCGATCCCGGATGCCTGGGTTCTGATCCCACTGTTGCATCAGGACCGCCTCGTCGCCCTGCTGCTGCTGACGCGCTCGCGCTCGCCCCGCGACCTGACGCCGGAGGACGGGGAACTGCTCGCCGCGGCCGCGCGCCAGGCAGCCGGCTTGCTCGCCGAACAGCGGCTGGCCCGCGACCTTGCGGAAGCGCGCCAGTTCGAGCGCTTCAACCAGCGCTATGCCTTCGTGGCCCACGACCTGAAGAACCTGGTGAGCCAGCTTTCCTTGATGGTGAAAAATCACGAGCGCTTCGGAGAAAGGCCCGAGTTTCAGGAGGACATGATCGAAACCATCAAGTCGGCGGTGGCCCGCATGGAGAACGTCATGGCGCGCCTGAGCGGCGGCAACCTCGGCGCGCGGGAGAACGAAGCGGGGAAAAGCGAGACCGGGCCGGCAAAGGGCAAGAACGGCGCAGAGCCCGAGGCCGGCCTCGTTCCCCTCCTACAGCGGCTGGTCACCAAGTACGAAGACAGCGTCGATACCCTCGACCTTTCCCTGTCCGGCCAGTCCGCGCAGTGCGGTCCCAGGACCGATTGCGCGCGCATCGAGACCATGCTCAACCACCTGCTGCAGAACGCCATCGAGGCCGCCGGCGCCCACGGCCGCATCACCGTGACGCTGCGCGACCAGGACCACCAGATGGTGATCGAGGTGCGCGACAACGGACCCGGCATGGAGGCGCGCTTTATCGAGGAAGAGCTGTTCAAGCCCTTTCGCAGCACCAAGAGCGGCGGCTTCGGAATCGGTGCCTATCAATGTAGAGTTCTGGCCCGGGAGTTGGGCGGCGAGTTGGAAGCCATTTCCGCGCCCGGCGCCGGCACCACGATGCGTCTGATCCTGCCCCGTGAACCGGCGGAAAAAACTGTATCGCGGGCCTAGTGCCAAACATAAAGTGTGCAGGATCCTGAAAGTACCTTTTTCCCAGCGAAACGATTTCATTAGCGAATAGGTTATGGCCGCCAGGAAGACAGCGAAAAAAGACGGCTCGCTCTTGATAGTGGAGGACGACGCCGGCCTGCAGAAGCAACTGCGCTGGTCGTTCGAGGACTACGACGTGGCGGTGGCCGACGATCAGGCCAGCACCCTGGCCCAATTGGCCAAGGCCCGGCCCCAGGTGGTCCTGCTCGACCTCGGCCTGCCGCCGGATCCCGACGGGCCGAGCGCGGGGCTGGCTATCCTCCAGGCGGTCCTGCAGGCCGCCCCCGGCACCAAGGTCATCATGATGAGCGGGCAGACCGACCGTGCCTATGCGCTCAAGGCAATCGCCCTCGGCGCCTACGATTTCTACCAGAAACCGATCAAGGTGGAGGAAATCCAACTCATTGTCGCCCGGGCCCAACGCCTGCACGAACTGGAGGCGGAAAACCGCCAGCTCGCCAGCGCCCGCGGCGGCGAGGCCCTGCCCGGCTTCATCACCACCCATCCCGAACTGTTGCAGCTCTGCGACGAGCTGAAACGCCTGGCGACCACCGACATCACGGTCTTGGTTACCGGCGAGAGCGGCACCGGCAAGGAGGTCCTGGCCCAGGCGCTGCACGAACTGAGCCCGCGCCGCAAGGGCAAGCTGGTGGCGGTCAACTGTGCGGCCATCCCCGAGACGCTCCTGGAAAGCGAGCTCTTCGGCCATGAGAAAGGGGCCTTCACCGGCGCCATCAAGACCACCATCGGCAAGGTGGAGCAGGCCGAGGGGGGCACCTTCTTTCTCGACGAGGTGGGCGACATGCCCGTGGCGCTGCAGGCCAAGCTGCTGCGCTTCCTGCAGGAGCGGCGGGTTGAGCGCATCGGCGGGCGCACCTCGATCCCCGTCGACGTGCGCGTCGTGGCGGCGACCAACCAGAACCTGGAGGAGCTGATCGCCCAGGGCCGTTTCCGCCAGGACTTCTATTATCGGCTCAGCGAAAGCGAGTTCTTCCTGCCGCCGCTGCGCGAGCGGCCGGAGGATGCGGTGCTCATCGCCCACCGCCTGGTGCGCCTCTACGCCGACGAACTGAAGCGCCCGATCAGAGGCTTCACCAGCGATGCCCTGGCGGCCATCCTGGCCTACCGCTGGCCCGGCAACGTGCGCGAGCTGCAGAACACCATCAAGCGGGCGGTCGCCGCCTCGCGCGGGCCGGACCTCAGCCCGTCCGACCTGCGCCTTGACCTGCCGGAAGGCGACGCGGAGGAGCCCGTCGATCTGGCCACCGTGCGCAGCGCAGCCGAGGGCCGGGCCCTGCGGCGCGCCCAGGCCATCGCCAACGGCAACCGCTCGGAGATGGCCCGCCTGCTGGGCGTCAGCCGTCCGACGCTCTACCAACTGTTGAAACAGCATTCCTTGGAACAGGATGCAAAGCAGGAAAGCAGTTCATGATGCCGGGGCGACGCCCCGATTTCCGCGCATGAGCTGAATTCTCCTCCGCGCGCCCGCCCATGCGTATTCTCTTTCTCTGCCACCGCTTTCCCTACCCGCCCAACTCCGGCGGCAACATCCGTTCCTTCAACATGATCCGCCATCTGAGCGAAGACCACAGCGTGGTCGTGGCCTCCCTCACCCGCAGCGAGGCGGAGCGCGCCGCCATCACGGACCTCGGTCAACACTGTGCCGCGGTCGTCACCGCGCCCATCGGGCCGGCAAGCGCCTGGATGAAGACGATTCTCGCGCTGCCGACCCCGCAGCCGTCGTCCTTCGGATACTTCGCGTCCCAGGCCCTGGCTCGGCAGTTGCGGATCCTGGCGGCGGAGCAGCACTTCGACCTGCTGATCGCCCACAGCTCCTCGGTGGGGCCCTATGCCGCCCCTTTCGCCGCCGTGCCGAAGATCATCGACTTCTGCGACATGGACTCGCAGAAGTGGCTGGTCTATCGGGACCACCGGTCCTTCCCCTTGTCCCTGGGTTATGGGCTGGAAGGGAACAAGCTGAGCCGGGTCGAGCGACGCCTGGCAGCGGACTTCGACTGCGCCACCTGCGCAACGCCGGCCGAACTGGAGAGCCTCCAGGCCATCGCGCCGGGTGCCACCGGCGATTGGTTTCCCAACGGCGTCGACCTCGCGTTCTTCCAACCCCAGAACGGCGACTACGACCCCGACCAACTTTGTTTCTTGGGACGCATGGACTACTTCCCCAACGTCCAGGCGATGACCACCTTCGTGCGGGAGGTCTTGCCGCTGGTCCGCGCCCGGCGGCCCAATGCCCGGCTGGTCATCGTCGGCTCGTCGCCCGCCCCGGCGGTCCGCGCCCTGGCCCAGGTCGAGGGCGTGACGGTCACCGGGCGGGTGCCGGACGTCCGCTCCTTTCTCACCGCTTCGGCCTGCTCCCTCGCCCCCCTCCTCATCGCCCGCGGCACCCAGAACAAGATCCTGGAGAGCCTGGCCATGGGAGTGCCGGTGGTGGCCAGCACCCTGGCGGCGCGGGGCCTCGATGCGGTGCCCGGCGAGCACCTGCTAGCGGCAGAGGAACCGGCGGCCATGGCCTCGGCGCTGCTCTCGGTGATGACCGACCCGCAGGAGCGCCGGCGCCTCGCGCTGGCCGGTCGGGCGCGCATGGAAAGCCACCACAGTTGGGCCGGCGCCATGGAAAAGTTCGACCGCATCATCGACCGGACGCTGGCGGCAAGCGGCGAGGAATCAGCGGCCAGAGTCCCCGCCGGCGCCGAAGCCCCCGGGGATCAGCGCTCTGTCGCGCCGTCCTGATTGATCCTCTTCAGCCAGGAAAGCGTCCAGTCGGCCACCGCCTCGCGCCAGACCCGCCGCGAGAAGGTGTGGTCCGCTGTCGGCAGGTCGTGGCGCGCGACCCGCGGGTCCGCGAGCAGGCGCCGCCAGTGCGGCTCGCCAGCCGCGTCCTCGAACTCCCGGGCCGTCAGGTCGCGCCCGGAGATGATCAGCCCGACCGGTCCCTGAAAGGCGGCCAGGCCTTCGGCCATGCGGTCCGGCAGCGAAAGCGCCGCGTCCTGGCCTTGACTGGATCGGGCCGGACTCGCAGTCCGCAGCCAGCCGGCGAGGCTGCCGCCGAAGTCCCGCAACGAGGCGAGGAGAGCCACCTCGCCGGAGGCCAGCTTGCGCCAGAAGGCCGGGTCCAACAGCCGCCGCCCGTAATAGTGCTTCACCATGGCCCGGGCTTCCCCCTCCTCCTCCCGGACCCAGGGGTTGACCAGCACCAGCCCGGCGACCCGCGGATCGCGGTGGGCGTAAAAGAGAATGGCCGAAGCGGCATCGCAGATGCCCCAGAGCACGACCCGCTCAAGCCCGGGCACGCGTTCGACGAAGGCATCGATCGCGGCGGCGATGTCATCGTCGATCTGCTCGAAGCCGAGAAAGGGGCCTTCGCTGTCGCCGCTGCCCCGGTGATCGAAGCGGAAGGCCGGGACCCCCGCGGCGGCAAAGGCGCGGGCGAGAAGCAGGAACTGGCGGTGGCTGCCGATCCGGTACTGCGGCCCGCCGGTGACGATCAGGATGCCGAGCTTCGATGCGCTTTCGCCATGATGCAGGATACCCAGGAGCTGGCGGCCGCCGCAGGGGAAGGCAACCGCTTCCTCGCCCAGGGCCGAACGCGGCTGATCAGGCAAAGAGGGCATCGGTGGCATCGAGCAGCGCCGGGGCCAGGGTGATCTCCTGGATGGTCCAGAAGGGCTCGCCCGAAACCGCCTGGCTGGTGACTTCGGGGCCGCCCTCGGCGGGCAAGGACTCCAAAACGCGCCGGCTGGCCGGGGACAGGGCGGATTCGCTTCCCGGCGAGGAGAGCTCCAGCCAGTCGACGCGACAGCCGGGCAAGCCCGCCAGCAGGCCCTCCAGACGCAGGGCTTCGATTCCCGCCACCAACTCCGGGGCCAACTCATAGCCTGCGACCTCCAGGATTTCGCCCTCCGCCAGACGGGCTTTCAGATCCTGGCCGCTTTCCTTTTCCCCCGCCGCCATGGCCGCGGCGACGCGCAGGCGCAGGAACTGGGTCACGAACTGATCGCCCCGGACCACCGGCTGCCAGAGCAAAAGCCGCGCAAAGCGGCGCGGCGCGGTGGCTGCCAGGCTGCAGGCCAGGAGCGCGCCGAGCCGGAGGCCCCAGAGGCTCACCGGCCGCCCGGGCCAGCGCTCCGCCAGCCAGTCCGCCCCGCGCCCGGCGTCGGCCAGCCAGATCTCCCAGCGCGCCTCATGGAACGACCCCGCGCTGTCGCCGGTACCGAAGGGGTCGAGCAGCAACACTGCCCAGCCTCGCCCAGCCAGGCGCCGCGCCTGCAGGAAAGCCATGCGGCGTGATCGGTTAGCCTCCTCCGCAAAAGGCGGCAGGTAAAGCAGAGCGCCCTTCGGATCTGTTCCGTCAGCCGGTGGGTGAAGCAGACCGAAGAGCGGACCGGCATCGCCGGTGAGATAGAGGGGTTGAGGCGGCGGCGCCTCGGCAAGGTCTGTCTGGGCTTGCGATGCGGTCACGACCAGGGGGGTGGTCAAGAAGTGAGTTTCTGGTTCACAAAATCGGCGAGGCTGCCGACCGTTGCGAAGACCTCGGCTTCGATCTCGTCGTCCTCGACGTAGATCCCGAAGCGCTCCTCAAGGGCGGTTACCACCGTCACCACGGCCATGGAGTCGAATTCCGCGACGGCACCGAACAGTTTGGTCTCCTCTGAGAAGCCGTCGGCGCGCGCGCCAAGCTGAAGCGTTTCGCCGAGCACCTGCTTGACCTCGTCGATGACCGCCATGGACTGTCCTTCTCTCATACCGGCTTGGCTATGGCCGCCCCCAGGGAGCGGAGACCATAGGGCAAAACCTGTTTGTCTGGAAAGAGCCATTAACCTACTGATTTATTGTTAAAAAATTCGGATCGGCCAAGGACGGGACCGGTACTCGCTGAAAGGCTGTCGGCTAGAGCGGCTTGGCCTGATAGCGCTGGGCCAGGAACTCCAGGGTGGCGATGCGGTTGAAGACCTCCTCGTCGGCAACCCGGTCCACCGCGAAGAGGGCACGCATGTTGGGAAAGCCGGGCTCCATGACGGCGGCCAGATGCGCGGGCGACAGATAGGCCGGCTTCGGCCCCGGCGTGCCTTGCTGGAGGCGATAGCTGCGGCGGCGCAGCCAGATCGGACGCCGGTAGCTCGCCAGGGCGCGCAGACGCTCCAGCCAGCCCGGCGGCTGGTCGAAGGGCCGGCCATAGACCGAGGGATAGGCCGCCAGACGCGGTGAGAGCTGGCGGATCATCTCGGCCTCGATGAGGCCGTGGCTCTTCCAGGCAATCTTCCAGTCCGGCGTTCCCTTGATGACGGCGGGTTCCATGAAGGGCGTGAGATAGAGCCCGAAGCCCTGGTTCAGGGGCACCTCACGCGCGCTCCAATAGCGGCCGCGATAGAGCGGGTAGGCCAGCTCCACCTGGCGCCGGGTCAGCCGCGGCCCGGCCGCGCCGAGGGCGGCCATCAGCGCTTCGGCCACCCCCTCTTCGTAAGCCACGGCATCGAAACGTGCCGTCGTCACCCGGGGGTCGTAGCGTGCATAGAAGGCCTGGACCACTTGGCGGGCGGTGAAGGGCCGGTCGGGGAGATAGAAGAAGTTGCGGTGTATCTCGCCCAGGGAGCCGTTCATCTTGGCCCAGCCGCCGGCGGCCTGGGCTTCGCGGTCGAGGCGGTCGGCACCGCTGTCGAAGAGCCCGGTCACGCGCCAGCCGTCGAAAGCGGCATAGTCGGCAAGCACGACATCCCCGAAGGCCTCGGGCGGCGGTGTCGCCACCTGCGACTTGTCCACCGGATTGAAGTCGAGCCCCTCGCCTCCGGCCACCAGCGCGGCGATCTCCCGGTCGCGGTCGCCCTCCGGCCCATAGACCGTCAGCCGCGGGCGGATGCCGGCCGCGAGCAGCAGCGCCAGCAGCAGGCGGGAATCGTAGCCGCCGGAGAACAGCAGGTTGACCCGCTCCCCGAACGCCCTGCCTGTCTCTTCCGTCAGCGCGGTCAGCCGGTCGCACTGGCGCCGGGCGGCCACGGCCATGGACTCGCCGGGGACCGCCTCAGTCTCGTCCAGATCGAGCGGCGGCAGAAAGACCTGGCTCGGCGTTCCCTCCGCCGGGATCACCGCCATGCGGCCGGCAGGCAGGCTACTCAGCTCTTGAAAGAAGCTGCGCTCCCCCGAGGGCACGCCGTTCCAGACGTATTCGTAGCAGCCCTGCGCATCGAGGTGCGGGGTCTCCAGGCCTTCGGCCACGCCGACGAAAAGATTGGAGAAAACCCGCTGATCCCCGTCATGGTAGATCTTGTTGGTCCCCAGCGGATCGCCGAGCAGGTACAGGCGTGCGGCTTTGCGGATCAGCAGAGTGAATTGGCCGCGCGTTTCCGTCAGGTCCGGATCGGCCGGATCGAAGGCCGCGAGAAAGCTTCGAAGGCCATCCGCGCCGGCCCTTCCCCGATGGCTGAACAGACCGGACCGCAGAATCCAGTTGTCCTCCGCCGTCTGCCAAAATGCATCGTCCGGCGCTTCAGACCCACTGCGCCAGAGCAGGCTGCTGCCGGGACCGGCCATCAGGGGCGCAAATGTCAGCCCGGCCCGCTCCAGCCGCCCCTGCAGCCGCTGCGCCGCCGTCTCGGGGTCCCGGCCCCGACAGAGAATGAAATCAGCCATGCGGCGTGCTCAAGCCGGCCGGAATGCCCATGGAAAGTCTTCATTAAACTGTGTTAGCAAACCAGCATCCTGGGGTTGGAGCCGCCATGGAAGAAACCGTGGACGCCGCCGCCATCCCGCCCGACAGCGTGGAGATACATGGCATGTTTGCCGCCGTGAAAGAATCCCTTTTTGCGCCCAGGCGGCCCCTGCGGGCATCCAAAAGGCCCTCATGAGCGCAGCGATAAAAGTTCATCTGATCGCCGCCGCGCGCCCGAACTTCATGAAGGTCGCGCCGCTCTACCACGTCTTGAAGCGGGCGCCCTGGTGCGATCCGCTGTTGATCCACACCGGCCAGCACTACGACCACAACATGTCCGGCGCCTTCCTGGCCGATCTGGGCCTGCCCGATCCGGACCATCACCTCGGTGTCGGCAGCGGCAGCCATGCCGAGCAGACCGCCGGAGTCATGACCGCCTACGAGCAGGTCTGTCTCAGCGACCGCCCCGACTGGACGATTGTCGTCGGCGACGTCAACTCCACCCTGGCCTGCAGTCTGGTGGCCGCCAAGCTGCTGATCCCCATCGCCCACCTGGAAGCGGGGCTGCGCAGCGGCGACCGCACCATGCCGGAGGAGATCAACCGCATCGTCACCGACCGGCTGGCGGACTTGCTCTGGACCCCCTCGCCCGACGGCGACGAGAACCTCCGGAGCGAAGGGGTCGCGGCGGAGAAGATCGACCGCATCGGCAACATCATGATCGATTCCTTCGAGCTGCAGCGTCCCCAGATCGAGGCTCTGGCCATGGCCGACGGCCTGGGCCTCGCGCCCGGCGGTTACAGCGTCGTGACTCTGCACCGGCCCTCCAACGTCGATCAGCCTGCCGTGCTGACGACCATCGTCGAGGCGCTTCTGGCAATCGCCCAGCGGCTGCCCCTGGTCTTCCCGATCCATCCGCGCAGCAAGGCGCGGCTCACCGAGTTCGGCCTCTTTGACCGGCTGGCTGCGCATCCGGCGGTTCATTTGACCGAGCCGCAGACCTACAACGCCTTCATGAGTCTGGTGATGACCGCGCGGCTGGCGATCACCGATTCCGGTGGCCTGCAGGAAGAGACCACCTACCTCGGCATTCCCTGTCTGACCCTCAGGGACAATACCGAACGGCCCATCACCATCACCCAGGGCACCAACCGCCTGGTCAAGGCCGGAACCCTGGCCGCGGAGGTGCAGGCGATCCTGGATGGCCGCGGCAAGTCCGGCCGCCGCCCCGAGCTCTGGGACGGGCGGACCGCAGAGCGCGCCGCCGAAAGCCTGAAGCGCCACGCGCGCATCAAGGCACAGGCCCTGGAAGGCGCAGCGCCGTGATTCGGCCGGGTCAGCCGGCTCCCTGATCGGCGGGAGCCGGCACAGCGCCCGCGCCCCGGCGTGGGCGAAAGGCCCGCCGCAGGCGCCGCGTCAGCTCGACGAAGCCGCACAGCTCAGCCTCGAACTCGATCAGTTCCACCTCTTGACCATCCAGCAACCGCTTGAGCGCCAGCGGCGGCGCCCCGGCGAAATTGATCCCTTGCTCGATGGTCGTCGCGCTGTCGATTTCCAGGGCCTCGAGGTGCGGCCAGACGCTTTGCTCGTAGATCCCGCTGGGATAGCAGAAGTGGCGCAGACGCCGTTTCGCGACGGGTTCCAGCCGCGCGCGGTTGTCGGCGATCTCCCGCGCCAGGCCATCGAAGTCGTCGAGCGGAATGCTGTGCCGATGGCTGTGAAGCTGAATGTCGTAGCCGCGGCGGACCGCATCTTCGATTTCCGAGGGCGCCATCAGGTGAAAGACCTTCTGCTCCAAAAGCACCTGGTAGTCGAGTTCCAGCGCATCGGCGAGTTGCGCACCGAAGGCGTCGCGTCCGGGACCGTCGAGCCGCTCGCGGCCATGGGCCATGATCGTCGCCCCGGCTTCGGCCCGCGCCTCGGCCTCGCCCAGCGCGACGCGGCCGCCGCCGGCAACGCCCAGCGCCGCCAGGTCCAGCTCCCGCGGTCCCGCCCGATCCAGCAGATAGCGGACAACGAGATCGAAGACCGGGGACTGACGCTCGGCAAAGTAGGTCGTCACATAGACTGTCGCCGGCAGGCGGTGGGCCTCCAGCGCCGGCAGCATGTGGCGATAGGTGCCGTGCCAGCCGTCGTCGATGGTGATGGCCGTGGCACCGGGTGGCAGCGTTCCGTCCTTCAAACCCGCGACCGCATCCTCCAGGGAGAGGACCGGGTAGCCGGAACGGGCGAGAAAGGCCATGCGCGCGGCAAACTTCTCCGCCGTCATGAACAGGAAGTTGCCGTAATGACCCTCCCCCAACCAGATGCCGTGGTAGCAGAGAATCCGCAAGCCCCGGCGGGTCAGCCAGCGGCTGAGAGCAAAGAGGCCGCAAGCCTTGGCGAAGCGGAAAACCAGAAGTTTCATTGGGGAAGCCGGACCCTCGTGAATGACCTGGCGCCGTTCTCGCGCGCGCCGCGCTGCACTGATAACAGACAGTGGTCTTATCAGGTCCGGCACCCAATCTGAAGGATATCCGGCCCAGGGCCAAAGGTGCCCGTTCGGCCTTCATTTGCCGGGAGAATTGTATTGCACGCAGAAAACGCTATCTTTAAGTGCTATCTGTTCCCAATAACAACCACTAGTAAGCGATACAAATAAGAAGCGAAGAAATTCAATCGATGACTTTACCCGATTTTCACCACAGGTTTGTTCCAATAGCAGAACCTATAATTCTTGGTCGAGAAAACTCGACGAATATTTAGGCGAATCAAATCTAATGGATAGTCTTGCCAACCTGAAACGCGCGGCAAAGGAGGAGATGGCTCGCCTGGAGGCGCGTCTGGGGGAAGCCGTGCCGCAAGACTGGGTCGCCCTGGGGCCGGATGCGGAGGGGGGCAGCGAGAAATACACCTGGGTGCCGGAGAACATCGAAAAGATCAATCGGCGCCTGCGAGACTCACGGCCGGCCCGGCTGCACGACTTCAACAGATATGTCCTTCTGCACTACATCGCCTGCTTTTCCCGGGAGCAGAGCCGCTACCGCCTGCCACATTCCATCAAGGCCCTCTACGTCGGCCAGATCGAGCGGATCCTGCGCCAGATCGAGAGTTTCGAAGACGGCTTTTTCGACATCGCCGACGATGGTTTTCTCAAGGACCTGGCGATCCTGACACACCGCTTGATTCCCGTTGGTGCGGAATTCGCCGAGGGCGGCGCCGGCATTCCCCGGCGGCTGATCATCGCGGGCGGGCCGAAGCAGATGTTTGCCGCCCTTTGGCTCCTCCTCTTTCGCTGTCGCGGCCTCGCGCCGTTCTTTGCCCTCCATGCCCACACGCTGTCCCTGGAGGACTTCAACCTCGAGGGCTGGCGCAGGACCTATCACCGGCTCGCCGAACTGTTGGATCTGAACCCGCAAATGAAGGGCTGGCTGAGTGCGAGCTGGTTTCTCGACCCGGCGCTGGAGACCATCAGCCCCCACCTGGTGCATCTTCGCGAAGTTCCGACCGAGAACGGTGCGGCCCTGCTCTTCGTGAGCCGCGACCAAGAGGGCAAATCGGGGGCGCTGTCGAACTCCGCCACCCGGCGTCGGCTCTTCGCCGAGGGGACCTACATCCCGGCCATCTACATGCGCGTCTGGCCACGCAAGGCGCTGATCGCCTGGAGCCGGGGGCACCGGAACGAGCCCAAGCGGCTCGTCGGCCATCAGGAAACGTAGCGCAAGAAGCACGCGCCAGGGCAGCGCCGTTGCCGACGATCAGAGACGCGCAACAGCCATTAAGGGGACGCCGGTCCTCATTTTTGCACCGATCGAAAAGAGACATGCTGTCGGAGCTTGTCGCTGATGGCCCCCAAAGACTGGCCACTGAAGAAAACCTGTCCCCAAGTTTCCAGCATCACAAGGCGTGTCTTCAGGCGCTGGTCGGCCTCGCCCAAGAGGAACTCGAGGTCACTCTCGGTCAAATCAAACCAGTCTGCGACGAGCGCGTCCTTGAAGTAGTCACAGGCGATGTCCATGCGTCGATAGGCAGAGACCGGAAAGCCAAGCTTCTTTCTTTGGCTCAGCGACTTCGGCAGGTAGCGGTCGGCAACGCGGCGCAGGATCCACTTGTCGCGGACGAAGGGGTGCTCCTTTTCCCAGACACCCGAATCCCATCGGATCTTATGCCGGAACGGCAGATTGATCGCAGTCTCCACCAGTCTCTCGTCGAGGAAGGGAAAGCGCGCTTCGATGGAGGCGGTCATGCCCATGGTGTCGTTTCGATGCAGGAGGGTGCGGAGGTGAAAACCGAGTTGCTCGAGCGTCTGGATATTGCGGTCGGGTTCTTTGCCGGTGAGTTCCCGATATCGGGCCCAGACCCGCCGCTGGCGCCTGGGACCCTCGAACTGTCCGAGCATTTGGCCGATAAGCGCGTGCATCTTGTCATGCGCGGGCCAGAGCTGGTCGCCTATCATCGGCACCCGCCGAACCAGGCCGGCCAGACGATCCATCTGGCGGCCATAAAAATCCCAGAAGGGCTTCTGTGCGAGGCGGCTGTAGCCTAGGAAGCATTCGTCCGATCCTTCGCCGGTCAAGACGGCCTTCACCCGGTGCTCTTGAACCAGCTTCGAGACCAGGAGGAAAGGGATGCTGTGCGGATGGTAGGAAAAGGGCTGCTCATAGTGGAGTAGCACCTCGGCCATCCGGTCGACAAAATCGCTGTCGTGCACCTCGACGGTCACGAGATCGAGCTTCAGGTGTTTGGCCAGGGCCGCCGCAGCGTCATACTCGCTGAGCGGGCCGACCACGTTGGCGTGAAAGATCGCCAGGTTGTTGTGCCGCTTGGCCGCCATCGCCATAAGCAACGAGGAATCGACGCCGCCACTGCACAGGGCGCCCACCGGCGTGTCCGCGAAGAGCATTTGCTCAACCGAGCTCTGTAGCAGCTCATCGGCGCGATCGATAACTTGCTCGTCGCTCAGCCGCGCCAGTTCCTCGGCCTTGCCGGGGTCGATCATTTCGGTCAGATCGCAGTGGTTGGAGAAGCGCGGCGTTTCCCCCACCTTAATGCGGATCAATGCTCCTGGCGGCACGATGGTGACATTCTCGAAAAGGCACTTGTCGCGCACCGGTTGGCCGAACTGCATGAGGTAGCGGATCATGTAGGGACCATTCGGTCGCAAGTTCACCCAGGGCTGGAAGGCCTTGACCTCCGATGCAAAGAGAAGCTGTTGATCGTCCTGGTAAAGGACCAGCGGTTTGATGCCGAAACGGTCTCGCGACAGAACAAGGCTGCGTTCCTGCCTGTCGAAGAAGGCGAAGGCATACATGCCCTGCAGGCGGGGCAGAGTGGCTTCCGCGCCGTCGGTGATCAGGGACAGCAGCAGCACCTCGGTGTCGCTCGTGGTGCGAAAGCGCAGGCCTCGGGCCTCCAGATCCTGGCGAAGCTCCTTGAAGTTGTAGATCTCGCCATTGTAGACGAGCCCGTAGCGCCCTTCCGGGTCCCACAGAGGCTGATTGCTGCGTTCGTCGAGGTCCAGAAGGGAAAGCCGGGTGTGGCCGAGCCCCACGCCCGCCTCCCGATAGGTGCCCCTGCCGTCGGGTCCGCGGTGCCCCAACAAGGCGATCGTGCGTTGCAGCCGGGCGTCGTCAGGCTCGCGACTGCCGTCGGCGTAGACAATCCCAAAGATCCCGCACACTGACCTCTCCCCCCCAACGGCCGCGTCGCTCGCTCAGCGCACTAGGTTGTGCGACAAGGCACCGCCCTAGTAACGTCATTTAATTGGCCTCTCAGTCAATTAACAATCCGTGAAACTGCCCGAAAGTGCGTAACTCGGAAGAACCGGAACCTCGGCTTCGAGAATGATTGACGATCACCGTTCGCTGCCGTGTAAGATGCGGTTCAGCGGGCCTGGCTGGCCTGGACGCCAGTGGCATGGCGCCGTGACCGGGTTCCCTTTGAGACACCAGCGCTGCCGGGAAACCGCAGATCGCGGTTATGTTGTGAACGCGGGCATGACGGCTCCAGGGTCTGCTTGCGATGTCGCAGCGGCATCGACCCGGGGAGCGCAACAGGTGTGTGAACTGTGGGACGGCGGCGCCATGCGATATGCTGAATGCCTTAATCCAACGAAAACCACTGCGTTCCCGGGACCCGCGGCTCGATTGGGAAAAGGACCGGCCTGAGCACGATGTGCGGACTGATCGCTTACTACAAAGCGTCTGAAAGGCCGTTGGATCCTCAACTGATCGAGGACATGACCCACGCGCTGGCCCATCGTGGGCCTGACGACTACGGCTTCTGTTTCGCCGGCGACAACGGCCCGGTCCTCTGGCGCAATGCGCACAACACCCCGCCGCTGCGTGAGCGCGGCGTGGCCATGGGCCACCGCCGAATCAGCATCTTCGACCTCTCGACAGCCGGCCGGCAGCCCTTCGTGAGCGCGGACAAGCGGTACGCGATCCTGTTCAACGGGGAGATCTACAACTACGTGGAGCTGCGCGAGGAGCTGGTTCAGCGGGGCCATCGCTTCTCCACCGACTGCGACACGGAGGTCTTGCTCGCCGCTTATCAGGACTGGGGGCCGGACTGCTTCAATCGCCTGAACGGCGTCTTCGGCATTGTCGTCTGGGACCACCAGACAAAGGAACTGGTCGTGGCCCGCGACCGCCTGGGTGAAAAGCCAATGCTCTACACCTGCCTGGACGGGGATTGGATCTTCACCTCCGAGGTGAAGGCCCTTCTCAAACATCCCGGCATCGCCCTGCGGCCCAACGAACAGTCCCTCTTGCAGTTTCTGGCCAACGGCTGGTCACCGATCGGCGAGGAATGCTACTTCGCGGACATCAAGGCGGTGGAGCCGGGAACCTATCTGACCCTCAGTAACGGCAGCGTCACAAAGACCCGCTTCTGGGACATTGCCACCATGGACAAACGCTCGCCCCGCAGTGACGCGGCTGCAGCGGAGGAGCTGGACGAGCTGCTGACCGATGCGGTGCGCATTCGCCTGCGCGGCGACCTGCGGGTCGGCGCCATGCTGAGCGGCGGCCTTGATTCGACCAGCGTGATCTCATCCATCGGGACTGTCCTGGAATCCCGCCCCAGCGACGGGCGCATGATCGGTGACCGACTGCAGGCCTTCACCGCCAGTTTCCCTGGCATGCCGATCGACGAGACCGACAAGGTCGAGGAACTCTGCCGCTCCATCGACATCGCCGTGCACAAGATCTTTCCATCGGAACAATCCAACGTCGAGGAGCGATTGAACGCGGTCGCCTTCAGCATGGAGGGGCCCTTTTGGAACCCCGCTATCTTGGTAAATGACAGTTTGATGAAGCTGGTCAGCGGCAGCGATGCCCAAATCGTCCTGGACGGCCTCGGCGGCGACGAGCTCTTTGCCGGCTACGGCCGGCACCTGCCATTGGCCCTGCGCGACAGCCTGCACGGTCTGCGCTTCGGCGAGGCAATGGGCAATCTCACAGGAATGAAACGCTGGCACGGCTGTTCGGTGCCAAAGGAGCTGGTGCGCGCGATGCTGCCCCGCCGGTGGCATGACGGTCTACAGGGTTCCCTTGAAGCCCTGCGTGGCGAACGCAAGTCACCCGATGCCGAGCTGTTTCGCAGCCCACTGCGTGACCAGGGTAGGGGACGCGCCGGCTTCGGCGGGTCGAGCGAGCTCGACCGCGCACTCAGAAGCGACCTGGTGGAAAGCAATGTGCCACGCTGGCTCGAGATGGGCGATCGCATCAGCATGGCTCATACAGTGGTCAGCCGATCACCGTTTTTCGACCACCGTTTGATCGAATTTGCCTTCGGACTGGACAATGGCCTCAAGATCCGCAAGGGAAAGACCAAGCACCTTCTGCGCGAGGCGAAACGCCGTCAACTTCCCCCCATCATCGTTAACGACTTCCGGAAGCTGCCCTTCTCCGGCCCCGGCTCCATCTGGCTGAACGGTCCTCTCAAGTCCCTTGCCCTGTCGCTGAAGGATGAGAAGGCATCAAGGCTCGCGGCCTTCCTGCATCCAAAACCTCTCGGCGCCATCGTCGACGACTTTTTCGCGAACAGCGGCGCCCAGGGTGGCGCCATGTGGCGGCTCTGGCGGCTGTTGAGTGCCGAGGCTTGGTTGCGCGCGTATTTCTGAGGCGCAAGCAGCCGAGCCGTACCGCTCCGTCCGCCTCCTGCCGTGCAGCTACGCAGCGCTGAGTCACAAAGCAATCAAAGTCTTATGGTTAATTTCCGCTCCGATGGTTGTGCTCCATCTGTGAGTTCGACTGAAGGGTTGCCGCCGCGCCCTTAGCACCCCTTCTTTGGGGGTTCGGAGGGCATCGGAGGGTGAACAACCGCTAGGCGTTATGCTAAGAATGCCCGGCGATACGGGGCATCAATCAAACTGGGCCGAGGCATCATGAACGACTCCGCTGTGACCGCAGGCGAGACCGCGTTGAGCGACACTGTCCGGCAAGTGAGCGGTCCGCTCGAAGGCGACCCGCGCAGCGCCACATTTCCTGACCTGTTCATGGAGCAGGCGGCGCGGACACCGGCGGCGACGGCCCTGGTGTTCGGGGAGACGAGCCTCTCCTATCAGGAGCTGGATCGGCGCTCGAACCAGCTGGCCCACAAACTTCAATCCCTCGGCGTGCAGCCCAACCAGCCGGTCGCCCTGGCGATCGAGCGCTCGGCGGACATGGTGGTTGGCCTACTGGGTGTCTTGAAGGCCGGCGGCGCCTACATTCCCCTCGATCCGGCCTACCCCGGCGAGCGCATCGCCTTCATGCTGGAGGACTCGCAAAGCAAGCTGATCCTCACCCAGGAAGGCCTGCTCGGCAGCCTTCCGGCCGGCGACGCAGAGCTGCTCTGTCTCGACCGCGACTGGCCGCAGATCGCCGAACACCCCGAGACGGCTCCCGAGAGCGCGGCGACGGCCGATGACCTGGCCTACATCATCTACACCTCCGGCTCGACGGGGCGGCCCAAGGGGGTGGAGATCCAGCACCGCGCCCTGGCCAACTTCCTCGCCAGCCTGCGCGAGGAGCCGGGGCTGAATGCCGATGACCGGCTTCTGGCCGTCACCACCTTGTCCTTCGACATCGCCGGCCTGGAGCTCTACCTGCCGCTGACGGTGGGCGCCCGCGTCGTCCTCGCCAGCCGAACCCTTGCCGGCGACGGCCGTCTGCTGGCGGAGGCCATCGAGAAAGAGGCAGTCACCGTCATGCAGGCGACGCCGGCGACCTGGCGCCTGCTTCTGGAGGCGGGCTGGGCCGGCAAGGCGAGCCTGCGCATCTTCTGCGGCGGCGAGACCCTGCCGCGCGATCTGGCCGAACAGCTGCTGCCGCGCTGTGCCGAACTCTGGAACCTCTATGGCCCGACCGAAGCCACCATCTGGTCAACACTGCAGCGCGTCGAGAGCGGCGACGGGCCGGTGCCCATCGGCCATCCCATCGCCAACACGGAAATCCAGATCCTTGACGAGGCCCTGAAGCCGGTGGCGGCTGGCGAAGCGGGCGAGCTCTTCATCGGCGGCGAGGGTCTGGCGCGGGGCTACTTCAAGCGACCCGAGCTCACCGCCGAACGCTTCCTCGACCATCCCCTTGAGACGGCGAGCGGCAAGCGTCTCTACCGGACTGGAGACCTGGCGCGCCTCCGCCCGGACGGCACGCTGGACCACCTGGGCCGCGTGGACTTCCAGGTCAAGGTCCGCGGCTTCCGTATCGAGCTCGGCGAGATCGAGGCCAATCTGGAGCAGCAAGAGGCCGTCAATCAGGCCGTCGTGATGGCCCGCGAGGACCGTCCCGGCGACAAGCAACTCGTGGCTTACCTCACAGCGAAGCAGGGGCAGCAACCCACCAGCCGCGACCTGCGCGAGGCCCTGGCGGCCCGCCTGCCCGACTACATGGTCCCGGGCCTCTTCGTCACCCTCGATGCCTTCCCCCTGACCCCCAACGGCAAGGTGGACCGCAACGCCCTGCCGGCGCCCAGCATCGACCGCGGTTCCTTGGCCGAAGACTACCTGGCCCCGCGCAACGAGGGCGAAACGCGCCTGGCCGCGCTGTGGTCGGAGGTGCTGCGGGTCGAAACCATCGGCGTCAACGACAACTTCTTCGAGCTTGGCGGCGACTCCCTGAAGGTGGCCCAGATCGCCACGCGCGTTCGCGAGACCTTCAAGGTCAACATGCCCCTGCGCCTGCTCTTCGAGAACCCTACGGTGGCGGACCTGCTGCCGCGGGTCGAGGCCCTGCCGCCCAGCGCCGAGGGCTTGGAGGAGTTGCCGCTTGTAGAGGTCAAGCGGGGAGAGCACATCCCGCTGACCTTCGCCCAGGAGCGGATCTGGTTCATCCACACGCTTAATCCCGACAATCTGGCCTACAACTTCCATTCCTGGATTGCCTTCCGCGGCAAGCTCAACTTCGCCGCCTTGCAACAGGCACTGGACGAGATTCTCCGGCGTCACGAGAGCTACCGTTCGTCCTTTCCGATGATCGAAGGCCGGCCGCAACAGGTGATCCATCCGGCCGAGCCCTATTCGCTCACCCTGATCGACTTTTCGGTACAGCCCGAAGACCGGCGCGAGGCCGCGCTCAAGGCCTGGTGTGCCGAGGAGTTCGACCGCCGTTTCGATCTGGGTGCGATCCCCCTGGTCCACTGGAACCTGGTCAAGATGGGCGAGGATGACCACCGCCTGATGCACTCGGAGCATCACCTGGTCCACGACGGCTGGTCGTTCAATGTCTTCCTCCGCGAGCTGGTGGATCTCTACCGCGCCTATGCCAAGGGCGAGCCCTCGCCGCTGCCCGAGCTGCCGGTCCAGTTCGCCGAGTTCGGCACCTGGCAGCACCAGTGGATGCAGGGGGCCGTATCGGACCACCAGCTGGCCTATTGGAAGGAGCGCTTCAAGACCATTCCGCCGGTTCTGGATATGCCGCACAAGGGCCCGCGCCCGGCCAGCCAGACCTTCCGCGGCACCTCGCTGCGCCCGGAGATTCCGCTCGATCTCTGTAACGACCTGCGCGCGCTCAGCCGGCAGGAAGGCAGCAGCTTCTTCATGACCATGCTGGCCGGCTTCATGGCGCTGCTGCATCGCTACAGCGGCGAGGACGACGTGGCGATC
The DNA here is from genome assembly GCF_028289705.1 of Pelagibius sp. Classification (GTDB taxonomy): domain Bacteria; phylum Pseudomonadota; class Alphaproteobacteria; order Kiloniellales; family Kiloniellaceae; genus Pelagibius. Next base: position 44,008 of record NZ_JANQOI010000034.1, read on the forward strand.
GGCACCTTCTTCGCCAACCGGCGCCAGCAGGCCTCCGAAGGCCTGATCGGCATGATCCTGAACAACGTGGTGATCCGCGCCTCCCTGGAGGCCAATCCCACGGTGCGCGAATTCATCGCCCAGATACGCGACCTGCTGCTCGAAGGCGCCGAACACCAGGATGTGCCCTTCGACCGGGTGGTGGAGGCGGTGCAGCCGAAGCGCGACCTCAGCTACAACCCGCTGTTCCAGGTGATGTTCAGCTTCCACGACGAGCCCATGCCGGAAGAGACCCTGGAGGGGCTGGACGTCAAGCTGACCCCGGTGCTCAGCAACGGCTCGGCGAAATTCGATCTCGGCGTGATCGGCATCCCCCATTCCGCCCAGAACGTGGGCCTGAAGCAGGGCAGCGATCAGGATGCGCTCACCATGATCTGGGAGCACAACACCGATCTCTTCGAGACCTCGACCATTGCCCGCATGATCGAGCACTACAAGATCCTGCTGGCGGCCATGGTCGCCGATCCCGAGCAGCGCATCTCCGAGCTGCCGATCGGCAGCCCGGAGGAGCGCCGCCAGCAGCTCGTCGAGTGGAACGCCACGGCGGCCGAACTGCCGGGCGACCGATGCCTGCCGGACCTGATCCAGGCCCAGGCGGCGCGCAGCCCCGACGCCGTCGCCGTGGTCTTCGAGAACCGGCAGCTCACCTATGGCGAGTTGGAACTGAGCGCCAACCAGTTGGCCAACCACCTGCGCGGTTTGGGGGTCGGCCCCGGCACGCTGGTCGGCCTCTGCCTCGAGCGCTCGCCGGCCATGCTGATCGGCCTGCTGGGCATTATGAAGGCCGGCGGTGCCTACGTGCCCATCGATCCGACCTTCCCGCGCGAACGCCAGAGCTTCATGATCGAGGACGCCAAGATCGGGCTGCTGGTGAGCGAAGGCGATCTTTGCCGGGACCTGGTGGGCGAAACGGTGACCCTGGTGCGCCTCGATGCCGACAGCGCGGCCTTGGCGGAACAGCCGAAGACACCGCCAGAGGGAGTCGGCCTCGGCCCGGAGGACCTCGCCTACGTCATCTATACCTCCGGCTCCACCGGCCTGCCCAAGGGCGTGCGGTTGCCGCATCGCGCCCTGGTCAATTTCCTCACGACAATGGCCGAGAAACCTGGGCTAACGGCAGAGGACCGGCTCTTCGCGGTGACCACCCTCTCCTTCGACATCGCCGGCCTGGAACTCTATTTACCGCTGACCGTCGGCGCGCGGGTCATCATCGCCAGCCGCGCGGTGGCGACCAACGGCGAGCTGCTGGCCGAGCAGCTTCGCGAAACCGGCGCCACAGTCATGCAGGCGACGCCGACGACCTGGCAGATGATGATCGACAGCGGCTGGCAGGGCGATCCGCAATTCACCGCACTCTGCGGTGGTGAGGCACTGCCGCGGACGCTGGCGGAGCAGTTGCTGCCGCGGGTCAAGCGCCTGTGGAACATGTACGGCCCGACCGAGACGACCATCTGGTCGGCGGTGCACCCGGTGGAGAGCGGTGAAGGACCGGTGCCGATCGGCCGGCCCATCGCAAACACCCAGATCTATCTGATCGATGCCTACGGCAAGATCGTCCCGCCGGGGGTCATCGGCGAACTCTGCATCGGCGGCACCGGCGTGGCCCTCGGCTATCTCGACCGCCCGCAGCTCACCGCCGAACGTTTCATCGAGAATCCCGTGGCCGACGCGCCGGATGGCGTCATCTACCGCACCGGCGATCTGGCGCGCTATCAAGCCAACGGAACGCTGGTCTGCCTGGGCCGGACCGACCACCAGGTCAAGATGCGGGGCTTTCGCATCGAACTGGGCGAGATCGAAACGCTGCTGGAACGCCAGGACGCCGTGCGTCAGGCCGTGGTGCTGCTGCGTGAGGACGTACCGGGCGACCAGCGCCTTGTGGCCTATCTGGTTCTGGCCGGTGAGGGCGGCGACGGGACCACGGGAGAGATCCTTTCCCGTCTGCGCGATCATCTGCCGGACTACATGACACCGAGCATCGCCGTGGTGCTGGACAGCCTGCCGTTGACGCCCAACGGCAAGATCGACCGCAAGGCCCTGCCGGAGCCGCAGGGCATTCGCGACGAAGCAGCGGCCAGCTACCTGGCCCCGCGCAATGCGGTGGAGCAGGAGCTGCAGGAGATCTGGCAGGAGGTGATCGGCGTCTCGCCGCTTGGCGTGCACGACGACTTCTTCGAGGTTGGGGGGCATTCCCTCCTCGCCATCCGCTTGGTCGCGGCGATCGAGAAACGCATGGGCCAGCGCATTACCCTGGCCGCCCTGCTGCAGGGCCGGACCATCGAGGCAATCGCCCGCATGCTGGGAGCGACAGAGGTGGAAGCACCGGCGCCCAGCGCTGTCCAGGTGGACCAGCTCACCGGCGAGGAGAGCTTCCTTGCCGTACAGAGCGCCGGATCGCGCACGCCCTTCTTCGCCGGCGGCAGCCATCCGCGCTACCGCGAGCTGGCGCGGCGGCTGGGTACCGACCAGCCCTTCTACCAGCTCGACATCTATGCGCTGCAAAGCCAGCGGATGTCTCAGGGTCTGAAGCCCTTTGACCGGATTGAGGACATGGCGACCACTTATGTGCGCCACCTCCAGTCGGTGCAGCCTGAGGGACCCTATAAGCTGGGCGGCGGCTGCGAGGGCGCCTATGTCGCCTTCGAAGCGGCCCTGCAACTGCAGCAAAAAGGCCAGGAGGTGAGCTGCCTGGTTCTCTGGATCCCGCCGGCCATGCGTGAAGCGCCGGGCTTCGTGCTGGGCAGAACCTTCCCCTTCCGGGTGGCCAAGCAGCTGCATCAATTCGTCAGCAGCGGCGCCTACAGCAACCTGCGCAGGGCCACGCTGTCCCATCAGCTGCGCCACGAATACATCGACTACAAGATCTTCCGGGCAATCGATGGCTACCTTCCGGCCCGGCGCTTCGACGGTGAGGTCGTGATCGTGCGCACTGAAACCAGTCCGCGCAATTCCCGGGATCTGAACCAGCAATGGTATGACAACACCACGAAGGGCGGGTCGGTCCAGGTCATGCCGGGCGACCACGGCAACTGGCTGGACGACGACCACATCGCCAACTTCAGCGATTTGCTGAAGAAGACCCTCGGCGGGGACTAGCGGTCCAGGCTGCGGAAGCGGCAGAGCGGCGGCGGCCCCTCGATCGCCAGCGCGGCCCTGAAGCGTTGGTCGAGGGGTGTCTCGAGGGCTAGATCCATCAGCGACCATCGCCCCGCCGCACCGGGGTCGAAGTCGGTGGAGATCAGCCGCGCCGGCGCCCTTGGATCCACCGATACGCAAAACCCGTCAAGCGGCAGGCTGAGGCCACCGCCATAGGCTTTCAAGAGGGCCTCTTTGCGCGTCCAGCAGGCAAAGAAGGCCTGCGCATAGAGCGCCTGCGGGATGGCCGCCAGGGCGGAGAGCTCGCCGCGGGCGAAGAAACGTTTGGCCACGGCTGGCAGATCGTCGCTCGGGCGCAGCGCCTCAAGATCGACACCCAACGCACGCCCGCGCGCCACCGCCAGCAGGGCTTGGCCGGCGCTGTGGGAGAGGTTGAATTGGATATCCTCGCCCTGCGGCGGTCCGCCCAGCGCCGGCTTTCCGGCCGAGCCATAGGCAAAGCGCAGGGCCGCAGGATCCCTGTCCAGATAGCGGGCCAGGATCCGCCGCAGGGCCGCCCGGCCGGCAATGAAATGCTGCCGGTCCCGGTCAAAGCGGAAGCGCGCAGCCCGTGCGGTCTCGTCCGCGCTGAGCAGTGCCGCCTCGCCCTGCCCCGCGACCTCATCCAGAGCGATCGGCCAGAGATCGACCGCGCCGTTCAGCCCCGCCGGCTTCCGCGGCGACCGCTCGTTCTGCCGATGGGGCCCACCGCGCTCCGGCCCCTCGCCGCTCGCGCCTCTGCCCAGCGGCCGCTCGGACCCTCGGATTTCCATGACGCTGGAGGGTAGAGGGCGCGCTGGGACGCAACAAGGCTGCTTCGCCGTGTGCGAGCCTTCGGTCATTCACGCATCGCGCTTGCCCGCACAGACCTGGAAAGAGCGGCGACTCGACCCATAGCTGTATTCCACTAGAAAATAAAACTCGGAATAAATTGAACCCTTCATGGGACAATTGATTGAAGACAGCAACCAAAGTGATGCCCAGCAACCAACCTGTTTCAATTAGCGAAACAAGAAATAAAGACTAACCGCGGAGTTTGCTGAATAGAAACAACAAGAACCAAAAATGTCATTGGTCAGGGGATGGGCTCCCGATATATATGGTTAACACTTTCGAATAGGGAAATCCCTTCCGATTCGCCGCTGAAAGGAGTCGGCTCTGAAGCCCCGCAAAAACGCCGACCTCACCTCACGTCCAGCGGCCCTCATCCCCAGAGTCTTGATTCTAAACGAAAAATTCAAGGCGTTTTGTAATCGCTTGAGTTCAATAGGGGCTCTTGCAAGACGCCGTGAAGTAAAAACCGGGGATCTGTGTCAAATCGGAGACTTCTGTTCATTCAGGCGTTTCGGCCCGACCGCGTTAACTTTTTTTTCTTGGCTCTTTGAGAGTCTTAAACCCGCCAGGACGGCCGTTTCGACCAACCTCCTAACGTGAACGGAAAGTAATGGGATACTACCCTTCGTCCGAAGACCTGCACCCTTCACTGCCAGCGACTTCCCTCGCTCTCGGAAGCAGCACGAATCCACCGGTGCCGTCGCCTCCGAACGCCAGGGCCGAGGCCCTGCGCCGTTTCGATGAGGTGTTCAAGGAAGCCACGGCGAGTGAACCCCACGAGATCACCGAGGCCTTTCGGTTGCGTTATCAGGTCTATTGCCTGGAGCGCGGCTTCGAGGAGGCCGAGGCCTTCGCCGGCGGCATGGAGCGCGACCAATACGACGACGACGCTTTCCACACGCTGCTGACGGATCGGAAAAGCGGTCATGCCCTAGGCACTGTCAGGCTCATCAAACCAGAGGCCGCGTCCGATTGGCTGTCCGAGCTGCCCCTGGCCGCCTATGCTCCTCCGGAGAGCGTCGAGGAGTTGCTCCGGCTGCCCGCCGGCGCGACTGCAGAAGTCTCCCGCTTCGCCATCGCGCGCTCGGCGCGCAAGCTGCTGCGGTTGGTTCCCAGGCAGGACGGTACCGAGCTGGAGGAGCAGCCGCGCTTGCGCGAAAGGCTGCTGCCCTATATGTCCCTCGGCCTGATCCGCGGCCTGGTGCGGCTCAGCATCGAGCAGGGCATCACCCATTGGTGCCTGGCAGCCGAGCCCAGCCTGCTGCGGCGTCTGCGCGGCTTTGGCCTGCACTTCAAGGATGCCGGCCCCCTGGTCGACCACCGGGGATTGCGCCAGGTCTGCTATGCCGAACTGAAGAGCCTCCTGGAGCGGGCCGAGAAGGAGCGCCCGGAGTTCTGGAGCGTGATCACGCAGGGCGGATTTCTGACCCCCGCCAACCGCGTCATGAAGGCCGCCTAGCCGCCGCGACCCTGTCAGTGCGAATGGGCCGCGCTGCGCCTCCGGCTCGCGCCGGACGAAGTCTTGCCTGCCGTCAACAAGTCATACGAGTAAACAACTAAAACGTAAAACTCCTCGTAGGCTTCAGTTAACTCAAAATCGAACGGGTGTTCCGCCGGTGCCGGCATTTACCGAGCATTAACGGCGGCAAGGTATTTTTGTGTCACAGAGACAACAAATTAGATGTATCGGTCGTCTCGGTGATTTAACAGCGCTCAGGAAGTCTTGCTGTAGCAGTGACCGGGCATAGGTGACGAGGACGGTGGTTGAGTGGGTCGGCTTTCGTCTGAAAACTGCGTCACAAGGACAAGAATCCATGTCCATCATCGTTGAAAACCCGGGTCTCACGAAGGCACAGCCTCCGGCCGTCGCCCGCTCTTCGAAGAGCGGACCGAACCCCGCAGTCGCCTCGCGAGTCGCCCGCGATCTCTATCGGCAGTACTTCGATACCCTGGTGGTCACAGACGACGACAAGGAGCTGCGCGACGAGGCCCTTCGCCTGCGCTATCAGGTCTACTGCGTCGAGAACCCCTTTGAGGATCCGGGCGACAACCCCGAGGGTCTTGAAAGCGATCCCTTCGACGCGCGTGCCGTTCACTGCCTTCTGCAGCACAAGCGCAGCCGCGCCATGGCCGGCACGGTTCGCCTTGTCCTGCCCAACCAAGACGATCCGGCCCGTAGCTTCGCGCTCCAGGAAGTTTGCCAGGACCCGCTGATCTCCGACCGCGAGCGCTTTCCCATTGCGAAGATGGCGGAGGTGTCGCGGTTCTGCATCTCGAAGGACTTCCGACGCCGCCAGGGCGACTGGCTCTATCCCCAGAGCAATGAGCCGGAGGACAACAGCGACGAGCGCCGGGTGATCCCCAATATGACCCTGGGGCTGATCGAAGGCCTGGTGCGCATGAGCCTGGAGAACGGCATCACCTATTGGTGCGCTGTGATGGAGCGACCCCTGCTGCGTCTGCTCTCGCGCCTGGGCATTCACTTCAACGACATCGGACCGCTGGTGGACTACCACGGCCGACGCCAGCCCTGTTTCATTCCCCTCGAGACCCTGCTGCGCCGCGTTCACGAGGAACGTCCCGACGTCTGGCAAATTCTGACCGATGGCGGACGGCACTGGGATCAACTAGAGTGTGCCCTGGCAGCCGACTCTCAGTAGGGTAAGTCGGCAATGAGACAGCTTCGGACGGCGCACCCCATGGCCGACGCCGGCTTCGACTACGATGAAGCCTTCGACCGCAACATCGGCTGGGTAACCCAGGACGAGCAGCGCAGCCTGCAGTACAAGCGTGTGGCGATTGCCGGCATGGGCGGCGTCGGCGGCGTGCATCTGCTTACTCTGACCCGCATGGGTGTCGGCGCCTTCAACATCGCCGATCTCGACAGTTTCGAGCTGGCGAACTTCAACCGCCAGGCCGGGGCAGCCCTCTCGACCATCGGCAAATCCAAGGTCGAGGTGATGGCCGGGATGGCGAAGGACATCAATCCCGCCCTCGACCTCCAGACCTTCGGCGACGGCGTGACCGAGGCCAACATCGACGCCTTTCTGGACGGCGTCGACCTCTTCGTCGACGGCTTCGACTTCTTCGTGCCGGACATCCGGGCCAAGGTCTTCCGGCGTTGCGCGGAACGCGGCATTCCGGCGATCACCGCCGGCCCCATCGGTTTCGGCACCAGCTACATCGTGTTCCTGCCGGGGCGCATGACCTTCGAGGAATACTTCCGCATCGAAGGCCTGCCCAAGGAACGCCAGTACGCGCGCTTCCTCCTGGGCCTGACGCCCAAGGGCCTGCACCGCAGCTATCTGGTGGACCCCAGCCGCCTGAACCTGGTGGAAAAGCGCGGTCCCTCCTCGGCGGCGGCGGTCCAGCTCTGTGCCGGGGTGGTCGGCGGCGAAGCGGTGAAGATCCTGCTCGGCCGCGGCAAGGTCCGCGCCGCCCCCTACTACCACCAGTTCGACGCTTTTCAAGGCCGGTTCGTTTGCGGTCGGCTGTTCATGGGCAACAGAAACCCCCTGCAGCGGCTGAAGCTCAAGATCGTCGAGCAGAACATTGCCATGACCTTGGCTCTGGCGGAGGCACAGCGCAGCGACCTGTCGGCAGACGCCCCGGAGATCGAGAAGATCCTCGATCTCGCCCGCTGGGCGCCCAGCGGCGACAACTCACAACCCTGGCGGTTCGAGATCCTCGACGAAGACTCGCTGATCGTGCATTTGCGCGCTCAGTCGGACTGGGATCTTTACGATTACAAGGACGGCCAGCCAACGCACTTCTCCGGCGGCATGCTGCTTGAGACGCTCCGGATCGCCGCCTCTCAGTTCGGCCGCATTATGCTTTGGTCCCATGCCGGCGGGAGCGGACTGACTCAACAGGTCCGCGTGGAACTGCCCAAATCTCCCGGCACCGTCGAAGACCCCTTGGTCCCAACCATCAAGACCCGTTCCGTCGACCGAACCCCCTACGCCCGGCGCAAGCTCGGCGAGGCCGACAAGGCCGCACTTGCCGAAGCGCTGGGCGAGGAGTTGGCCATCGAATGGCACGAGCCGCTGGGTGACCGGCTGAAGCTGGCGCGGCTCAACGCCATGGCGACCGACATTCGCCTGCGCATCGAGGAAGCCTTTCGCGTCCACAGGGCAATGCTGGACTGGGATCGCGATTTCAGCCCGACCGGCATTCCGGCCAAGGCCGTCGGGCTCGATGCCGGGACCTTGAAGGTTATGCGCTGGGGCTTCAAGGATTGGCGGCGCCTGCAAAGGATGAACGGCATGCCCGGGGGCCTTCTGCCGACGATCCTGCAGATGGACTATCTGCCGGCAATCTTCTCAGCGGCACTGTTCACCATACGCCGCGTAGGGCCGGCAGACGCCAATGGGTCTGAGAGCGAGGCTCTGCTGCGCATCGGCATCGCGTTGCAGCGCTTCTGGCTCGTTGCCGAACACCGCGGGCTGGTCCTTCAACCGGCCTTGGCGACCGCCATCTTCGCCCACTACGGGCGCCACGACGAGTCCTTCACCGAAGATGACAAGGTTCGGAAACGGGCCAAAGACCTGGCCGGAGCCCTGCAGCAGGGCGGCTACGGCGGCGACGATCTTGTTTTCCTCGGACGTATCGGAACGCCGAAACGCAAGGGGCCGAAGCCGCGCTCGGTGCGCCGCCCGCTCTCCGAGTTGATCCTCCGGAAAGAGGAAGAGGCTGTCACCGCAGCCCCGGCAGCCGAACATCCGATCCCTCTGCAGAACGAAGCCTGAAGCCCGGTCCGCAGGTCAGTCGAAGTAGCCGGCCTGCACTGCCTTGCCGATCAGGTTGAGCATCAGGTTGCCTGCGGTGATTGCCGTGATCTGGTTGACGTCGCGCTTGGGGGTGATCTCGACGATGTCCATCCCGACGACGCGCCCTTTGGCGACGAGCCCCTGGATCAGCTTGCGGGCCTGCGGATAGGTAACGCCCCCCGGGGCCGGGCCGGCCACCGCCGGCATCACCGAGGGGTCGAGGCCGTCGGCATCGATGGTGAGGTAATAGGAACCGCCGTCGGGAATCCGGTCGAGCACGTCATCCATGCCGCAGTCCTGCAGCTCCAGATCGGTGATCAGGTGGGACCCATAGGCCATCGCCGCCTCCACCTCCGCGCGCCGGGCACTGCCCTGGCAGCGCAGGCCGATCTGAAAGATCTCGCCAACATGCTCCATCTCCGCGGCGCGGCGTATCGGGCTGGAGTAGCCCTCGCGCACGCCGAACTTGTCGTCGACCCAATCGAGATGGGCGTCGATCTGCACCAGAGTGATGGGCCCGCGCCCCTGGAAGGCCCGCAGCACAGGGATCGAGACGCCGTGGTCGCCGCCCATGACGATCGGCAGGGCGCCGGCCTTCAGGATCAGCGCCGCAGCGTCCTCGGCCCGGCGCGAGTGGCCGCGCAAATCCCGGGGATCGCCCAGCACGTCGCCGCAGTCGACGACGCGGACCGCTTTGCCGTCGAGCAGCGGAGCCCCGAGATCGAAGTCCCAGCGTTCCAGGCCGCCGCTGACCCGCCGCGAGGCACGCCGGATGGCCGTCGGCGCGTTGGTCTGGTCGTTGGTGACCTCGTCGATGTTGTAGGCATCGCCGTAAGGGATACCCAAGATTGCAACATCGGCGTCCAGCGATTCGAGGTCGAGAGCCAGATCGAAGCCTAGAAAAGTCTGGTGCAATTGCCGTGGACTGACGGTCAAAGGCGATGCCATGGTTCTTGTTCCTCCCCCATTGTCGAAGCGGACAGCGCGGATCGCGCCGCCGCCGTCCGCGCATAAAAAACGACGGCCCGAATACGGGGCCGTCCCTGAACCGGAGTGCCTTACTGCGAGATCCTGTTCAGAAGATCCTCGGCCTCGGCGCTGCCCGGAAAGCTCTTCCCGTTTGCCAGCAGGGACTGCAGCAGGCTCTTGGCCGCCGCGCCCTGACCGTCACGGTGGAGGCCGACGGCGTAGTGGAAAGCGATCTCCGCGTTGTCCGGAATGGCCTCATGGGCCTCGCGCAGCAGGGGCAGAGCACGCGCGGTCTCCCCTTGCTCCAGCAGGATCCAGCCCAGCGTATCCTTGATCGCAGGACTGTCCGGCGCCAGCGCCAGGGCGCGTTCGCCATGGGCGACGGCGCGCGCATCGCCCGCCTGGCTGTAGAGCCAGGCGAGGTTGTTCCAGACGATGGGATTGCCGCCCTGTCTCTCCTTCAGCGCTTCGTATTCCTTCTGCGCTTCCTCCAGACGGCCTAGGCCCAGCAGGGCTTCAGCCAGGACCATGCGCACACCGTCGTCGCCGGGCTCCTTGGCAAGCCAGTCTTGCAGGGAAACCAGCGCCGGCACCTCGTCCACCGGCGTGAAGGGCGTATCGCTGGCCACCGGCGGAGAACGGTCCCGCTGCAGTCTCGCCCGATAGAGGCCGATGGCGATCCGCCCCGTCGGTTGATCGCGCCAGCCTCTTTTGTAGGCGGCCATGGCTTCGCCCAGCCGATTGGCTTGCAGGTGCAGGTCGCCCACCATCTGGTTGCCCCAGGTGGCGTTGGGGTGTCGCCGCCAGATGCGTTCGGCATAGCTCAGCGCCTGCTCCGATCCTTCGGTGCGAAGCACGAGTTGGATCAGGGTTTCCAGGGTTGGCAGGTGTTCCGGATCGGCATCGAAGGAGCGTTCGAGAATGCCACGTGCCTTTTCGGTCTCACCCTGGGCCATGTGAGCGCGCGCCAGCAGCAGGTTCGCCGGGCTGGCATTCTCTGTTGCGTCCACCAGACGTTCGTAGGTTCTGACGGCCTCTTTGGTGCGGCCCGTCTGGATCTGAATACGGCCCAGTTCGGAGAGCATCTGGGCGCTGTCGGGATTGCGGCGTACGGCGTCGGCAAGGACCTGCATTGCCTGTTCCGCCTCGCCTGCCGCCATATGGTCCTCGACCAGGGCGCGCAGCGGCCTGAAGGCCTGAGGATCGGCCTTCACCGCAGTTTCCAGCACGCGGCGGGATCCCGCCGTGTCGCCGCCGCGCCGGAGCACCGCGGCCAGCCCGACAAGGGCGGTGATATTGTTCTGGTTGGCTTCGAGGATCGTCTTGTACTCGATCTCCGCTTGTTTCAGATCGCCGGTGCGGCCCATCAGCGCGGCCAGGTTGGCCCTGGCCTCGTGGAAGTCCGGATCGATGTCCAAGGCCGCAGTGAAGGCGGCCTGGGCCTCTTCGAAGCGGCCGAGGCCGACGTAGGCGCCGCCCTGCAGGTTCGGCGCCAGTGGGCTCTCCGGAAAGCTCTCCTGCAGGCGCTGGGCGACCTTCAGGGCTTCGTCGAAGGCGCCGGAGCGGAGATGAACGAAGGCCAGGACAAAACCGAGACCGGCGTTGTCGGTTCCCAGCTCCAGGGTCGTGTCGAGAACCGCCAGCGCCTCCTCATTTCTGCCCATGGCCAACTGGCTGATGGCGAGCTGGCCCAGAACCTGCGGATCGCCCGGGGAGTGGTCGGCAGCGCTGTGCAGGAATTCCGAGGCCTTGTCCGGCTGATTGTTCCGCAGATGCGCATTGCCCATCAGCAAGAGCATCTGGGGGTCTTCCGGTGCCTGCTCGAGGCCGCTCTCCAGGACGTTGATCGCTTCGGTGGCCGCGCCAAGGCCGAGCAGCGTGGAGGCGAGCAGCTTGCGCGCCTGCAGATTGCCGGGATGGGCGGCCAGGTGCTTGTAAAACCAGGTGCGCGCGGTCTGTAGCCTGCCCTGATTATAATAGACGAAGCCGAAGAGGAACTGAGCCGGCGCGAAGGATTCCAGCGTCGGCGCTGCCCCGTCCAGGATCTCCTTGGCGGCCTCGTAGTCGCCACCACGGACCTTGACCAGGGCGTGAACATAGGAGGTCAGAGGATAGAAGGGCGCCAGCGCGCGGGCGGCCAGCACCTCCGCCTCGGCCTCCTCGTCATTGCCGAGCGACAGAAGTGCAGCGGCCAGGCCGAGGTGAGCGCGAACCGACGCCACCGCCTCCTGCTGCTCGGCGTCCAGAATACTTCGGTAGACCGGAACCGAGGCTTCCGGGTCGCCTTTCAGGCGCAGGGCCTCAGCGCGCAGAACCGAGGCCTCCACCATGTTCGGGTCCAGTGCCAGGGCGGCCACCACGCGTTCTTCCACCAGCTCGAACTTGCGCTCGGCCATGTCCAGACCGGCGAGCCCAACATAGACCCGCGGGTCATCGGGGTTCTGCTCGAAGGCCTCCTGATAGGCAGCCCGCGCCCTTTCGGTCTGCTCCAGGCCGGCAAAGGCCTCGGCGCGGATCAGCAGCAGCTCATAAACGATCTCGGGCTTCTGATCTCTCGGGACCGGCGCTTTCAAAAACTCCTCGAAGCGCCGTTGCAGCAGCATGGCACGGCCCATGTGGACCAGAGTTTCTTCCGGGGGACTGCCGTAGCGCTCCGCCGCCTTCAGTTCCTTCTCCGCCGAGTCACCGTCGCCGAGAAGCAGGTGCATGCGGCCGAGCAGCAGGCGCGCTTCGGCATTCTCGGGATCGCGCTGAAGGGCGTTCTTCAGTTCGATCATGGCCGAGCGAATGTCGCCCTGATCCGCGTAGTCCACCGCCTTGTCGTAGAAGACCCGGGACTCCTCGGTGGGCGTGTTCGCCCAAAGCGGTGCGGCGCCGAGCCACCAACATGCAAGAGCGAGGGCGAGCGCCCTGGCCCCCTTGGTCAGTCTCTGCGAGTCTCTCTGGACGGTCCTGCGCATCTGTTGGTCCTACCTGATACGGCCCGGTTTCGGAGCGCTCCCTTGCCTCGGCGTTGCGGCAGGGTTTGCCCGCTGTTCCTGCCATCGCCGGTTCTCCGCCGGGCGCATTCTAGCCAACTCGCCGGTTCGGCGACAGTCCAACCAGCGACCATCCCAGCCAAGGGGCTGCCATTGGCCGTCCCGCCGGACCAGCAGCGGCGGGCTGCGGAGAACACCGACGGCTGGCATACTCGCAGGCACACCGCGGGTCCCTGCAGCCAAGGGAGGGTCGATGCCGGCTCGGCAAAGGTTGGATAAGGTGCGGGCCGGAGTGATCGGCTTCGCCGGACTGGTCGGCTTGACGGCAGGCTTCGGCGTCCCCGTCCAGGCCGGCGCGGCCACTTTCGCCGCCGACCCGGCCACCTACCGGTCGGTGGTGAGGGACCTCAGGCCGGGCGACCGCCTGCGGTTGAAACCGGGCCTCTACCGCCAGGGCCTGGCTCTGATCGACCTGCACGGGAGCCCGGGCCGACCCATCGTGATCAGCGGCCCACCCGACGGCTCGGCGGTGTTCCTCGGCCGCGTTAACCACAATACCGTGGAACTGCGCCGCGCCTCCCACCTCGTCCTTCGCCACCTCACTCTCGATGGCCGCAACATCCCCTTCATCGATGCCGTGAAGGCCCAGGATGTCACCCATCATATCACCCTGGAAAACCTGGAGATCCGGAACCACGCTTCCCACCAGCAGAACGTCGCCATCAGCACCAAGGCGCCGGCCTGGGACTGGGTGATCCGCAACAACCGCATCCGCAACGTCGGAACCGGCCTCTACCTGGGCGATTCCGACGGCAGTGCTCCCTTCGTCCGCGGCCTGATCGAGCACAATCTGATCGGCGACACCGTCGGTTACGGGCTGCAGATCAAGCACCAGCGCCCCCGCCCGGCGATCGCCGGGATGCCGGAAGGGCCCAGTTCGACCATCATCCGCCACAACGTCATCAGCAAGGCACGCCAGCCGCAGCGCGGCTTCGCAGGCGCGCGTCCCAACCTGCTGGTCGGCCACCTCCCGCGCAGCGGGCCGGGCAGCGAAGACACCTACGAGATCTACGGCAACCTGCTCTATCAGAACCGGGTCGGCGAGCCGCTGTTTCAGGGTGAAGGCAACATCGCCTTTCACAACAACCTGCTGGTCAACCACCAGGGCAACGGCATCGAGATCCGGCCGCATAGGGGCCGGCCGCGCCGCATTGCGGTCTTTCACAACACCGTGGTGGCCCGCAGGCTGGGGATCGAGCTCCGAAGCGCAGACCGCAACTTCGGCCAATGGGTCGCCGGCAATGCCGTTTTCGCCGAGCTGCCCATCCGCGCGCCCGGCGAGGCCCTGGAGCCCGGCAACAACTTCACTGCCGATTATGGCGCCGCCGGCGACCACCTGCGCCAGCCATTCGCCACCTGGCCGGCGCTCGACCTGCGCCCCCGCGGCGAGGGCCTGCTGGGCCCGCCGGTCGACCTGGGGCGCTTCGATGCCCTAGCCGACGGCGACCGGGATATCCTCGGCCGCCCCCGCCAGGGGCATTGGCGCGGGGCCTATGCCGGCCCCGGGCCGCAGTGGCTGCCCGGCCTCAAGGTTCGCTGACCCTCGCCCTGAAGGCGGCCAGGCGAAAACCCTTCTAATCTGCCGAATTCCGGCCTTTTTCGGCACTGTCCGGGTGCCGTCCGGGACCCCTTTCGAGTGACGTGTCACATGTTACGTCACCGTGTGTCACTTAAGACTGGGCCGGCGCAGATGCCATATCAGGGTCACTTCCCAAGCCAAGAGAAGCTTCAAATACGGGCCGCCACGGCCACACGTCAGACAGCGACGAGGAGACTTGAAATGAGCACCAACGGGACCCTGAAGTACGGTCTCAATCCTACCGTGCAGCTCTGCGGAAACATCTCACCTTTTTCCGCGATCTATAAGCTGAAGCAAGACGACCCCGATGCGCATGCCAAGGCCATCGCCGAGCTGATCGGCAGCGACGATTTCGGTGAGGCGGTCTCGGAGATGGCGATGATCCACATCTTCAGCCTCTCGCGCATGGACCACAATCATCTCTTCTTCCAGACCAACTTCGACGGCGACGTGGTCGCATATTTCGAGGGCTTCAAGCCCCTCGAAGCGCCGCTGCGCGAGGTGCTCTCGCACTTCGAAGGCGCGCCGGCGGCCGATGCCGCATTCACCGACCTGCTGGAGTTCATCGCCGCCGGCCAGGTCGAGGTCATCGGCTACTTCTGCGGCTATCCGGAACTGACGGTCAACCAGATCCGCCGCGACGCCGACTGGCGCAGCAAGCTGATCGACATGCAGAAGTCTCTCGCACAGCCCGCCGGCAAGGTGGCCTGGGGCCAGTCCGCCTCGGGGCTCGCCTGAATCTCGGGGCTCGCCTGAGTTCGGCACCCCGCTGAATGGCCGGGAGGCGCCCGCCGCCTCCCGCCAGCGAGACAGACTTTCTTCAACACCAAGAGACGCGGAGCCTCCCGATGCTGAGCCCGGCCCCCAAACAGATGCGGACCTCAGACGACCTGAAGCGCAATCTCGATGACATTCAAGGCGGCCTGCTACGCGAATACGACACCCTGGCCTGCCGCTATGTCTTCTATCGCTTCGACGATGCGGCCAAGGGCCGGGCCTGGCTGGGGGCACTGATGGACCGCGTGACCAGCCATGCGGGTTACGCCGCCGGCAAGACCAAGGACGGCACCCTGAACATCGCGCTCAGCGCCCGCGGCCTGGCAGCGCTGGGTCTCTCGGAGGCAACGCTCGCCAGCTTCCCCGGGGCCTTCCGCGAGGGCATGCGCGCCCGCGCCACCGCGCTCGGCGACATCGGCCCCAGCGCCCCGGAACACTGGGAGGGCGGCCTCGGCAGCGACGCCATTCATGTACTGGCCGCGGTGTCCCACAACAGCGCCGAGGACTGCGAAGAGCAACATCGCTGGCTGTCGTCGGTGGCTGAGCAGAGCGGCGGCATCACCGAGGTTCACAGCGTCGCCGCCGAGGTGGTCTTCGAACAGCGCTCCGGCTGCCCTTCTGCCCACTTCGGCTATGTCGACCCGATCTCCCAGCCGGCCATCGAAGGCCTCGACGGCGACGCCAATCCCGGCGACGGCGCCCTCAAAGACGGCGGCGGCTGGCGTTCCATCAAGCCGGGCGAGTTCGTGCTGGGGTATGAGAACGAGCTGGGCGAACGCACAGACACACCGGGTCCCGAGGGGCTCTGCGACAACGGCTCCTTCGTCGTGTTCCGCAAGGCCGCGCAGGACGTCGCCGGGTTCCGCGACTACCTGAAGCAGGGCGCCATGACGCTCTGGGGCTCGGACGACGCCGCCCATCAGGAGAAGATGGCGGCGAAGATCGTCGGGCGCTGGCGCTCCGGCTGCCCGCTGGCGCTCTCGCCGGACCAGGACGATCCGGCCATTGCAGCCGACCCCAAGAGGGTCAACGATTTCGACTACGCGGACGACCTGGACGGCAGCAAATGCCCGCTGGGCGCCCATCTGCGGCGCACCAATCCCCGCGCCTCCAAGATCACCACCACCACGAACATCAACCGCAAGCGGATCCTGCGCCGCGGCCTGGAGTACGGCAAGCCACTGCCGGAGGGCGCGGCCGACGACGGCGTCGACCGCGGCCAGGCCGGCGTCTTCGTGGTCGCCGACATCGAACTGCAGTTCGAGTTCATCCAGGCCCAGTGGATCTGCAAGGGCGATTTCATCGGCCTGCCCAGCGACGAAAAGGACCCGCTGGTCGGGCCCAACGGCCAGGGCGGCCAGTTCACCGTGCCCGGCGCCGATATGCCGTTTCTGTTCGACCTGAAGCAATTCGTCACCGTCAGAGGCGGCGAGTACTTCTTCGCCCCCGGCATCGCGGCCCTGAAGGCCATCGCCGACGGCAAGTTTTAGGGCCTGTTGACATTCATTTCGCCGTTGTGGTCCGAGCGAATTTGGCCCGCGGTTAGGAGCGACGAGGAAGGACATGCCCAAGCATATTCGACGAGGAGCGACGCGGCCGCGGGCCAAATCCGCCGGATCCCTTCGGGACGGGGCAGATCTTCGCCAGGGCCGCGTCGCGGACGCCTTGTGGGGGACCACCCCACGGCGCCGCCCGCTCCTAGCCCTGGCGAAGATCTGCTCCCGCCACGACGGCGAAATGAATCTCAACAGGCCCTAGATCAGGAGGAGACCAATCATGCATCAGATGCTTTCCCATCCGCTGGAAATCGTCCCGCCGGGCGAGGCGGAGATGATCGAGCGCGTCACGGCGCTGCAGACCGAGATGATGAAGGGCCGGGACCCGCACAAGCGAGGCCAGCATCCCAAACAGCAGGCCCTGCTGCGCGGCTTCTTCGAAGTCGGGCGCACGGTGCCGGAGCCCTTCCGTGCCGGCGTGTTCGCCAAACCCAAGCAGTTCGATGCCCTGGTGCGGGTGTCCACCGGCCCGATGCCGAAGGAATCCGACCCCAATCCGCACGCCATGGCCATCAAGCTGATCGACGTTCCCGGCGCGCCGCACGGCACGCAGGACTTCATCATGCTCGATCAGCCCACCTTCTTCATCAGTGACATTGCCGACTACGTCGCCTTCTTCGAAGCGGCGCAGAAGGACCCCGGCGCCGACGCGTTTTTCAAGAGCCGTCCGCGGGAGTTCGGGCTGAACCTCACCTTCAACGTCGTCATTGCCAGCCAGCTCGAGCGCCAATACTGGTCCGAGGTGCCCATCGCCATGGGCGGCGGGGCCGCCCGCCTGACCCTGATCCCGGATCTGGGGAACACCTCCGGCCGGGGCCCCGTGACCGAGGAAAACGGCCTGCGCGTGGCGCTGGAGGAGCACTTCGTCACCAACCGCAAGGCCGCCAAGTTCTACTTCGGCGCCCAGCGCTACATCGACGAAGCGACGACGCCCATCGAGGACGCGACGGCGGTCTGGCCGACGCCCTTCGAGATCATCGCCACCCTCACCCTGCCGGCCCAGGACTTCACCGCGCCGGAGCAGTTCGCGTTCTGCGAAAACCTCTCCTACACCCCCTGGCACTGCATGCCCGACCACCAGCCCCTCGGCGGCATCCAGCGCTGCCGCAAGCGTGTCTACGAGGAGAGCCAGCGCCTGCGCCACAGCCTCAACCAGGTCACCGACCGCGAACCGGAGAAGGCCGACTTCAACAGTCTCGGCAAGTTCCTCTGACCTGGCCACCGACCAACACACAAACCCAAGGGAGCGTGACATGAACGCGCAGCAGAAGACCACTTACCCCGAAATGGAAGTCTCCGGCCGGATGAACCGGATCATGTACCGGGTGACCGGATTGCTGGGGCTGACCACCGGCATCGGCGTCATCGCCTGGGGCATCTGGAGCCTCGTCACCACCGCCGCGACCTTCGTCTACGAGGAGACCGGCGTCTCTACGGTGGAGGTCCTGATCAACAACGGCCTGAACGAGGGCCTGTTGCTCAGCTCCATCGTCATCGCCCTCGGCGTCATCATCCTGGAGCTGAAGAAGATCCAGCACATCCTGGTGCAGGCAGCCGATCCCTCGGCGGACGACAGCAGCGACTAGATCCCAGGGCGTAGGATGAAGGAGCCAGCCGATGTATGACGTCCTGGTCATGGGAGCCGGCCCCGCCGGCATTGCGGCGGCCGAACGCGCCGCCCGTCTGGGTGCCAAGGTCTGCCTGCTGGACGCGCGGCGGGCTGGCGGCACCGACGCGGTCAGCGGCGTGGTGCCCGCCCGCACCCTCGCCCAGATCGCGCAGCTCAAGCGGACCGCCGACGATCTGGGGCGCTACGGCATCAAGGTGGGGATCCCGGAACTCGATTTCGGCCGCGCCCTCGGCCGTTGCCGCGAGGTGATCGAGGAAGTGCATGCCAGCAAGGAAGTGCTGGCCCGGGACCTGGGCAAGGGCCAGGCGCTCGACGTCTTCGAATGCGTCGGCGAAGCCCGCTTTGTCGATCCGCAGCGCGTGGTCCTGCCCAACGGCCGGGTGCTGGAGGCGGACGCCTACATCCTCTGCACCGGCGGCCATCCGCGGCGTCCCGACTTTCCGGGCAGCGCACTCTCCCTGGTGCCCAGCGACCTCTGGCAGCCCGGGGCGAAGCTGCCGTCCTCGACCGTCATCCTGGGCACCGGCCATACCGGCGTCCAGGTAGCTTCGATCCTGGCGGACTTCGGCTGCAAGGTTCACCTTCTGGAGCGTGGCCCGCAGATCCTCTCCCACGAGGATCACGACCTGGCCGAAGCGGTGCGCGCCGCCTTCGTGGAGCGGGGCATTGACGTAGTCACCGGCGTCGGCGACGACAGATCGATCGCAAAGGACGGCGATGAGCTGCTGTTCCGTTACTCCACGGAAGATGGGAACCAGGAAATCCGCTGCGAGGCGGTGGTCGTTTCCCTGGGTTGGACGCCCAACACCATAGCGCTCGGCCTCGATGTCGCCGGCGTTGATGTCGACGACCGCGGCTTCATCCAGGTCACCGATTCGCTGCAGACCTCCCAACCGCACATCTTTGCCGCCGGCGACGTGACCGGCCGCAGGATGCTGGTCCCCGCGGCCATGCAGGAAGGCTATGTCGCCGCCGGGAATGCCGTTGTCGGAACCCGCGATCCGGTGCGCCATCAGGTCGTCTCCGCCGGCGGCTACCCCTTTCCCGAACACGGATCGGTCGGCCTGACCGAGGCCGAGGCCCGCTGCCAACACGAGGTCGAGGTTGCGACGGTTCCCTACAGCGAGAACCCGAGAGCCATCATCGACGGCAGGACCTATGGGTTCTGCAAGCTGGTCGTCGACCGTCGAAGTCATCGGATTCTCGGCGCCCATGTGGTGGGCGAGCGCGCCGTCGAGGTGGTGCAGCTCGTGGCCACGGGGATGGCCACCGGCCTCAGGGTCGAACAGCTCGCGGCGGTGGATCTGGCCTATCCCACCTATGTGCAGATCGTCGGCGAGGCCGCCTACCGGATCTGCCTCGCCCTCGGGATCGAACTTCATGAAACCCTTGTCCCCAGCACCCAGGGCGCCACGGTGGCATCGCCGAAAATCGCCCTGCGGGGGAGCAACATGCCATGTTTCATCTAGACCCGCCCGACAGCTCGTCGTCACCCCTGGCGACCTTTGGCCGGCACAAGCACAGCCTGCTGCTCGGCACCCTGGTGGCCCTGCTGCTGGTCTCGCCGCTGATCGAGGGCGGCGGCTCCGGCAGCTTCGCCCTTTCGGGGCTGTTCTCCCTGGTGGTGGTGGTCGGCACCCTGGCCGTCAGCCGCGTGCAGCGCGACCTCGTCATCACGCTGGCACTCTCGGCCGCCTGGCTCTACCTGACTTGGCTGCATCCCGTCTGGTCCGGCGGTCTCCTCGATGAATTGGCCAGCGTCATCCTGGCAGCCTGCACCTTTTACATGGCGGGCGTGCTCTTGGTCAGCGTGGTCACGGCGGAGAAGGTGACCCACGACGTCATCAGCGGAGCCATCGCCATCTATCTGCTCATGGGGATCGCCTGGTCGGTGATCTATGTGCTGATCGAGGGCATCAGTCCCGGGTCCTTCGGCCTGCAGCAGGCCGACCATGGCACGATCTGGGAACAGCTTCTCTACTTCAGCTTCACCACCCTGACCACCCTGGGATACGGCGACATCACGCCGCTCAGCCCCATCGCCCGGATGTGGACCGTTTTCGAAGCGATCAGCGGCACCTTCTTTCTGGCAATCCTGATCTCCCGACTGGTGAGCCTCTACAAAACCTGAGAGGTTGGCTCGAATTGAACTGTTTAGTTTCAAGAGCTTGCTGGCGCCATCCCTCCCCACATCGTCACCCTCGGGCTTGTCCCCCAATTGCTTCTATGGGGGTCCATGGAAAGACCGAAACCCGAACCTCGATGGATTGCCGGAACAAGCCCGGCAATGACGGTCGGGGAGGCCAAGAGGCGGGAGCCCATTGACTGAGAAAGCTTCTTATTTGAGCAAGCTCTGAGACAGCCGGAGTTACTCCGCGCTGGCGGAGACCGCGGCCTCTCCCGCCTCGGCCAGGGGAACGGTGAAGGAGAAACGCGCGCCCCGGCCGGGGACGCTCTCGACCCAGATGGTACCGCCGAAGTGCTTGATGATCTGGCGGCAGATAGGCAGGCCGAGGCCCGTGCCCTGGGGCTTGTCGGTCAGGATGTGGCCGGCCTGCTGGAACTTCTCGAAGATCCGCTCCTGGTCTGCCTCGGGCACGCCGGGGCCGTTGTCCCAGACCTCGACCTGCAGAAGGCCGTCTCGCAGCCCGGCGGTAATCCCGATCCGGCCGCGCTCCGGATCGCAGAACTTCACCGCGTTGGACAGCAGGTTGACGATCACCTGGGTCAGGCGGTCGGCATCGGCATGAACGCTGGGCAACCGCGTCGGCAGGTCGGTTTCCAGGGCGATGGGCCGGTCGCGCTGCAGCAGGCTGTGTGTTGCCGCCAGGGCCTGGTCGATGACCGCCCGGGCGTCGGTTTCCGCCATATACCAGTCGAGCTGGTCGGCCTCCATCTTCGCCATGTCGAGGACGTCGTTGATCAGCCGGGTCAGCCGCTCGCTCTCGCTGATGACGATCTTCAGGAACTCCTTCTTCTGATCAGCGTCGAGATCCGGGTTGTCGAAGAGGATCTCGCTGAAGGAGCGGATTGAGGTGAGCGGCGTGCGCAGTTCGTGGCTGACCGTGGAGACGAAGTCGTCCTTCATGCGGTCCAGGTCCTTCAGGCGCTCGTTGGCGGCGCGCAATTCGCGGCTCGTGGCCTCGAGCTGGGCCGACTTCTCTTCCAGCCGCCGGCTGTATTCGATGACCTGGGAGGCCTCGTCCAGGATGGCCATCACCTGATCGATGTCGAGCAGTTCCTCCTTCACCACCGAAGCGACCATGATGCGCGCCGAGGCGGCGCCGATGGCACCAGCGAGCTGCCGCTCGGTGAAGCGCACCAGCGCGGTGTCGGCCGGCGCCTGGACATCCAGTTTCTGGCCATGCCGGCGGGCGTAGCGGGAGAAGGCGCTGGATGCCCGCTGCTGCCCGACGAAGCGCGCCAGCAGGCCCTGCAGGTCGCGCACACTCGCCGTCGCCCGCCAGATGCGCGCCTGGTCCTCTGTGCGCCGGAACACGTCGACGAAGAGCACCGCCTGGGCGCGTTCCACCAGGCTCTGCCGGGTCAGCAGCGACACCCCCACCAGCAGGCCGATGTTGGCAAACATGGACCAGAACAGCGCGTGGGAGATCGGGTCGAGGCCGGTGAGCCCGAAGAGCTCGTAGGGCTTCAGGAGATCGATCCCGAAGGGTCCCTCCTCCAGAAAGGCGGCCGGCAGCCAGCCTGAGCGGGCGAAGGAGGGCAGCAGCAGGGTGTAGGCCCAGACCAGAAATCCGGCGCTCATGCCTGCCGCCGCGCCGGCCCGGCTGGCGCCCTTCCAGAAGATGCCGCCGATGATTGCCGGACAGAACTGGGCGGCGGCGGCGAAGGAGACCAGCCCGATGGTGACCAGCGCATAGGATTCGCCGATCAGCCGGGCATAGAGATAGCCGAGCAGCAGCACGATGAGGATGGTGCCGCGGCGGATCGCCAGCAGCAGGCCGGTCAGGTCCTCCCGCTCGGAGAGGTGCAGGCGCCCGACCCGCAGCAGCACCGGCATCACCAGGTCGTTGGAGACCATGGTGCTGATGGCGATGGTGGCGACGATGATCATCCCCGTCGCCGCCGAGAGGCCGCCGATGAAGACGAAGAGGGCGAGCCCTTCCTGCCGCTCGGCCATCGGCAGGGTCAGCACGAAGGTGTCGGCATCGACCCCGCCGTCGGGAAACAGCAGCAGGCCGCCGAAGGCAATCGGCAGCACGAAGATGTTGATCAGGAAGAGATAGAGCGGGAACAGCCAAACGGCTTTTCGCAGGTGTCGCTCGTCGACGTTCTCCACCACCGCCACCTGAAACTGGCGCGGCAGGCAGATGATGGCGGCCATGGCGAGGATCATCAATGAGATCCAGCTTCCGTAGCCGCCGGCGGCCTCGATGGAAAACAGGCGGGTCAGCGCCGGCACCGCGGCGGCCTGGGAGAAGACATCGCCGAAGCCGTCGTAGACCAGGAAGGTGACGAAGACGCCGACGGCGAGGAAGGCCAGCAGCTTCACGACGGATTCGAAGGCGATGGCCGCCACCATGCCCTCGTGATGCTCGCTGGCGTCGATGTGGCGGGTGCCGAAGAGGACCGAGAATGCCGCCATGATGAGAGCCGCATAGAGCGCTGTGTCCTGGAGCAGCGGCGCCGACCCGAGATCCTGCGGCATGACGATCTCGGGATACTGGACCAGCACCGAAAAGCTGGTGGAGATCGCCTTAAGCTGCAGCGAGATGTAGGGCATGATCCCGATCACCGCGATCACCGCGACCAGCCCGCCCAGCAGCGGCGATTTGCCGTAGCGCGAGGCGATGAAGTCGGCAATGGAGGTGATCTTGTTGACCTTGCTGATACGGATGATCTTGCGCAGCACGAACCAGCCGCAGATGAACATCAGGGTCGGCCCGAGATAGATCGGCAGGAAGCCGACACCGCTGGAGGCGGCGCGGCCCACCGAACCGTAGAAGGTCCAGGAGGTGCAGTAGACCGCGATGGAGAGAGCGTAGATGTAGGGGTTGGCGATCAGGCTGCGCCCCTGGTCGGCGCGGCGGTCGCCGTAGGAGGCAATCGCGAAGAGAAAACACAGATAAGCCAGGGAAACCAGGACGATGATCCAGCCCTGCAGCATGGCTCAGGCCCTCAGCCTTCGTCCTCGAAGGCCCGGTCCAGGTCTTCGGGCTCCGCCCCGGATGGAGTCTGCGCGCCGCCTTCGATGGCCAGGGCGCTGAAGACGATCAGGCAGAGCCAGGCAAGGAACAGGTAGAGGTAGAGCACCGGGATGCCCAGCGCGATGGCGGGCCGGTCGAAGGCGCCCATCAGCGGCGGGCCGAAGAGCAGCAGCCCGAGCAGGAACAGCGCCATCAGCCGCTCGTTCATCAGCCCCGGTCTGGTCATCGCCCCGCCCCTTCACGCGGCTCGCTTGGCTTGCCGCGCCGCATCAGGCTTCGTCCGGCTCTCCGAGGAAATCCTTGACCCGCTCCAGCACGTCGCGCGTCGAGAAGGGCTTGGTGATGTAGTCGTCGGCACCGAGGGCGAGGCCCTTTTCCCGCTCCACCTCCCGCCCCTTGGCGGTGAGCATGATGATCCGCACACCGTTGAGCGCGGGGTCGGCACGGATCGCCTGACAGACGTCGAAGCCGTCGCGCTTGGGCAGCATGGCGTCCAGCAGCACCAGGTCCGGCGGGGCCTGTTCGATCTCCGCCAGGGCCGCCTCGCCGTCGCGGGCGACGCGCACGTCGTAGTTCGCCTGTTTCATCAGGAATTCGAGCGACAGGACGATGTTGGGTTCATCGTCTACAACCAGGACCGAATGGGTCATCGTTGTGGTTTCCTCCCTTCAGCCCGGGCCCCGATTCTCGTTCTTGTCGTTGGGGCTGCTTGTCTCTTTGGAGCCGGGCGCCATGCCGGCGCCACCGGAACCGGTTGTCCGGCCCTCTCACCGGAAGCCTAGCACGCCGCTCCGTCCGGGCTCCAGAACCTCTATCGGTGCTCGGCCTGCGCCGAAATCGCGGCGTCAGTTGGGGCTGCAGTGGCGGCGGGCGCCCTCGGCGGCGGAGACAATGCGCTGGCGCAGCGACTCCAGCTCCTGGCGCCGCTCCATGAAGTCGGGCTGGGCCATGCCGTCGAGCAGCACCTCGATGACCGATTGCAGCCGGTGGCTGTCGTTCAGAATGAGTTTGAGGTACTGCTGGCGCATTTCCGGCGGCAACGCCGGATTGTCGCGCAGAATCTCCGACAGCGAGCGGATCGAGGTGAGCGGCGTCTTCAGTTCGTGCCCGAGACGGTCGATGAAGCGGTCCGGCTCCGGCCTGGGCCCCGCCAGGCGCTGCCAAAGCGTCCGCACCCCGCGCGAGAGGGCCGATCCGCCGGAGCCGCGGGGACGTACCGCCGGAACGGCGGGCTCGTGCAGCGCTGTGGCGGAAAGGGGAACCGAGGGCGAAGAGTCACGCTTGTCCGGTCGCACGGCTAACCTCCTGAAATCAGGACATTTCCGTACCCAGAGAGCGTTGTTTCAGAAGCTGTCGTGGCGTGCAGCCCTTTCACAGAAAATAAGGCCGCGGGGCGAAGAATCAAGCAAAATTGTGCACTGCACAAAAATAGCGATTCGGGACTCGAATCAGGCTATTCGGCCTCCGCCCACTCGACCTTTCCGGCGAAGAGATAGCCGGCGCCGTAAATGGTCTTGATGATCTTGGGGTCGCGGCTGTCGGCCTCCAGCTTCTGCCGCAACCGGGAGACGCGCACGTCGATGCTGCGGTCGAAAGGGGAAAAGGTGCCGGCGGAGGCCATCTCCAGAAGCTGTTCGCGCGACAGCACCCGGTTGGGCGCTTTCAGCAGCACCAGCAGGAGTTGGGCTTCGGCAGCACTGACGGCCATCTCCTGGCCGTCCGGATCAGTCAGGGTCAGGCTGTCAGGACTGAAGACCCAGCCATGGAAGCGGGCCTGGCGCCCTGCCGGTTCCTGCGGCGCCCCCTCGCCCCGCCCGCCTGAGCGGCGCAGCACGGCCCGCACCCGGGCCACCAGTTCCCTGGGTTCGAAGGGCTTGACCATGTAGTCGTCGGCGCCGAGCTCCAGCCCCACCACCCGGTCGGTGGCATCGCCGCGGCCGGTCAGGATGATCACCGCCAGCCGGTTTTCCTCCTGCAGGCTGCGGACCAGGTCCAGCCCGTCGCCGTCCGGCAGCCCGAGGTCGATAACGCAGAGCGCGGGCCTTTCCCGCTTCAGGAACTGCCGCAGATCGCGGCCGCGGATGAAGTGCTCGGTGGCGAAGCCCGATTGCTCGAGCGTTCTGACGATGGTCTGGGCGACGTCGATCTCGTCTTCGACGACGACGATCTTCTGAGCGCCTTCCTTCTGCGTCCCTTCGCCCCTTCCCTGGCCCATGGCTTTTACCGCCCGGCTCCCTCACTGCCCGATGACCCGACGCGCGGCTCAAGGCTCGGCGGGACCATCAAGTACACAAACACCGGCACGCCAAGTCAATCGCCGCGGGCTGTGGCCTCGGCAGTGGAGATCTGGCGCAGCAGGCGGTCGAGTTCGGCCTTCTCGAAGGGCTTGCGCAGCACCGGCACCTGCGGCCGCCCCGCCTCCTGATCCGCGTCCGGCTGCCGGTAGGCGCTCATCAGCAGCACCTTCAGGTCCGGCCGTCTGGTGCGGGCGGCCCGCGCCAGATCGAAGCCGTTCAAGGGCCCGGGCATGACCACGTCAGAAAGCAGGATGCCGATCTCCTCGACCTGGTCCAGCAACTCCAGCGCCGCCTCGCCGTCGGAGGCCTCGACGGTCGGGTAGTCCAGGTCGGTGAGCTGGCGGCGCACCACCCGGCGCACGCCCGGATCGTCGTCGACCAGCAGAACCAGCGGCCTGGAGCCATCGACAGCGGCGTCGAGCGGTTCCGGCCCGTCCTGCGGAACCGCCGGCGCCTCGCTACGGGGAATGTAGAGCGAGACCTCTGCGCCCCGGCCGCCCTCGCTGGCGATGCGCACCGCCCCGCCGGACTGCTTGGCGAAGCCGTAGACCATGGAAAGGCCGAGACCGCTGCCGCTGCCTTGCGCCTTGGTGGTGAAAAAGGGCTCGAAGGCCCGCGCCAGGGTCGCCGGATCGATCCCCGAGCCCTCGTCGGCCACGACGATCTTCACGTAGTCGCCGGGGGCCAGGTCGAGGGTCGCGCCCTGCGCCAAATCGATCGCGACCGGATCGACGGCGATTGCGATCCGGCCGCCCTGCGGCATGGCGTCCCGGGCATTGAAGGCGAGGTTGAGGAGCGCGCTTTCCAGACCGAGGGGATCGACGAAGGCGTGCAGCGGCTCGGCACCCACCGCCGGCACGATCTCCAGGGTCTCCGGAAGCGAGCTTCTGAGGAAACCGGCGAAGCCCTCGATGAGTTCCGCCAGGTCGACCGACTGCGGTTCGAGGGGGTCGCGCCGCGAAAAGGTCAACAGACGGCGGATCAGCCCGGCGCCGCGGCGCGCGGCCTCGATGGCCGGGTCCAAAAGCTCCAAGTCCTCCTGGCTCAGGCGCCCGCTTTCCTTCAGCGGCAGCAGGTTGCCCAGCACCACCGTCAGCAGGTTGTTGAAGTCGTGGGAGAGCCCGCCGGAGAGCCCGGCGACCGCTTCCATCTTCTGGGCCTGGGCCAGCGCCGCCTCGGCCTTCTTCTGGTTGGAGACGTTGAGGGAGAGGGCGTAGTAGCCCCGCACCTTCTGTGTCTCGTCCAGATCGGGCAGCACGGTGGTCCGGATATCGGCCTCCCGGCCCTCCGCCAGCTCGGCGACGTATTCGAAGGTCACCTCCTCGCCGCGACGGCCGCGGTCGAGGTAGGGTCGCAGCGTGGCGGCGACCTTGGGGCCCAGCACCTCGTCGGTGCTCTTGCCGATGATCTCGTCCTTCGCGAAGCCGAAGGCGCCGGCGATGCGTTGGTTGGCAAAGCGATAGCGCTCGTCGAGATCGACGTAGGCGATCCCCGCCGGCACCGCGTCGGTGATCAATTGCAGCCGGGTCTCGCTGAGCTTCAGCGCCTCTGCCGTCTCATGTTCCGACTGCACCAGGCGGCGCAGCTCCAGGTTGGTGGCTTCCAGGTCGCGGGTGCGCTCCAGCACGCGCTGTTCCAGTTCCTCGTTGCGCTCCTGGATCAGGCGTTCGGTCTGTTTCTGCTCGGTGATGTCGGTGTAGACGGTGATGAAGCCGCCATCGGGCAGCGGCACGCCGTGAATGGCCAGGATGCTGCCGTCGGGCCGCGGCCGCTCCAGGTAGTGGGCGGTGAACTGACGGGCGCGCGCCAGCCGTTCGGCCACCAGTTCCTCGACCGCACCAGGACCATATTCCCCGCGTTCGGCGTTGTAGCGGACGAAATCCTCGAACGGCCGTCCGACCTGCGCGAAGTCCAGGGGAAACTCCAGCAGATCGAAGTAGCGTCGGTTCCAGAACATCAGGTTGAGCCGGTCGTCGAAGACCGAAATCCCCTGATCGATATGGTCCAGACCGGCCTGGAGCAGCTCCAGCTTCGCCTGATCGGAGAGGGTTTGTGCCAAGGATCGGCTCTCCCGTTGGGTGGCCCTTGCGGCTCCGGATGCTATCACAGTGCTTCTATCACACTGGCCGGCCGACCCATCTTGTAACAGTTCGATACAATTGGCGCATAATCGGGTTACAAGGCTCGGTTAGACCTGCCTCCATCAAGGAAAAGAACTGGGCAATCCAGACTTGGGAGGAGGTTTGAGCCGATGGCAACGGCACTTCAGGTGAAGCCCTCACCTTCGTTTCACGGCATCGCCATGGCCGCGCTCTCCGCAAGAGAGACCGCACGGCAGCCCGAGCCCCTTGGCGAGATGGTCGCCGTCACGGCGGGAAGCCAGCTCTATCGCCAGGAAGACGACGCGACCTTTCTCTACAAGGTGATCGAGGGCACTGTGCGGGCCTTCACCTTTACGACCGAAGGGCGCCGCCAGGTCAACGGTTTCCACTTCTCCGGCGATGCCTTCGGCTCGGGCCAATCCGGCTGCTATCGCTCGTCGGCGGAAGCGATCACCGACTGCATCCTGGTGCGCTACCGCTGCCAGCAACTGAGCGGCTCGGCCCAGTTCCTTCTGGACATCGCGCTCGCGGAAATCAGTGCCGCGGAAGAACAGATCCTTCTGCTGGGCCGGACTTCGGCCTGCGCCAAGGTGGCCGCCTTCCTGCTCCACCTCGCCGAGCGCGACGGGCAGGAGGCCCTTGCAGGCATGACGGTTTCGATCCCGATGACCCGCTACGACATCGCCGACTTCCTCGGCCTCTCCGCCGAATCGGTCAGCCGCTGCTTCACCAAGCTGAAGCAGAAGGGCCTGATCGAGATGGATGCCCCCGACGCCGTGACGCTGGTCGACCCGGACGCCCTCTCCGACCTTCCCCGCTGGTTCTAACCCAGCCAGGCCCCGGGCACCGAGCGCGTTTCTCACCCCCCACCCTACCTCCCCCCGTCGAGGGGGGAGGAGATTTTTTTATCTGTTTCAATAGGTTCCCCCTCCCCCTTCGATGGGGGAGGGAGGGGGTGGGGGTGACGGTCTGTCCGCGATAAGCCTTCGCCTGTAGGGCTCTACGCACTCTGGCCCAGACGACCGACGTCAAAACAACATCCGTGCAGACTTGTCCTCATGGCGAGGCCTTATCGACGCAAGTCGAAGACCTTCACCCTATCCGTGCCGGTTCATGCGGTTTTCGATCAGCTCGTCGACGACACCGGGGTCGGCGAGGGTCGAGGTGTCGCCGAGGTTCGAATACTCGTTCTCGGCGATCTTGCGCAGGATGCGGCGCATGATCTTGCCGGAGCGGGTCTTCGGCAGGCCCGGTGCCCACTGGATCAGGTCCGGGCTGGCAATGGGGCCGATCTCCTTGCGCACCCACTGCACCAGTTCCTTGCGCAAGTCGTCCGTCGGCTCCTCGCCGGCGTTGAGGGTCACGTAGGCGTAGATGCCCTGGCCCTTGATGTCGTGGGGATAGCCGACCACGGCGGACTCGGCCACCTTGTCGTGGGCCACTAGGGCCGACTCCACCTCGGCGGTGCCCATGCGGTGGCCGGAAACGTTGATCACGTCGTCGACCCGCCCGGTGATCCAGTAGTAGCCGTCGGCATCGCGCCGGCAGCCGTCGCCGGTGAAGTACTTGCCGGGGTAAGTGGAGAAGTAGGTCTGCACGAAGCGCTCGTGATCGCCGTAGACCGTGCGCATCTG
>NZ_JANQOI010000039.1 GCF_028289705.1 Pelagibius sp.
CGGTCGCGGCCGGCCGCGCGGCCCTTGCCGACGGCCTGTCGACGGCCTTTTGCCTGATGGACCAGGCGGCCATCGCGGCGGTCCTGGCTGGTTACCCGGACGCGACACTCGAAGCGCTGCTATAATCACGGAACCTTAGAGGGGGAACACACTATGAGAGCCTTTCGATCCACGCTGCTCGCCGCCCTGCTGGCCTGCCTCGCGGCCCCGGCCTTGGCCGAGGGGGATGCCGCCAAGGGCGAGAAGGTCTTCCGGAAATGCAAGGCCTGCCACGCCGTGGGCGAGGGCGCGAAAAACAAGGTCGGTCCGCACCTGAACGGATTCCTCGGTGCCGAGATCGCCTCGGTCGAGGGTTTCAAGTACTCCAAGGCCTTTCTGGCCAAGAAGGCCGAGGGCTTTGTCTGGGATGAGACCGAGCTGGCCGCCTATCTCGAGAAGCCCAAGAAGTATCTTCCCGGCACCAAAATGAGCTTCGCCGGCCTGCGCAAGGAGCAGGACCGCGCCGACGTGATCGCCTACCTCAAGGGATTCCAATGATCCCGCGGGCCGGCTGACCGGCCCCAGCCGGACCGGCAAAGGCTGCGCCGTTGCTTGACTTTCGTTAAGGCCCCGGCGCAGCACTGCGGCCATTCTCCCTCCTACCGAACACCACTCCCGGTAGGAGAGCGCTATGCGCGAAGTCATGACGAAATCCATGGCCCGCAACGTCTTTTATGGCGGGTCGTTGTTTTTCATCGTCATCTTCGTCGGCCTGTCGATACACAGCCACAGCTACATCGTGAACGTGTCGACCGACAAGGCGGGGCTGACGGAGAGCGTCGCGCGCGGCAAGCGCGTCTGGGAACACAAGGCCTGCATCAACTGCCACACCATTCTGGGCGAAGGGGCCTACTTCGCGCCGGAGGTCGGCAACGTCATGGCCCGCTGGGGCGTGGCCGACGACCCGGAGGCCGCCTTCGAGGTGATGAAGGTCTGGATGGAGTCCCAGCCCACCGGCATCGAAGGACGCCGGCAGATGCCGCAGTTCAACCTGACCGACCAAGAAATCCGCGACCTCACCGAGTTCCTGCTGTGGACCAACAAGATCCGCACCCAGGACTGGCCGCCGAACGACGCGGGCTGAGGAGGGCCTGGAGATGAAGTACGAAACCCAGAAGATCGCGCAGATCTATTTCATCGTCGCCATGGCACTCTTCGCCATCCAGGTGCTGGGCGGGCTGCTCGCCGGCTGGATCTATGTGGCGCCGAACACCCTCAGCGAGCTGCTGCCCTTCAACATCGTGCGCATGCTGCACACCAACAGCCTCGTGGTCTGGCTGATCCTCGGCTTCATGGGCGCGGCCTACTTCCTGATCCCCGAAGAGTCGGAGCGCGAGATCCACTCGCCGATGCTGGCCTACCTCCAGCTCGCCATTCTCGTGCTCGGCACCCTCGGCGTGGTGGTCACCTACGTCTTCAATCTCTTCGAGGGCAACATCCTGCTGGGCAAGGAGGGGCGGGAGTTCCTGGAACAGCCCCTCTGGGTCAAGATCGGCATCGTCGTGGCGGCGCTGATCTTCCTCTACAACATCACCATGACGGTGCTGCAGGGCCGCAAGACGGCGATCACCAACGTGCTGCTGATCGGGCTCTGGGGCCTGGCGCTGCTGTTCCTCTTCGCTTTCTACAACCCGTCGAACCTCAGTCTCGACAAGCAGTACTGGTGGTACGTGGTCCATCTCTGGGTGGAGGGCGTCTGGGAGCTGATCATGGCCTCGATCCTCGCCTTCCTGATGCTAAAGCTGACCGGCGTCGACCGGGAGATCGTCGAGAAGTGGCTCTACATCATCGTCGCCACCTCGCTGATCACCGGCATCCTGGGCACCGGGCACCACTACTACTGGATCGGCACACCAGCCTATTGGCAGTGGATCGGCTCGATCTTCTCCTCGCTGGAGGTGATCCCCTTCTTCGGCATGATGGCCTTCGCCTTCGTGATGGTCTGGAAGGGGCGGCGCGACCATCCCAACAAGGCGGCACTGCTGTGGTCGCTGGGCTGCGCGACCCTCGCCTTCTTCGGTGCCGGCGTCTGGGGTTTCATGCACACCCTGCACGGCATCAACTACTTCACCCATGGCACCCAGATCACCGCGGCCCATGGCCACCTCGCCTTCTTCGGTGCCTATGTCTCGCTGAACCTGGCGATCTTCACCTATGCCTTCCCGATCCTGAAGAACCGCGATCCCTACAACCAGGTCCTGAACATGGCCTCCTTCTGGCTGATGGCCGGCGGCATGACCTTCATGACCTTCGTGCTCACCTTTGCCGGGATCATTCAAACCCACCTGCAAAGAGTCCTCGGCGAGAACTTCATGGACGTGCAGGATCAGGTCCACATCTTCTACGTCATGCGCTTCGGCGCCGGCGTAGCCGTGGTGATCGGGGCGGTGCTCTTCATCTACGCGGTGCTGGTGCCGCGCAAGGAGATCATCGAGCCCGGGCGTAGCCAGCAGGTCGCCGCAGAGTGACGGCCATGCGCGCCCCGGAGCCAATGGAAGGGGCAATGGAGGGGGCTGCGGCCCCCTTCTACTTTCCCCAAGGCGACGAGTGCGAGGTCTTCGCCGCGGCTCAGGCCAACGGGCTGCCCCTGCTGCTCAAAGGCCCCACCGGCTGCGGCAAGACCCGCTTCGTCGCCCACATGGCAGCGCGGCTGGGCCGGCCTCTTTATACCGTCGCCTGTCACGACGATCTCTCGGCCGCCGACCTGATCGGCCGCTACCTGCTGAAGGGCGGCGAGACCGTCTGGGTCGACGGTCCGCTGACCCGCGCGGTGCGCGAGGGCGCAATCTGCTATCTCGACGAGGTGGTGGAGGCCCGCAAGGACGTAACCGTGGTGCTCCACCCCTTGACCGACGACCGGCGCATCCTGCCCATCGACCGCACCGGGGAGGAGCTGCAGGCCGCGCACGGCTTCATGCTCGTCGCCTCCTACAACCCCGGCTATCAGAACATCCTGAAGACCCTGAAGCCCTCGACCCGGCAACGCTTCCTGGCCATCGAGTTCGACTTTCCGAGCCCCGAGCAGGAAACGGAAATCGTTGCTGTGGAAAGCGGTCTGCCGGCGCAAAAGGTGGCGCCCCTGGTGCGCCTGGCCGGCAAGCTGCGCGGGCTCAAGGGCCAGGATCTGGAGGAAGGCGTCTCGACCCGGCTGCTGGTCTACTGCGCGACCATGATCCACCAGGGCATGCCAGTGGAGCGGGCGATCCGGGCCGCCATGATCGAACCCCTCACCGACGATGAAGACGTGAAAGCCGGGCTGTTCGATCTGGTCACCGCCGTCTTCGGATAGGGTCCGTCCCCCATGTCCCGCGACGGCCTCGAGCCCTGGGAGCCGGAAGAAACCGTCGGCAAGCTGTGGCACGCCCTTGCCAGCCGCCTTGACGCCCCCGAGGCCTATGAGGACTGCGCCGTCGATCTGGACGGGATCGCCGCGCGCCTCGCAGTCTTCTATCGCGCCCTCGGGGGCAGCCACGCGGTCGAGATCAAGCCCGCCGTGTCGGAGACCAGCCGCCACCGCCTGTCCTGGCGGCGTTGGCTGGGAACCAGCGAAGAACAGGTCCTGAAGGCGTCCTTCGACCGGGAGGCCTTACGCCTGCCCGCACGCATCGCCGCGTTCCCGGATCGCTCCGTCAACGGATCGCTCTATTTCTGGCTGACCGCTGCGGCGGCCCATGCGCCGGACCTGATCGTCGAGGACGATCCCCTGCGGGCCGACCTGCGGGCCCTGGCGGCCGCCCGCCGGATGACCCGCCATACGCTGGAGGCCTGTCCGGGCCTGAAGGGACTCTACGCCGGCCTCGCCCAGGCCTGCCGGGCGGTGCGCCGGGCACCGGACCTGCCGCGCTGGGAAGCGGCGGTGGAACGGACGGTTCTCGCAGTCCTTGGCGACGAGACAGCCCCCGACCCTCTGGCGGCCAGCCTGATCGATCGCCTCGATCAGGCGGATCCTGACCTGGAGGACTTGAAAGCGCCCCGCGGATACCGCCCGTTCCAGCCGGTGCCGCTCTGGCCGGACCTGCGCGCGCTGTCACGCAGTGAGGCCACGGCCTTCGAGCCCCCCGAAACCGCCGGTCCGCCCCAGGACGGCAGCGACAGCGTCCATCGCGCGCGCCGGCAGAAGGCCGAACAGGCCGAGCGCCGCGACAGCCTGATCCTCCACCGCTTCGAGGCGGTGCTCTCCTGGGCCGAGTTCCTCAATCTCAACCGCCGGGTCGACGACGACGATCCGGACAGCGCCAAAAAAGCCGCCGACGATCAGGACGAAATCGCCCTCGGCCAGGTCTCCAAGGCTCCGGCGACCCGCCTGAAGCTGCACCTCGACCTGGCGCCGGAAGACGTCAACCGCGAACGGCTCTCCGGCGTTCACCTCTATCCGGAATGGGACGGCCGCAGCGGCAGCTACCTGCCCGATCACTGCCGCGTGCTAGCCAGCGAGGCGCCGCCGGCCGGAGATTCTGCGGCGGCCGCGCCCGACATGCGCGCGCGGCGGCGCATCCGGGCGGTCAAACGGCAGTTCGAGGCCCTGCAGCCGCGCCGCATCGTGCTGCCGGGGCAGCCCGACGGCGACGATTTGGACCTAGAGGCCACCGTCCGCTCCCGCGTCGAGCTACGCGCGACCGGACGCGGCGCCAACCGCATCTGGCGCGCCGCGCGCTCCCAGGCGCGCGATCTCGCCGTCTCCATCCTGCTCGACGCCTCACGCTCGACTGAGAGCGCGGTGACCGGGCGCGCCGTCATCGACATCGAGCGCGAGGCCCTGACGGCTCTGGCCTGGGGGTTGGATGCCTGCGGCGACGACTGTGCGATCCACGCCTTTTCCTCGCTGCGCCGCGACCGCGTCTACCTGCTGCGCTGCAAGGCTTTCGACGAACCCATGGGCGCCCCGGTCGAGGCGCGGATCGCCGGCCTGCGCCCCGGCTTCTACACCCGCCTCGGCGCGGCCATCCGCCACGTGTCGCGGGACCTTGCCGCGCGCGCGCAACAGCGCCGCCTGCTGCTGGTCATCACCGACGGCAAGCCTAACGATCTGGATCACTACGAAGGCCGCCACGGCATCGAGGACAGCCGCATGGCGATCCGCGAGGCCCGCCGCGCCGGCCAGTCGGTCTTCGGCGTCACCATCGACGCCAAGGGCAAATCCTGGTTCGCGCGGATTTTCGGGCGTGGCGGCTATGCCGTTATTCCCCACCCCGACCGGCTGACCGCTGCCCTGCCGGACATCTACCGCCAGCTCGTCGGGGCTTGAACAGGCGGGCTCTCAAACCGCCAGGGCGGGCACCAGCTCTCCCGGCAGGTCGAACTCGGCGGCGACCCGGGCGCGGCCTTCCGGCGACATCTTGCGGGCGGTCTTGGCGACGATGCGGAAAACATGCTCCGGGTCCCGCCCCGCGGCGAAGTCGGCGAAGTACCAGCGCAGGAAGACCAGGCAGATGACGTCCTCGAGGGCCTGCACCTCTTCGTCGCGCTTGATACCCTCCTTGCGCAGCAATTGCGCCACCCGCCCGCAGTCATCCTCGGTGTAGCCGGCTTCGGCCATCAGCGCCGCAACCCGCTCCCCATGGGCCTTCCCCTGATCCCTGCGCCACGTCAGATAGCCTGCGCGACCCTCGGGATAGGAAGCGCGCGGGACCTTCCAGCGTTCAATGTGCTGGCCCCTGGCGGCGATCTTCAGGTGGTCGGAGGCGTCCGGGAAGACCCGGCCTAGTTCCGCCGACATCCGTTGGCCGTAGAGCAGGGCTGCCGGCCGTTCGGCGTCGCCATCGCTTTCCAGGGTCGGATCGGCGGCATTGGCCGCGTCGATGGCCGCAAGCAGCGTTTTGAGCCGGCCACTCACTGGGCCCGGCTCCAGATCGCAGAGCGGTCCTCGTCCACGTAGTCGCGCAACTCCGCCACGTCGGAAATCATCGCATGGTTCTGGCTCACCTTGACCCCCAGCTCGCGCAGGCGGGCGAAGGAGCGGGAGAGACTCTCGGGCTTCATGCCCAACCGCCCGGCAATCAGCACCTTGTCGTAGGGCAGGGTAACCGCACAGGCGCCGTCGGCCACCGGGCAGAGCTCCAGCAGGAACTCGGCCACCCGTTGCGCGCCGGTATGGCCCTTGAGCTGTTCGATCTGGGCGACCAGTGCATGGAGATGCTTGAAGGTCGAGGCGAGCATGGCCGTGCAGAGCTCGGGACGCGAGTTCATCAGTCCGAGGATCAACCCGGATCGCACCGGCATCACCCGGCAGTCGGTGACCGCCTCCGCCGCCACCGGATAGACGTCGTTCTGAAAGGCCGCCGCCTCGCCGAAGCTGCGGCCCTTGGTGAAGACGCCCACCACCGCTTCAGCCCCGTTTTGCGATATCCGGAACAGCTTTATCCAGCCTTCGAGGACGATGTAGACATGCTCCGCCGGCTCGCCCTGCAGGAAAATCGTCGTGCCGCGGCTGAAGGTCCGCGTCTCGGTGTGTGAAAGGATGGTTTCGACAAGGTCTTCGGGCAAACTCGCCAGAAGCACGGAGTCCTTGGCAACGCGCCTGTCGTCGTCGGTTCGCATGACCTTCCCCGATTGTGATTTGCCCCAGTTGTGTCTTGTGACAACTGTGTTTAGTGCCGAGATTAGCGCTTGATCGGCAGCGTGGCTTTGAGATGGGTCAACACCATCCAACATTCGATTTGCCAGCCGGGTCGGCGGTCTTCTCAGGGCGTCTCAGGCCGCCGTGGACAAACGAACGGATCGCGCGCATCTTACCTGGAAAGGGGGGCTCGGTCTCAACCCGGCGGGCCCTGCTGCAGGAGATCCCGGAGCGGCACACGGGAAGATGGCGTTCAAGCACCGAAACCGGAAAGCTGTAACAGCGCTGTCACGGACCCGGCGATGGGCCGCGGTCGCCCTGGTGGCCGTAATCCTTTCGGCTGGCCTGCTGGCTGCTGGGATTTCATGGTTCCCGGACGACAGCCGGCTCCGGGCCGAAGCGCGGACGACCGCCGATGTCGTTCCCCTCGCCGCCTACGAAAGTACACGAACCTACTATCCGGGCGAGCAGTGGCATCGGGCGGAGCGGCCCGAGACAATCGGCTGGTCCTCGGCGAAGCTCGCAGACGCACGAGACCATTCCCGGAGTCTGGGCACCAGCGCCGTGGTGATCGTCGAGAACGGCGTGATCGTCGATGCCTGGGGCGAGCTGGACAAGCGCTACCAGAACCGCTCGATGCGCAAGAGCTATCTCAGCATGCTGTTCGGCCAGTTGGTCGCCGATGGGCGGATCAAACTCTCGGCTACCCTCGAAGAGCTCGGCATCGACGATGAACCGCCGCTGACGCCCGCCGAGCGTCAGGCGACGGTGTTCGACCTGCTGACAGCGCGCTCAGGCGTCTATCATCCGGCCAATTTCGAGTCCAAAGGCATGCGCCGCAAGCGCCCGGCGCGGGAGAGTCACCCCCCGGGGAGCTTCTGGTTCTACAACAACTGGGACTTCAACGCGCTGGGCACGATCTACGAGCGTGCAAGCGGCAAAGGCATCTTCGAGGCCTTCAGGGAAGAGATCGCCGCGCCGCTGCAGATGCAGCACCACATGGCCGAGGACACTTCTTATTTTGAGGACAAGTA
Organism: Pelagibius sp.; assembly: GCF_028289705.1. GTDB lineage: Bacteria > Pseudomonadota > Alphaproteobacteria > Kiloniellales > Kiloniellaceae > Pelagibius. The sequence continues at coordinate 7,630 of NZ_JANQOI010000039.1, forward strand.
TTCGGTTCACCCGGCCTATCGCTTTCGCATGAGCCCCCTCGATCTGGCCCGCATCGGCCTGCTCTATCTCCGCAAGGGTGTTTGGCAGGGCCGCCAGATCGTCCCGGCCGCGTGGATCGACCAGAGCACCCAGGCGCATGTCGATACCGGCCGCAAGGGCTTCCATGCCGGCTACGGTTTCATGTGGTGGGTCGGCGAGGACGGCTTCGCCGCGGTCGGGGCCCGGGGGCAACGCCTCTTCGTCATGCCTGAGCGCAACCTGGTGATCGTCCATCTGGTCGATGCCGACGAGAAGGACCGCCGCGTTTCGACCAAGAAGATCCGCGGGCTGCTGACCAAGATCCTGGCAGCGAGGACCCAGGCTCGCTCGGACAGCGGATTCCGTCCTGCGCCGGCTATCCGCGTTACAGCGGCGGCCGGCGCCCATGGGATACTGCCAGGCTCCTCCCTCCCGGCTGCGGCATCCGCCGCCCTGATGGAGACCCGGTGAATGCGAGAGGCGCTGGGACCTTCGGGCCATCTGCGGCTGCTCAGCGAACTGCGGGACCTGGAAACCCAGGCTGCGGCATCGCCCGCCCCCTGCCGGTCGGGCGCGGACCAGCCGGTCAAGTCGCCCCTTGCCCAACACTCGGAGAAGATCTTCGCCCAGGCGCGCCAGCACATTCGGTCGTGCTTTCCGTCGTTTTGGGGTCCGATCGCGTCGAACGATCAAAAGATCCGCAGAAAGTTCGGGACGTTCTTTCGCGAACTGAACCTCTATCACTTCGACGGGCCGCAGATCGGCAAGATCGTCTACGACGACAAGCTGATCTTCGATGCCGTGATCACCAAGATCGGCTACGGCAGCCCGAAGGCCGTCTGGAAAGTGGATGGCACCCGCGCCCTGCGTATCAGCGACAACGCGCAGATGCCGCTCAGCGATGCGATCGGTGAGATTGCCGCGGGCACCTACTTTGCCAAATACAGGATCGGCGGCGGCGGCAGGGGCGCCTTTCTGATCCGCGGGAACCAGGTCACCTTCGCCGACGGCACGCTTTCCGACAGCGATCCGGTGACCCTGGCGGAGATCTTTCGCAGCTCGACGCAAGACTACCTGCTGCAGGAGGTGGCGGGCCAGGTCGATGCCCTTTCCGCCCTCAATGCCTCATCGCTCAACACCATCCGCTGCCTCACCTACCTGGACCGCAGAGGGTCCGCCCATGTCATGGGCGCGACGCTGCGCCTCGGCGCCGAGACCATGGTCGTCGACAACGCCTCCTCGGGCGGCTTGTTCTGTGGCGTCGACATCAATCGCGGCTGTCTGTTCGGCACCGCCGTCAACAAGGCCGAAGCCACCTTCACCCGCCACCCGACCTCCGGAATTCCCTTCGAGGACTACCCCCTGCCGGGGCTGGAGAGCGTCTTTCAGATGTGCACCCGCTGCCACGAGTCCATCGGCCATCCGATGACCGTCGGCTGGGACGCGGTGATATCGCCCGGGGGGCCGATGCTCCTGGAGGGCAACACGCGCTGGATGGCCAAGCTCCACACCCAGGTGGATCCCGGGGTCGCTGCGCGCGTCTGGGCGGCCTATCTGGATGAATGGGGGGAACTGGATATCGGCTTTGCCCGCGCCGGCTTCGCGCGCACCGCGCGTGTGCGCGACAAACGCCTGACGGTCTCGCTGAAGGTCGAAGGCAAGGTGCAGAAGGTCGGCTACCGCAGGTGGGTCGCCCGGCACGCTAAGGAAAGGGCGCTGGCCGGACACGTCAGGAACCTCGACGACGGTTCCGTGGCGGTTCGCCTCTCCGGGCCGGCACGCAGGGTCGAGGCGATGCTGTTGCTGGTGGCCACCGGGCCGCGGCGGGCCGAGGTGTCGACGGTTTCAGTGGAGGATCTGGCGCTCACCGCCGAGGATGATTTCGCCGTGCTGACTTGAAGTGGCTCACTGTCCCCGCGCCGGCGAAGTCAGCGAGGTCTGCAGCCGCGCATAGCAGCCCCGGAGATCGAGCCTCTCGCCGTCGTGGCCCGAAATGGCGGCAAGCCGTGAAAGCGTCTCTTCCGCCGCCCGGCCCTGCAGCACCTTGGGCTGGTAGTCGAGGCGCGGATCACGGTTCTGAACGTAGATCGGATAGACCTCTACCGTCATCTCTTCTTCGGCGAAGCGCACGCAGACCATAAGGGATTCAGCGCGGCTGTTTCCCGAACCGAAGGCGAAGTTGCCGACGCTGTAGAAGATCGGGCGCTCGCGGTGGAACTCGAAGGGCTGGATGATGTGCGGGTGATGGCCGACGACCAGATCCGCCCCGCATTCGATGAAGTACCGCGCCTTCCGGCGGTCCTCCTCCAGCGGCTGGCGCTCGTAGGGCACGCCCCAATGAACGGTCACGGCGACCCGGTCGACATGGCGCTTCAGCAGGCCGATGTCGCGCTCCACCAGATCGGGCAGATCGCGCGCACTGCCGGGCAGCTTCCCGCGGGCCGAGGTCCGGCGGTTCCAGTAGTATCCGAGAAGCCCGAGGCGCCCGCCGCGGGTTTCGAAGATGGCGGGCTGGTGGGCCGTCGCCTCGTTGGGGCCGCCGCCGATCACCGCGATATCCTGTTCGGCCAGGGTCGCCAGGGTCTCGCGCACGCCCTCGCGCCCGCAATCCATAATGTGGTTGTTGGCGATAGTCATGGCCTGAAAGCCGGCGCGGCGCAGGGTCACGGCACTGCGTGGATCAACCTTGTAGGAGAAGTTGCGTGTTGTGTCCTCCTGCTCCGCCTTGCCGGCAAAAGGCCCCTCGAGATTACCGACAACCACAGCGGCGCGGTCGAGGATCGGCTGCACCCAGGCGCAGACGTAGCCGGGGCCGAAGCGGCGGATCCGGTGGCGCATGCGCATGCCCGTCATCACATCGCCGACCGCCACCAGGTCGTAGCAGGCATCGCTGCGCGCAGCCAGCTGCCGCTCCAGGTCGCCGGGCGCAACGAGGTCCTGATCGGCGGGAATGATCGCTTCGGGAAAGCGCGCACGGATCTTTGCGGTGTGCCGCTCAAGCTCCGGCCGGCTGACCGGCGGCCCGCGACGCAAAGACGGGCCCGGCGCGGAGAGGCGCTGCAGGGCCTCTTCGGCGAAGTCGATGCCCCGCGATAGCAGGGCCGTCTTGATGCAGTTCGCGTACTTTCCGCCGAAGACCTGGCCGTCGGCGTGCAGCAGGCAGGCGGCAAAGACCGGAAAGCCGTCTCTAAGCTTGCGCGTCTTCGCCGCATCGGGCCGATAGGGATCGTCCCACAGCCGGCCGACTGCGCGAAGGGCGGCGAGCACCAGCAGATCGCTGTCCGCATCGCCCTGAGCGGCGAGCAGGCCGCGGAGATCCCAAAGGGCGGCGGCGAGCACGGTCGCCGAGTCCCGACGCGTCGGCTTTGTCACGGCATGGAGATCGGCCATGGTCATCTTTGCCGCGAGGCTGCGGGGATGGACCATGTGATCGTCGTGGCGGTGATGCCAGCACCAGACATGGGGCGTATCCAGCATCGAGGCCGCCCAGTAGTCGCTGAGCGCGGAGGCGGTTGCCGTCTTGCTGTTTGTTTCCCGCGAGATGGGCTCCAAAGCGTTGGCCATGAAGTCGGCGGTATAGCGTGACAGGTGAAAGCCGTATTGACGGTAGAGATGTCCGGCGATGTGGGCCGCGTTGCAGCGATAGCGGGTGCCGGCCAGGCGGGGCAGCCAGCCCTCCTTGGTCATCCTCGATCCCGGCCCAAGCAGGATCTCGCCCGAACAACGCGCCGACAGCCGGCCGTCCTCCTGCGCAACGGGCGCTCCGTGACAGAGATAGCGGCTGTTGCGCAGCGGTTCCCAGGGCGTGCCGTCGGCATCGCGGGCGATCTCACGTCCCTCGGCGCCGCCGTTGGCAACCCTGTAGGCATTCACAACGGCCCGAACCCGGGGCAGGGGCTTGGCCCCGAGACGCTGCAGCAGGGCATCGATCCGTTCCGCCATCAGCGTGATGTGATAGTAGGCGTTCACCTCACCGAAGTGGCTGGCCGAGATGCTGGCCGCGGGGTCGACCACGGCGACGGCCCCGTTTTTCCTGCGGCGCCCGCCGCCGGCCGCCGGTTCCCAGACGAAATTGCCCTTGCCGTCGGGAGCAGCGTTCCCGATGGCCGTGCAATGGGCGACGCCCTTGCGCCCACCGGGTGCCACGATCCACCCGCCGTTGACCACCTCGACGAAGCGCCCGCTCAGCCCTGCGTCGCCACGCGGCGCCGCATCCAAATGGGCAAGCGGCACGACCCGCAATCTGACGCGGCCGCCGGTGAATTCGGTCTCGTTATGCTCCCAGACGTAAACGCGGCCCTTGGTCATGGGAGATGGCACCGCCGTTTCAGCCTTTACCATCGCTCAAGGGCGCATTCGTCGCTGACGGCGGCGGTTCTTCCGACAGGGCGCGCCGCAGTTCCTCCGGCGAGAGGCCAAGACTGAAGGCCAGTGCCGCGGCGAACAGTTCCGCTTCGACCAGATCCAGCGGTGCCTCCGGGGGCAGGCTCGCGACGGTTAGTAGTCCACCGCCAGCTACCGACGGCAGGTTGACGAAGGATATCGCAATTCCCTCCGCACCGCTTTCGGCGACGACCGCAGCACCGCTGGCGGCCAGGTGCGCCTTCAGCAGGTCATCGCTTTTGCCGGCAGCGACGAGCAGGAGTTGCGCACTGCCGGGCGGCGGCAGGCTATCGGCCGGCAGGCCCGCGCCCGCGGCAACCACCACCCGGCCCCTGGTCGCCCGCCGCAGAACCTCCAGTCCCCGTCTCTCAACCGCGCCACCCAGGGCCCCGAGGATCGCGACGGTTTCGCAGCGATCGATCAAGAGGCCGCATTGGGCAATGTCGCCAAGGGCTGCGACCCGCAGCATGGCTTCGAGACGCGGGTCGCTGAGGCGCCGGCGGATGCGCTCACGCGCGCCCCCGTCGTCCTTGCCCGCGTGCGACCCGACCGCTTCGTCGCCGGACACCATTGCTGGGGTCTTTCCGGCAAAGCGCAGAAGCGCCGCCGTCCGCGCCGCCACGCCCGCAGCCTGGGCCGCCGCGCCGGTGACGACGGCAACGGGAACACGCCCCTGACTGTCCGGCGGGAACATCGTTTCGATGACCGCGCTGCCGACATCCCGCGGTGTCCCCTCCAGCGGCCAGATATGCGGCCGCAGTCCGGGGCGGGAGTTGACCTCAACGATGCCGCCGCCGACCTCCCGGTAGGAACGGGTGATGTCGGTGGTCAGAAAGTCCACCCCGGCCACATCGAGGCCCACCGCCTCCGCCGCCCGGATCGCCATCTCCCTGTTGTCGGGGTGCAGCGCATCGGTCACGTCCTTGGTGAACCCCCCGGTCGAAACATTCGCGGTCGAGCGGAGCTGGAACGACTCGCCGTCCGGCAGCACGCTTGCCAGTTTACGGCCGGCCAGGTCCAGCAGACGGTCAAGCTCGTGATCGAGCTTTATCCGCGCACGCCGGAAGTTGTCGCGCAGGGGATCGGCATTGAGATCGTCGATCAGTTCCCCAATGGTACGCTTGCCGTCTCCGGTGACACTGGGCGGCACGCGGATGGCCGCCGCGATCACCTGCCCGCCGACAACGAGCAGCCTGTGATCCCGGCCCTCGATGAAGCTCTCCACGACGACCTCTCGGCCGACCTCCCGTGCCCGCCTGAATGCAGGGGCGATCTCCTTGCGGCCCTTCAGGTTGGCGCTCACCCCTTTGCCGGTGTTGCCACCCAGGGGCTTCACCACGACCGGGTAGCCGATTTCCTCCGCCGCGGCTCTCGCCTCGCGGGCATTGGCGACGAAGATCTGGCGTGGCACCGGCAAGCCGATGTCGTCGAGCACGCGGTGCGTGGCCACCTTGTCCTGGGAAAGCCGGTCGGCAACGCGCGACGTCCGCGAAGTTACGGTCGACCAGATGCGGTGCTGGAACCGGCCCTGGCCCAGGCGGATGACGTTGCCGCCGATCTTCTCCCAGGGGATGCCCCGTCTCCTGGCCGCATCCAGCAGAATGGCGGCCGGCGGCAGGGGCCGATGGCGCCGGGCCGCCTTCAAGGCTCTGGCGAGGGCGGGATCGAAGCCCTCCTGCGCAGCGGCAGAGGGCCAGGTCAGCTCGTCGGGAAGCAGCTCCGTGACGCCGAGAAGGCCGACCTGCGCGGCACGGCGCGAAACCTCCGGCTCGCAGCAGCTCCACACGAAGGTGGCCTGCTCAGGTTCCGGGCCGCCGACGATTTCGCCATAGCTGACACCATGAAGGCGGCGCATCGCCCGCAGACTGGCGGCTTCGATCGTCTGGATCGCCCGGAACAGAAGCTCGGAAAAGGTCACGCCCTCCTTGGAGCGCAGGCGCTCAACGAAACCCGGTTCCAGGGCGCATTCCGGTTGCGCGCTGCCGAGCTCCGGATGGGCAGTGTCGATAGCGTTGAAGCGCGCGATGTAGTGCGAGACGAATTCGGCACCGATGCTGGCGCTGCCTTGCGCGGCCAGCGCTCCAAGATCCACATCCTGCACGATCACCGTGTCGCTGTGATGGGCATTGCTGCCCCAAAGGAACGATGCGGCGAGCAGCTTGGCGCCGTGGTCCTGACCGGCGGCTGCCGGTGTCTTCGGGATCTTGCGGGCCGATGCGGTGTAACGGGGCACGAACACCACGCCGTCCTTTTCCTGGCGTTGCTCCTGTTCGCCGGCACCCGTGTGTTCTGCAGCCACGATCAGGGTCCCCCATCTCCGCAGGCCAGACCACAGAGGCCCCTTCCCGCTCTCGACCTTGGCCCTCGCCCCTGCGAAGGCGCCTCCCGTCAGGTCCGGATACGCAGGCGTCCCATCCCGGGGCGCGCGCGAGTCCTGTCAGGCACTGAACCTTACAACTGGCCTTGAGGTATCTGACGCCAATAACGGATGCGGCCCATCGCCGGAGAAACTGCAAGCGGGCCGACCAGCATCGTGCAGTCAGCCTATCGAACTGCGTTCAACGTTTCAATTGATCGGGCAAGTTTGGTCAAACTTTCGATCACTGCAGTATCCAATGGGAACCATGTGGTTGAATTAAAGATGGTGCAATTAGAGAGCTTCATAATTCCGTCATGTTCGAACATCTACTCCGAATTTAATATCGAAGTTTCCTCTTCGCTTATGACACAAACCCACCGTTCGATAACACAAAGTGAAGCCATGTATGGTCACAAAACGATCACATTGAGACAGGAAGCCTTCGCCGGATGATTGGAGCGATCTGTCCGGACCACTCCAACGCATGTCAGTGTTCGAAATCGTCGCACAGTATCAAGAAAACCTATGCGCTATGCCGTTCTTCGATCCTCTGCTGGTCTCGACTGCACGCCACCATCGCTCGTTGACTCGATCCGGAACTGGTGCCGCCGAAGGGGCATTGAACGTCGACCTTCGGTTGACGATAGTTCGCGCTCCATGATAGCGTTTGCGTCATAAAGTCTTGCTATCCTCCAAACTTAGCTGCCCGAAAATGCGGGCACGGACACACGAATCGGTGGTGCTCCAAGCGATTATCCCATCGCTTGAGTTAGGAAGTTTGTGCCCATTGGGAACCCGTTCGGTTGCTTGAATCAAACAGACAACCGACTGGCGTCTTGGGGGAAACAGGGTGGCGATTGGCATTCTCGACAGACGCCGGGTACTGAGGGCAAAGAAGGCCTTCTCGACGCGCCGAGTCCCGACCAAAGACATGCAGACGGTTCTGAGCGGGAACATTCGGCCCGCCCCCGGCGACATCGTTCTGGCAACCGTACACGAGCTCGGCAAGCATCGACGTCTTGAGTTGCGATCGGGCCGGCGCGCGCGCCTGCTGCCGGGGGATGAGATCATCGTCGCCTACGGAAACCGCTACGCTTCGGACCAGTTCGAGGCGCTGGTCGGCGAGGACCTCGGCGGTTGCGACCTGGTGGCCGCCGGTGGGATCGCCGCCAAGGAGGTTTGTCATCACGAGCGTATGGTGCCGCCGACCTGGATCGTGCCGGTCGGGCTGATCGGCGACGCGCGCGGGCGGCGCATCAACCTGACCGACTATGCCATTCGCCTGAGCGGTGCGGCGCGCTCCATCAGAACCGTGGTGGTCGCGGGCACCGGGATGAACGCCGGGAAGACCTATTCGGCGGCCTCGATCATCCGCGGCATGAAGACAAAGGGCATGAGGGTTGCCGGAATCAAGGTAACAGGCACCGGCGCCGGCGGCGACCTCTGGCACTATCGCGACCTGGGCGCCGATGTGGTCTACGACTTTACCGATGCCGGCTTCGCCAGCACCTACAAGGTCGACACCGAAGACCTGGAAGAAGCGGCCATGACCCTGATCGGCCAGGCTTCGCGGGCGAACTGCTCGCACGCCGTGACCGAGTTCGCGGACGGGCTCGAACAGGCCGAGACCGCGGACCTGCTCCAGTCCTCGCGCATTCGCCGCATGATCGACGGTGTCGTCTTCGCGGCATACGATGCGATGGGAGCACAGCGCGGGGTGGAGAAACTGCGCGCCCTGGGGCACCGGGTGCTGGCGGTCAGCGGGCAGATCTGCCGCTCGCCCCTGGCGATGCGGGAGGCCGCGCGGGCCATCGACGTGCCCGTGTACCACCCCGCCGATCTGCAGCAGGGCGTGCTCTTCGATCCGGTTCTGCCGGTCGCACCGCCGATCCAGTTCGGCGAGCCGATGCTGACCAAGCCGCTTGCGCACATCATGCGGTTCGGACGCGAAAGGGTGATGAACCTGGGATACGACCAGTCCTACAGCGTCCACCGGACACGATGGTCTGCCTTTCCGCAGGTGGACGACGACGACCCCGAGATCGACGAGGTGGAGGGCGCCTAGCCCGCGGCCTTCACGCCCATCCGCAAACGCCGCTCCATCCTTGCGCCCACCTGCCCCCGTCACCATTGAAAGGCTGAAGACCGCCCTGATGTCGTGTAGTATAACGGCGCCCTCCGGAAGACGGGCCGACGAGAGATGAAATGAAGTATTCCAAGGTCGGAGCCACGCCTGCGCGCCTCGGCGCGATACGTGCGATGTGGCGGGAATCTTGGTCCGGCCTTATTTCGATTTTTCTGTTCAGCATCTTCGTCAATATTGCAAGGCTTGCGGTACCCCTGTTCGTTTTGCAGATCCTCGACCGCGTTATTTCCAGCCGAAGCATGGTCACTCTGATCATGCTTGCCTCGATCACACTCTGCGTCGCCGGGGCCGGGCTGCTTCTCGATATAGTCCGGCAGCGCATGTTCGTGCGCTGGGGGGCCTGGATCGAGCGCCGCCTCGGGCGGTCCCTGTTTCACGCCGGCATGCTGGGGGAGACCCGGGGCCGGGCGGCAACGCCGAGCAAGTCCCTCAAGGACCTGGCGACGCTTCGCTCCTTTGTCGGAAGTTCCGCCGTCACCGCCTGGCTGGACGTCATCTGGGCGCCGGTCTTCGTGCTCGTGGTTGCGCTTGTCCATCCCTATCTGGGGATCGTGCTGGCTGTGGCTCTGGCCTTCCTGCTTGCCTTTGGGTTCCTGCACGAAACCCTGACTCGGGATCCCCGCGATGCGGTCAGCCGGGCGCGGGAAGGCGAGAGCGAGTGGATCGCCGCGGCGGAGCGCAATGCCGAGACCATCGGGTCCCTCAGCATGGCCGGCAACCTGGCCGAACGTTGGGAGCGCGATGCGACCACCCGCCACGACGAGAGCTATCGCTCGCGCTCCAACGCCATCTCCACCATGGCGGCGATGCGCTTCTGCCGCCGCGCCCTTCGGATCATCGGGCTCAGCGTCGGGGTCTGGCTGGTGATCGGCGGGGAGCTCACCGTGGGCGCCATCATCGCCGCCAGCATTCTCAGCCGCTCGGCCTATTCGATGGTGGAACGGGCGATGCTGCGCTGGCGCAACCTGGTCGGCGCAAGGCTCGCCTATCGCCGGATCAAGGACGCGATGGAACAGCTCACCGTCGACAAGCCCTCCATGCAGGCCGACGACGCGCCGAAGATGCTGCAGTTCGACGATGTCGGGCATCGTTATCCCTATCACCGGCGCAGCGTCTTCGGGCGCATCACCCTCACCATCATGCCCGGCCAGATCGTATCCGTGATCGGGCCCTCGGCCTCGGGAAAAACCACCTTCTCGCGCCTGGTCACCGGCGTGATGCGGCCGCGCTTCGGGGCGATCCGCCTGGGAGAGGTCGACATCACCCGGCTGCAGGCGCACGAACTGGCCCAATCCGTGGGCTATCTGCCGCAAGAAGTCGTGCTGTTCCGCGGCAGCGTGCGCGAGAACATCGCGCGCATGGGCGACGGCGATTTCGAGCAGGTGGTCGAGGCCGCGCGCCTGGCGAACATTCACGACAAAATTCTGAAACTCGCCAAGGGTTACGACACGGAAATCGACGACAGCACACAGATCCTCTCCGGCAGCGAGCGCAAGGCCGTGGCGCTGGCGCGGGCGTTTTACGGCGCCCCCGACCTCGTCGTCCTCGACGAGCCGGAAGCCAACCTCGACCGCGAAGCCCGCCGCGCCCTGGGCCGCGCCATCAAGACGCTGAGCGAGCGCGGCACCATCGTCATCTTTACCGCCCTGACGCGGGCCTCGGGGCGTATCGCGGACAAGGTTCTCCTGTTCGCCGACGCAAGGGTCAAGCTCGTCGAGGACGCTGAAGAGATCGCCCAGCTCGGCCGCTCCAAACGGACGCGCAGAAAGAAGGTCGCCTAAGCCATGCCGACGGACGACCAGAAAACGCCCTTGCTCTCCGATGATCCCGCAGTGCCGCCCGAAGGTGCCGCGCCGGGATCTTCCGGTGGCGCCGACGCCTACGACCGGCCCTTTCCGCTCCACCTGATCGCCGCGGGTTTCGCGATCCTGGCCGCCACCTTCGGCATCTTTGCCCTCTGGTCGCGGGCCGCCCCGATCGAGAGTGCGGTGGTCGCCGCCGGGGTCGTCAGCGTCGACAGCTATCGCAAGTCGATCCAGCATCTCGAAGGGGGCATCGTCGAAAAGATCCTGGTGGCCGACGGCGACCGTGTGACCCGGGGACAGGCGCTGATCGAATTGAGCGACGTGCAGCCCGCGGCCACTCTCAACCAGCTCCGATCCCAACTCTTCGAAGCCCGCGCCACCCTGGCACGGCTGATTGCCGAACGCGACGCCGCAGAGGCGATCGCCTTTCCCGCAGATCTGCTGGACGATCCCGACCCGGCCGCCCGCTCGGCGGTCGCCGGTCAGCAAAGCGTCTTCGAGAGCCGGCGCAAGCTGCTGCAGGACCGCCTCTCGCTGCTCGAGCAGCGGGTGGCGCAGTCGCGGGAAGAGATCGGCGGTCTCGAAGGCCAGATCGCGGCCTCCGACACCCAACGGGACCTGCTTCGCGAGGAGCTGTCCGAAGTCGGCACCCTGTTCGACAAGGGCCTGGTGCCCAAGCCGCGGATGTTGGCGCTGCAGCGCCGGCTTGCGGAGATCGAAGGCGAGTTGTCGGCGCTAAGGGCGCGGATCGCCCAGGCCCGGCAGAGCATCATCGCCGCGCGGCTGGAGATGAGCGAGCTGCGCGCCACCACCAAGACCTCGGTCGTCGACCGGCTGCGCGCCGAGCAATCGGAGATCTACGCGCTCGAACAGAAGATCATTTCAGCGGAAGACGTGTTGAGGCGCACGCGAGTCGTCTCGCCCATCGACGGGATCGTCGTGGATCTGCAAGTCCATACCCTCGACGGGGTGGTCGGCCCGGGCCAGCGCCTGCTGGATGTGGTGCCGAGCAGCGACGAGCTGGTGGTGGAAGCTTCGGTGGACCCCTCCGACATTGACGAGGTCCGCGCGGGCATGCCGGCCCACGTGCAGCTCACCTCTCTCAGCCGCCGCAGCCGCCTGCCCATCGAAGGGCGGGTGATCTTCGTCTCCGCCGACCGTCTGGTGGACCGGCAGTCCGGCGCGGCCTTCTATCAGGCCCGGGTCCAGCTCGACCCCGCGTCCATCGAAGAGCGCGGCGCGGTCCTGCAGGCCGGTATGGGCGCCGAGGTCTTTATCCGCACCGGCGAGCGCACGGCGCTCGACTACCTCATCGCGCCCATCGCGCGGATCCTGAACCGCGGCATGCGGGAAAGCTGAACCGGCGGCGCTCCCGCCGTCCGTTCATCGCTCCGCCTATTCGGACAGAAACGCCTGGAGCGCCCGGTTGAAGGCCTCCGGCGCCTCCAGGTGGAGGCAGTGGGCGCAGTCCGGAACTTCCCAGAGCCGGGCCCCCGCGATGCCGCGCTGGAGTGCCAGGGCCTCGGCGCGGCTGTAGGAACGGTCGCGCTCTCCGCGGATGACCAGGGTCGGCATGCGCAGTTCCGAGAGGCGGCCGGCGACGTCCCACCGCGGCAGGGACTCCAGGCAGGCGATGCAGGTTTCCTTCGGCGTCGCGCAGGCGATCTCCAGGCAGTCCCGATAGGCGGCCGCCTTCTCGCCCTCGGCGAACCAGGTCTTGGCGATCCGCGCCGCCGTCGGTTCCACACCCTCGTCCTCCAAGCGCGCGGCCGTCTCCGCGAAGCTCTCATGGCGGTTCGGCATGGCGCCGCGGCAGGAAGTGCCATAGAGCACCAGGCGCTCGACCCTCGCCCCGTGATCGAGGGCGGTCTGCAGCGCCACCAGGCCGCCCAGCGAATGGCCGACCAGGCAGAAGCGGTCGACCCCCAGGGAGTCCAGAAGGCCGATCAAGGCCTCGGCAAGGCCCTCGACGGAGCCGGGATAGGGCTGCTCCGCGCTGCCCGCGAAGCCGGGCAGGTCCGGCGCAATGACGTCATGCTGCCGCGCGAAGAACGCGAGCTGCGGCTGGAAACAGGCGCCGCTGCCCAGAAAGCCGTGCTGAAAGACCAGCGGCGGCCCCGACCCGCGGCGCAGATGGTGAAGCATCGGGCCTCTCTCGTTTCAGGTCCAAAAAAGTCGGGCAGAAGCCGACCGTGCAGCCAACCTACATGCAAGTTTCACATCAGAGCGAGCAACGATCCTTCTGGTTCACATCATTTGATGTTATGTACCTTGGGGACAGCAACAGCAGGACGCTCTCATGATCACGCTACGTCAGATCGAAGGATTCAGGGCTGTCATGGTGACCGGCACGGTGACCCAGGCGGCGAAGATGCTCGACGTCTCCCAACCGGCCGTCAGCCGGATGATCTCCTATCTGGAGTACGAAGTCGGCTTCAAGCTGTTCACCCGGAACAACCGACAGCTCATCCCGACGGTGGAGGGGCGGGCCTTCTATGACGAAGTCGAGCGCTCCTTCGTCGGCCTGGACCGGCTGGTCAAGGCGGCCGACGCCATCAAGGACTATCGCCGGGGCCAGATCCGCCTGATCACCATCCCCAGCCTGGCGCCCAATCTCATGGTTGACCTGGTGGCGCGCTTCGCCAAGGCGTATCCGGAGATTGCCATCTCCATCGAAGTGCAGCCCTCGCAGCGGGTCTTCGAGTGGATCGTTTCCCAGGAATGCGACATCGGCCTCTCGACCCTGCCGATCGACAACCCGGCCATCGAGACACGGCCGGTGATCCATGGCGAAGCAGTCTGCATCCTGCCCGAGGGCCACAAGCTGGCGAAGAAGAGAGAGATCAAGGCATCCGACCTGGAGGGCGAGCCCTTCATCACCTTCAAGGCCAGTTCGGTGTTCCGCCAGATGGTCGACGAGGCCTTCCTCAATGCCGAGATCTACCGGAACATGCAGATCGAGGCGCGCACCACGGAGACCATCTGCGGGCTGGTGGCCGCGGGCCTGGGGGTTTCGGTCATCGGCCCGACCTTCCCCTCCATCGACCGCCGCGCCGGCATCGCCGTGCGGCCCTTCGAGCCCGCCATCTCCATCGAGCTGATGCTGCTCTATTCGGCACAGAAGCCGCTGCCCCTGGCCGGCAGACGCTTCATCGAGATCCTCGACGACTACGTCGGCGCCAACCTGGAATAGGTCCGTGCAATCCACGCAGGGCGGCGCTAGCCGGGACCACCCTCTTCGTCGTCGACCCTGACGTAGACCGCCTCGCCCTCGCGCCTGACGTCATAGGTCCGCAGGTCTTCGGTGGCCGGGGCCCCCATGGCCTTGCCGGTGGGGATGTGGAAGCGGGCCTGGTGCAGGGGGCACTCCACCTCCTCGCCTTCGATGAAGCCGTCGGTGAAGCAGGCGTATTCGTGGGTGCAGATGTTGTCGATGGCGTAGAAGTCCTCGCCGAGCCGGCAGAGCGCGATCTGCCGATCACCGACCTTTACCAGGCTCGGCACGTCGTCCTCCACCTCGTCGGCCTTGGCCGCAAAGTGCCAGCCGGCCTCCACGGGCTTATCAGGCGGATGGCTGTCCATGGGGTCTTGTCTCAGGCTTCCCTCAGGCCATTGGAAAGCGGCCCTCGATCTCCCGCTGGATGAACTCTTTGCGGTCTTCGCCGAAGTAGGGATCGCCGGAGAGATAGATCTCATAGACCTCCCGCTGCACCCGGTCCATCAGCGCCTTGTCGTCGCGGTTGTCCTTCGGGATGCGCAGCGTGGTGTCGCCGGCATAGGTGTGGATCGGCTTCTCCGCCGTCCCCTCCGGCCGCAGCACGGCCTTGCCCTTGGCCACGGCGCGGATGTCGCGCTTCAGCTTGCTCCGCAGCTTGGCGACGCCCTCGTCCGTGGTTCCCAGGTATTCGCGCTGGTGCACGGCAATCGGGCGCTGGCTCGACCAGGCCTCCCAGTCGCCGGGATTGCGCTGCATTTCCTCGTAGGAGCGGTGGGCCGTCTGGCCGTAGAAGTCGACCTTTTCCCAGCCGACGTCATCGGGCGTGCCCTGGCGCAGCCCCTCGTCCTTGTCGTTGAAATGCCGCCAGCCGAATTTGCGGCTGTTGGTGTCGTCCACCGGCACCACCCACTTGGTGAGCGACATCCGCCCGAAGGCCTTGGGCTTCGCCAGGTTCTGAAACATCGCCCCGTTCTGGGCCATGTTCGGGGTCACATGGTCGTGGAAGCGGATCATCACCAGATCGTCGATCCGCCGCGCGTGGGAATAGACGAAGCCGTTTGGCCGGCTGTGATAGGCCACCACCGGCAGTTCCACGAAGTGCTCCAGGCCGGCGAACTGCGGCCCGGCGTTGCGGCCATGGAGAAACACGCTGTGGAAGGGGTCGATGGAGTTCTCGCTCTCCTGCAGCCAGTTGCAGGGCGAATGGATGGAATAGGGCAGCAGTTCGTGGTCGGGCAGATCGATGGAGTCGTAGTAGGGAAAGCCGGGTTGCTCCTCCGGCGGGCCCATGTAGGCGAAGACCAGGCCCTTAACCTCGCGCACCGGATAGGCGCCCTGACAGACCCGGTGGCGGATGGGGCTGTCCTCCGGCTCGCCCGGCGTCTCGAGGACGGTGCCGTCGTTCGCGAAGTGCCAGCCGTGATAGCAGCAGCGGATGCCGTGCTCCTCGATGCGCCCGAATTCCAGGGAGGCGCCGCGGTGGGCGCAGTGCTTGTGGAGCAACCCGATGGCGCCGCTGCGGTCGCGGAAGATCACCAGATCCTCGCCGAGGATGCGGATCGCCACGGGCAGATCGCCGAGCTGGGAAGTCATGGCGACCGGCTGCCAGAAGCGGCGCATGTATTCGCCGCAGGGCGTGCCCGGGCCGACGTGGGTCAGCTCCGTGTCTTCCTGGAGAGCCTCGTTGATCCCGTATCCACTGTAAGGCTGCGTCGCCCAGCGCCCATCGTTCGGCATCTCCATCTCCTCAAGTTTTTTTATCGTGCTATCGCCCGATCACACCTTCTTCGCCGACGCGTAGGTCCGGCGCCTTTGCGGGTGCGTAACGGGATCAGCGTCACCCTAGGGCAGCAATTACATCAAGAAAACTGATTTGTACTGCCGTTCGTTTGCTGCAATGTTATGCACTGCTCTCTGCCCGGGCCAGCATCTTCAAGGCAACGGCGGGGTCTGCCAGCTGCTCGGGGCAGGGCTGCGCGCCCTTGGCGATCATCTGGCGGGCAAAGCGGACATCGCGCGGCGCGTTGACCGCATAGGCGGACACCAGCACCCCCTCGGACAGACAGAAGACCGCGAAGCTGTTCCCCTCCGGGTCGCCGCGCATGACCACCGCGTCCCAGGTTTCGGCGGCACCCACGGCCTGAATGTTCATGTCGAACTGATCCGACCAGAACCAGGGCACTTCCGCGTAGGGCGCACCATTGCCAAGGATGGCGCGGGCAATGGCGATCCCCTGGTTCTGGGCGTTCTGCCAGGATTCCAGGCGGATGCTGCGGCCGAGGAGCGGGTTGTGGTGACAGGTCACGTCGCCGGCGGCGTAGATCGCGGGATCGGAGCTGCGCCCGAAGGCGTCGACCAGGATACCGTTGTCGCAGTCGAGCCCCGCCGCTTCGGCAAGCTCGACATTGGGCAGGATGCCGATCCCGATGACCACCAAATCGGCGGCGACCGCCCGGCCGTCCTGCGAAATGACGGAAAGGGCGCCGCCGCTCTCGACGATCTCAGACGTCTTGAAGGCGGTCTCGACGGTCACCCCCCTGGCGCGGTGCCGGCCGACGACCACGCGGCTCAATTCGGCGGGCATGGTGCGGGCGAGCACCTCCGGCAAGGCCTCCACCACCGTGGCCTGGCAGCCCAGCGCGGTTGCCGTCGCGGCGATCTCCAGGCCGATGTATCCGCCGCCGATGAGGCAGATCCGCAGGCCTGGGCGCAGCCGCTCGCGGAGCGCCGCCGAGTCCGCCATCGTCCGCAGATAGCAGACGCCGGGCAGGTCAGCCCCGGGCACCGGCAGAAGACGCGGGCGGGCCCCGGTGGCGAGCACCAGAGCGTCGTAAGCGAAGGTTTCGCCGTCGGCGGCAACCACCGCCTTCCGGGCACGGTCGATCGCGCGGACGCGGCAGCCGAGGCGCAGGTCGATGGACCGCTCGGCGTAGAACCCCTCCGGCTTGACGGCACAGGAGGCGGCGTCGCGGGTGCCGGCGAGGAAGTCCTTCGATAGCGGCGGCCGCTCATAGGGTGACTCCGGCTCGTCGCCGAGCAGTACAAGCCGGCCGTCATAGCCCTCGTCGCGCAGGGTCGACGCGACCCAGGCCCCGGCCTGGCCCGCCCCGACGACGACGATGGAGCCTGGCGAACTTGGCGAATCTGGACGCTCCATCACCCGTCACTCCGGAAGCAGAACCGCGACATGCCTTGGTGATTCGGCGGCGGACCGCCAAGGTTTCCCCGGTCTGTCATTGACGCTCCCCCTAAATCACTGTGCCGCAACGGCGTCGCGGATACATAATTTCTATGCATGTTGATCGCAATGCAAATAACTTGACCGCATGTCCCGGCCCGGCAAATGGTGATGCCCACACGCCCCGTGGTGGCAAAACCAAGGAGTGAGCGCCATGCCGCACGAGCAAGACGACCCTGCGGCGCGCGCGCCCGCGGCGAAGCGCTGGCGTGTCGGCATCACCAATCGCAGCACCCCGCCCTTCGTCTTCGAGGACCGCGGGTTTCGCGGCGAGGCCGAGTTCGTCTATCTGGACAGCAGCCGCGAAACCGACTTCGCGGCGGAGAAACTGCGCGACCTGGACGCGCTGCTCATCTGGAGCCCGACACTGGGCGAGGAGACCATCGGCCATCTCGAGGCCTGCCGGATCGTGGTCCGCTACGGCGTCGGCTACGACCGGATCGACATCGCCGCCCTGAACCGCGCCGGCATCGCTTTCAGCAACAACCCCGACTATGGGGTGACGGAGGTCGCCGAGACCGCCGTCTCCATGATCCTGGCCCTGCAGCGGCGTATCCTGCTGCACGACTGGCGGGCGCGGTCCTATCGGGAGACCTGGCAGGGCAATCAGATCAGGCCGACCAAGCGTGTCGGCGAAACGACGGTGGGCTTGATCGGCGTCGGCCGCATCGGCGGCTGCGCCTGCCGCATGCTGAGCGGCCTTGGCTTCCGCGTGATCGGCTACGACCCCTACATCCCGGCGGGCAGCGAGAAGGTGCTGGGCTTCGAGCGCGTGCACGATCTGCAGGATCTGGTGCGCCGGGCCGACGTCGTCAGCCTGCACTGTCCGCTGACCGAGGAGACCCGGGGCATGGTAGACGAGCGTTTCATCGCAGCCATGAAACCCCACGCGATCCTGGTCAATACGGCCCGTGGCGCGTTGATCGCAGACCTGGACTGCATCGAGCGCGCCCTGCGCAGCGAGCGGCTGTTTGGCGCCGGCCTCGATGCCCTCACCGAGGAGCCGCCCCAGGACGAGCCGCTGATCCGGGCCTGGCGGGCGGGGGAGGACTGGCTGCAGGGGCGCGTCATCATCAATCCCCACGTCGCCTTCTATTCCGACGAGGCCTGGGATGAGTTGCGCTTCAAGGCGGCGGAGACCGCGTGGCTCTACCTGGAGAAAAACATGCACCGCAACAGGATCGGGGAGCCGCCCGAAGACGGCGATCAGGAAAACGAAGGCCGACGCCAAGGTTGCCAAACATAATACCAGCGCATGTGAATTACAGAATAAATAACTTGACGGCATATGAAGATAAGAAAAGGATAATTTGATCAGTGTAAGCGGCAGAATAAGAAGCCGTCGGGAGCGCTTGGCCGTCCGAGACGGAGTGTGGAAGAGCGAGGCGACGCCCGCGACAAAGCGAAGGGCAGTCGATCCGGAGCCAGTAGCCCTCCGTCTTCGAGACCATCCGCCGAATTGGCGAACCGGGTGGCCGCCGCAGTGACGCGGCCTCTAGCGGTGCTTCCGATGATCGGCTCATAAGGAACGGACCCGGAAAGGCGAAGGTTTCAGAACGACCGCCGGGCCCGATCGGATCTGGGGACCAAAGAGTGTTCACGCAGAGGATCGTTCGCCGACCGACGGTGGTTCGCTTCGCCGGTCGCGCTCTCGAAAGCGGGCTGAGCCGCAAGCGTTCGCCTCGTGAGCGCCTGCGCGCCAATGCCGCGCCGGGCCGGGGAGGCGACCCGTGTGACGGCCGGGCGCTCGTATCCCCGCCATGACAGCGCGCTGGGGACTGGTCCTCCTTCCGCCCTTCATCTTCAGCTTCTTCCTGGTGGCGGCCTCGCAATCCGTGTTCCTCGAGTTGAGCTTCTTCGAGGATCTCGGGCTGGGGCGCAAGGGTGAGGACTTCGTCCTCGACAACTACACCCGCTTCCTCACCGACAGCTTCTATCTCCACGCTCTCTGGACGACCATCAAGACCTCCGCGCTTGCCGCCCTGTTCACCCTGGTGCTGGGCTTTCCCGTCGCCTATCTGATCGCGCGGATGCGCTCGCAGTGGGCCATGGTGCTGATCGCCGGCATCGTGGTCGCGACCTTCGTCACCATCGTCATCAAGGTCTACGGCCTGATCGTCATCTTCTCGGCCAACGGCATCCTTAACAGGAGCCTGATGGAGATAGGCATCCTCTCGGAGCCCTTCACCATCTTCGGCAACGTCTCCGGCGTGGTGATCGGGCTGATGCATTTCACCCTCGGCTTCGGGGTGCTGCTGCTCTACAGCGTCATTCAGACGATCCCGCGCTCCCTGGAGGACGCGGCCGCCATTCACGGCGCCAACCGCTGGCGGGTCTACCGGCGGGTCATCTTTCCCCTCGCCCTGCCCGGCGTGACCGTGGGCGCCCTGATGATCTTCAACATGTGCATGGGCGCCTTCACATCCGCCGCGCTGCTGGGCGGCGGCCGGGTCTTCACCCTGCCCGTCCTAGTGCAGCGCGTGGTGATGATGGAGCTGAAATTCTCCATGGGCGCGACCCTGGCGGCGATCCTGCTGGTCTCGGTGATCGCGATCAACCTGCTGTCGATCTTCATGCTGCGCCGCATGAAGGCGGCGCATCTGGTCGTGGTCTGAGGCGGAAAAGGGGCAAGACGTCATGGACCGCGCAAGCCGCTACAAGATCAGGAGGACGCTGGGCCGTGTCGCCTTCCGCGCCTACTGCGCCCTCTCCTACATCTTCCTGCTCTCGCCCATGGTGGTGGTGATCGGGACCTCGCTCAACGGCCCCAAGGCCTCCACCGACGCGTCCTTTCAGTTTCCGCCGGAGAACATCTCCCTGCACTGGTATGCCCGTATCCCAGAGGCGCAGATCGAGGCGCTGGCCCTCAGCTTTGCACTGGCCGGGATCGTCGCCGTCCTGGCCTGCATCCTGGGCGTTCCGGCGGCGTTGGGACTGGTGCGCAGCAATCTTCCCGGCAAGGCGCTGATCTCGACGGTGTTCCGCGCGCCGCTGCAGATTCCCTCCATCGTCACCGGGATCGCCTTCCTGCAGCTCTTCTACCTGATCGGCGATCTGACCGGCGTCTACTGGCAGGGCACACTGTTCGGCCTGGTGCTGGGCCATGTTTTCGTCGCGACGCCCTATGTGGTCGGCACCGTGACCGCGGTTCTGCAGCGTTTCGACATGCGGCTCGAGGAGGCCGCCCTGATTCACGGAGCCAGCCGCTGGCGCGCCTTCCGCCGGGTCACCCTGCCGGTGATCATGCCCGGCGTCTATGCCGGCGGTCTCTATGCCTTCATGGTGTCCTTCGGCGACGTGCCGATCGCGATCTTCCTGACGGCACCGGGCTTCGTTACCTATCCGGTCGAGTTGTTCACGGCGCTGGAGAACGACTTCGACCCCAGCATCATGGCCTCTGCGTCCATGGTGATCTTTCTCTGCCTGATCTTGCTGCTGGCGGTTCAGAAGCTGGTCGGCCTCGACACGCTTCTGCGCACCGGCGGCGGCGGAGGGCGGTAACGGCGCACAATCAACCGGGCGCCGGAGATCCGAGACGGCACCCGAAACAGGAACGGATCAATCAAGAGCGGGAACAAGGAGGTGTGAAATGAGAGGATCATGGAAAGTTCTGCGAGCGGGCTTGGTTGCCGGCTCGGTGGTCGCGGCTTCAGGCGCAGCGTCGTTCACCGCGGTCGCCGGGGAGTTCGACGGCGTCACGCTGCGCGTCGGCACCTGGGGCGGGTCCTGGAAGGCCAACATGGTCGAACTGATCGTGCCGAAGTTCGAGGCCATGGGCGGCAAGATCGAGTTCGTCACCGGAAGCCCCCAGGCCAACTTCGCCAAGGTCATCACCGGCCGCGGCAAGGCGCCCTTCGACGTGATGGAGGTGCTCGACGCCCAGATCGGCGACGCCATGGAGTCCGGCTATTTCCAGAAGGTCGACCTGAGCAAGATCCCCAACAAGAAGTATGTCGACGACTATCAGTACAACGAGAACATGGTCGGTTCTTGGCACACCCAGGAGGTCATCTGCTACCACGTCGACAAGTTCGCCGAGCAGGGCATTCCGGTGCCAAAGACCTACGCCGACCTGATTCATCCCAAGCTGGCGGGCAAGGTCTCCTTCCCCGACATCAACTCGGGCGGCGGGCTGGCCAACTTCACCGCGATCAACATCGCCGCCGGCGGCGACCGCGACAACGTTCAGCCCGGGCTGGAACTCATCAACAAGATGAAGGTGCTGAAGTTCTGGTCGCGCGGCGGGGAAACCCTCTCCCAGTTCGAATCCGGCGATATTCTGGCGGCCGTTTCCAACGGCGGCTGGTGCCTGCGCACCAGAAAGGCCGGGGTCAATGTCGACTCCGTGCATCCCGTCATCGGCAACGGCAACGTCGGCGTCGCCAAGGTCGGCTGGCTCGGCATCCTGAAAAGCGCCGAGGGCAAGAACGTCGAGGCCGCCCACTGGTTCATCAACGAGTATCTGACCGAGGAGTTCCAGTTGCTCTTCGCGGTCAAGAGCGGCATCGTTCCCATCAACAAGAATGCGATCGCACGGATGCACGAAGACGAGGTGATCCGCGACATCCTGGTGCTGGATCAGGAGAAGATCGCCAACGAGCTGCGCTTCGACTATACCGGCATCAACCTCTCGGCCTGGACCGACCAGTGGAACCGTATGGTCGCGAAGTAACGTACGATTGGTGAAACCTGAAATCTGACCGGTCCGGCCGGCAGGGAGTACAGTTATGGCTGGTGTTCGGCTCGACAGGGTCAGAAAGGTCTATGGCGCGGTCGTCGCGCTCGAGGAGCTGAATCTGGAGATCGAGGAGGGTGAGTTTCTCACCCTCCTCGGCCCCTCCGGCTGCGGCAAGACGACGACGCTGCGTCTGATCGCGGGCTTCGTGGAGCCGACCAGCGGCACCATCCTGCTCGGCGAGGAAGACGTTACGGGGCTGCCGCCGCAGCACCGCGAGATCGGCATGGTGTTCCAGGACTATGCGCTCTTCCCCCACCTGACGATCCGCGACAACATCGGCTTCGGCCTGAAGGAACGCGGGGCCGGCAAGGCGGAGATCGAAGCCCGCGTCCAGCAGCTTCTGGAACTGGTTCAATTGCCCGGCGTGGAAGAGCGTTATCCCTCGGAACTCAGTGGCGGCCAGGCCCAGCGCATCGCCGTGGCCCGCGCCGTTGCCTTTCCGCCCCGCGTTCTGCTGATGGACGAACCGCTGGGGGCGCTCGATCTCAAGCTGCGCGAATCCATGCAGATCGAGCTGCGCCGCATCCAGAAGGAACTGAAGATCACCACGGTCTTCGTGACCCACGACCAGACCGAGGCGATGAACATGTCCGACCGCATCGTCGTGATGAACGGCGGCCTCATCGAGCAGGTCGGCAGCGCCGAGGAGATCTACAACTCTCCGAAAAGCAAGTTCGTGGCCGACTTCGTCGGGCAGATCAACCTGATCGAAGGCGACGTCGTGCTGACGCGCGATGGTTTTGCCACGCTCAAGGTCGCCCAAGATGCCGCCATCCGCGCGCCGGTCGCCAACGGCGACGCCCGGGGCACCCTCGCGGTGGCGGTGCGCCCCGAACACCTACGTATCGTCGACAGCGCAGAGACCGCCGACAGCGACAACCGTCTGGACGGCCGGGTGGTCGGCACGATCTTCAGCGGCAACCTGCGCAAGGTCTTTATCGACATCGGCATGGAAAAGCCTCTGGTCCTGGAGGACCGCCCGCAAAACGTCGCGCTTCAGGACGGCGCGGCAGTACGGGTCGCCTGGTCGCCGAGCGACGGCATTCTTCTCGACAACTGAGACGCAAAGGTCCGGAGCGCCGATGGAACTCCAGAACTTCGACTTCGGCCTGGCCCCCTGCCGGGTGCGGTTTGGCGCCGGCCGCCTGACGGAGGTCGCCGACATCGCGTCACAGACGAACGCCCGCAAGGTTGCCTGGGTCGTCGACGAGCACTTCCAGAACGCAGAGGGCACGAGCCCTCTGAAGAGCTGTATTGCGCTGGTCGCCGCCGACAGCGCCATCCATGCGATGCCGCCGGGCGAACCGGACACGCGCAGCGTCGAGGCCTGTCACGCCTTTCTCCGCGATCAGGACGCCGACCTGATCGTGGCCCTGGGCGGCGGGTCCACCATGGATGCCACGAAGGTCGCCCGCCTGATGCTGGAAAACCCCGGCGGTGTCGCGGCCGTGGCCCAGGCCCAACCGCCCCTGATGCGGCCGCGGCCGGCCCTGATCTGCGTGCCGACCACCGCCGGAACCGGATCGGAAGTCTCCGAGATGGCGGTCATCAGCGAGGCGGGCACCGACATCAAGCTCAGGGTGCGCAGCCGCGACGGCATGGCGGAGGTTGCCATTCTCGACCCGGAACTGCTGCTGAGCCTGCCGAAAGGGCCGACGGCCCATACCGGCTTCGATGCCTTCACCCACGCCTTCGAGGCCTACACATCGCTCAGAGCCTCGGAGATCACCGACCTGCTCTGCCGGGCAGCGATCGAAAAGCTGTGGCGCTGGCTGCCCTATGCCGTCGACGATCCGCAGGACCTGAAGGCGCGCGGCGAATGCCTGCTGGCCTCGACCTTCGCGGCCATCGCCTTCAACAGCACGGAACTGGGGCTGGCCCACGCCATCGCCGCGCCGCTCGGCGCCCAATACCACGTGATTCACGGGCTGGGCAACGCGCTCGCCCTGCCCGCCGTCACCGCTTTCAACGAGCCGGCCATCCCGGCGGCCAAACGCAACTGGCTGAGGCATGCGATGCGTTCTTCGACCGTCACCGAGGGCGTCTGCAAGATGCGCGAACGGATCGGGTTGGACCGCGGCCTGGTGGACTGCCTGCCGAACGGATTCGACCGGGATGCCGTCGCCGAAGCGGCGATGAAAAGCGGCAACATCGCCACCAACGCCAGGCCGCCGACCCGCCAGGCTGTCGAGATCATTCTCGGGGCCATGCGCGACCGGCTGGACGGCGCCCTGCCGCCCCTCGACGGCACCCGCTTCTGACCTTTGCCTTTAGGGGCTCGCGCCCGGTGCGACGTTACGGCGCGATGCGATTGCGCAGCGCCTCGCCGGTCATGAAGCGGCCGATGTTGTCCCGGCAGAGATCAACCAGCCGATCTTCCGCCCCGTCATTGCCGAAACCTGCCACGTGAGGCGAGAGAATCACGTTCGGAAGTGCCCGCAGGGGGCTGTCGGCAGGCAAGGGTTCGCGGGCGAAAACGTCGAGGCCGGCCCCGGCGATCCGGCCTTCGCCGAGCGCCTCGATCAAGGCCGCCTCGTCGACGATCCCGCCCCGCGCCACGTTGATAAGCAAGGCCGAGGCCTTCATGGCGGCGAGGGCCTTGCGGCCGATGAGATGATGCGTCTCCGGGGTCAGCGCCAGACTGAGCACCACGGCGTCGGCCGCCGCCAGCACCTCGAACAGGCGTTCGAAGGGAACCGCTTCGTCGATCCCCTCGACGCTGCGGGGCTGGCGTATGACGCCGACGATGCGCGGGCCGAAGGCCCTGGCGCGCGCCGCGACCTCGCGGCCGATGTTGCCGACCCCGACAAGGGCCAGGGTCCGTCCCTGAAGCGATCCCATGGCCGGCACCAGGGCTTCGCGCGACCAGTCCTCCCCCAGGCGCGTTCGTTCCAGCAGATGGATTTGCCGGACCAGGCCGAGGAGAAGGGCCAGAGCATGCTCGGCCACCGTCGGCGCCCAGACGTCGCCAGCGTTGCAGAGCAGGCATCCCTCGGGCACGCCGAACTTCTCAGCATTGTCGACGCCAGCGGTGGCGAACTGGATCCACCTCAGCTTCTGCCGCCCCGCCAGCGATGCCACCTCCGCCGTGTAGTCGCCGTTGAAGACAATGAGGCCGTCGGCGTCGGCAATCTCCCGCTCCAGCCCGGCGAGCGTCTTCGTTTCGACCAGGGAGAGCCCCGGCATCCCGGCGCAGGCGGCCAGCAGGGCGGGGAATCCCGCAGTCACGTGGCAGACGATCTTGATCTGCTGATCCGCTTCGGACCCTCCGGCCATGCCCCCGCGCCCCTGCCTCTTGCTTCAACCCCGCAACCACCGGAGCATACACGAAAGAAGCGATGACCGGCCGCCTACATCCGCGTGGAATAGCGCCGGCCGGCGCTATTCGGAGATCCGCACCTTGACGTAGGCGCCGGGGGCGTCCTCGATGGGTTTGAGCTTGCCATCGCCCGGCTTTCGCGCGGGCACCTTGGCGCCGCCCTTGCGGGCCAGCCACTTGCCCCAGTCCGCCCACCAGGAGCCGTCGTGGCGCTCCGCGTCCTCGAACCAGGCCTCGGCATCCGCCGGGCTCTTGGCGTTGGTCCAGTAGCAGTACTTGTTGGCCGCCGGCGGATTGATGACCCCGGCGATGTGGCCGGAGGCGCCGAGCACGAAGCGGACCGATCCCCCGAAGCTCTGGGTGGCCGGATAGCTGGAGATCCAGGGGGCGATGTGGTCGTCCTTGGTCGCCAGCATGTAGCAGGGTGTCTCGATCTTGCCGATGTCGATGGGCACGTCGTCGAGCACCAGATGGGCCGGATGCATGAGGCCGTTGTCGCGATAGACCTTGCGCAGATAAGTGACCAGCATGGTGGCGGGCAGGCGGGTGGAGTCCGCATTCCAGTAGAGCAGGTCGAAGGGCATGGGATCGCGGCCCATGAGGTAGTTGTTCACCACGAAGGACCAGATTAGGTCATTCTCGCGCATCATGTTGAACATCTCGGCCATGTGGTGGCCTTCCAGATATCCCTTTTCGCCGACGTGCTGTTCCAGCGACTCCAACTGGGTCTCGTCGATGAAGACCGAGACCTCGCCCACGTCCTGCAGGTCGACCATGGTCGCCAGCAGGGTCGCGGAATTGATCCGCTTGTCGCCCACGGCGGCCATGTAGGCCAGTGTCGCCACCATCAGGATGCCGCCGATGCAGAAGCCCAGGGCATTGACCTCCCGCTCGCCGGTCGCCTGCTCGATGGCGTCCAGCGCGGCCAGCGGCCCCTCGCGCATGTAGTCCTGGAAGTCCTTGTGGGCGAGCTCCTTGCGCGGGTTGACCCAGGAGATGACGAACAGCGTGTGCCCCTGATCGACGGTCCACTTGATCAGGCTGTTCTTCGGCTGCAGGTCCATGACGTAGAACTTGTTGATCCAGGGCGGCACGAAGAGCATCGGGCGCTTGTGAACCTTCTCGGTGGTCGGGTCGTACTGGATCAACTGCATCAACTCATTCTGGAAGACCACCTTGCCGGGACTGGCCGCCACGTTCTTGCCGACCTCGAAGGCCGACTCGTCGGTCATGGAGATCTTGAGCCGTCCCTTGCCCTTCTCCAGATCCTCCAGCAGGTGCTCCAGGCCCTTGACCAGGTTCTCGCCACCGCTCTCTGTCGTCTTCTTGAGAACCGCCGGATTGGTCATGGCGAAGTTGCTGGGCGAGAGCGCACTGAGGAACTGGCGGGTGTAGAACTCCACCTTTTCCTTGTCCTGGGGGTCGAGCCCGCGGACGTCGCCCACGACGCTCTCCATCCAGCGCGAACTCAAGAGGTAGGACTGCTTGATGTAGTCGAAGACCAGCTCGTCGTTCCAGGCCGGGTCCTTGAAGCGCCGGTCGCCGGCGTTGGGCTCGGCCACCGACTCCGCCGACTGGCCCTGCATGCGCAGCGCCATGGACTGCCAGAGGCGGGCACTGTCCTGCCAGAACTGGACTTGCGCATCGGCCAGGCGGAAGGGATCGGCCGCCATCTTGGTCATCATTTCCAGAAACGCCCGATTCACGCTTTGGGTATCGACGATGGAAAACCCACCGTCCTCCGCCTGGCGTTCGGCAAAGGCCTGCACGATGCGTTGGCTTTTCTCCGCCAGCGCCGCCCAGTTGGCCCCCACCTGGGCCCAGTCGGAGGTGTCGAACTCAGGTTCTTTGGACATCGTCATCGACTCCTCTTTCAGATCCGGCACGCCCGCGCGGATCGACCGTCCCGGCGAGAAACCCCTGGAGCGCCTCCAGGAAAGGTTCCGGCGCCTCGGCATGCACCCAATGGCCGGCACCGGCGACCGTCTCGACGCTTGCCCGCGGGAACAAGCGCCGGATAGTGTCCTGGTGCGCCGCCGTGATGTAGTCGGACAGGCCGCCGCCAAGAAAAAGCGTCCGGCCGTCATAAGCCCCCTGCCCCGGCGCCTCGGGAAAGCCGCTGATCTCGGCCATGCCGGCCCCGAGGGCCGCGAGATTGAAGCGCCAGGTGAAGCCGCCGTCACGGGCCACCAGGTTCTGCAGCAGGAACGCACGGATGCCCGCTTCCGGGACCGAAGACTGCAGGGCCGCATCGGCATCCGCCCGCCGCATGATACCGCTGAGGTCCAGCGCCTGCAGCGCCTCGACATAGCCCTGATGGGTCTGCGGATAGGCCACCGGCGCGATGTCGACCACGGTCAAGGACCCGATCCGCGCCGGCTGCGTGAGGGCCAGTGCCATGGCGGTCTTGCCGCCCATGGAGTGGCCGACCAGCGCGACCCTGTCCAATCCCTGTCGGTCCAGAAAGGCGCCCACGTCGTCCGCCATGGCGGGGTAGTCCATCGCCTCGGCCCAGGGCGAGTCGCCATGGTTGCGCAGGTCGAGGGCATAGACATGCCAGGCCTCCGCCAGGCGGCGCGCGATGCCGGTCCAGTTCCGGCCGGAACCGAAGAGCCCGTGCAGGATGACCAGCGGCGGCCCTTCGCCATAGTCCTGGAAGGCGAGATCGAGGCTCATGGCTTTTCGATCCCCAGCGCCTTGATCTTGTGATAGAGCGTGCGCTTGGGCACGCCGATCAGCGTCGAGGCCTGTTCAACGTTGCCGTCGGTGGAGGCAAGGGCGGAGCGGATGACATGGCGTTCCAGCCGGGCGATGCTCTCCTCCAGCGTGCCGCTGGTGGCGACCGGCATGCCGGCCTCTTCCTCCGGGTCCACTTCGATGGGAAAGCCCAAGGCATGGCGGGTCGCCGCCGCCTGCAGCTCGCGGACATTGCCCGGCCAGTCGTGGGTGACCAGCGCCTGGAGAAGCTGCGGGGTGAGTACCGGCGCCTCCTCGCCGTCGGCCAGGGCCTGGTGGACGAAGTGCTGGAACAGCAGCGAGATGTCTTCCATCCGCTCCCGCAAGGGTGGGATCGACATGGAGAGCACGTTCAGGCGGTAGTAGAGGTCGGCCCGGAAGCGGCCTTCCTCGACGGCCTGGCTGAGGTCCGTCTTGGCAGCGGAGACGACACGGATGTCGATGGGGATCTCTTCGTTTTCGCCGAGACGGACGATCACCCGGTTCTCCAGAACACGCAGCAACTCCGCCTGCAGGTGCAGGGGCATGCCCTCGATCTCGTCGAGGAAGACGGTGCCGCCGTCGGCATACTCGAACTTGCCGATGCGCCGCTTGGCGGCACCGGTGAAGGCGCCCGGGGCATAGCCGAAGAACTCGCTCTGCAGCAGGGATTCCGGCAGCGCCGCGCAGTTGATGGCGACGAAGTGGCCCTTGCTGCGCGCGCTGAACTGGTGCAGGCAGCGCGCGACCAGATCCTTGCCGGTCCCGGTCTCACCGTAGATCAGCACGTCGGCCTTGGTCGAGGCGCAGCGCTGCACCTGCTGGCGCAGGGCCGCGATACCCGGCGACTGCCCGCGAATCACCGAGTCGATGCCCGAGGCACTGGCCAGTTCCCGGCGCAGCCGGCGGTTCTCCCGGGTCAGCGCGCGCTTCTCCGCGGCCTTCTTCACCGAGCCGATCAGCCGGTCGGAGGAAAAGGGTTTCTCGATGAAGTCGTAAGCCCCGTTGCGCATCGCCTCCACCGCCATGGGCACGTCGCCATGGCCGGTAATCAGAATCACCGGCAGATCCGCATCCACCGAGCGGACCCGGTCGAGCAGTGCAAGGCCGTCGATGCCGGGCATGCGGATGTCGGAGACCACGGCGGCCAGATGCTCGGAGGAAAGGGTGTCCAACACCGTCTCGGCGGAGCTCAGCGGCGTCACCGCGAAGTCCGAAAGCTCGAGCAACTGCCCGACGCCGGCCAGGACGTCCGGGTCGTCGTCGATCAGAACGACTTCAGCGCTCTCGCTCTGTTCCACCGCCAAGCCTGGTGCCTCCTGTTCAACGACAGCCATGGGCAAGGAAGGGCCTTCCGCCGAAAAGGTAAGGGCCGCCGGGCCCGCAGGCAACGCTCTCGGGTTCCGGGCCGCAAAAGCCCGGCCGCCGGGCGCCAACGAACGGCGCCCGCAGCTCTAACGGATAGCCTTTTGCGGGGCCTGGATGGACGGCAACGAAGACCGGGCCGGCTCGCTGCCTGTTGCCCAAACAAGCCCGCACAACCGGGACTAATCCTCGAACTTGAACGACAGGCTCAGCTTGGTGCGAAAAGCCTTCACCTTGCCGTCCTCGACAACCAGGTCCTGCGAGGTCACCTCTGCGACCCGCAGATCGCGCAGCGACTTGCTGGCGCGATCCACGGCACTGGTTGCCGCCTTCTCCCAGGACTCGGTGCTCGTACCGACCAGCTCGATGACCTTATAGACGCTGTCGCTCATGGTTCATTTCCTCCTCATTGGCGCCCGCGGCGCCGCTCTGCCGCTGTCTGTCGACATTGACGCAGCGGTTCTCACCGTTCCCCGGCTGTCGGCAGGCCGCTGCCCGTCCGACTGCCGGGATGGTGTTTCTTTGACTGCTTCCTTCCGATCACTTCCTTTTCTTTGGCGGCATCAGATCGGTGATGGTGCCTTCGAACATCTCCGCGGCGAAGTTGACGGTTTCCGAAAGCGTCGGATGGGGATGGATGGTGTGGCCGATGTCGGTGGCATCGCAACCCATCTCGATGGCCACCGCCACCTCGGCGATGAGATCGCCGGCGTTGGGGCCGACGATGCCGGCGCCGATCACCTGGTCGGTGGTCTCGTCGAACAGCACCTTGGTCATGCCCTCGTCGCGGCCCAGCGAAAGGGATCGGCCCGAGGCGGCCCAGGGGAAGACCCCCTTGCCGACCTTCAGGCCCTGGGCCTTGGCCTCGTTCTCGGTGACCCCGACCCAGGCGACCTCCGGGTCGGTGTACGCGACGGAAGGAATGACCCGGGCATCGAAGGCGCGCTTGTGGCCGGCGGCCACCTCGGCGGCCACCTTGCCCTCGTGCACCGCCTTGTGGGCCAGCATCGGCTGGCCGACGACGTCGCCGATGGCGAAGATGTGCGGCTGGTTGGTGCGCATCTGCTTGTCGACGGCGATGAAGCCGCGCTCGTCCACCGCCACGCCGCTGTTCTCCAGGCCGATCATCTTGCCGTTGGGCCGCCGCCCGACCGCCACCAGCACCTTGTCGAAGGTGTCGCTGGTGGTGCCACCCGGCCCCTCGAAGGTCACCTTGAGCCCGGCCTTCTCGGCCTCGACCGCCGTCACCTTAGTCTTGAGGTGGATCGCCTCGTAGCGCTTTTCGATGCGCTTGTGCAGCGGCTTGACGATGTCCTTGTCGGCGCCGGGAATGATCTGATCCATCAGCTCGACCACCGTCACCTTGGCGCCGAAGGCATCGTAGACGCAGCCCATCTCCAGCCCGATGATCCCGCCACCCAGCACCAGCAGGCGCTTGGGGATATCGGCTAGTTCCAGGGCACCGGTGGAATCGATGACCCGCGGGTCGTCGTGGGGAATGAACGGCAGTTCCACCGGCTCGGAGCCCGCCGCGACGATGCACTGGTCGAAGCTCACGGTCTTCTCGCCCTCGGCAGTGGCGACCCGTAGCAGGTTGGGCGACGCGAACTGTCCGGTCCCCTCCACCACCTTCACCTTGCGCCCCTTGGCGAGGCCCGAGAGTCCGCCGGTCAGCTTCTTGACCACGCTTTCCTTCCAGCCGCGCAGGGCATCGATGTCCACCTTGGGCTTGCCGAAGCTGATGCCAAAATGGGCCATCTCCTCGGCCTCGGTGATCACCTTGGCGGCGTGCAACAGGGCCTTGGAGGGAATGCAGCCGACGTTGAGGCAGACCCCGCCTAACACAGGGTTACGTTCCACCAGCACCGTCTGCAGCCCCAGATCGGCGGCACGGAAGGCAGCGGTGTAGCCGCCAGGCCCGGAGCCCAGCACCAGCATCTCGGCGTGGATGTCGCCCTGCACCGGGGCGGTGGGCCGCGAGGCCGGGGCCGGGGGTGCAGCCGGCGCGGCGGCCGGCTGGGCCGCCTGGCCGGTGGACAGGGTGAGGATGAGCGAGCCCTCGGAGACCTGGTCGCCGACCTTGACGGCGACATCGGCCACCGTGCCCGCCGCGGGGGCCGGCACCTCCATGGTCGCCTTGTCGCTCTCCAGCTCGATCAGGGGATCTTCCGCGGCGACCGTGTCGCCCGGTGCCACCATCACCGTGATCACCGGCACGTCGGAGAAATCGCCGATGTCCGGAACCTTGACCTCGATGGTCTCGTGCACGCCCGCCGCCGAGCCGTAGCCCGCCGGCTCCGAGGTCGCCGGAGCCCCGGCGCCGGAGACCGCCGGGGCCGCAGCGGCGGCCTCTCCCTCGGCCTCCAGCGTCAGGATCAGCGTGCCTTCGGAGACCTTGTCCCCTTCGGAGACTTTCATCTCCACCACCTTGCCGGCTGCCGGCGAAGGCACCTCCATGGTGGCCTTGTCGCTTTCCAGCTCGATCAGCGGGTCCTCCGCGGCGACCGTATCGCCGGGTCCGACCATCACCGTGATCACCGGCACGTCGGCGAAATCGCCGATATCCGGAACCTTGACCTCTACGATTGCCATCGCCCCGGCCTCCGCCTAGAGGACCAGCCGGCGGACGTCGCCGAGCAGGTGTTTCAAGGTCGCACAGAAGCGCGCGGCAAGCGCGCCGTCGATGGCGCGGTGGTCGTAGCTGAGGGAAAGCGGCAGCATGTTGCGCGGCACGAAGTCTTCCCCGTTCCATACCGGCGCCATCTTGGAGCGGGTGACGCCGAGGATCGCCACTTCCGGCGCGTTGACGATGGGCGTGAAGGAGGTGCCGCCGATGCCGCCCAGGGAGGAGATGGTGAAGCTCGCCCCCTGCATGTCCTCGCTCTTCAGCTCGCCCTTGCGCGCCTTGGCGCTGAGTGTGCCGAGTTCCTTGGAGATCTCGACCACGCCCTTGCCGTCGGCGCCCTTGATCACCGGCACCACCAGGCCGTTGGGCGTGTCGGCGGCAAAGCCGATGTTGTAGTAGTGCTTGCGGATCAGCTTGTCGCCGTCGGGATGGATCGAGGCATTCACCTCCCAGTGGCTCTTCAGCGCCGAAACGCTGGCCTTGATCAGGAAGCTCAGCAGGGTGACGCGATAGCCCTCCTCCTTGGCCGCCGTGTCCAGCTCCTTGCGGTACTTGTCGATCTCGGTGATGTCGGCCTCTTCGTTGTGGGTGACGTGAGGCACGTTCAGCCAGGAGCGGTGCAGGGCGGGGCCGGAGATCTTCTTGATCCGCGGCATCTCCACGTCTTCGATGGCGCCGAATTTGGTGAAGTCGATGACCGGGACCGGCGGAATGCCGGCACCGGCCTGGGGCGCCGCCTTGGGGGCCGCCACCTCCGCCGCGCCCTTGAAGTAGGCCGTCACGTCCTCACGCAGGATACGGCCCTTGCGGCCGCTGCCGGCGATCTTCGAGAGGTCGACACCGAGTTCCCGGGCGAAGGCGCGCACCGAGGGGGAGGCATGGGCCTTGGCGAAGCCGGCCTCGTCCACCGGCGCCAGGTTTCCGGCCGCTGCCGCGGCGGGCGCTGCTGCAGCCGGCGCGGCGGCGGCTGCCGGCGGCGGCGCGGCGGGTTCAGCCTCCTGCACGCCCTTGGGCGAGGGCGGCTCGACGGGGGCCGAGGCCTCGCCGGGTTCCAGCTTCAGGATCGCCGAGCCCTCGGAGACCGCATCGCCCTCCTTGACCAGCAGTTCGAGCACCTTGCCCGCCGCCGGTGAAGGCACCTCCATGGTCGCCTTGTCGCTCTCCAGTTCGATCAGCGAGTCTTCCTCGGCCACCGTGTCTCCGGGGGAGACCATGATCGAGATCACCGGCACGTCTGAGAAATCGCCGATATCGGGAACCTTCACTTCGATGATGGACATGTCTACACCCACTCCCTTTGGCGCTTAGACGGTGCGCGGGTTCGGCTTGGCGCCGTCGATCTGGTACTTGTCGAGCGCCGCCTTGAGCTCGCTCTTGGTGACCTTTTCATCGCGGTACAGCGCGGTCATGGCGGCAGCGGCGATGTGGTTGGCGTCGACCTCGAAGAAGCGGCGCAGGTTGACCCGGCTGTCGGAGCGCCCGAAGCCGTCAGTGCCCAGCACCGTGTAGGGTTGCTCTACATAGGGCCGGATCTGCTCGGCATAGCTCCGCACATAGTCCGTCGCCGCGATCACCGGGCCTTTAGCCTTTGCCAGGGTTTTGGTCACGAAGGGAACCTTTGGAGCCTCCAAGGGGTTGAGGCGGTTCCAACGCTCGCAGTCGGCGCCGTCGCGGCCCAGCTCGTTGAAGCTGGGGGCCGACCAGAGATCGGCGGTGACCCCGAAGTCGGCTTTCAGCGCCTCGGCCGCCATCATCACCTGGCGGAAGATGGTGCCGGAGCCCATGAGGTTCACATGCTTCTTGCCGGGCCGGGCGGTCTTGGAGAAGCAGTAGAGACCGCGCATCACCCCCTCCTCCACGCCTTCGGGCATGTCGGGGTGACTGTAGTTCTCGTTCATCACCGTCACATAGAAGAACACGTCCTCCTGATCGACGAACATGCGCTGCAGGCCGTGATGGACGATCAGCGCCACCTCGTAGCTGAAGGCTGGGTCGTAGCTGACGCAGTTGGGAATGGTGCCGGCCAGCACGTGACTGTGACCGTCCTCATGCTGCAGGCCCTCGCCGTTCAGGGTGGTCCGCCCGGCGGTGCCGCCCACCAGGAAACCCCGCGCCCGGCTGTCCCCCGCCGCCCAGGCGAGATCGCCGATGCGCTGGAAGCCGAACATCGAATAGAAGATGTAGAAGGGGATCATCGGCACGCCGTGCACGGCGTAGGATGTCGCCGCGGCGACCCAGTCGGCCATGGCGCCGGCCTCGTTGATGCCTTCCTGCAGCACCTGCCCCGACTTCGATTCCTTGTAGAACATCAACTGGTCGGCGTCCTCGGGCCGGTAAAGCTGGCCCTTGGGGCTGTAGATGCCGAGCTGGCGGAACATGCCCTCCATGCCGAAGGTGCGGCTTTCGTCCGGCACGATGGGGACCACCTGCTTGCCCACCTTCTTGTCGCGGCAGAGTGTGGTCATGATGCGCACGAAGGCCATGGTGGTGGAAATCTCGCGCTCGCCGGTGCCCTTGATCTGTGCCTGGAAGGCATCGAGTTTGGGGATCTCCAGCTTCGGAGAGTCGCGCCACCTGCGCTCCGGAAAGGCCCCGCCCAAGGCGTCGCGGCGCGCCTTCAGATAGGCCTTCTGCTCCGCTGTCAACTCCACCAGCGGCGCCTTCGCCAGCTCCTCGTCCGGAACCGGAATCTTGAAGCGGTCGCGGAAGGCGCGGAGCTGGTCATCGGCCAGCTTCTTCTGCTGGTGGGTGATGTTCATCCCCTCACCCGCCTCGCCCATGCCGTAGCCCTTGACGGTCTTGACCAGCAGGACCGTCGGTTGCCCCTGGGTGTTGGCGGCGGTATGCATGGCGGCATAGACCTTGCGCGGGTCGTGGCCGCCGCGCTGCAGCATCCAGATCTCCTCGTCGCTCATGTCGGCGACCAGGGCCTTGGTCTCGGGATAGCGGCCGAAGAAGTTCTCCCGGGTGTAGGCGCCGCCCTTGGATTTGAAGGCCTGGTAGTCGCCGTCCACCGTCTCTTCCATCAGCCGCAGCAACATGCCGGAGGTGTCCTTCTCCAGCAGCGTGTCCCAGCCGGAGCCCCAGATGCACTTGACCACGTTCCAGCCGGCGCCGCGGAACTCGCCCTCCAGTTCCTGGATGATCTTGGCATTGCCGCGCACCGGGCCGTCGAGGCGCTGCAGGTTGCAGTTCACCACGAAGATCAGGTTGTCGAGGTTCTCCCGCGCCGCCAGGCTGATGGCGCCCAGGCTCTCCGGCTCGTCCATCTCGCCGTCGCCCAGGAAGGCCCAGACCTTGCGGTCCGCCATGTCGATGTGGCCGCGGTTGTGCATGTACTTCATGAAGCGGGCCTGATAGATCGCCATCAGCGGCCCCAGACCCATGGAGACTGTCGGGAACTGCCAGAAGTCCGGCATCAGCCAGGGATGGGGGTAGGAACTGAGGCCCTTGCCGTCCACCTCCGAGCGGAAGTTGTCCATCTGCTCGGTCGTCAGCCGCCCCTCCATGAAGGCGCGGGCATAGATGCCGGGGATCGCGTGGCCCTGGAAGAACACGAGATCGCCGCCGTGGGCATCGGTGCGGGTGCGCCAGAAGTGGTTCAGCCCGATGTCGTACATCACCGCCGAGGAAGCGAAGGAGGCGATGTGTCCGCCGTACTCGCTGGAGACCTTGTTGCGGCGGACCACCGTCGCCATGGCGTTCCAGCGGTTGATGGTGCGGATGCGCCACTCCATCTCCAGATCGCCGGGATGCGGGGTCTGCTGGTCGCTGGGGATGGTGTTGACGTAGGCCGTGGTGGCACCAAAGGGCAGGTTGGCCCCGCGCGAGCGCGCCGCCTTCACCGAACGGTCCAGCAGGAAGTGGGCGCGGTCGCCGCCGTCGCGGTCGATGACGTCCTCGACCGCGTCGAGCCATTCCCGGGTCTCGATGGGATCGATATCGTGGTTGGCGGTTCCGGGTGCGTCAGTCATCGGTCAACCTCGAGTCCAAATCAAACGGAGTGGCCGGCGGGAAGCGATCCTGCCGGATGAAGCATGGGGCACGAAAAGTGGGGCGCCGGTGGAACGCCTGTCTGCGCTGCCCACCGCGCCAACGCCATGAAGGCCCAGAGGAGAGTACCTCTGGAGCCTTTCGCGGACCTTTCTCGGTCATGGCCTTCAGCGAGTCTTGCAAAGACCCCTCTTGCAATTCGCCTCCCCCCACCAGGTCCGGCCGTGGGCCGGCGTGATTACTGGATGATGATCTCCGGTCCCATGAGCGTCGTCGGCAGGTAGGTGGAGATCCACGGCACGTAGGTGACCAGGATCAGGAAGATGAACATGATGCCCAGCCAGGGCAGCGCGGCCCTGACCACCCGCATCATCGGCATGCCGGCAACGCCGGAGGTGACGAAGAGATTGAGCCCCACCGGCGGCGTGATCATGCCGATCTCCATGTTCACCACCATGATGATGCCGAG